>NZ_LAPT01000072.1 GCF_003194385.1 Pokkaliibacter plantistimulans
GTTTTAACAGGTCGTTGAAAATCTATCTGCGTTGCCGAATACCGCGTCAAAAACAGGCTCACAGCCAAAGGCTGAACGTGCTTTAGCACGGCCCCGAAGGGGCGAGCAAAGCGAGTCAAGTGCTCATTTAGTTCACTAAACTCCGCTTTTTCGCCTGTTTCTTGTGCCCTCGGGGTATTTCCTTGTCTCGGCTGCCTCGATAACGTTTTTCAACAGCCTGTTAAGCCCGTCATGCAACGCCGCGTTTTCGCGGCGTTGCTGTTTCTACTCAGCCGATACGGATTGAAAGCCTCGACTGGCAGACAGATTGCAGCCACTGTCACACTAAACTCCGCTCATGAACGGCTATACTGTGGCCTTTGATTTTCTCAGGGATATAAAGGACTGAACGATGGCAGGATCAAGCCTGATTGCACTCATCGATGATATCGCCACCTTGCTGGATGATGTCTCCGTCATGACCAAGGTGGCCGCCAAGAAAACCACTGGCGTACTGGGTGACGACCTCGCTCTCAACGCCCAGCAGGTAACCGGCGTGCGTGCCGAGCGCGAGCTGCCGGTGGTGTGGGCGGTGGCCAAGGGTTCGCTGCTGAACAAGGTCATTCTCGTTCCGGCTGCGCTGGCAATCAGTGCCTTTATTCCCTGGACTATCACACCATTACTGATGGTAGGCGGTGCTTTTCTCTGTTTTGAGGGGTTCGAGAAAGTCTTCCACACGCTGTTCCACAGCGCAGCGCAGCACCAGCAGGAAGAAGAACTCAAACAGGCGGCAGACGACAGCACTACGGATATGGTTGCGTTTGAACAAACCAAGATCAAAGGTGCCGTCCGCACCGACTTCATTCTTTCTGCCGAGATCATTGCCATCACGCTGGGAACGGTAGCCGATGCTGCCCTGCTGGATCAGCTGATTGTCCTGTCGCTGATTGCCGTACTGATCACGCTGGGGGTGTATGGCATCGTTGCCGCCATCGTCAAACTGGATGATGGCGGCCTTTATCTGTGCCGCCGCGAGGGTCAGGGCACCTTGCCCGGACTGTTGCGAGGGCTCGGGCGCGGCATCCTGCGCGCCTGCCCCTATCTGATGAAAGGCCTATCGGTGGTCGGTACGGCAGCCATGTTTATTGTCGGTGGCGGTATCCTGACGCACGGTGTGCCGGTGGTGGGGGAAGCCCTGCACCACCTGAGTGAACACAGCGAACAGCTGGCAGGCGTCGGCCCGGTGCTAGGCTGGATTACGCCTTCCCTGCTCAACGCAGCGGTAGGCGTGATAGCTGGAGGAGTCGTTCTGGCGATCGTCAGCCTGATTCAGAAGCTACGCGGCTAACTCCCCCCCAGACAAAACCCACATCACTGCAAGCCGCCATGCCTGTGGCAGGCGGCTACTTGCGTACCCCCAGTACCAGACCAGCCAGAATCAGTACACCACCGATACCGTGATAGGGCAGCAACGCCTCCCCCAGTAACGTCACGCCCAGCAAGGCGCCAAAGACAGGCATCAGGAAGATAAACAGACTGGCTGCCGATGGACCGAGTATGCCAACCCCGTGGTTCCACAGCAGATAAGCCACGATGGAAGCAAAGACACCGGTAAAGCCAATCGCCGCGAGGTTGGTCAGATCAACGGCAAACCCTCCCTGCTGGCTCCACTCCCACACATAGAAAGGCAGTATCATCGGCACGCCCAGCATCACCACAACCGCCAGCAACGTAACGGGAGGAATACCGAGGTGACGCTTTTTCAGCAGCACGGAATAGAGTGCCCAGCAGCCGACTGCCACCAGCATCAGCAGGTCGCCATGATTGAACGCCAGACTGGCCAGCACCTGCCAGTTCGCCTTGGAGACGATGACGATCATGCCGACAAAACCGAGCAGCATCCCACCGGTTTGTCGTGCCGTCGGCCGTGCTCCCAGCATCAGCCAGGCTGCCAGCATGGTGGTCATGGGGATCAGGGTATTCATCAGGGCAGTATTGATGGCCGTGGTTTTCTGTACGGCCATATAAAGGATGGAGTTGTAAGCACCGACGCTCAGCACGGCCAGTAATGCCAGCCAGGGCAACTGCGGCCTGATCAGCGACCAGTGGCTGCGAATACTCTGCCAGGTCAGAGGAATGAGAATGGCGCCCGCCAGCGTCCAGCGCCAGAAAGCCAGAGAGATGGGAGGCATATGCCCCACCAGCCCACGACTGACAACAGCATTGGCCGCCCACAAAAACGTCGTGGCCGCCAGTCCCAGTGCAGCCCACCAGGTACGATTCATTGATGACTCCTTAACATCCGGTCTCGGTCTGTGTCACATCAGCCACGGGGCATTGAGCCACCCACAGCGCTTTGCTATCGGTGACGGTCAGCCTGCCAGGGTGGCGACCATATCGATATAGCGAGGGTCCAGCACTTTGCGCTGGCAGGCGAGCTGCTGCAGAGGGATCGCCACCACCCGGTTCTGATCCACGCCCAGCATCACCCGGTCGGCACCGGCCAGCAGAGAGCGGACGGCCTGCTCGCCGAGCATCGATGCCAGCACCCGGTCGTGACCTGTGGGTCTGCCACCGCGCTGGATATGTCCCAGCACACAGACTTTGGCGGCGTGTCCGGCCTGCTCCAGCTGAGCGGCTACATCGTAGCTGTAACCGGGCCTTGGCCCTTCGGCAACCACAACAATGCTGCTGCGCTTGCCGCGTCCTCGCGCCAGATCGAGCTTGTCGATCAGTGTCTGTGCCTGAAAAGGCCGCTCTGCGGTGATCACCTCTTCGGCTCCTCCGGCCAGCGCCACCTGCACGGCGATAAAGCCACTGGTACGCCCCATCACTTCGACCAGAAACAGACGCTCCAGCGCATCCGCGGTATCACGAATACGGTCGATAGCCTCCAGCGCGGTATTGACGGCGGTATCGAAGCCTATCGTGTCATCGCTGCCCCAGATATCGTTATCGATGGTACCCGGCAGGCCGATCACACGAATGCCGTGCTCCTCGGCCAGCAAATGCGCACCGGTCAGTGAGCCATCGCCGCCGATGATGACCAGCGCATCCAGACCCAGCTCACGGCAATGTCTGGCCGCCAGCGCTCGCCCTTCAGCGGTGCGAAACGCTTCGCTACGCCCCGTTTTCAGGACAGTTCCACCACGCTGGATGATGTTGCCGACCGAAGCCGTGTCGAGGGTTTGCCACTCACGCTCCAGCAGGCCGATATAGCCGTGCAGAATGCCGGTTACCCTGATGCCTGCCTGAATGGCGGTGCGCGTGACGGCACGGATGGCGGCATTCATACCTGGCGCATCACCGCCACTGGTCAGTAAGCCGATATGGAGCAGAGACTGGCTGGCTGTTTGGTCTTGTAATTGCCACATGATGATTCCTCAGGCCGACACTCGTGGTGTATCGCTCATCATCAGCAAGCAGATACAGCACACCACCTGAGTGGCAGCCAGATTGCAGGGAAGGACATGACGGTGGCCATGTCCCCTTATTGAGGATGGCCGCTTTTATAATGCACAGGAAGCTATCACAATCATTCCGGCTTGCCACCCAATCAATCGTATAAGTCGGCCAGACTCACAGAGGAGTGCATGATGCTCTCGACCCCACTTCCTTCCACTACCCTATGGCGCCTTGATGAGCAGGGCGTCAGCAGTGGCAACAGCCTGCAATGGCTCGGTCAGGGCAAAGTGCTGCTGATCGGCGTCCCCGGAGCCTTCACACCCACCTGCAGTAATCAGCATCTGCCCGGATTACTGGCCAGCAAAGATGCCCTGCAGGCTGCAGGCATCACCACGCTGGCCTGTATGGCTGTCAACGATGCCTTTGTGATGGCCGCCTGGGGCAGGCAGTTAGGCGCTGAGGGAAACATCCAGATGCTGTCTGATGGGCAGGCAGAACTGACCCTGGCACTCGGACTGCAGCAGGACGCCAGTGCACGCGGGATGGGTATACGCTGCAAGCGCTTTGCCCTGCTGCTGGAAAACGGCGTGATCACCAGAGCGTGGGTGGATGAGCCCGGCCGCTTTGAGTTGACCAGCGCCGAGCACATTCTGGCGGAGTTACGCTGAGCCGCTGATCAGGACCACAAGGAGCGGCACCAGCGCAGCAGTTCAGTCAGATGCTGACTGGCCTGCTCCCATAATCCGGGTTGCGCGGGGGCCTTCAGGCTATGCAGATCCGTCAGGCTCGGCCAGTGGCTGGGGCCCTGCCACACCACCTGATGCAGCACACTCTGCCAGGCCGCCGGGCTGGGGCTGATCCAGAAGGTGACCAGTACCAGCAATGCCATCACTATGGTCAGCCCCGGATATTGCCAGTCAGTGATTTTCAGCGCCGTACCAAAGGATTTCTTTATCCGCGCACCAGACAAATCGACGCTATACAGCTCATCCAGCAGCAGGTGAATGGTCGCGCCGATAAAGACGAAGGTGCCGACGCCCCAGGATGTTCGGGGGCTCAGAAAGAAGTAATGATGGGCCAGAGCAACCGTGATAAAGGCAAACAGGGTGTTGGCCAGCAGCGAATGCAGCATGCCACGATGAACAGTGAAGCGGGCGAAGATGGCGAGTACCGGGTAGCGTACGGCCAGATAGGCGAGGATTCCCAGCAGCCACAGCATCCACAGCGGCAGCACCCCCACCTGATCAGCCACCAGCGAGGAGGCAAACATGGCTCCCATGATACTGAACACCAGCTGTATCGACTGGGAATGGTCAGAATCGATATCAGGCAGCAACCCACCGAGGGTTCCCGCCAGCCAGAAAATCAACGCTTCCTCTGCGGTTGCCGCACCGACGGACAACGCCGCCGTCGACAACGCCCCACACGCAGCAGCAGCTACTGCGGTATGAGTTTTGAAATCAGCCATGACAAAAATTAACCGCACTATCGTTGCAAACCACGCCATTCTACCTGATATGCAGGGCAAAGCACTGTATATAAAAACAGATCACTTTCCCGTGGCCATGTGCAGAACCTTGTGAGCCAGTCCGACAAGACAAGCGACGCGAGCAGATCGTCAGTACATGCTGAAGCAGCGTCTGCATTTACCTTGAGGAGCCGTCCCGACCATGATCATTCTCTATCTGCTGCTGGCTGGCGTGCTGCTATGGTGGCTATGGAGTCACTTCGGCACCCTGCGTCGCATGGATCGCAAGATACTGCTGCTCTGTCTGCTGGGGCTGGTACTGATCGGCGCCGGTATCATCGGGCGCCTGCCGTGGTTCTCTGCGCTGATTGGAGCCGTGCTGCCCTGGCTTGGCAAAGCCTGGCCCTGGCTGATGCGGGCTCTGGGATTATGGACCTATGTCAAAAAGCAGCAGCGTATCATTCGGCTGCAGCATGATGACAAAGGTCTCGATGGGCTGGTGCTGCGCGGTCCGCTACAACAACGCACCCTCAACAGCCTGACACCCACCGAGCTGCAGCAGCTCAGGCTGTATTGCCAGCAGGACCCGTTCAGTCTGGCCCTGCTCAAGCAGTGGTGGACGCTAAGCCAGCTCGGCTCCTGGCAGGAAGCGCCTCCCCCGGCCGCCTATCAACCGATGAGCAAAGACGAAGCGCTGGCCGTACTTGGCTTACCCGCCCATGCAGACAGGGCCGACATAGTGGCCGCCCATCGGCGCCTGATCAGTCGCCTGCATCCTGACAAGGGTGGATCAGACTGGCTGGCCGTGCGCGTGAATACGGCACGGGATATCCTGCTGGCTACGTTACCTCAGGACGATCCTTTTTAAGATCTGTTCACACTCTGCGCCGCATCCCGCGCACCGTCTGCTCAGAAACTGGAAAGATCATCCGGCGAAGAGTAGCGATGTTCGCGTTCCAGCCGTTTTTGTTCCTCCGTCTTACCTGACCCATTGGCAGGATCAAGCTTGACCACCGGCGGCTTGGGATAGGGGTTAAAGCTGCTGTAGAAATACTGGATCATGCTGTCGCAATCCCCCTGCCGTACCCCGACCGGCCCGCGACTGTTCTTGATCCGCACATACTCTTCAAGAAACGCCGACTCGGTCATGACCCAGCCCCGCACCGTGGCCACTTTATCCAGCAGCCAGTCACGAGTCACACTGGGGTCTTTCAGCATGCACATACTGAGCTGATTGATCTGTTCCAGATACCCGAGCCGCTCGTTATCCGGCTTCTTCGCCACCGCCACCGCCTGATACAGCTTGGCCACATCAATCATGAACTCACGCAGTCGCGTGCGCTCCGGGCCGTACCACTCCAGCCGAATACGCCGCTCCACGCCATCCCATAGCGCATTGTGGTTGGTATCGGCGTAAGCCGCAGCAGGAGTGCCGGCGTTACTGGCCAGCGAAGGCATCTCCTGCAGCTCTTCGATGGTGACAACGTCATCCGCTCTGGCCGCCAGGGACACCAGCAAAATTAGACAAACCCCGGTTTTATACATAGCTTAATCACTACAAGTGAATGGAAGTGGCTTATGTTCAGCACCCAGCCCGGCTGACAACCTGTTCACGTGCCAGAGCTGCAAGACCCTGTTCTCTATCGCTTTGCTTCGCCTGTGCTGCTGCATACTCAACGCTGTACTAGTCTAGTTCAGCCCTGTGATATCGCGAGCGCAGCAAAGCAGACTGGACAACACAAAGAGAGCTGCTCATCAGATCGTGAACCGTTATCCGGCCCAGACTGCAATATGTATTCAGGACAAGTAGAGCAAACATCGTGCTGATAGTTACTGACTCAACCAGACGTGTGTTGTATTGGGACGAGGCCATCAGTCGTATGACCGGCCTCACACCGGCACAATTCGAGTCCACTGCGCTGTATCGGCAACTTGCCCAGGTAATTGAACAACCCGCCAGCACCCCCGTGCTGCAAACCGTTCCTCTTGCCGACAGCGACAGCCAACTGCTGGCCACGGTGGATCGCCTGTATATGGGTGATGGCGCCATCCTGCTGCTGATCACGCTGAATCAGCCTCGCCCCGGCCAGCTGCCCTGTATCAGTCTTGACCTGAAACATGAGCAGAGCCAGCCCAATCAGGCACTGCTGCAACTGGCCGAAACCATGCACTGCGATTATCAGCAGCTGTTGCCTGACGTAATTCAGCAGCACTGGAAAGATATCCCGCTGGCCATCTTCAGTACGGAGGTGCATTACCAGAACCTGCTGCTGCGCTGGCTGATCATGCCGCGTACCGATGGCCAGACCCTGTACTGCCTGGGTATGCCGGTGGATGAGCAGGAGCTGTATCAGCAAATCCTGGAATACTCGGTGGATGGCATCTATCAGACCCATCGTTCCGGCAAAATCCTGTTCGCCAATCAGGCACTGTTGCAGCTGTTTGGCTACGACAATCTGGAGGGGATGCAGCGGGCGATTCAGGATGTCAGCAGCGACCTCTACGTTAATCCAGAGCATCGTCACCAGTTTGTATCTCTGCTCGATAAACATGGCATCGCCGAAGCCTTTGAATGTCAGATGCGTACCGCGACCGGCAAAATTATCTGGCTAAGACAAAATGCCCGTGCCGTGCGTGGTATTAACGGCAAAACGGTATTCATTATTGGCACGGTAGCCGACATCACCCAGCAGAAGCGGGCCGAGCAAGCTCTGCGCTACGCCGAAGAACAATATCGTGGCCTGTATGAAAACGCCGTGGCAGGCTTGTTTCGCAGCTCCATCAAGGGTTACTTCCTCAGCGTCAACCCTGCACTGGCCACCATGTTCGGCTTTAACTCGCCAGCGGCCTGCATTCGTTACTACACCGACCTGAGCCATCAACTGTACGTCAAACCCCAGCAGCGCAAGCAGTTGCTACGGCAGATGCTGAGCAATAAGGACGTGATACGTAATGAGATGGAGGTATACCGTCGCGATGGCAGCACCATGTGGATACTGCAGAATCTGCGACTGGTACGTGATGCCAGTGACAAGGCACTGTATATCGAAGGCTCCATCATCGATATTACCCAGAGCAAACAGGCCCAGCAGCGTATTAACCATCTGGCCCATCATGACTCCCTGACCCAGCTGCCCAATCGTATTGCTCTGACACAGCAGATCAACCGCTGCCTCGACGAAGTCAGTAAGGGACTGTGTTCCGGCTTTTATCTGCTGATGCTGGATCTGGATAACTTCAAGGACATCAACGATACCCAGGGCCATGGTCTGGGCGATCAGCTGCTGCAGATCGTCGCCGATCGCATTCGCTCACTGCCTGCTCAGTATTTCGACGTGGCCCGTATCGGCGGCGATGAGTTTGCGTTGCTGGTTCGTCAAAACGACCAGACCATAGAGACCTTCTGCCAGCAGCTGCTGGATGTCATCGCCCAGCCCGTGCAGCTCAGCAATCAGCACTTTCGCATCGGCGCCAGTATCGGGGTGGTCCATTACCAGCCCACAGATCCGCTACAGACGGCGGATCAGGCGCTACAGCGCCTGCTGCGTCAGGCCGATCTGGCGCTCTATCAGTCCAAAGACAACGGACGGAACTGCTACAGTTTCTACTCCCTCGATCTGGATGCCCGCCTGCAGGAGACCCGCCGGCTAGAACGAGACCTGTACGATGCGCTGCGTTCCGAGGAGCAGTTCTTTCTGGTGTTCCAGCCCCTGATCGACTGTGCCAACGGCCGCCTGCTCGGGGCTGAGGTGCTGCTGCGCTGGCAACACCCTGACCGCGGGCTGATCTCCCCGGCACAGTTCATCCCGCTGGCGGAGAACTGCGGTCTGTCTTCGGAGCTGGATGACTGGGTACTGCGCCATGCCTGCCAGCAGTTGCGCCGGTGGCAGGATCGCGACCGTCCCCTGCCCCTCAGTATCAACCTGTCCGCGCAGCAGTTCTCTCAGCTGGACCTGCTGTCACGTATCCAGGGTCTGATTGACGAATTCGCCATCGCGCCGGCCTATCTGGGTCTGGAGCTTACAGAAACGGCTGCCCTGACCAACCACCAGACGGCTGTCACGGTGCTGAAGCAATTACGTGAACTGGGTATCAGCATCGCGCTTGATGACTTTGGTACGGGGTATTCGTCGCTGGGTTATTTGCAGGATTTGCCTGTCACCAAGGTCAAACTGGACCGCGCCTTTATTGCCGGTATCGTCAGCGACCCGCGCCAGCGCGCCATTGTCTCGGCGGTGGTCAGTCTGGTTCGCAGTCTGGGGCTGATACTCAATGTGGAGGGGGTGGAAACCGTGGAGCAGTTCAAAGTTCTGCAGGCGTTTCATGTGGATGAGTTGCAGGGTTTTCTGCTGGGCCGCCCGGTCATCGCAGCAGAACTGGAACGCCTGTGGCTGGGGGCAGAAGGCTGGCAGGCGCTGACCCTGCCAGCCTGAGCCCTATTCTCAGATCAGGCTCGCGCGCTCTGAACGTGGTGATTTTGCGCTCAGGGTACCAGCCAGCCAATCTCCTCTGCGGTGGTTTTACCAATCACGACCTGCGACAGATCATCGGGTATTTCTGCCTGCTGCGGCGTTAGCGGAATACGCCCGGCCATCAGCTCAGCCTGCCGCTGCGGCAACAGCGGTTGCTGCTCAGGATGGGCAAAACCACTCGGATACACCGGGTACAGCGTCTGTGGGTCATATTTGTCAGTGGCGCCAAAGTTATGCAGTAACTCATGGGCCAGAATGACATTGTTGACCTCCCCCAGTTTCTTGCTGGCATAACCGTACACTACGCCCATCCATAACTTCTCGATGCCAAAAGCATGCTGTGGACGCTGCAGATTTTCTGGCCCATAGAGCACCAGAAACAGATCCACATCACTGTGCTCACGGTTATCCACCCGCCACCAGTGCCACCAGCGCAGCTCAAGGCTCCACCACATAATTGCCAGCGCACTGGCACCAGGTTCCGGCTGTGGCGGAGGTAACACCTGCACCTGGCTATCCAGTGCCAGATGAATGGGCTGATCCAGAGGCAGGCCGTAGTCAGCCGCCTGTTCATTGAGAAAGGTTTCAATATCGGCAAAGTCGGCGTTGGTCAGACTCTCCATATAGTGCTGGGTGCTGGCCTCGCCATCACCGTTAAGCAGATGCACATTGACCCAGACAGGACGTTGCCAGTGGCTTAACTGCCATGACTTCCAGACGGTCGATTGCAGCGCCAGAAACAGCGCCCCCACAAGCACTGTCAGGCGTATCAGCTTCCATAGACTCATACCCTGACGACCTCTTCCCCGCTCCCGCACCTTGCCATTCGCGCTTTCATTTATGTACTCCCTGCCATGCTTTGCCTTGTTGCGAAGAGAAGCCCCCTGCCCCTGCTGAACACCAACGTTCAGGACAAGCTGCCGCCCGATAACGCCGCCAGCGGTCAGAGTATTGAACTTGGCGCTCAGCAGCCGCAGGGACTTTATAGCCAGATCAGTAGCATCAGCAAGCCTGTCAGAACCTGTGACTGAAGTCAGGTGATTGAGAACAACACCGAGGGAGCAGAGACCATGACGATCTTTTCCCACCCCAGTTTTGCCCGGCATGAACACGTCAGCTTTATTCAGGACGCTGCTACCGGGCTGAAAGCCATTATTGCTATTCACAGTTCACGCCTTGGCCCGGCGCTGGGAGGCTGCCGTATGCATGCCTACAGCACCGATGACGATGCCCTGACCGATGTGCTGCGTCTGTCGGAAAGCATGAGCTATAAGGCGGCGCTGGCCGGACTCCCCCTCGGTGGAGGCAAATCGGTGATCATCGGCCATCCCAGCACCGACAAGACGCCCGCCTTGCTGGAAGCCTTTGGCCGGGCGGTGGAGCATCTGGGCGGGCACTATATCGTGGCCGAAGACGCCGGCACGGGCGCCGCTGACATGCGTATCATCTCGCGACAGACGCAGCACGTGACCGGTCTGGCAGATCCGCAGCGCGGCACCGGAGATCCGTCACCGAACACGGCCTATGGAGTTTTTCTGGGGTTACAGTCCGCTGTGCAGGATCGTTTTGGCGATACCTCCTTGCAGGGGATGCAGATTGCGGTGCAAGGTCTGGGTCATGTGGGTATGCGCCTGTGTGCCCTGCTGCATGAAGCAGGGGCGCAGTTATGGGTGGCCGACCCTCTGGCCGAGCGGGTCAGACAGGCGCAAGAGCGCTTCAGTGCTCATGTCAGCACACCGGAGCAGATTCACAGCACCGCCGTCGATGTGTTCACCCCCTGTGCCCTTGGTGCCAGCATCAATGACCATACCCTGCCTGAGTTACATGCGGCGGTGGTTGCGGGTGCTGCTAACAATCAGCTACTGCGCCCCGAGCATGGCGATCTGCTGCGCCAGCGCGGCATACTCTATGCGCCGGATTATGTGCTCAACGCTGGCGGTTTGATTGATGTGTTCTATCAGCACGGGGAGTTTTACAGCAGTACCAGGGTGAGAGCACACATCGAACGCATCCCCACGACACTGGCAAAAATCTTCGCCACCGCACGGGAGCAGCAGATGGCCACTAATCGGGTGGCCGACCGTCTGGCCAAAACCATGCTGCTGTAACAGGTTGTTGGAGATCTATCTGCGTTGCCGAATACCGCGTCAAAAACAGGCTCACAGCCAAAGGCTGAACGTGCTTTAGCACGGCACCGAAGGGGCGAGCGGAGCGAGTCAAATGCTCATTTAGTCCACTAAACTCCGCTTTTTCGCCTGTTTCTTGTGCCCTCGGGGTATTTTCTTGTCTCGGCTGCCTCGATAACGTTTTTCAACAGCCTGTTAGGCCTTTGGCACCGTGGCTTTAATGATGAGCGTGAACGTACAAGTCTGAAACAACAACAGCGGCCTTGGCCGCTGTTGTTGTTTCAGGCGTTCACTCTCCTGCCATCA
>NZ_LAPT01000073.1 GCF_003194385.1 Pokkaliibacter plantistimulans
CAACCTAATGAGAAATCACACTTAGCCGTGCCAGAGCATCTGCCTTTGTGGCTTACCAGCGTGGCGTGGCCAGCCTGATTGATGTGTTGCATGCCGATGAGTCCTTGTTGCAGGTTGCGGATGCCAGAGCCATGGCGCAGACGGAAACCGCTCGTGCTGCTATTGCTACTTTCAACGCATTGGGCGGTGGCTGGCAGCCCATGTCCGCCGACGCACTGGCGGTACATTAAGGTGTAAACCTTGATACAGGACCCTCTGCCATAACCGCACTGGCGCAGGCAGAGGGCAGTGCAGCGGGTTAGTCTTCCATCTCGGCGCGTTTCTGCACCTGATGTTCATCTTCCACCAGACCGATTTTCCAGTAGGGGCTGATATAGACGTGGTCGCGGGCAACACCGCGCTCCTTCAGCACATACTGGCGAATCTTGCGTACCGCATTACCTTCACCGGCCACGAAAATGCTCGGTGTTCCGGTGGGCCACTGTAAGTCCTGCATCTGCTCCAGCAGCTGGCTGCTCTCCTTTTGCGGATGTGCATGCACCAGCCACTTCACTTTGATACCGGCAGGGATGCGCAGTTGTTGTGCATCAGCGCTGCTGGTTACCTCAAAGAAGGCATAACCGACGGCGTCGTCCGCCAGTGACTCCAGAATGGCGCTGGCGGCGGGCAGGGCGGTCATGTCAGCGGCAAACAGGAACCAGTCGGCCTGCAGGCTGTTGAGCTTGCGCGGGCCGGGGCCAGCGACGCCGATCATGTCGCCGGGCTGGGCATTGATGGCCCATTCACAGGCGGGGCCACCGCGACCTTCAGCATCGGTATGGATAGCAAAATCGATATCCAGTTCATTGTCTTCCGGGCGGTACTGGCGAACGGTGTAGGTCCGGACGATAGGGCGGTCTTCCGCCTGAGTGCGGAAAGCCGCCAGATTGGGGGCTTGCTGACCGGGCTGGGGAATCAGCAGCTTGACGTTGGCGCCTTCCTGACCGACGGGGAAGTCCAGCAGCTGCTCACCGGTCAGCACCACGCGCTGCATGTGGGGAGTCAGGGCATAGCTGCGTTTGACGCTGAGCAGACGGGGAGGAGAACGTTTGATCATAAGAGAATTCCTCTGCCGCTCCCGCTGCCAGACCAGCAGGGGGAACCGGCCATCAGTAATGGCTGAAAGTAGATGACGTAATGCTATTGCTTACCGTCGGCTGCCAGACTCGCCAGTTGTGCCTCCAGCGCGGCCACCCGTGACTCAAGGGTCTCGAAACGCTTGTGACGTTCCAGATGGGCGCTGTTGGTGTGTTTGGAGATGTAGCGCGACAGAATGCGACGAACCACCGTGGCCATGGAGATTTCGGTTTCCATGTCCTCTTCCATTTCGCTTTTCAGCTGGTTAAGGAACTCCAGCTGGTCAGCACTCAAACGGACCGAGACTACCTGGGATTTCTGTTCGTCTTTCATCATCAAAGCTCTGCGGTTTGGCGACCCAGTCTGTTCAGTGACGATTCTGAGTCTGTTGTAATCAGTGGTGACAATGTAAACATCAGGTTGGGTGTATTCAAGGTAAAAAATGTATACATCTATGTCGAAGTCCTTTTCTGCTTGCATCAGCGATGCTGGCCAGCGAATGAGGCCGGTATGGCGAAGTGACTCAGGCCTGTTAAGACGGTGTTCGAAGAGCACGTTTTAAGAAGACGACTGATAAGCCAAATGGCCCGTAATCACGGCCATGAAGTCAGGCGATGCAGGGTTAAGTCATCAAGGTGCAAACCGATGGGGCAGCATGCTGTCAAAGACATCGTTGCAGAGAACATCTGCAGTGCCATGAAGATGGCAACGTCTGGGGGATATTCCGAAAATCGCACTTGACGTCGCTGGTAGTTATTTTCGTATATTGCATGCAATCGTTTGTCTGGATTTCACCTGTCTGAACTGAGAACGGGTCGTTGATCCTGCGAGGCTGAGCGCTGGCAGGATGTGAGCCCGTTCCAAGGAGCCTTTCATGTCTCGTTGTATCCTTGCTGGCCACGCTGCAGGCCCTGTCCTCGCCTGTGATGAAGGGCTGAGTTTCTGGGGTGGTGTGGATGGTGCCAGTGGCCGGGTGATTGATGCCCATCATCCGCTGCATGGCCAGAGTCTGGCAGGGAAGGTGCTGGTGCTGCCGACCAGTCGTGGTTCCTGCACTGGCAGTGGCGTGCTGCTTGAGCTGATCCAGAACGGTAATGCCCCGGCTGCCCTGATCTTTCGCGAGCAGGAAGGGGTGCTGACTCTCGGTGCACTGGTGGCCCACCATGTTTTTGCTGCCACCCTGCCGGTGGTGCAGCTCGACAGCGAGGCTTTCGCCTGGGTCTCGGCACAGGCACAGGTGACCCTGTCGCCCGCCGAGGTGGTCAGTGGCGGGCGGCATATTACGCTGCAGCCGGTGGCTGGCGGGCAGCTGCAGCTGTCTGACGCCGATCAGGCCATGCTTGATGGCGAGCAGGGCGAAGCCGCACAGCTGGCCATGCGCATCCTGTGCAGTGTGGCTGCCATCGATGGCGCGCAGCAGTTGATCGATATCTCTCAGGTGCACATTGATGGCTGCATCTATGCCAGCCCGGCGCTGCTGCGTTTTGCCCGGCACTTTGACCAGCTGGGAGCCAGAGTGCGGGTGCCCACCACCATGAATGCCATTTCTGTTGATTACGCCAACTGGCGCCAGCAGGGCGTTGATCCGGCCTTTGGTCAGCCTGCCAGTCAGCTGGCCGATGCCTATGTGCATATGGGCGCCCGCGCCAGTTTCACCTGTGCGCCCTATCTGCTGGAGAGCAAGCCAGCTGCCGGTGACCGTGTGGCCTGGGCTGAGTCCAATGCGGTGATCTACGCCAACAGCGTGCTGGGTGCGCGTACTGCCAAACACCCTGACTTTCTTGATCTGTGTATCGCCGTCACCGGGCGGGCACCGCTGAGCGGTGTTTATCTGCAGCCACAGCGGGCTGCGCGCCGGGTGATTACGGTCGAAGCGATGAGTGACTGGGATGATGCCTTCTGGCCGCTGTTGGGGTATCTGGCCGGGGAGCTGGCACCGGACCGCATTCCTGTGATCTGCGGAGTCAGTCAGATGGCGCCCGATGAGGATGATCTGAAGGCACTGTGTGGCGCCTTTGGCACCACCTCCGCCGCGCCGATGCTGCATGTGCAGGGCGTGACGCCGGAAGCTGACCTTGTCAGCAGTGAGGCTGATCAGCAGCATTTAAGCCGGGCTGATTTCCTGCGGGCCTGGCAGCAGTTCAACAGCGGTGATCACAAGGTCGAGCTGGTAGCCTTTGGCAGCCCGCATTTCTCTCACAATGAGTGCAGGGCACTGGCGCAGCGGATGGCCGGACATCAGTGTGCCGAAGGCGTCAGCGGTATTGTGACGGTAGGGCGGGCGACGCTGGCGGCGGCCGAACAGGATGGTACGCTGGCCGCCCTGCAGCAGGCCGGGCTGAAGGTACACCCGGATATTTGCTGGTGCTCCATTTCCGAGCCGGTATTCCCGCCGGAGGCTCGTACCCTGATGACCAACTCCGGTAAATACGCCCACTATGCGCCGGGGCTGAGTGGGAGGGCGGTGCGCTTTGGCAGCCTGAGTGACTGCTGTGAGGCGCTGGTCAGCGGGCTGGCGCCGCAACAGCCACCCTTATGGTTACGCTGAGCAGCTCTGGTTCTGAGCAACTCTGGTTCTGAGCGTCATGGGTTCTGAGTATCAGCAGGTGGTGTGAGAGTACATACGTACTGCTCAGGTATCGCTGGCTTTCAGCTGAATAGCCAGCGATAGATCACACTGCCACCAAAGACGCCCACTGCGCCGACGATACCGCTTAGTGTTGGTGGTGCAGGCAGCGGCAATTTCAGCCAGGAAAAGAACAACCCCGCCGCCAGTCCGGCCAGCGCCGCATAGAATACGTCCATCATTTTCTCCCGTGAAACCGGTACAGGTACGTCAGGCTCAGAACGCACTACTGGCGCACTGGCCTGCCTTGGCCGGTGACTATTCGTAGTGAGGCTGCAGGCGGGCGCCGCGCAGGAAATCCTGCAGTGAGCGCTGCAGCGACTCCAGCGTGCGGCTGTCGGTCAGCTGGCCATCCGTCAGTTTGTCTGCCACCGCAGAGATGGCGACTTCCTTCACGGGCGGCAGCAGGCAGAGCATCGAAGCGAAGGTTTCACGCAGCTGATGCTGGGCGCGAACTCCGCCCAGCGGGCCGGGAGCATGGGTCACAAAAAACACTGGCTTAGCGGCAAAGGTGCTCTTGAAGGCCGGACGTGACAGCCAGTCCAGGGTGTTTTTCAGCACACCGGGGATGCCGTGATTGAACTCAGGGGTCACCACAATCACCGCGTCGCTGTCGGCGATCTGCTGGCGGCCAGCGCGCACCACATCGGGTAAACCGGCGTCTTCCAGATCCTGGTCATAGTGCGGATAGGCACCGATGTCGAGGCTGCTGATCCTGCTGTCTGCGGGTAGCAGGGTGGCGATGCTGTTGAGGATCACCTGGGAGTAAGAAGCCTGACGCAGGCTGCCGGAAATAAGCGTTACGCGAAGGGTGTCGGTCATTACTGAGTCCTTGTTGCAGGTGTTCGGGTACAGCCAAAAGCAGGTTCACACCGACAGCACCGGTGCACTTGTTTTTGACCTGAGCCAGTTTAAGCAGCACCCTGTTGGCGGTCCTTCGCAGGTCAGTCAAAAAGCTTCGGGAATCTGCCATGTTTTCGTCACCGTCTCGTTCTCCGGACGTCACTTCCACCCCACCATCAGGCATCGAGGCCATGCGCATCGAGCATGAGGCTGGCAAGGTGGTGGCCGAGCATGATCATGCTCAGGGTCAGCTGGCCTTTGTGCTCAAGGGCGCGCTGACCATCATCAGTGCTGAGGGCTGGTGGGTAGCGCCACCGGGGCAGGCGGTGTGGGTGCCGCCGCATCTGCTGCACGAGGCGCGCTACAGCAAGAATTCGGTACTGATCAAGGTGCTGCTGGATATGCAGCGTTTTGCCGGGCTGCCGCAGACCTGCCGGGTGCTGTCGGTATCGCCGCTGATGCGTGAGCTGGCGCTGGCGGCGGTGGATTGCCTGACCGTGCAGACACAGAGCGCCGTGCCTGCGTCTGGTGGCTTACTGCCGCTGATCATTCCGTTGCTGGTCGAAACGATCAGCACAGCAGACGACTGGGCCTTCCTGCACGTGCCGCAGGCTCAGGACAGCCGCCTGCGGCTGGCCATCGATTACATCTGGCAGCATCTGCACGGCAGGCTGGAAATGGCGGAGCTGGCCGCCGTCGCCCATTGCAGTGAGCGTACGCTGGCGCGACTGTTCAGTAGTGAGACCGGGCTCAGCCCCGGTCAGCTGCGGGAACGGCTGCGTCTGATCCGGGCGCTGGAGTTGCTGGCGCAGGGCTATTCGGTCACCCAGACCGCGCTGGAGGTGGGCTACAGCAGCTCAACCAGTTTCACCTGCATGTTCAGCCGGGTGATGGGGCTGTCGCCGCGAACCTATTTACAGCGGATGGCGGGCTGAGGAGGTAAATACGTCGTGAGGGATCAGCGGTCGGTCAGCCATCTGGCCAGCGGCTGCAGCTGACTGCGATGGCGTGCCGGATACACCAGATAGTAGCTGAAGCCCGTTTCCATCCAGCTGTCAGGGAACGGCGTGATCAGTGTGCCGCGCTGCAGCTCTTCTTCCACCAGGGTGCGGTCCCCCATGGTGACTCCCATGCCCTGCAGGGCGGCGTTGATGGCCAGATCGAGGGTGTCGAACTGATAGCTGCGCGCCGGGCTGAGGGCCGGGCCGTTGAACTGCAGCAGCCATTGGCGCCAGTCATGCTGATCCCGCGAGGGGTGCAGCAGCGGATAGTGCAGCAGGTCACTGGTCTGCAGCAGCGGCTGGGCCGGGCGAATCAGTGACGGAATGCACACCGGCGTCATGTGTTCGCGAAACAGCTGCACTGCCTCCACGCCCTTGGGCGGCTGACGGCAATAGAGCACGGCTGCGGCGAAATTCTCCTGATCAAACTGCACACCGTGGTCAATGGTGGTGGCCACGGCAAACTGCTGCTCGGGGTATTGTTCCTGAAAGCGCTGCAGCCGCGGCATGAACCAGCGCATGGCGCAGGTCGGCAGCTTGATGTTGAGCAGCGCATCACTGGCACTGGCCCGGGGTTGCAGGGTGGTGCTGATCAGCTCGAAGGCCTGCTGCAGGCCCGGCAGGATGGCCTCGCCCTCACGGGTCATGGCCAGCCCGCGGGCCTGACGGCTGAACAGGGTGTAGCCCAGATAGTCTTCCAGATTGCTGATCTGTCGGCTGACTGCCCCCTGCGTCAGGTGCAGCTGCTCGGCGGCACGGGTGAAGTTGAGGTGCTCAGCCGTGACCAGAAAGGTATGCAGGGTTTTCAGCGGGGGCAGACGTTTGCTCATGGCAGCTTCCGGCGGACAACTCAGGGACGGAATGAACGGGATGACGAGGCACTCCAGCCATGCGTTCAGTGCATGGCTGCTATTACATCATTTCGATTGTGAGGAGGCCAGCCTGGGCCGACACTCAAACGCATCCAATACGACACCCTGCTGCGAGAGTGCAGAGCGGTGTAGCAGCAGATTGAACAGGGGATGCCATGTTGCGTTCAGGAATCACATCTACCTCCAAGTTGCCGGATGTAGGCGCCACCATCTTCTCCGTCATCGGTCAGCTGGCCGAGCAGTATCAGGCCATCAACCTGTCGCAGGGGGCGCCCAGCTTCCCTTGTGACCCGGCACTGCGGGCGCTGGTCAGTCAGGCGATGGAAGCCGGTCATAATCAGTATTCGGCGATGCCGGGCTATCTGCCGCTGCGCGAGGCGCTGGCACTCAAGGTCGAGCAGCTGTACGGCTGCCGCTACGATGCCGGCTGCAACATCACCGTGGTCGGCAGTGCCAGCGAAGGTCTGTACAGTGCCATCAGTGCACTGGTGCATGCCGGTGATGAGGTGATCTTCTTCGAGCCGGCCTTCGACAGCTACGCTCCCATCGTCCGTCTGCAGGGTGCCCGGCCCATCGGCATCAAGCTTCGGGCGCCGGATTTTCGTGTCGACTGGCAGGAAGTGCGTGCCCATATCAGCCCGCGCACCCGCATGATCATCGTCAACACGCCGCACAACCCGACCGCCACGGTGTTCGCCGATGAGGACATTGCTGAGCTGGTGGCGGTTACCCGCGGGACCGATATCGTCGTGCTGTCGGATGAGGTCTATGAGCACATTGTTTTTGATGGTCAGCCCCATCGCAGCATGGCCCGTTATCCTGAGCTGTCGGAGCGGGCGGTGGTGGTCGGCTCCTTCGGCAAGACCTTCCATGTGACCGGCTGGCGGGTGGGCTTCTGTCTGGCACCCTCTGAGCTGACCGAAGAGCTGCGCAAGATTCACCAGTTCATGATGTATTCCGCCGATACGCCGATGCAGGTGGCCTTCACTCAGTATCTGGCAGATGCCGAGCGTTACCTGTCACTGGCCGGTTTCTATCAGGCCAAGCGCGACCTGCTGCGAGATGAGCTGGCCGGTTCACGGCTGCAGCTGCTGCCCTCCGCAGGGAGTTTCTTCATGCTGGCGGACTACCGTGCCATCAGTGATGAGCCCGATTCCCAGTTCGTGCAGCGGCTGATTCGTGAAGTGGGGGTGTCCACCATTCCCATGTCCGCGTTCTACTCCGATGGCACCGATCAGGGTGTGATCCGCCTGTCGTTTGCCAAGGATGACGATACCCTGCGCGCCGGGGCACGGGCGCTGTGCCGTATCTAGCAGGCTGTATCCGGATAGCGGGAAAGACTGACACCGCAGAGTGACGGCTTTTCTGGCTATCGAAAAAATTGTTGTGAGTCGACTGAACTACCGGGGGCACCGGGTGCCCTCTACCTGAGGTAATGAGAGGAGAATTCACCATGCAGCAAGGGTTGAGCCATACCGCTGTATCTACCGTAGCGACACTGAACAAGGCATCGAAAAAACTGGCCACCGGGCTGCTGGCGCTGACTGCCGCCATGGCTATGTCAGCCAGCCAGGCCAAGGAATGGAAGGAAATCCGCATCGCTACCGATGCTACCTATCCGCCCTTCGAGTCGGTGGCGCCCGATGGCTCGCTGGTCGGTTTTGAAATGGACTATGCCCGCGCCCTGTGTGAAGAAATGAAGGTCAAATGCGTGATCAGCAACCCCGGCTGGGATGCGCTGATCCCCGGCCTCAACGCCCGCAAGTTTGATGCGGTGATGGCCTCCATGAACATTACTGATGATCGCCTTAAGGCGGTGGACTTCAGCGACGTTTACTACCGCATGAAGAACCAGTTTGTCGCCGCCAGTGGCAGCAATATCGAGATCAGCAAGGATGGTCTGAAAGGCAAGAACATCGTGGTGCAGACCGGCACGCCGCAGGAAAACTTTGTGCGTGAGCAGTTTGGCGATGTTGCCCATATCAGCGGCTACGTCAAAGCCGATGAGCCCTTCCTTGATCTGCAGTCGGGCCGTGCGGATCTGACCTTCGGCAACAAGGTGCAGATTGACGAAGGCTTCCTGAAAAAGCCCGGTGGCGAAAAGTTCGGCTTTGTTGGCCCGGTCTATGACGGCCGTGACTACCCGGTACTGGGGCGCGGTGTCGCGGTGGCCATGCGCAAGAACGAAGCGGAGCTGAAAGCGATGTTCAACACCGCCATCCAGTCACTGAAAGAGAAAGGCATCACCAAACAACTGCAGGCCAAGTATTTTGACTATGACCTGAGTGAGTGAGGCCACGCGGACGCACGTTCGAGGCGGGCAGCCGGTTTGGCTGCCCGTGGTTTCGTATTGCTGTAATTGATTCGGTCCTCTGAAATTTGAATATTTCCGGACCATGATTGTCTGTAGAGCATGGATAAAGAAGATGCTCGTAAACAAATGCTGGAACAACTGCATGAACGTCGCAAGTAAGTGGTTCGCCTGTATAAGCGAGACCATCAGGTTATGCAGATCGTCGGCATTTCGGGCCTGAGCTACTCGACGGTGCGCAACACCATTGACCTGTTCGGGAAAGGTGGAATCATGCGGATACAAAATAGGTGAAGGGCGACCTTTGAGCGGCGAGCAGGAGCAAGCTCTTCAGACCACAATGTGTGATAAGCGACCTGAGCAGCTGGAAATGGATTTTTACCTATGGGGTCGTGCTGCCGTCAGCGATTTGATTCGGCGTGAATATGGCATTGAGCTGGGTGTACGGGCCGCTGGCAAGTTACTCAGGCGCTGGGGCTTCACGCCGCAAAAGCAGATCAGGAAAGCCTATGAACATCGTCCGTCAGTGGCTGGAACACTACACGGCGTTGAGGCTCAAGCCAAATCCGAAGGGGGAGTCCACTGGGGCGGCGAAACAGCGCTGGTCAACACCGAGGTGCGTGGCCGCAGCTATGCACCGGCGGGAAAGACGCCGGTGGGCGGTTCACGTCAGAAGCTGTCGATGATGGCGACCGTGACTAATCAGGGCAAGACACGCTAGATAATCATCGACGAGGCGTTTAATGCGGATCGGCTGATGGAGTTACTGGAGGCCTTGATCAAGGACACCAGGCGTAAGGTATTCCTGATCCTTGACAATGTGCGTGTGCATCACAGCAAGCCGGTGAAGGTGTGGCTGGCCGGGCGCGAGGCAAGTGTTCTATCTGCCCAGGTACAGACGAGCGGAGCTGAACCTGGAGGAGTGGCTTAACGCCGACCTGAAGCAGGCGTGAGTAAGCGCGTACCGGTACGCACCAAAGCACAAATTACGTGTGCCGCCAACGACCACATGAGCAAGCTGAGAAAGTCGCCGGAGCGGGTGTGTGCTTTTTTCCAGGACCCTGACGTCATCAAGTATGCGGCAGGTTAAAACATTAAGGGGCTGGATCAGTAATCAGTGCCCGGCTATTGGGCACCTGCTCACGTATCCATTTCGCCAGCCAGACCGTCTGGCTCAGCTCAACGCGCTTGACACCACGGTCATGCAGCCATTCACGAAGAATATCTGCACCGATTTTTTTATTGTTGTCCGATCCTGCCAGTTGCCAAGGTAGCAGTAGTCCGGCGCGGCCTGGAAAAATGTAACTAGGCGGTTTTGTGTCGCTCGTTCAGGCTGGCCTGCGGTGCTTATGGTTATTGCCTGGAATACGTAATGTGCGCGGGTGCAGAGGTGTCAGTCAGCGTCAGGCAAAGTGCTGCAGGCGTTGCAGTGCATAACCAATATGCGCATCAGTAAAAAGCGCGAGTTTTCTACTTGCCCATGGTTCCCCTGCGGGCCATTGTGCCATCCCGATTCTGATGGACGGCACATCAGGCTGACAGCCTTGCTGGCTAAGCAGCCAGTCCACTGTGGAGAGCAGCTCCATTCCAAACGGAGACTCAAAGCCATCAATCAACAGGCTGAGCTCTTCAAGGACAGGCAGATAGTCCCTGGCATCGCTGTGCAAATAAGCGCTGACCCTGGCTTGCTCAGCATTATTGAACCAGATCACATCCAGTGGATTGCAGTCGGGGATACGTTTGTCGGCTTGCAGATAGCTGCCATCCAGCGCGTTGAGCAGGTGGGTCAGATTGTGGGCATACGGGCCGTAATAGTTGGCCTCAAACTGCAGCTTTAGCACGCTTTGCTGGCCATGCCGGGTCAAGGCGCGCTCAAGGAACCACGCCAGCTTCTGAATCTCCAGCAGGCTGCATTCCATCCCCAGAATCCAATAGCGCCGCACCAGCTCAGCTACCATGGCGCGGGCGGGAGTCAGCTTTTTTACGCCAGTGGTTTTCGCCACGTTCTGATAGCGGTGGGTTGGCTCGAAGAGGATGACCTCGACATCATCCAGATCACCCAGCGCCTGCTCGATCTGTGGCTTGACGTCATGCCAGTTCAGGCCACCGTTGCCTGCGCCGAGGGGGGGGATGGCAATGGAGCGCACCTGATGGGTGACAATAAAGTGGCGCAGGTCAGTCAGCCCGGCTTCAATCCAGGCTAGTTGTGACTTGCCACGCCAATGCTGCTTGGTCGGGAAGTTGATAATCCAGCGTGGCCCCATCAGTTCGCCGGTTTCGGTAACAAACATCTTGCCGGTGACGACTTCTCCGGCTTTGCAAGCCTTGCTATAAGCGTCCATGTTCTGGGGGAAGCGCTCCTTGAACATCAGCGCAATTCCTTTGCCCATAACGCCTACCGTGTTGACCGTGTTGACCAGTGCCTCGGCGTGGGCTTCCAGCAGGTTGCCTTGTGTGTAGCGAATCATGAGAAATACCAATCGGGTCGTGCATGAACAGGAAGGTTGAGCTGGCGTTGCCCAAGCCACTGCTTCAACTGCTGCAGAGTGTTGTCATCGTAGCAAATCATACCCAGCACTGCTTCCACCGGGCAGTGGCGATATATTAGTGCTTCGGCCTGATACCGCTCAAACTTGGCAGGGTCATTGACGTCCCTGCTGAAGTTGCGGGCTTGCAGAATAGGCCAGTCAATACGCTGCAAGTCGGCCAGGTCGTGGTAAAACGATGCCCACTGGTAGTAGGCATGCATGTCGGTGAAAAGATAGTTCAGGCCCAGCTCGCGAACACGATGCAGTGACGATACCAGCAGCACAATCTGGTCGCTTGTGCGTTGAGGCACACCACGCCCTGACGTGATATTAAGTAGCATGGGCGAAAACGGTGTGAAGTAAAACGGTACATAGTCATTCAGATAGCCACCGGGCATGAAGGGTACAGGGTGGGTAGCACGCTTGCTGATCAGCTCTGGGTTGCCAATCGGAATCCATGTGGGGCAAGTCATGGTGCTGTTGCCACAATGCAAACCGTTATCCAGCAGCCAGGGGATATTGTCACGGTGCACAATACGCCAGATCAGGGCTTTCTCCGGGTTAAGGGTGGCACTGTAGTTGTAGCTCATCCGCTTCTTTACTCATCCAGATTTTTGTCGGGTCAGAGTGTTATTCGGTTATGTAATGGAACGAGTTTGTGGTGCACATGGTGGCTGCTTCTCTGGTCACAAAGTTATGCTTCTCTGGTCACAAAGTTATGCTTCTCTGGTCACAAAGTTATGCTTCTCTGGTCACAAAGTTAAATGCGGCCCTAAATACGCCACATATACCCGCCGCCCATCATCTAACCAAAACATGCGTTCTTTCTTTTTTTTGGGGTCGTTAAGTCTTCATGCTGGACGGAGGCCCGCTGTATTTCTCGGTTACCGGGGGTGTGCTGTGCGCTTCAAAGGCGCGCGGTATCGAGCCCGGTGGCTTTCAGACGTTGAGTCAGGTTGCGCATTTTGCTGAATCGGTGTCAAAACTCTGGCTCAGCTCTACGCCCTCACAAAACTCCTTGGCAGTGATGCGCTACAGCTCGTCAGCATACTTGATCATCTGCAGATGCAGTTCGGCGGTGTACTGATTACATGGGGCATCCGCCAGGACCTGCCTGATGCACTGGTATATGTTGCTCTCGTTCATCGTCAGTCTGTACCCTCTGCATCGTCATAAAATACAGCTGAATTATATAACTGAACTGTTGAGCACAAGAGACGAATTGGGAAAGGCAATAGCATCACAACAGCCCCTTACTCGCCATTCAGCGTCACAATGACGCGGCGGCTGCCACCCTGATCGCGGTGTTCGCACAGATAGATGCCCTGCCAGGTGCCCAGATTGAGCCGCCCCGCACTGATGGGGATGGTCAGGCTGGAGCCGATCTGCACATTCTTGATGTGCGCCGGCATATCATCATCACCCTCATAATCGTGCTGGTAATAGGGCGCACGCTCTGGCACGTAGCGGTTGAAGTGCTCTTCCATGTCCAGCCGCACTGTCGGGTCGGCGTTCTCGTTCAGTGCCAGACTGGCGCTGGTGTGCTGGATAAACAGATGGCACAGGCCGATGTTGAGGCTGCGCAGGGCAGGCAGCTGCACCACAATCTCGTCGGTCACCAGATGAAAGCCGCGTGCTCTGGCCTTCAGGCGCAGGGTGTACTGATACCACATGGGGAAATCCTTGGGTCGGTATAACGATCAGAGTGCTGCGATGCCTTCCCTGGCACCGCGCCCCTTATTTATGCAGGCCGCTGATAAAGTCCTTGTAGCTGTCCCAGCCCGGCTCCTGCTCCGCCTGTATCTCCAGCGGCAGTCTTGGAAGTCCGGCCAGTGCCTGATTCATACGGCTGAAGAAGCCTTCTTCTGATTTGGCATAGTAGATCCACTGTTTGTCACCTTGCCCGGTGGAAACCAGTGCCAGAGTGGCGAAGCCCCAGCTGTTCACAAGGGGTTCCAGCAGCTTTTCCATTTCACTCATGCGGGTGCTGGTGGCCGTATCGGGCATGCCGTTTGCGCTCTGGTATTTCCAGTCGATAGTGATTTTGACCGGCTGCTCCGCCGTCGCAAAGCCGGGTGGCAAACCTTTCAGGTAGCGGAACACCAGCGTGGTTTGCTGTTGTTCATTCTTGGCACTGGCCATGGCCCATTGCGGCTTGTTCTGCTGCAACAGGCAGCCGCCCAGCAGGGTTGAAGACAACAGCAGAGCGAGCAGGGCTGCGGGGCGGGCGTAGGGCAACGGAACAGGCATGATCTCTCTCCGGTAAACAACAGCTTCGATGGTTCAGGATGCAGGATAAGGGTGACAGTGCTGTCTCTTTCCATCAGGTGTCGTTGTGACGCCGAGGGGCTGATACAGTGCTGATCAATACCCTATTCCACGCAAGAAAAGCGCCAGGTTGCCCGGGCCGCCGTCAGCCGTTCTTGTCAGCGATGCCGGTGGCAATGCCATCGATACTCTGCTGATTGCGCTCATGCCAGTACTTGCGGATACCGTCGGGGCCTTTCTTTTCCGCCCACTGATTCAGCTGGTCGCGCTCCCCCACGTAGTCAAAGAAGGGTACGGACATGCCGCAGGAGCTTTGCACCATGTCGATCTCCATATCGAAGATCTGCCGGGCGCCGGGCAGTGCCGGAAACAGCGGCTCAAGCAGCGGCCACTGTGGGTCCTGCAGGTGAATGGCGCGCGCCTGACCGTACAGGCGCAGAATCATTGGCGAACCTTCAAATGCACAGAACATCAGAGTCATGCGCGGGTGGCTTTGCAGGTGGGCGGCCGTTTCGTTGCCGCTGCCGGTGACATTGAGCCAGGCGACCCGGTTGGCACCCAGCACGCGCAGGGAATCCATGCCTTTGGGGGACAGGTTGACGCGGCTGTCTGCGGTGGCAGTGGCGACAAAGAACAGCTTCTGCGCCTCGATAAACCTGATATGGCGCTCAGCCAGGCCTTTGAATTGTTGTCCCATGGAGTGCTGTCCTTATTGTCTGGGCGGAGCCGTTAGTGCTCGGAAAACAATGGCAGCATTGTCGTTAAAAACAAGAGTTGCTAAAAACAAGAGTCGCTAAAAACAAGAGAGACATGCGTCCCTCCTGTTACCACTGCTTTTCGCCGCGGGTGCCTTGCCTGTTCACTACTTTTGCGGCGAGATCGTGAACCTCTTCTCAGACGTCGGAGTCGGCGACATCCTGCCCCGGCTTGGGCTTGTTAATCTCCGCCACCGGGTCGGGGTGCGCCTCCAGCGCGGTGTGCTCGTCCGCTTTCACACTCACTTCCTTCTCACGTCGCGTCAGCAGGGTGTTCTGCATGCGGATATTGGCTGCCGGTGCCTTGCCCTGTTTGTCTTCGCCGAAATAGATGGTCATGTGCGGGAAGGGGATCTCGATACCGGCAGCATCCAGATGCAGCTTGACCAGCCGGTTGTACTGGCGACCGATACCCCACTGTTCGCCGGGCAGGGTCTTGATACGCACCCGCACATTCACCGAGCTGTCAGCCAGAGCGGTGACGCCATGGATTTCCAGCGGGGCGACGATCTTACGGCTGATCTCGGGATCGGTGATCAGCTCGTTAAAGGCCGCCTGCAGATGCTCCAGCACTTCGTCGGTATTTTCCCGGTAGGCCACGCCGTATTCGCCAACGTGATAACCAAAGCCACGCATGTAGTTGGACACCGTGTCCACCGATGAGAAGGGGATCAGATGATAGGTGCCGTTTAGGTCGCGGATGCCCACCGAGCGGATTGTCAGTTTTTCGGCGGTGCCGGTGACGCCGCCAACGGTAACCACATCACCGGTATTCATGGCGTTTTCCAGCTGGATGAAGACCCCGGTAATGATGTCCTGTACCAGCTTCTGAGCACCAAAACCGATGGCCAGACCCAGCACCCCGGCGCCGGCGATCAGCGGGCCGATATCAATGCCGATTTCCGACAGTACGATCATCACGGTCATGGCGGTGATGGCGATGGCCAGCGCATTGCGGAACAACCCAAGCAGAGTCTTGGCGCGGGCCGTCGGCTCGCCGCTGCCGGTTTCCGGGTTAAGGCGATGCTCGATCAGGCTGGCGGCTACCAGCCAGAACAGCGCAGCCATCACCAGAATCACGGCTACATGGACGATGGTGCTGACCAGACGGATACCTTCTTCAGAGTTGAGCCAGCTCAGGGTGTCGAACAGGCTCCAGGCATTCATCACCAGCATGACGACGGTCGCCAGCAGCAACAAACGAATGACTTTCAGTGCCGCCGGCACATAGCTGTTGATGCGATCTTCCAGCAGCGGCAGGGTGCGGCGCAGCTCACTGGAAATACGGATACGGGTGCCGATCTGCTTGCCCAGCAGCGCCGACAGCAGTAAGCCTGCCGCGATATAGATCACCGTTCTCAGGGTGGCGATGGCCATAAACGGCAGGGCGTCATCCGGGCGCAACTGGGTAATCAGGAACAGCGCCACAAAGTAGCAGATGGCGACAATGTGCCAGACCCGGCCAAGAATCTGCAGGGCCGCGCGGGTGATGCTCATCTGCTCGCTGTTGCTGTGTTCCATGATGGCATCGGTCACTTCCTTGCGGTTACGCATGATCATGCCGATGGCGTTGATCAGGGCAATCAGCATCACCACCAGTTCCAGCGCATTGCCCAGACCTGGCTGCTGGTAGTAGTTGAACAGCGGCACTGCCACCAGCAGGGTGTATCCGATAAAGCTGCTGATCATCGCCAGCCAGCGGTACCACTTCTGCGCACTTTCGCAGCCCATGGGCAGGATGCGCAGGGCCGGATAGCGGTCGGCAAACAGCAGGCGCAGCAGGGTCTTGAACAGTTCTATCAGGACGAAGCCATTGAGGAACAGGGAGGCTTGGGTATCCATGACTCCGGCGTCACCAATCAGCGCCAGCGTCAGGGCATTGCTGCAGGCATAAGTCAGCAGCACGCTGAGGGCATCAACCAGCCCGCAGCCGCCAATGGCCAGCACCCGGCGCAGCAGGTGGCGGCTTTGCCCCTGTTCATGCTGCAGGCTCCAGTGGTCCATCTTGCGGAACAGATGAGCGGTCAGCAGCCGCAGCACCAGGAAGATCAGCAGGGTACTGACGATGGTCAGGCCAAGATGCATGGCATCGGTGGTCAGCCCCTGCCAGTTGATGTGCTGCTGGCGCTCGTCCAGATCACCCAGCTCAGCGACGGCATCCACCGACTCCCTGATCTGCTGGCCAATATCGTCCATGAAGGCCTTGCTGCTCTCCGCCAGCTGACGCGGCAGTGACAGATCATCAGACGGCGCAGCGGCAGCACTGCTCTGTGCCGGTTGCGCCATCTGCCGCAGGGTAGTGATCAGCTGTTGGCGGCTTTTGGGGTTATCCAGCAGATCCGCCAGCTGGGTATAGGTGGCGGTATCGGCAGCAGGCGGGTCAGCAGGGGCGGCGGCGTGCGCCTGACTGCTCAGCAGTGCTGACAGGGTGACAGAGAAAAATAACATCAGGGGTAGCCACAAACGGGCGACGGATTGAGGGGGCAGCATGCATGCTCCTACAGCTGGTCGATCCATGGGTTGCACAGGTTTCCGGTGTACGAATCCCTGTTTTTGGGGACGGTTCAGCCAGATGCTGACGCAGGAAGTTTGCATTTGTTGCGATGTGTTTGAGATACGTAAGACGACAGGGAACATCTGCTACAGGCTTGGTTGTACCTGCGCTGATTTCGCAAAATGCTCCTCCACGGATGACGGCGCCTGCTCTGGTCAGCAGGCAGGCCGGTGATTTACAGACAGAATAACGAAACAGCTATGGACAATCCTTCGCCGCTCCGAGCGCTTCCGCACGGCGATTCTTTAGGCGGCACTGGCGATCATTTTCCGCGATGGTCCGGGGCGCCTGACGCTGGATACCATCGCCAAAGAGAGCGGCATGAGCAAGGGCTGATGCATCAGTTCCCCAACAAGAAGGCGGTACTCAGGGCGCTGATCGAATATCAGGTCGAGCACTTCCAAGCGTTTTATGGCACGCAACTGGCCGCGGCGCGACAGTCCAGCAGCAGCCCGGTACTGGCGTCACGTAATGCGACCGCCCGTGAAGCTACCGACCCTGATCTGGCACTGTTGCGCTGGTCTACTGCCCGTGGCCTGTCACTGTCAGTGACTCTGGGGATCTGCCCGCTGAGCGAAGATGAACGCAACCGGCTGTTTGAACGGTTGCTGGATGATGGCGCATGGCAGGGCACATCGGCGGAATAACACGCGAAGACGCTGCCTGCCAGAATGTGAAACACCTTCCTGACAACACCTCTTTTGCATGGTCAATTCGACCCACCGCTACGTTTTCCCCTCTGTTTTGAATGAGGCAGGCAAAAATTTTTTCATGCATAAAGCCGACTGGACGGTTTTTTTATAAAAATTGTGCTGGCTCTCTTCTTTGCACGGGCGAAATGGAGTTCTTCGGCCACGGCTAAAAGGTAGTGAGGATGTCGGAGTTCCACTCCACATACTCCCAGGTTAATCCGCCAACACCTGTGATCTGGCCTGTATCGACAACAGCGTAAAACCGGCTACGTATGTGCCGCAGACGTAGCCGGCGACATCCGTGTATTTCGCAAAGTCATGCCAGCCTGCACTTGATTCAGAACGCTCGGTACTAGACCGGCTGAGGTATCCTGGTTAAGTCCTCCCCGCGCAGCATAAGCATAAGCGCCGCAGTCATCAGTTCCGCTTCAAGGAAGCTGGCCTGTTCCTCTGTTGCCGGGTCCGGGTACTGGGCGGAAGGAATGACCAGCGGGTCAATCGCACCTTAACCACTGAATAACTAGATATCATTAAATAATATCGAAATAATATTTTCCATTTAGGACAGGATCCGATCTTCCACCAGAAATTCCACGAGACAATATGTCGAGCATTGCAATCACTGATCTAACCGTGCCCAGAGATGTCGATAGCGTCTCGCGACCCGTTGTTGCCTTGAGTGCGACTTCGGTAACAAAGGACTGGGAAAACGCCAGGCATCAACATCGCAAGGCGCAGCTGATTTACTCCGTACGTGGCATCCTCAACTGCGAAATTGAAGACGGCGTCTGGATCGTGCCACCACAGTGCGCTATATGGATACCGGGAGGCTTGCCGCACGCAGCACGGGGGGCGGGTGAAACTGAATGCTATTGCCTGTTCGTTGAGCCAGACGCCGCACCGGATCTTCCTAAAACCTGTTGCACAGTTTCGGTATCGCCATTGCTACGCGAGCTGCTGCTGAGGGCTGCCGGTTTTCCCGAGTTATACGTACTAGGCGGGCGGGAAGACCGACTGATTGCCACTCTACTTGATGAGTTGGTGATTGCCCCTGTAGAAGACCTGCACCTACCTATGCCACGCGACACCCGATTGCGTCGCCTCGCGGAAATGATGCTGGCCGATCCTACAGACAAGACTTCGAAGGCTGATTGGGCTATTCGTATTGGCATGAGCGAGCGCAGTATGAGCCGTCTTCTGCTGCACGAAATCGGAATGAGCTTTGGGCGCTGGCGTCGGCAGCTACATGTGATCCTTGCTCTGCAACGTTTGACCAAGGGTGAAAGCGTGCAAACGGTGGCATTGGGGCTGGGATATGAAAACGCCAGCGGGTTCGTAACCATGTTCCGGAAGGCTGTGGGCAAGCCTCCGGCACGCTATCTTTCGGATCGCATGAGCGGCGCGGAGCTTGCGTCTGTTCCCGTCATCAAGCTCCCCAATGAAGTTTGCTGCTGATTGGATCAGGCTGCCTTTGCTTGGGAGCGAAGCTTTCCTCGGAGGCCAGCGACTGCAGATCTTCATGCAACGCCAGATCGTCAATGAAGTCCAGTCGCGCGCCTGTGTACGCCATCAGCCCGAACCCATAACCCAGCTGTCTATAGACTATTGAGCGCCCGGTAGACCGATCCTGGGTGAGGCTGTCGAACTGCATACTGAGGTTACGATATATCTGGATGGCACCATGACAGTTTGGGGCGGCGCTCAAAACACTGATGCGAGCTATCGCCGGTCGCAGCCCGTTCGCCGCCGTTCGTTGATCCTGAGGTGACCTCAGTGATCCGGACTCGGCATTGGTTGCCACAGCGAGCCTCATCTTGTGTTTGCCTGACGGTGGCTTCCTACTACTGAACGCTGTAATTGGGATCAACGATTCGAGGCGATTCATCGCGTGGCTCCATATCAATATTCCTTAGCTATGCCAGTTCTCAGTCGCTTGCCGCATCGTGAAGTGTTGCCCTAGCCCCAGCACAATGGTGGGTCGCCACCGCGTTGGTCCTGCCGAACGGGTCGACTTCGTAATAGATGTCGAGCCAGCCGCTATAGCTCCATTGTGTGGGGGTCAGCCCTTCCATGTAGTGCTCGACGAGCTATACCAGCCATCCCTCGCCCTGCCTGGCGCTGAGCAGCATTAGACTTATCACTGTTGAGAACGTCAGCCTCCCCCCTCTCGAGACGCTAATGTAGGGGCGAACTCCTTGAACAGCACGTCTGGCCTAACTGAATAACAATCTGGCCTCCTTTCGCCATGACTACCCTTTTTCTCCAGTGTTTAATATGGCATCTAAATGCAAATGAGTATTGTTGATGCCTGATTTCACAATTACTGAGAAGCCCCGTTGGTCACTAGATATGTGCAGCCAGCACTCCGCCGTTCCTCGCCTGTACGGACAGAGCGAGGGGACAACTCGTACTGTGCTTGGTCCGGCAGTTGCGGTGGCAGTTCTCATTGGCACGCAGGGTGCTTTCGCCGCCGAATCAGCACAGATCCAAAACAAGTCGGGGGAGGCATCTCAAGAGGAGATAGTCTTGCCTGTCATCACCGTGGCGGGCCGCATGGATACGGCGATCACCGAAGGGACTGACTCCTACACTACGGGCGAAACGGCGGCGGCCACACGCTTGTCACTGTCGTTGGAGGAAACGCCGCAGGCAGTTACGGTGATCACGCGCCAGCGCATGGATGACCAGCAATTAAATTCGGTGCAGAGCGTACTGGACAACACCACGGGAGTGGCGTCGTACCAGTCCGATAGCGAGCGAACGAGTTTTTATTCGCGTGGCTTCCTGATCAATAACATTCAGTACGACGGTATCCCCACCGTCGTCGGCGACATAGTCAATGGGAGCGGTATCGGTTCTGTTGATACCGCGTTTTATGATCGTGTTGAGGTCGTGCGCGGCGGCTCCGGCTTGCTGACGGGCACCGGCAACCCCTCGGCTGCCATCAACCTGGTGCGCAAACGGCCGACCCGTGACTTCTCTGCAGCGGCCTCCCTTGGGGCTGGGAGCTGGAACACCTACCGGAGCATGGGTGACATCTCGACGCCGTTGACCGAGGATGGCCGCATCCGTACGCGCCTGGTAGGGACGTACCAAGATGGGCACTCGTACCTCGACGGCTACAAACCGGAGAGAAAGTCGTTCTACGGCATCATCGAGGCAGATCTGACATCAGACACGATGGTGAGCCTTGGCTATGACTATCAGGATATCACCCCGCAAGGCTCGACCTGGGGTGGATTACCGCTCTGGTTCAGCGACGGCACGCAGGCGGAGTATTCACGCTCTAAGAACTACGCGCAGGACTGGAGCTATTGGGATAACACCCTAAAGACGGCGTTTGCCGAGATCGAACATCGCTTTGACAACGGGTGGAAACTCCGGGCCGTCGCTAACCAGTACCGCACCGATTTCGATGCAGAGCTGCTCGGCCTGGTGGGCCAACCCGATCGCGCTACAGGACTGGGCTTTTTCCCCTCCGGGGCTTATCCGGTAGCGCTGGCGTCCGAAGGCCACAGTCGTCAAAACACCTTCGACGTGATGGCGAGCGGCCCCTTCGAGCTGCTCGGTCGCCAGCATGACCTAGTGGTAGGCGCGACGAGTTCGCGTCGTACGGCTAGCCAGGATGACATCGCGCCGTTCTACGCGGGCTTGGTGCCGGTCAATGTCTATGAGCTGAGCCCTGCCTTTCCCCGCCCTGACTTCGATGCCATGGCGCGGATACCGACCCGCACCCGGATCAAGCAGAGCGGTGTGTACAGCGCAGCCCGCTTCTCGCTGGCGGAGCCTCTGAAACTCATTGTCGGCGGCCGTTTCAGCAACTATGAGATCGACGACGTCACCGGCAGCTCGTCGTTGCATTACAAGAAGAGCAGTGAATTCACCCCGTATGCCGGCTTGATCTACGACATCGACAAGACCTATTCGGCTTACGTGAGCTACACGGGGATATTCAATCCGCAAACTGACTATCGCGACAGCAGGGGCAACGTGCTCACCCCGGCGAAGGGGAAATCCACGGAAATTGGCCTCAAAGGCGCTTACATGGACGGGCGTCTTAATGCGTCGGTCGCCTTGTTCGAGACTAGGCTGGACAACGCGGCACAGATGGCTGCGGGGAGCTATACGCCAAGCGGTGCCCAAGCCTATCAAGGCGTGGATGGGACGAAGTCGCGCGGGATCGAGCTGGACTTGCAGGGCGAGGTGGCGCGTGGCTGGAACATCTACGCAGGTGTCGCCCATTTCACGGCGCAAGATGGCGATGGCGTCCGCTTGAATTCGCAGCTACCGCGTACCACGGCCCAGCTTTTCACCACCTATCAGTTGCCCGGAGACTGGCGCAAATTGACGCTAGGCGGGGGCGTCAAATGGCAAAGCCGCTTCTACAAAGCGCCTAACACTGGCACTAGCTCATTGGGAGGGGAACAGAGTTCTTATGCGCTGGTATCACTGATGGGGCGTTACGCCATCACGAAGCAGACCGGTGTAGCCGTCAACGTCAACAACGCTTTCGACAAAAAGTACGCTCTACAGAAGGGCGACTTCGACACCGTGGGCTATGGCGCACCGCGTAATGTGATGGTGACGCTGAATTACAAGTATTGATTTGCTCTCAGGTGAGCGCTTCAACAGTTGGACATGCCCGCTATATTGCCATTGACTATCGAGGAAGATCTTATGCCCACTCAGCCCCCACTACGCACAGTTCAAGAGCTTGCCACGAACGCTCCCAATAAGGTCGCCTTGTCTTGGGTGGCGACAGCCGTTGGTGCCGTGCTTTTCGTCACCTTCCAGTTGTTCTTCTACGTCAACGACTTTGTGAGAGCAAAGGGAGCGACACCAGCGATTACGTTTGAGCCTGGAGTACTTTGGATGTTTTCCGCGTTCTATGGGTGCTGGATCGTCACGGTGCTTCTCGCGCTGACTGGAACGCGCAAGACTCAGCGGATTGTGCTGGTCTTTGGCAGCCTGCTTGTGGTTCTGAATACTCTCGGCGGAATCTCCGACGGATTGCGCGACGGTTGGCACGTTGCCTTCTCAGCAGTGTTCTTCATTACATTGCCCGGCGTATTCGCTACAGCGACCACCTGGCGTCACATCAACAGCAAAGGAAACAACCATGTCGATGAACAGTTCTAACTTCCCCTTGGTCTGGATGAATCTTACGCAAGAGCCAGGACATGATCACCAGAAGGACTTCGACGAGTTCGAGGGCAATTTGCAGCGCGGGGAGCCCTTCGTACTCTTGAGCGATACCCCACCTGCAGAGGAGCACGAGCACTCGCCGGAAGAGAAGAAACGCCTTGCGCTCTGGATGAAAAGGCACAAGGCTGAATTGCGGAGGCTGGTTTTGGCGATGATCCAGATTGAACCCAACCAGACCAAACGCATAGGTTACAAGGCGTTCGCAGTCCTTTTTGCCAAGTTCTGGGGCTACCCTCTACTTCTTGCAGCTTCACGTGAGGAGGCAATAAGGATGGCCAGAGAACTGCTCCCAACGAACGGAAAGTCATCCCACTGATGACCAGCGCTGGCGACCAATCTCCCATGAAGCTCTGTCGCCGCGCACCGTCGCGGCGAGCTGCTGATCTAACCCTTGTCGATCACCGGCTTCCACGGCGCCAGCGGGAACCCTATAGCGTCATCGAGCATTGCGTAACGACCACTGGCATGACGTTGTGCCGGTAGACGCCTGCCACGTGCTATCCGTCCGCCGTCCAGGCCGGTTTTGGACGCAATGTCCTGCCAGCTCCCGATTGCGCAGCGTGTTCAGCAGGTTCCGGGCTAGAGCCATCCACTGCCCGCGCCACTGGGACAGACCCTGTTCTTCCAGGAAGTCAGCGCGCTACTACAAGGCTTGTTTGGTATTGCCAACAAAGCCGAGTTCGTCCAATCCCCGGCCGTCGCCGGTCCGTTGCTGGTCGAGCCAAGTGGCGCCGATTGCTCCGAGCGGCTGGCGGCAGACAGTAACGATCCTTACAGCCTGAACTGTTTGGGTGAGTTCTACCTGCGCAACGGCTTTGATCAGGCGCCACTGGGTATCCGCCCGTCACCGGCTTCGCTGGCGGGCACGGAAGATCGTTTCGGTGGCAAGGCCATGTCCCGTCTGGCGCTGTACCGTCAGGTGATGGACTATCCCCGCGCCTCCGCCAGTGACCGCAGTTATGCCCTGTACCGGGCGATTCGTTGCTTTGCGCCCAGCGGCTACAACAGCTGCAGTGCTGATGACATCCCGCTGAAGCAGCGCAAGCAGTGGTTCAATACCCTCAAGCGTGAATACGGCAGCATGCCCTGGGCACAATCCCTGAAGTATTACAGGTAACGGCGGTGTGTTGGCTGCTGACCTGTAATGCGAGCGGGCCGCGTACCGCTCGGCATCCAGCTGGATTTCGACGCCAGCTCCTATCAGCTGGGGCGCTATGCCGATTTTCTGTGGCAGCTGCGGGAGCAGTTGCCCGCGCAGTATCGCCTCAGCATTACCGGGCTGCTGGACTGGACCCGTACCGGCGATGTGGCCACCCTCAACAGCCTGACAGGGACAGTGGATGAACTGGTAGTGCAAACCTATCAGGGCAGGCACAGCGTGGCCGGTTACGAGCGCTATCTGGCCAGCCTCAGCCAGCTGCGGATTCCGTTCAAGGTGGGGCTGGTGCAGGGCGGGGAGTGGGATGTGGACTGGCAACGCCGTCTGCAGCAGTCGCCTTACTATCGTGGTGAAGTGGTGTTTTTGCTTAATCCCTGACGGGCGGTCTGTGAAGGGGTATGAGATTGCCTGTGCCTGCCCGAAGCAGCGGGCACAGGCGGGTTTCTGTATTACAGCCTGGTCAGTACCGCCACCACGCAGGGGCTAAGATCGGGGTGTGCCGGGTCGACGGCCAGCAGCGCCTCGATCATGCGTGGTTCCCAGAATTTCCTGATATGGCCTGCGACCATATCGGCGCGGCGCTCGGGATCCTGCTCATAGGCCAGATTGAGGGCTATCTGGTTAGCCATCTTGATCAGATATTCAGCGTTCATAGTGCGTATCCCTTTCGGTGGGCAGCAACAGCAGCGCTGCGATTTATATCGCAGCGGTTCAGCGGTGTCTGTGGGGCGGCGTCTGGGCCGCCCCCCGGAAGTTAAGCCTCCGCCTGCGACTCGCTCAGCAGTTGCCGCTGATAGCTGTCGAGATGACGGAAGCGCTCCTGCCACTTGGAAATCTCCGTCACCTTTTCGGCCTGTACTGCCGTGACTTTGTATTCCGGGCAGTTGGTGGCCCAGTCCGAGTTGTCTGTGGTGATGACGTTGGCCCCGGAGAACGGATGGTGGAAAGTGGTGTACACCACGCCCGGCTGCATCCGTGACGACACTCTGGCACGCAGCACCGTTTGCCCGGCACGGCTGCTGATGCCGACCCAGTCACCGTCATTGATACCACGCTCCTCGGCATCGTGCGGGTGCAGCTCCAGCACATCTTCGGCATGCCAGGCAACGTTGGCGGTACGGCGGGTCTGAGCGCCCACGTTGTACTGGCTGAGGATGCGTCCGGTGGTCAGCAGCAGCGGATAGCGGCCGTTGACCCGCTCCTCGGTGGGGACAAATTCGGTGGGGATAAACTGCCCCTGGCCGATGGTGAAGCTGTCTTCGTGCATCACTGGCGTACCCAGCGGGTGTTCATCATTACAGGGCCACTGAATACTGCCCAGCTCGTCCAGACGGGCGTAACTGACACCCTGGAACGACGGCGTCAGGCGGGCAATTTCATCCATGATCTCGCTGGGGTGCTGATAGGTCATGGTGTAACCCAGTGCGGCTGCCAGCCCCTGAGTGACCTGCCAGTCTTCCTTGCCTGCCAGTGGCGGCATGGCTTTGCGCACTCTGGCGATGCGCCGCTCGGCATTGGTGAAGGTGCCGTTCTTCTCCAGAAAGGTGGCGCCGGGCAGCAGCACATGGGCGTACTTGGCCGTCTCGTTGAGGAAAATATCCTGCACGATCAGGCACTCCAGTGAGCCCAGCGCTGCTTCAACGTGCTGGGTATTGGGGTCGGACTGGGCAATGTCTTCTCCCTGGCAGTACAGGGCCTTGAAGCTACCAGCGATGGCGGCCTCGAACATGTTGGGGATGCGCAGACCGGGCTGGTCGGCCAGTGACACCTGCCACGCCTGCTCGAACAGCTGGCGGACGCTGCTGTCGCTGACATGGCGGTAGCCGGGCAGCTCATGGGGGAAGGAACCCATATCACAGGAGCCCTGCACGTTGTTCTGGCCGCGCAGAGGGTTAACACCTACACCGGGGCGGCCAAAGTTACCGGTCAGCATGGCCAGGTTGGCGATGCCGGTCACCATGGTCGAACCCTGACTGTGCTCGGTCACACCCAGACCGTAATAGATGGCGCTGTTGCCACCCTGAGCATAGAGGCGGGCAGCGGCGCGTAGCTCGGTCGCCGGAATACCGGTGATGGCTTCGGTGGCCTCGGGGCTGTGGCGGCTGTCACTGATAAAGCTCAGCCACTGCTGGTAGGCGGCCTGATCACAGCGCTGCGCAATAAAGTCACTATGCTCAAGACCTTCACTGATGATGGTGTGGGCCATGGCATTGATAAAGGCAACATTGGTGCCGGGGCGCAGTTGCAGGTGGTGATCGGCCTGATAGTGCGGGCCCTTGAGCAGGTCAATTTGGCGCGGGTCAACAACGATCAGCCGGGCACCCTGACGCAGGCGCTTTTTCAGCCGTGAACCAAACACCGGGTGGGCATCGGTGGGGTTGGCACCGATCACCATCACCACGTCGGTGTGTTCCACCGAATCAAAGTCCTGAGTCCCCGCAGATTCCCCCAGTGTCATCTTCAGACCGTAACCGGTAGGCGAGTGGCAGACACGGGCGCAGGTATCGACGTTGTTGTTGCCAAAGGCAGCGCGCACCAGCTTCTGTACCAGATAGGTTTCTTCGTTGGTGCAGCGTGAGGAAGTGATGGCGCCGACGGAATTGGTGCCGTACTGAGCCTGAATCTGGCGGATACGGCTGGCCGCGAACTGGAAGGCTTCATCCCAGCTGACGGTGCGCCAGGGCTGGTCGATGCGGTCACGGATCATCGGCTGGGTGATGCGGTCCTGATGGGTGGCGTAGCCAAAGGCGAAGCGCCCCTTGACGCAGGCATGACCACGATTGGCCTTGCCATCCTTGTAGGGCACCATGTTGACCACCTGATTACCCTTCATCTCGGCCTTGAAGCTGCAGCCAACCCCACAGTAAGCACAGGTGGTAATCACACTGTGCTCGGCCTGACCGAATTCGATCACGGTGTTTTCACTCAGGGTCGCGGTCGGACAGGCCTGCACGCAGGCTCCGCAGGACACGCATTCGGAGTCCATGAAGGATTCATTGGCTCCGGCACTGATCTTGGAGTCAAAGCCACGGCTGTTGATGGTGAGGGCAAAGGTGCCCTGAGTTTCTTCACAGGCACGGACGCAGCGGGAGCATAGAATGCACTTGCTCGGATCAAAGGTGAAATAGGGGTTGGAAGTATCCTTGGGCAAATGCAGATGGTTGCTGACGCTGAGGCCATAACGCACCTCGCGCAGGCCAACCACGCCAACCATGTCCTGCAGCTCACAGTTACCATTGCTGGGGCAGGTCAGACAGTCGAGCGGATGGTCGGAGATGTACAGCTCCATCACGTTTTTGCGCAGCTTGTTGATACGCGGGCTCTCGGTGCGTACCACCATGCCTTCACTGACCGGGGTGGTGCAGGAGGCGGGATAGCCGCGGCGGCCTTCAATCTCCACCAGACAGACGCGACAGGAGCCGAAGGACTTGAGGCTGTCCGTCGCGCAGAGTTTGGGAATGTTGATACCCGCCAGTGCAGCGGCGCGCATTACCGAGGTGCCTTCCGGCACCTGCACTTGCTCACCATCGATTTCCAGCGTGATCAGGCTGGTGGAAAGGCTGGCAGGGGTGCCGAGGTCGCGGTCGGTTTTCGGGTCAAAGTAGCCAATCATCAGTGTTGCCCTCCTGCTGACGGAGTCTGGCTGACACTGTGCAGCTCTTCCCCGAAATATTTGACGATGCTTTTTACCGGGTATGGCGCCATGCCGCCCAGTGCACAGAGTGAGGCCTGTTCCATGGTGTCGCAGAGGTCAGTGAGCAGCGCCAGATTGTCCTCAGCGTCTTCACCCTGACGGATCCGTGCCAGCACTTCCTGCGCCCGGGTCGAGCCGATACGGCAGGGCGTGCATTTGCCACAGGACTCCAGAGCACAGAACTCCATGGCGAACGCCGCCATCTGGCCGAGATCCGCCTGATCATCAAACACCACGATGCCGCCATGGCCTACCATGCCGCCAACAGCGGCCAGCGCTTCATAGTCCAGCGGGGTGTCAAAATGCGCGGGGGGAATGTAAGCCCCGAGCGGTCCGCCAATCTGTACTGCCTTGATGGGGCGGCCAGAGGCACTGCCACCGCCGAAGTCATAGAGAATTTCGCGCAGGGTAACGCCAAAGGCCACTTCAACCAGACCGCCCTGTCTGATGTTTCCCGCCAGCTGCAGGGGCATGGTGCCGCGTGAACGGCCCTGACCGAAGTCGCGGTAATGAGCGCCGCCCTTGCTCAGAATCAGAGGCACGGAGGCGAGGCTGATGACGTTGTTGACCACGGTGGGCTGACCGAACAGGCCTTCCAGCGCGGGCAGGGGCGGCTTGGCACGCACCATGCCACGTTTGCCTTCCAGACTTTCCAGCAGAGCGGTTTCTTCACCACAGATATAGGCACCTGCTGCCAGACGCACCTGCAAATGAAAACGGTGGTGGCTGCCCAGAATTGCTTCCCCCAGATAACCTTGCTGCTCGGCCAGTGTGATGGCCTGTTGCAGTACGCGATGGGCATGGGGGTATTCGGCCCGCAGATAGATGTAGCCGCGCGTTGCGCCGGTGGCCAGCGCCGCGATCAGCATGCCTTCGATCAGCTGGAAGGGGTTGTCTTCCATGACCAGCCGGTCGGAGAAGGTGCCGGAGTCCCCTTCGTCCGCATTGCAGACGATGAACTTGACGGCTTCATCGAAGCCACGGTGATAGGGCGCTTGGGCATCGAGTACGGTCTGCCATTTGATCCCAGTGGGGAACGCGGCGCCACCCCGGCCACGCAGGCCGGACTCCTTCACTTCATCGACAATCTGCTGGGGCGACAGGTTCAGGGCACGCTGCAGTCCGCTCCAGCCCCCCTGAGCGGCATAGTCCTCCATCGCCAGTGGCCGGTTGTGGCCAAGACTGGCGAAGGTCAGGCGCTGCTGGCGGGCAAGATAGGGGTGCTGCTCCACCAGACCGATGCACAGGGGGTGGTCGCCACCGTTCAGCAGGTCGGCTGCCAGCAACGAGGGCAGATCCTCTGCGGTCAGCGGCCCATAGCCCACTCGTCCCTGCGGGGTATCGACTTCCAGCAGCGGTTCAAGCCAGAACATGCCGCGAGTGGAGGTGCGTTGCAGGTCAATCTGTTCGCCAAGCTGCGCGGTCAGTGCCTGAGCCAGCTCATCGGCGCCGACAGAAAGGGCGCAGGAGTCGCAGGAAAGATAAAGCCGGGTCATGCTTGGCCCTCCTTCAGCAGTTGCAGCAGGCGTTCGGTTTTGGCCAGGGTCATGCGGCCGTGAACGGCATCATCCAGACGGATATTGGGCGAACAGGCGCAGTTGCCGAGGCAATAGACCGGCTCCAGTGTCACGCTGCCATCCGCGGTGGTCTGGTGATAATCAATGTTCAGCAGCTGCTTGATATCACGCTCCAGCGCGGCGCTGCCCATGGACTGGCAGGCTTCTGCGCGGCAGATATGCAGCACATGGGCCCCGGCCGGGCGGGTGCGGAAATGATGGTAGAAGCTGATGACGCCATGGACTTCAGCACGCGACAGTGCCAGTTCTGTCGCCAGTACGGCGGCAGTGCATTCGGGCACGTAGCCGAAGGTGTCCTGAACGGCATGCAGAATGGGCAGTAGTGCACCCGGCTGCTGCTTTAAATCACCGGCAAGGGTGCGAATTCGGGCCTCGGTCGATGACTCAACCGGAGCAAGGGGGATATGGGCGGCCATGCTGATGTTCTCTTGATGTTAGCTAGTCCGGTAGTGCCGACCGGCACGGGGCCGGGGTGTTTTTGTTGTTATCGTTATTTGTGCAGTTATGCAGTTCAAACCCAAGCAGGAGACCGGGCTGATCGCGCTGGATTGATCATAGTGCCCGTGCCTGACCGCCGCCAAGATGGCTGGCGTTCACAGGTCGATGGGAGTCGTAATTGATGGCGCTGGAAGATACGCTGCGCATTAACAGATCAGCCAGACCTGTTCGGGTCTGGCTGATCGGGTTTCTGCGTCGTGTGGCAGGGCATGCCGGAGGCTGACCGGTGGTAGCTCAGTAGGTCATGGAGAAGGCAATGGAGCCGTAGCTGTGGGGTTCTTTCTGTGTCTCAAACTCGCGGGTACGGTTCACTCTGGAGATGGTCAGCTTCATGTTGCTGTAGGTGAAACTGACACCGGTACTGAGGTCACCCACCCAGGTCTTCTTGTCGACGCTGGGGCTGTCTACGAAGGTATTGCCGTCGAGGAAGATGTTGTGCAGCACCATACGGCCTTCCACCGAGGCGAACACATGCCAGCCGAAACCGCCGTCCAGTACCCGGCTGTCCCAGCGTGCGCCGGGAGCGCTGTTATCCCCCGCAGGGCGAATGGATGAGGAGCCGAAGTCTGAGGGCAGACGATAACCGATTCGATATTCCAGACCGGCGCCGGCGCCGGTCAGCACGTTACCGGCGGAGACAGTGTAGTGACCAATCAGGTCGTTGCTGTAGAGCTTACCGAGTGCGCGGCGGAACAGGCGATCCTTGGTGGAGAAGGTCACCAGCAGGCCGGGTTCATTTTTCAGCTGGTTATCCCAGCCTTCAAAACGGTCGATACCGCGCAGATCATGAATAAAGTCCTGGGCCTGATGGGCCAGCGACGCCGGGCCGACCACCCCCAGCTGAATTTCCGCCACTTCCAGCCGGGTATTGCTGTAACGGCGCTGATAGGCCAGCCCGGCGAACAGCCAGCCAGCATAAGGACGGTCGTCCTTGATCAGCTGGGTGGCATACTTGTCGGCCGGTGTGTACATGGTCTGACCGACAGAGAAGACGATATTGCGCTGCTCTGCCGGATTCTTACCGCTCAGCCAGATCATGTGGCTGTTCAGTGCCCGCAGCCAGCTCGGCAGCGACGGGTCATCGCCGTACTCTTCAAGGTCCGGGGAGATCCATGATGCTTTGACACCGTTAGTGTATTGCTGATCCGTGTGGGTAAAGAGGTCGTTATCGAGATAGAGATTGAGCGTCCAGGTCTGTTTCGGATCCTTGGCGCCTGCGGGGAGATTGACCTCATCCGGCTGACGTTCAGCCGCCCAACCTTGTCCGGCCAGACTCAGCAAGCAGATGATTCCAATGAGTGGCGACCGGGTATGGCGCATGCGTAAACATTCCCTGAGTTGGCAATTGCCAGAGCTGGCCGCAACTTGCACGGAAGTGGCAGATGGCTCCAGATAAAATGAGCTGCTGATACCAGATGACAGACTAGGATCGCGGTATGGCGAATCGATGACACCTGACCTGCAACAGCGCTCGATATTTTAGACAGCTCGTGCAAAGGCGCCTATCGACCATTTGTTTCACCGCTCCGCCTGTCAGTATGGTTGGATTGGCCGGTATCAAGGTGTCTGAGTTCAGTGCTGGCGTGGGAGAAGTGCTGTGCTACCTGATAAGCCGGTGGCACGTTTAGCAGGTCGTTGAAAATCTATCTGCGTTGCCGAATACCGCGTCAAAAACAGGCTCAAAATGCTCATTTAGCACACTAAACTCCGCTTTTTCGCCTGTTT
>NZ_LAPT01000074.1 GCF_003194385.1 Pokkaliibacter plantistimulans
TCAGGCCATCCTGCCAGAGGGTTTATTGTTGCTGGAGTAGTCCGGTAGCGATGCGTTTTAACAGGTCGTTGAAAATCTATCTGCGTTGCCGAATACCGCGTCAAAAACAGGCTCACAGCCAAAGGCTGAACGTGCTTTAGCACGGCCCCGAAGGGGCGAGCGGAGCGAGTCAAATGCTCATTTAGTTCACTAAACTCCGCTTTTTCGCCTGTTTTTTCCTTGTCTCGGCGGCCTCGATGACGTTTTTCAACAGCCTGTTAGGTAAGTGATAGGTTAACCGTGATTTAAATCATTTGAATTTAATTAATCAATCGGCAGGTGCAGACTCGATTCACATAAGGCCATGAGATGGCTGACTAACAACCTCGCTTATTTACGCGCCATAGTTCGCACAGGTGATGACGATGACTGATTACAACCGCTTGCCTACTCAGGAAGAACTGGAAGCTCACTGGATGCCTTACACCGGCAACCGTCAGTTCAAGAAAGATCCTCGCATCATCGTTGGCGCCAAAGGTGCCTATTTCACCGACGCCAAAGGTCGTCAGATTTTTGATGGTCTGTCAGGCCTGTGGACCTGTGGCGCGGGCCATTGCCGCCCTGAAATCGCTGAGGCGGTCAGCAAGCAGATGCTGGAGCTGGACTATTCACCGGCGTTCCAGTTCGGTCACCCCAAATCATTCCAGCTGGCCAAGCGCATCCTCGACTTCATGCCTGACAACATGAAGCAGGTGTTCTTCACCGGTTCGGGTTCGGAGTCTGTCGATACCGCGCTGAAAATGGCCCGTGCCTACTGGCGCAAGAAAGGCATGGCCACCAAGACCAAGCTGATTGGCCGCGTGCGTGGTTACCACGGGGTGAACTACGGCGGTATCAGCGTCGGTGGTATCGGTGCCAACCGTGCCCTGTTCGGCCAGGTGCTGGATGCTGATCATCTGACCCACACTGCCATCCCTGAGAATCTGTTCAGCAAGGGTATGCCCGAGCATGGTGCGCATCTGGCCAACCAGCTGGAAGAGCTGGTCAGCCTGCATGACGCTTCCAACATTGCGGCGGTGATTGTCGAGCCGCTGGCCGGTTCTACGGGCGTGCTGCCTCCTCCTGTGGGCTATCTGCAGCGTCTGCGTGAAATCTGTGACAAGCACAACATCCTGCTGATTTTTGATGAAGTCATCACTGCGTTCGGCCGTATGGGTGCCAAAACCGGTTCTGAAGCGTTCGGCGTCAAGCCAGACATGATCACCTTCGCCAAGCAGGTCACCAACGGTGCCGTGCCCATGGGCGGTGTGGTGGTGAAAGGCGATATCTACCAGACCTTTATGGATAACGGTGGCCCCGAATACATGCTGGAACTGCCACACGGTTATACCTATTCCGCTCACCCTGTTGCCTGTGCTGCCGGTCTGGCCGCACTGGATCTGCTGGACAATGACAACCTGATCGCCCGTGCCAAAGAAATGGCGCCCATCTTCGAGAACGCCATTCACAGCCTGAAAGGCAGCAAGTACGTTGCCGACATCCGCAACTACGGTCTGGCCGCCGGTCTGACCATTGAGGCCGCCCCCGGTGAGCCTGCGCTGCGTCCTTATCAGATCGCCATGAAGCTGTGGGACAAGGGCTTCTACGTGCGCTACGGCGGCGACACCATTCAGCTGGGTCTGCCGTTTATCGTTGAGCGCGATGAGATCGATCGTCTGATCAATGCCATGGGCGAAACCATCTCCGAACAGGCCTGATTGATCGGAGCCGGAGGGTGCGACCACCCGGCTCCGTTTAACCCGAATTCGAGTAAAGAAATGCTGACGGCAGTGGAGCGCTGCCGAACGAGGAATACCATGACCAAGATTCACGGACACTACATCAACGGCGCGTTTGTTCAGGACGAAGGCCGCACTCAGGCCGTTTACAATCCCGCGCTGGGCGAAGTGTCATCTCAGCTGGCGCTGGCCTCCAAAGAAACCGTTGAAGAAGCCATCGCTGCAGCCAAGGCGGCTTTCCCGGCCTGGCGCAACACTCCGCCGCTGAAGCGTGCTCAGGTGATGTTCCGCTTCAAGATGCTGCTGGAAGAGCACGCTGATGAAATCTGTGCGCTGATCACGGCCGAGCATGGCAAGGTGCTGGATGACGCCAGAGGCGAATTGCAGCGCGGCATCGAAGTGGTGGAGTACGCCTGTGGTATTCCTGAACTGCTGAAAGGCGAGCACAGCAAGAATGCTGGCCCGGCCATTGATTCCTGGAGCGAGTTCCAGCCGCTGGGTGTGGTGGCGGGTATCACTCCGTTCAACTTCCCGGCAATGGTGCCTATGTGGATGTACCCCATGGCCATTGCCTGCGGTAACACCTTTGTACTGAAGCCCTCAGAGCGTTGCCCCAGCGCGCCACTGTTTATCGCCAAGCTGCTGGAGCAGGCCGGTCTGCCGAAGGGAGTCTTCAACGTTGTTAACGGTGACAAGCTGGCAGTCGATACCCTGCTGACCGACAAGCGTGTTCAGGCTGTCAGCTTTGTGGGCTCAACGCCGATTGCTGAATACATCTACGCAACCGGTACTGCCAACGGCAAACGTGTGCAGGCGCTGGGTGGTGCTAAAAACCACGCCATCATCATGCCGGATGCCGATATCGACAACGCCGTCAACGCACTGATGGGCGCGGCTTATGGCTCCTGTGGCGAGCGCTGCATGGCCATTTCTGTCGCGGTCTGCGTGGGTGACGAGGTGGCTGATGCGGTGGTAGGCAAGCTGAAAACCCATCTGTCCACCATGCGTGTTGGCCCCGGTACTGACGTCAGTAACGCTATGGGCCCGATCATTACCGCCCAGCAGCTGGAAAAAGTGCGTGGCTACGTTGCTTCTGGTGTCGAGCAGGGCGCGACACTGGTAGTGGATGGCCGTGACATCAAGGTGCCAGGCCATGAGACTGGTTTCTTTATCGGCGGCTGCCTGTTCGACAACGTCACCACCGACATGACCATTTATCAGGAAGAGATTTTTGGCCCGGTACTGTGCGTGGTGCGCGTCAAATCCATGCAGGAAGCCATGAACCTGATTGATGAGCATGAATACGGTAACGGCACCTGCCTGTTTACCCGTGATGGTGAAGCAGCCCGTTACTTCACCGACAACATCAATGTCGGCATGGTCGGCGTCAACGTGCCGCTGCCTGTGCCCGTGGCTTACCACAGCTTCGGTGGCTGGAAACGTTCACTGTTCGGTGATCTTTCTGCCTACGGCCCCGATTCTATCCGCTTCTACACCCGTCGTAAGACAGTGACTCAGCGCTGGCCTTCCAGCGGTGTGCGTGAGGGAATGCAGTTCTCCTTCCCAAGCTAAGATTTAAAAAAGGCCTTTCCATTTGGAAAGGCCTTTTGCGTATGCTGGCCGCCATTGCGGCTTTTGCTTTTGATCGACCCGATGAGCAGCCATAGAGCTGAATGCGATTACTACAACATGCCCGCTTGAACTAATCCGTGAGCGGCTGGGATAGCCAACTGAATCCTGGCTCGCAGCTTGCAAATACCCCTGAAAAGCAGGGGAATCAGAGGGAATTTGTCATGAATCAGCAGGTTAAGATCGACTCCATCAGCAGTATCACCATCAACGGCGAGCGTCTCTGGCAGTCGCTGATGGATCTGGCCCAGATCGGCGCCACCGCCAAGGGTGGTGTCAAGCGTCTGGCGCTGACCGAGCTGGATAAGCAGGCCCGTGATCTGTTCGTGCAGTGGTGCACCGAAGCGGGCTGTTCCATCACCGTGGATCAGGTCGGCAATATCTTTGCCCGTCGCCCCGGCAACAATCCTGAACTTCCCCCCATCATGACCGGCAGCCATATCGATACCCAGCCCACCGGCGGTAAGTTCGACGGGTGTTTCGGGGTCATGGCCGGGCTGGAAGTGATTCGCACGCTGAATGACTACAACATCCAGACTGACGCGCCGGTTGAGGTGGTGGTGTGGACCAATGAAGAAGGCTCACGCTATGCCCCCTGTATGATGGGCTCGGGCGTCTACATGGGTAAATTCACTCTGGAAGACACCCTGGCCAAAGTAGATATCGAGGGCCTGAGCGTTGGCGATGAATTGAAGAAAATCGGTTATGCCGGTACGGCTGCGGTCGGTCAGCCACAGGTGGGCGCCTATTTTGAGGCGCACATCGAACAGGGGCCGATTCTTGAGGCCGAAGAGAAAACCATCGGTGTGGTCATCGGTGCGCTGGGGCAGAAGTGGTTTGATCTGACCATCACCGGTGTTGAAGCCCATGCGGGCCCCACGCCGATGAACCTGCGCAAGGACGCTCTGCTGGGCGCGGCGGAAGTGACTCAGGCTGTCAATCGCATCGCCAATCAGTTTGCTCCTCATGGTCGCGGTACTGTGGGCTGCCTGCGGGTTCACCCAGGCTCACGCAACGTGATCCCCGGTGCGGTAGAAATGACCATCGATTTCCGTCATCTCGACGATGCCGATCTGAATGCCATGGTGTCTGCGCTGAAGGGTGTGCTGTCGAAACTGGAAGGGGATGGCCTGACCGTCGAGCTGACGCCCACCGCTGATTTCCCGGTATGTAACTTCAATAAAGACTGTATCGAAGCCGTTCGTATCGGTGCTGAAGCGATCAAGATGCCCTATATGGAAATCGTCAGTGGTGCTGGCCATGACGCTATTTTCCTGGCGGAAGTCGCGCCCGCCGGGATGATCTTCGTACCCTGCGAAAATGGTATCAGCCATAACGAAATCGAGAATGCCAAGATGGAAGATCTGGCGGCCGGTGGCACGGTGTTGTTCCATGCCATGCTGGATCGTGCCAAGGTGGTATGACGCTTTTAAATGTGATTTGAAGTCGTAGTTATTTTTTATCGAAGGGCCTGTCTGGCCCTTCGTTGCATTTCGAGTTTTCCCGCCTGTTCTGCCTGCCTTTTCCCCTTCATGTTGTCCCTTTGATCTCAAGGGGTCGTACTCCGCTACGGCAGATTTGCCGATTTTTCTGAGTCGGGTACCCGGTTTTTGTTCTGGATACGCACTCTGGTTGCCGTGAACCGACGCATTTTCCCTTACAGTAGGAATTAATACTTGAATTTTATAGTTAGATCACTAAATATAGTTTTCTAATTAATTCCGGACGGAAGAAGCTGGCTGGTTAATCTGCCACCGTGCTCTCGCCCGGAATTTTTTGTTCTGGCCCCGCCTGGCTGCCATCAGCAGGCTGTTGAAAAGTGTTGTCTAAGCCGTCGAAGCCATTAGCCGTTGAAGCAAAGGCATGCCTCAAGGCGCAAGAGACGGGTAACAAGCGGCGTGTAGTGCGCTAAGCGAGCAGGGATTCGGTCTGTTAACTCCTTTCCAGAGTGATCAGGCGGCTACTCTGAGCCGGTGTCTGACGCCGTATTGCAAAACGCTGATCGATGTTCATCAGCCTGCCAGGGCAACACCGCGCGGTGGTGAAGTTTTATCCTGCAAGGAAAGGTGATTTATGAGCTTGAGGCTTCCCGCCAACAGCAAAATCAATCCGCCGGTATTCTTTGGTTCGGCGTTCCTGATCTTAGTGTTGGTGGCCTATGCTGCCGCGTTCCCTGAGGCAGCGCAGTCGCTGTTCAAGGGCGTTCAGGCATCCATTATCGATAACGCAGGCTGGTTCTATGTACTGGCTGTGGCGATCTTCCTGATTTTTGTGACCTATCTCGGTCTGTCACGTCATGGTGACATCAAGCTGGGGCCGGACCATTCCGAGCCGGATTACAGCTATACCTCCTGGTTTGCCATGCTGTTTTCCGCAGGCATGGGGATCGGTCTGATGTTCTTCGGTGTGGCTGAACCGGTCATGCATTTTCTCGCGCCACCGGTGGGTGAGGGCGGTACGGTGGAAGCTGCGCAGGAGGCCATGCGCCTGACGTTTTTCCACTGGGGCCTGCACGCCTGGGCGATCTATGCCGTCGTGGCGCTGATTCTGGCGTATTTCAGCTTCCGTCACCGTCTGCCGCTGACCCTGCGCTCGGCGCTGTATCCTATTATTGGTGACCGGATTTATGGCCCTATCGGCCATGCGGTGGATATTTTTGCCATTCTGGGAACCGTGCTGGGTGTGGCCACATCGCTGGGCTACGGCGTACTGCAGGTGAACTCCGGCCTGCACCATGTCTTTGGTCTGCCGGAAAGTACGCCGGTGCAGATCGTCCTGATTGTCTGCATTACCGCACTGGCGACGCTGTCGGTGGTGTCCGGGCTGGATACCGGTATCCGCCGTCTGTCCGAGCTGAATCTCGGGCTGGCGGTACTGCTGTTGCTCTTTATTCTGATCCTCGGCCCGACGGCGCTGTTGCTGAAAACCTTTGTGCAGAACACCGGCAGCTATCTGTCGGATATCGTCGATAAGACCTTCAACCTTTACGCCTACAAACCCAACGACTGGATTGGTGGCTGGACCCTGTTCTACTGGGGCTGGTGGATTGCCTGGTCACCCTTTGTCGGGATGTTTATAGCCCGGATTTCCCGTGGTCGTACCATTCGTCAGTTTGTCCTGGGCGTACTGTTTGTACCGGCAGGTTTCACCCTGATGTGGATGACGGTGTTCGGCAATACGGCTATCCATATGATCCTTGATCAGGGGCTTAACAGCCTCGGTGAAACCGTCAACAACAACACCGCACTGGCTCTGTTTGCCTTCCTTGAGCAGTTTCCGTTTTCCGGCTTCCTGTCGGTGCTGGCGACCATCATGGTGGTGGTGTTCTTCGTGACCTCGTCTGATTCAGGCTCGATGGTGGTGGATATGCTGGCATCAGGCGGTGATGACAATACGCCGATCTGGCAGCGGGTGTTCTGGGCCAGCACCGAAGGCATTGTGGCGATTGCGCTGTTGCTGGCCGGTGGCCTGAGTGCTTTGCAAACCGCGACCATCGTCAGTGCGCTGCCCTTTGCCGCAATTCTGCTGGTGGCCTGTTATGGCCTGCACAAGGCGCTGATTCTGGACAGCACCAAACGTGCTGCCGTGCAGACCTCGCTGAGTGCGCCTGCACCGCTGGGCGGTATTCCGGCCAGTAAAGCCCTGACCTGGAAGCAGCGTATCAAGACTATTTCCAGCTTCCCCAACCGCGATGAAGTGCGGGGTTTCCTCAAGCAGGACGTTGAACCTGTGCTGCGGGAAATGGCGGAGGAATATCAGGCGCAGGGCTACGAGGTCGAGGTGAAGGTAAAGGATGACCGTATTGCTCTGGCAGTGCAGCACGGTGAAGAAATGGACTTTATCTACGGTGTGCGTGCTCGTCCTTATGTGCCGCCGTCATTCCTGCTGACTGAAACGCGCGAGCAGGAAGAGAAGCGCCGCTACTTCCGTGCCGAGGTGTTCCTCAGCGAAGGCGGGCAGAACTACGATGTGTATGGCTACACCCGTGACCATATCATCAGTGATGTGCTCGACAAGTATGAGAAGCACATGCACTTCCTGCAGCTGGTGCGGTAGTTAAAAGGCGGGCTGGTTCACGTCCCGTAAAAGCACAACAGGCGACCCTTGGGTCGCCTGTTGTGCTGATAGCCGGTGGCCGGTGGCAGCAATTGGCACTGCCACCCTGCTGATTACAGCCGCTCTTTGGCCGTCACGTAACGCCACTGCTCGCTCGGCAGCTTGCCCATGGACGTACCGCCAAGGCGGATGCGTTTGATACTGAGCACCTGCAAGCCCACGCTTTCACACATAAAACGCAGCTGACCGGGTTCGGGCGCCTTGATGGCAAAACGCAGACGGTTCTCGCTCTGCCAGCTGATCTTGGCTCTGGGCAGGGCTTTACCACGCATATTCATACCGTGATTCAGCTTACGCAGCACAAAGGCATTGACGTCATCTTCGCCGGGATCGATGCGGGAGCGGTCGTCACTGACTTCTATCACATATTCCTGCTCGATCTTGCCCGCATCTTCAGTGGCCTTGCGCACGGTGCGCCAGTCCTGACTGAACAGCGCCAGACCACTGGCGCCTTCCTGCAAGGGCAGCAGATATGTCTGTTTGGTGAAGTGTTTGCGCAGGGCGAAGACGCCTGAATTGTCTTCTGCCCACTGGTTTTCCAGAATCAGCAGCGACATGGCAAGACCGCCAGTGGGCGAGCTGCTCAGCTCGGCGGGCAGGTTCATGATCAGGGTGGCAGGCTCGATGGGTGTCAGGTTGGCATCGGGGTGCAGCTCAACCTGCTGATCTTCAATCTTGAAGTAGGGCTCATCGATGACCTTGCCGTTCACCAGTACCCAGCCACCTTCAATATACTGTTCGGCCTCGCGCCGGGAGCAGGGCACCAGCGCCATGACCACTTTGGACAGGCGGGTAGGGGCGTTGTTTTCAGTATCGGCAGACATGGCAGGGCTCACGCAGTAGTCGGAAAGTCAGCCATTGTACTCCGAGTTGCGGCAGGTACCGATCAAAAAAGGCAGGAGGGCTCGCCCGGGCGCAGCGAACGTGTTCACGATCTGAGTGTTACAGGTTTTTTCACTCGACTGTCGTGACCTGGCTGGTATCATGCGCGGTCTGAAATTTGACCATCTGGTTGGTCAGGTTTTTGCCTGTCCGCCTGAGCCCACTCTGGAGTTGTGAAAAACGATGCTGGAAAAGCTGTTTCAACTGAAAGCCCACAATACGCGGGTCAGTACCGAAATTCTCGCCGGGATCACCACCTTCCTGACCATGGCCTACATCCTGTTCGTCAACCCCAGCATTCTGGGCGCGACCGGCATGGACAAGGGCGCGGTCTTCGTTGCCACCTGTCTGGCCGCCGCCTTTGGCTCGGCAGTGATGGGCCTGATCGCCAACTATCCTATCGCGCTGGCGCCAGGGATGGGTCTCAATGCCTTCTTTACCTACACCGTCGTACTGCACATGGGCTACACCTGGCAGGTCGCACTGGGCGCGGTATTCCTGTCAGCCACCATGTTCTTTGTGTTGTCTCTGTTCCGTGTGCGTGAGTGGATCATCAACAGCATACCGCTGGCACTGCGCTCTGCCATTGCTGCCGGTATTGGCCTGTTCCTGGCGCTGATTGCCCTGCAGAACGCCAAACTGGTGGTTGATAACCCCGCCACGCTGGTAGGCATGGGTGACCTGACTCAGCCTGAACCCATTCTGGCGGCACTGGGCTTTATCCTGATCGTGGCGCTGGAAGCACGTAAAGTGACCGGTGCGGTGATGATCGGCATTCTGGTGGTGACCTTTGCCGCCATCGCCATGGGCGTATCGCAGTTTGGTGGCGTGGTATCCATGCCTCCCAGTCTGGCGCCAACCTTCCTCCAGCTGGATATCGCCGGTGCCATGAATATTGGCTTGTTCAGTGTGGTATTCGCCTTTCTGTTTGTGGATCTGTTCGACAACTCAGGCACTCTGATTGGTGTGGCCAAACGTGCCGGTCTGATGGGTAAGGACGGTCATCTGCCCAAGATGGGCCGTGCTCTGATCGCTGACAGTACTGCGGCCATGAGCGGTTCGCTGCTGGGTACTTCTACCACCACCAGCTATATCGAGTCGGCGGCTGGGGTCAGTGCCGGTGGTCGTACCGGTCTGACCGCCGTGGTTGTAGCACTGCTGTTCCTGCTGGCACTGTTTTTCGCGCCTCTGGCTGGCAGCGTGCCTGCCTTTGCCACCGCACCGGCGCTGCTGTATGTGGCGGTCCTGATGACGTCAGGTCTGGCCGAAATCGAGTGGGATGACATCACCGTGGCCGCCCCGGTAGTGGTGACGGCGCTGGCCATGCCGTTTACATATTCCATCGCCAACGGTATTGCCTTCGGCTTTATCGCCTGGACCGCGATGAAAGCGTTGTCTGGCCGCTGGCGTGAACTGAACCCGGCGCTGGTGATCCTGTCTGTGCTGTTTGTGATCAAACTGGGCTGGTTTAACGCCTGATCCGCGCGTTTGTTTTATCCCGATAACAAAGGGCTCAGCGATGAGCCCTTTGTTGTTTTTGTTTCTGACGAACCCCTTCACTGATCCTGCATAAATTTCTTCCGGGCAACGTTGCTTAGCGTCATTTGAATGGCCAGGGCAGGTGCACCAGACTTTGCAGCAACCCGGCCGGAAAGTCGCGATTGAGCAGGCTGGCCATCGTCAGAATAAAGCCAATGCCAGCGGCAGACAGCAGCAGATTGGTGGTGATTTTCAGCCCTGCACGGCAGTGGAAGAAGGCTAGGAAGAACAGTGTCTGCGCAATGATGAAGCCGAGCAGCATGGTCAGCCCCAGCAGTCCGGCAAACCATGCCAGTGTCTGCCACAGGCCATGGGGCAGGAGCTGATCGCCGGTCACCGCTTCGCCATCGGCAAACAGGGCGTCACTGCTACTGGCCTGACGCATGCGCAGCAGCAGATAGCTGCAGGCGATGACCGTAACCACTGACATCAGCGCAGGCAGTACCTTGTCAGTGATGCGCTCGATCATCATGGCATCAATGAACGATACCAGTGCATACAGCAACAGCAGCAGGGTAAACAGCATAGGTGCCCGTTTGCTGCCGACCGGCACCTGACCTTCGGAACGGATCATCCGTGCCTGACGCAGGCCCAGCACCACGGAGATAACGGTGATGGCCAGAATCACCAGCACAATGGGCGAAAAGATATAGCCCATTCCTTCAGTGAAACCATGTTTGAAGCGCAGGCTGGCAATCTGAAAGGCCTGGTTCAGATAGATTTCAATCTGATCAGACAGCACGAAACCAATCAGAAAAGCCGGGCGGGACCATTCAAAACGGCGCAGCAGGATGCCGAGCAGACCAAAGCCAAACAGGGTGATCAGGTCGTCGAGATCCTGAGCAGACTGAAAAGCGGCAAAGGCGATCAGCATAAACAGGAAGGGCGCCAGAATAGCGAAGGGGATGGTGGTCAGCCGCGCGATCCAGCCCGACAAGGCGATGCACAGACCGGCGCCGAGGACGTTGGCCAGCGCCAGTGACCATACCATGGTGTAGGTCACATCCAGCTCATTGGTGATCATCCGCGGGCCGGCTTCATAACCAAGCATGGCCATGCCACCGATAAAGATGGCCATGGACCCCGAGCCGGGAATGCCGAACATCAAGGTCGGGATCAGGCCACCACCTTCCTTGGCGTTGTTGGAGCTTTCCGGACCGATCACACCGCGGATGTCGCCTGAGCCAAAGTTGTCCTTGTCTTTGCTGGTCTGCACCGTATGGCCGTAGGCGATCCAGTCCACTACCGAGCCACCGAGGCCGGGAATAACACCGATGATCACACCGATGGTTGAGCAGCGTAACGACAGCCAGCGATGATGCCACCAGTCGCGAATCCCCTGATGCCATCCGGCGCCGAGCCTGGCCTCTTCGGAAATAGCCGAACCCTGACGCAGCAGGGTGATAATTTCCGGTATGGCAAAAATACCGAGGCCGACAATGACCAGCTTGAATCCATCGTACAGGTAGGGCAGTTCATAGGAGCTCATGCGCGCCGAGCCACCGGCACCTGCCGCACCCACGGTGCCAACCAGAATACCCAGTGCCGCGGAGACCACACCTTTCATGGGGACACGTCCCGCCAGTATGGCGACCATCGATAACCCCAGCAGCGTCACCATCAGCATTTCTGGCAGACCGAAGGCCAGTACGATGGGTCTGGCCAGCAGGATAAAGCCGGTCAGAACGACGGCACCGAACAGCCCACCGAACAACGATGAAATAAAGGCGGCAGACAGTGCTCGGGCCGCTTCACCTTTGCGCGCGAGGGGGAAACCATCCAGTACCGTTGCCTGCGAGGCCGAGGAGCCGGGAATCCCCATCAGCACGCTGGAAAATGTATCGGAAGTGGGAATGACAGCCACCAGACCCACCATCAGTGCCAGACCGGATATGGGGTCCATGCCGTAGATGAAGGGCAGCACCAGACTGAGCCCGGCGATCCCCCCCAGACCGGGGAATATCCCGACCGAGAGGCCGAGCAGCACACCTGCGATCAGGTGCAGCAGCTGTACCGGCTGAAATATAAGAGACAAAGCGGTCTCCAGCGAGACCAGCGCGTGCATGGCCTGTTCCATATATGAGCCTTTTCTGATGAAGATGGAGGCGTACCCTCCACCTCAGATACGGAGATAACCCGGCATCAGGCCTGCACGCTGCAGGCCGGTGGCGGGGCTATTAAAGAGAGATGTCGTAGTCGCTCTTCAGCCAGTCGCGCACATAGCTGCGGGCGTCATCCGGGACGTTGACCGCCTGCGCAAAGGCGCGCTGGGAAGAGGTACCAGTCATCTGTTCATAGATACCCAGCTGGGATTCGGCCTTGCTGAGGAAGGCCGGGTCCCTGACGATTCTGTTCAGGGCGTTGGTGTAGGTTTCGATGGTGTCAGGGTTGGCATCAGGCGTGCATCCCCCCTGCCTTTGACGCCGAAGACGGGCTCCACATTAAGGCCGAGCAGCTTCCAGGCCAGCAGCGGAATCAGATCAAGGGAGGTCGCGCCGGGGCAGCCGTAGATGAAATTGACGTCCTTGAGGGAGTTGGGATCCTGCTGAAATATTTCCCCCAGTTCTTTGGGCAGATACGCGACGCCGCCAGTGGCAGAAGCCAGCAGCACCGTCCATTCCTTGTACTCGTAGCGAACCCGGGGATCGCCCAGCAGATAGGGCAGCTGGGTGGAGGCGGAGGAGCCAAACAGGGTCAGCCCGTCATCGCGTTGTTTCTGGAACCAGTTGGCCCCCTTGGTCGATGCTGCACCGGGCATGTACTTGACCACCACATCAGGATGGCCAGGCAGGGCCTCACTGAGCAGAGGGGCATAGAATTGTGCCCACATGGCCACGCCACCCGTTTCAGCAAAGGGTATGACGAAGTTGACGGTCTTGCCTGAAAGGTCCAGTTCTTTGGCGCTGAGCGCACCGATATTCATGGCCAGAGCCAGCGAGGCCAGCATCAGTCCGCGTTTGGCGATACGTTGTACAGTCATCATCCACTTTCCTCTTTTTTATAATTGTCTTATTGGTGTATGTGTATTCTGAATATCTTCAGCAGTGAGATGGAATTCATCTCCTGCTCGGGCGATTCTAAAGTGGATGGTCAGTCATAACCTTGCAGGAAGCTTTCAGACCGGAAAATATATGCGCGTTTTAATTGTAGAAGATCAGTCAAGTCTTGCTGAAGGGCTGCAACTCTGTCTGTCTGATGAGGGCTATAAAGCCGAGGTGCTGGATAATGCGCCCATGGCTATTGCCTTTCTTCAGCGGGAGGTCATTGATTTGTTAATTCTTGATATCAATCTCAAGTATTCGTCAGGATTTGATGTGCTCAACGACCTGCGTTGCCGTGATAGTGAGACGCCGGTACTGATTCTGAGTGCAAGAAATACAACCGAAGACCGGGTCCACGGGCTTGATCTCGGTGCTGATGACTACCTTGCCAAACCCTTTGATATGACAGAGCTGATGGCCCGGGTCAGGGCGTTATTGCGGCGGCGATTAAAACCTGCCGTGAATAAGGAAAATATGGGTGATTTAAGTTTTGATCGAAAAGCAAAGGAATTGGTCAATGACAGAAAAGGAGAAAGTATTTTACTGCCAAAGAAGGAAATGCGTATTTTTGAATTATTCAGTGCCCGAATAGGCACTCTTATTACCAAGGCCGAGCTTACTGATTATGCCTATGGCAAAAATAGCGAAACGGATGAGGCCGTGGTTGAGGTCTATATTTCCCGTTTGCGCAAACGCCTTGAGGGCAGTGGAGTAGAAATTAAAACTGTGCGCGGGCTGGGTTACCTTATGCGTGTCAGTGATATATGAAATCCCTGCGTTCCCGCCTGATGATTTCCATTTTATTGCCGGTCTTTCTTGCTGCAGCGATCCTGCTGTGGATTCGTTATCAGCTGGAAATGGAAAGTGCCAGTGAGCAATTTGATAAAACACTGATTGCACTAACGATGGCGGTGTCACGTGATCTCACCAACAGCGAAGACGGTGAGGCGCTGTCACTGGCAACCTCGACACTGCTGCGCGAGGCGCTGGGGGGCAATGTGTTCTACCACCTGACGGCGGTGGGAGGATATTACCGTGCGGGCTATGCCTATCCGCCTGCCGTGCCGAAGGAGCTGGTGGGGCAGAATGATCGCCTGCTCCTGTTTAACGGTACACACCATGGCGCTGAGGTCAGGGTGGCGCGCCTGAGTGAACGGCGAACCATTGCAGCGCCCGATGATGACAGCCATACCATCACAGGAGATGTGGTGACGACCGTGTGGCAGCCCATCGCCCGCAGGGACTCCTATGTCTGGGGGGCGATGAAACAATCGCTGGTGGCGATGGCGCTGCTGATTCTGACCATGAGTCTGGCCCTGGGTATTGCTGTCAAGATTGCCCTGCGTCCGCTTACCCGTCTGCAAAAAGCCATAGCCAGCCGTTCAGCAGAAGACCTGAGCCCCTTCGAGCACAATGTGCCGCACGAGGTCGATGAGCTGGTGACGCGGCTGAATACCTTGTTTGGTCAGTTGTCAGAGTCGATGGAAAGCCGGGACCGATTTATTTCCAACGCGGCCCATCAGCTGAAAAACCCGATTGCCGGGGTGCTGGCGCTGGCGGAAGCCACAGTGAATAGTCGCAGTGATCATGAGAGGCTGATACGGTCAGAGCGGCTGCTTACGGCGGGTAAGGAGCTGGCTCATCTGAGTAACCAGCTGTTGTCACTGGAGCGGGCCAGAGGATTCGATCAGCGCCTGACCTTTGCGCCGCTGGAGCTGAATGAGCTGGCAGAGCAGGTCTGCCAGAAGATGGCGGAGCGGGTGCTGACGGCAGGCGTCGATTTTGAGTTTGCTCCGGGGGCTGATCTTCTGCCGGTTCTGGGAGATGGATTGCTGCTGGGGGAGTCGCTGGTCAATCTGATCAATAACGCGCTAATCCACGGCGGCGAGTCGAACCGGCTGATTCGTGTCGCCACCCGGCGGGCGTATCACTGTGCCGAGATTACCGTCACAGACGGTGGTAGCGGCTTCGCCGGGGCGTATCTACAAGCAGAGGCCGCCCGGACTGAGCAGCGCTTTGTGGTATTCGATGCCGAGAAAGGGAGCGGTCTCGGCCTGTCCATCGTGCGGGAAATCATGCGTCGGCACGGTGGCGAGATGCACCTCGATCCTGTCCCTGAGGGAGCGCAGGTCAGGTTGCTACTGCCGCTTATTGATGCTCAGACGCTGATGGCTACAGAGGCCTGAACTGTCAGATGAAGAGGAAAACGAGCGTCTACTCCTCCCATTCCTCACCGACCGGGTCATTGGCATCCGCCGCCTGCATTTCACTGATCAGCCATTCCTTGAAGGCTTTCATCCCTGCCGTCAGCGGGCGGTGCTTGCGGTACACCAGATAAAAAGCCTTATGGGTATCGAGCATGATGTCGAACGGCACCAGCAGGTGGCCGGAGCTGATTTCTCTTGAGGTCAGGGTGCTGTCGGCGAGGGCAACGCCCAGACCTTCCTGTGCGGCGGCGGTGGCCAGCTGGCTGCTGGACAGCTGCAAGCTGCCTTTCGGGGTAATAAAGGCGACCCCGGCCTGCTCCAGCCAGTTCTCCCACTCGTATTTGCGCTTGTTGACGTAAATAAGTGTGTGGTGGCGCAAGTCTTCCGGCTTGTTCAGCGGAAAGCGGCCCTTCATCAGGCGTGGGCTGCACACGGGCACCAGCATGACGTTACGCAGGAAGTGCACTTCGATGTCTTCCCACTCGCCGTTGCCGAAATACACCGCCATATCGGTGTTGGAGCGGTTGAAGTCGATCAGACCCATGGAGGCATTGATCTGCAGCTCGATGTCCGGGTATTTCTCCTGAAAGCGTGCCATGCGCGGCATCAGCCAGCGAGTCAGGAAGTTGGGGGCCACGCTGATGGTGACTACGTTGGTTTCCAGATTGGCCGTCAGGCGTTGTGTTGCGACCTCGATTTCATCCAGTGCATGTTTGATCGAGGTCAGGTATTGCTCGCCAGCAGGCGTCAGCTCTACCTTTCGCTTGTTTCGGCTGAATAGGGAAACTCCCAAATATTCCTCAAGCGTTTTGATCTGGTGGCTGACAGCGGAGGCTGTTACAAAAAGTTCCTCCGCGGCAGCTGCAAAGCTACAGTTGCGGGCGGATGACTCGAAAACACGCAAGGCATTGAGCGGTGGCAGGCGGCGCATGATGTTACCTTGAATGGTGAAATAAACTCAGCATTCTGCTTAGAAAGGTTCGCTTTTTCAATAGTCACTTAGACATTAGTATAGGCTGCGTAGAAAGTGATCAAACACCTTTCCCAACGGAGTGAATATGATGTCTACCTATGAACTGAAACTGGATGCCAAAGGCAACATCGATACTCAGTACTACCTGTCTCAGTCAGGTGTGAAACTGAATAGCAACGGCAACGTTGACACTGAATACTACGTTGAACTGTCCAAGCAGCTGCGTTACGAGTACATGGCTGAGCTGGGTGCTGCACTGAAAGCCAAGATCAAGTCCCTGTTCCGCGTTGAACTGCCCAAGCTGTCCAGCAGCCACTAAGCGCGACGGACGTCACCTGCGGGTGATGTGGCAAGCTCAACGACTGCAACAGTCAACCAACTCCTTTATGTAAGAACAATTTATCTAAAGGATGTGAGCAGGCCAGCCGTATGGCGCACTATTTTTGGGGCCTTCAGTGGCCCCGAGAATTTTCCCTCCTGATCTACCCCTCTTTGTTTTTCTGATCTCATCCGTCGTGCAGCGCTAATGCAGTAGCCGCCTTGCTGGTTTTTCTGTCCTTTTATCTTTGACCGTTCCGGCTGTTATTCGTCTTGCTGATATCAACCTGACGTCATGACCTGATTCTGACGCTGTTGAGCGCGCTGTCTGGTATTTAGATTGTGCCTGTGTGACACCGTATAACAGCGGCAAATACTGATGCTGACTGGCTTTTGGCGAGCACGGTTGAGCTGCCTTAAAAGCCTGAAACAATTCGCGTTATATCCTCGTTGCTACTTTACAAAGCGCTCTGGATACTGCCGGCATCAAAAATGTTTCTGTGCTGACCCTACTCTGAGATTTAGCTATCCATGCAAAAGAAAGCCCGCCGCTATGTGTTAAGTCTGGCGTTGTTGTTGCTGATCGCAGCGGCTGGCGTCTGGTTCTTTCGTGACTGGTTCGCGCCGAAGCCACCCGTATTCGTCACGGTGCCGGTAGAAAAGCGTGATATTCAGGAGACCGTTTCTTCCACGGGTGTGCTCAATGCCTACAAGCAGGTTGATGTTGGCGCGCAGGTGTCAGGTCAGTTGCAGTCTCTGAAGGTCTCGCTGGGTGATGCCGTCAAAAAAGGTCAGCTGCTGGCAGTGATCGACCCGTCTGTGAAAGAAAACGATCTCAAGGATGCCGAAGCCGAGCTGGATAATGTGCAGGCACAGAAGCGTTCGAAACAGGCGGTGCTGAAACAGTATGAGCTGGAATACAAGCGGCAGCAGAAAATGAGCCGTAGCGACGCCGCTGCCCAGTCCGATCTGGAGAGCGCCAGGGCCAGTCTGGACAGCACCAAAGCGGATATTGAAGCGCTGGATGCACAGATCACTCAGGCCAAGATTTCGGTCGATACGGCCAAAACAAACCTGAGTTATACCCAGATTCTGGCACCGATGGACGGCGTGGTGGTGGCCGTTGAAGCGGATGAAGGGCAGACGCTGGTCTCTACCCAGTCTGCGCCGACCATTCTGATTCTGGCCAATCTCGACACCATGACGGTCAAGGCGGAAATCTCCGAGGCCGATGTGATCAAGGTCAAGCCGCAGATGCCGGTCTACTTCAGCGTGCTGGGTGATCCGGACACCCGTTACACCGCCAAACTGCGTTCTGTAGACCCGGCGCCGGAATCCATTACAGATGATGATACCTCGGCGACCACCATCAGCTCTTCAGCCACCTATTACAACGGCCAGTTTGATGTGCCCAATCCGGAGCACAAGCTGCGTATCTTCATGACGGCACAGGTGTCTATTGTGCTGGGAGAGGCCAAAGAGGCGCTGGCTATACCACTGTCGGTACTGGGTGACAGCAAGGGACAGGGCAGGTATGAGGTGCGGGTGCTGGACCATGGCCATCCTGAAGACCGGGTGATCAAAACGGGCCTGAAGGACAACATCTATGTTCAGGTGCTGGATGGCCTTGAGCAGGGCGATCAGGTGGTGGTGGGTGACTCCCTGACGGCGGCCAAAGCAACCGCCTCTGAGGACAGTCACGGTGGGTTCGGTGGCCCCCCCCCGGGTGGCGGCGGCCCACGGGGATAAGCCATGAGCAGAGCATTACTTGAAGTCACCGATCTGGAGCGCAGTTTTCAGTCGGGCGAAGAACAGGTGCGCATTCTCAAACAGCTGAATCTGAAGATTTATGCGGGTGAGATGGTCGCCATCATGGGCGCCTCGGGGTCGGGCAAGTCAACCCTGATGAACATTCTCGGTTGTCTTGATCGTCCGACCTCGGGCAGTTACAGGGTCGACGGCAAGGAAACCGGCAGCCTCAGCAGTGATGAGCTGGCGGCACTGCGCCGGGATTATTTCGGCTTTATCTTCCAGCGCTATCACCTGCTGTCCCATCTGGATGCCACCGGTAATGTGGAGATGCCTGCGGTGTATTCCGGCAATGACCGGCAGCAGCGTATTGCCCGCGCCGAGTCGCTGCTGGAACGGCTGGGGCTGGCGGATCGTACCCATCACCGTCCCAGCCAGTTATCGGGCGGGCAGCAGCAGCGTGTCAGTATTGCCCGTGCCCTGATGAACGGCGGCGAGGTGATTCTGGCCGATGAGCCCACCGGCGCGCTGGACAGTAAAAGCGGCCATGAGGTGATGGCTATCCTGCGTGAGCTGCATGCTCAGGGGCATACCATCATTCTGGTGACCCACGATGCCGATGTCGCTCGTCAGGCTCAGCGCATCATCCGTATTCAGGACGGTGAAATTCTGGCGGATGAGCCTAACCCCGAGGCGCCTGAGCCGGTGGCTGCGGCGCCTCGTGCAGTGCGTCAGCAGTCTAATTTCAGCCGCTGGAAAACGCAGCTCGGGCTGTTCATGGAAGCCTTCAAGATGGCCCTGATTGCCATGGCCACCAACCGGCTACGTACCATCCTGACCATGCTGGGGATCATTATCGGCATCATGGCGGTGGTCAGCGTGGTGGCGGTGGGGCAGGGGGCCAAACAGAAGGTCATCAACGACATCAACTCCATCGGTACCAACACTATTGATATCTATCCTGGCATCGGCTGGGGGGATATCCGCTCCAGTAAGGTGGAAACCCTGGTTCCGGCCGACCTTGCTGCCCTGCAGGCACAGGTGTATGTCGACAGCCTGACGCCGAACATCTCCGACAACCAGCAGCTGCGCTACCACGACATCGTGGTCAGTGCTGCCATCAAGGGCGTGGGGGAGGCCTATTTCCGTGTGAAAGACATGACCATGGCAAGTGGCCGGGCGCTGACGGAGTTCGACATCAAGAATCTGGCGCAGGTCGCGGTGATCGATCAGAACACCAGCAAGAAACTCTTTCCTCATGGTGGCAACCCGGTAGGGCAGACCATTCTCGCTGGCAGTGTGCCGGTCACCATTGTTGGGGTCGCGGCGGAGAAGGATTCGGCCTTCACCGATGAAAATCTCAATGTGTGGATGCCCTATACCTCGGTGATGAACCGGATATCCGGTCAGCAGTACTTCAGCTCCATCACCGTGCGCGTGACGGATGGCATGTCCAATGCCATTGCTCAGGCTGGCATCGAGCGGCTGCTGACCACTCGCCACGGCACCAAGGATGTCTTTACCCGTAGTTCTGACAGTATTCTCAAGACCGTGGAGAAAACCACCTCAACCATGACGCTGCTGATCTCGGCCATTGCTGTGATTTCGCTGATCGTCGGCGGTATTGGCGTGATGAATATCATGCTGGTCTCGGTGACCGAACGAACCCGTGAGATCGGTATCCGTATGGCGGTCGGTGCACGGCAGATCGACATCATGCAGCAGTTCCTGATCGAAGCGGTGCTGGTCTGCCTGATTGGGGGCAGCTGCGGCATTCTGCTGTCATTCGGCGTCGGGGCGGTGTTCTCCTATTTTGTCAGCGCCATGTCCATGCAGTTCTCGGCGCTATCCATAATTTCGGCCTTTGTCTGCTCGACCCTGATTGGTGTGCTGTTCGGCTTTCTGCCCGCACGCAATGCAGCGCGACTGGACCCTATCGAGGCACTTGCTCGTGAATAACCCCATCAACAACGCATCATCTGTCACATACCCCCTGCGTCTGCTCGGCATCGCCCTGCTGGCGTTGGGATTAAGTGGCTGCGCCGGGCTGGTTCGTACTGACTATCAACGGCCGCAGGTGGAACTACCCACCCAGTGGACTGTTCAGCCAGACAGCGGAGACAAGGTACTGGCTGCCGGTCAGTGGTGGCAGGTGTTCAATGATCCGCTGCTGAATGAGCTGATCGAAAAGGCACTGCAGACCAACAATGATCTGGCGGCGGCGACGATCAAGGTCCGTAAGGCACGACTGCAGGCCGGGCTGGAGGCGACCAACCTGACACCGGACGTGACGGTCAGCGCCAGCAGCAGCAAAGAGCGGGATCTGAACTCAGGTACTGACGCACGCAGCAGCAGTACGTCCACCAGCCTGAGCTATGAGCTGGACCTGTGGGGCAAGCTGGCAGCCAGCCGCGACTCCGCCGAGTGGGAGGCCAGCGCCACGGAGCAGGACCGGGCAGATACCGCACTGACGCTGATCGGCACCACGGCGGATCTGTACTGGCAGATTGCCTATCTCAATCAGGCTATCCGCTCCAGCGAGCAGAGTATTGCCTACACCCAGCGCAGTCTGGAGGTAGTGCGGGTGAAATACAGCGCCGGTGCCGTGACGAACCTCGACCTGCTGCAGGCAGAGCAGAATGTGGAAAGTCAGAAGGCGGATCTGGCCGACTTACAGCAGCAGCTGACGGAGGCCCAGAACGCGCTGGCGATTCTGTTCAATCAGGCTCCTGAACATGTGATGGCCACTCCGCAGCAGCTCAGCAGTCTGCCCATGCCGACCCTGCAGGCCAGTGTACCTGCAGCTGTGCTGGCGAATCGCCCCGATCTGCGTGCGGCAGAAATGCGCTTGCGGGAGTCGCTGGCGGATGCGGACAGCACCCGCGCCAGCTACTACCCGAGCTTCAGCCTGACGGCTGCGCTCGGTACCAGCAGTACGCAGTTGTTGAATCTGTTGCAGAATCCGGTCGCGACACTGGGAGCGGGGCTCAGTTTGCCCTTTGTTGAGTGGAATCAGGCCAGGCTGAACACCCAGATTGCCGATGCGACCTATCAGCAGGCCGTAGTGGCGTTCCGGCAGTCGCTGTATAGCGCCATGCAGGATGTGGAAAATGCCCTGTCAGCACGGAAGCACTATCAGCAGCAGGAGGCCGCACTGCAGCGCTCCTATGATCTGGCCAGACAGGCAGAGCAGGTGGCCGAAACCCGCTACCGGGCAGGTGCCACCGGCGTACAGGACTGGCTGGACCAGCAGGAGACGCGACGCACGGCCGAACTGGCGCTGGTCAAGAATCGCTACAACCAGCTGAGCAACATGATGACGTTGTATCAGGCACTGGGCGGCGCACCACAGGATCTGACCAGCAACGGCCAGTGAGTCTGATCTGAAAGTCAGTCTGGAAATACGGCCAGCACATTGCTGGCCGTCAGACTGCTGACAAAGTCCTCGCCCTCGGGCGGGGACTTTTTATAATGGGGCCATGCTAAAAGACAGAGCCCCCACCCAGTCCGAACTGGAGTTTGTCTGTATCGACGAACTCGTCCCCGCCGATCACCTGTTGCGCAAGATCGACAAGACCATCGATTTCAGCTTCATCCATGAGCTGGTCAAAGACCTTTACTGCAGGGACAACGGCCGACCCGCGCTCGATCCGACCCGGCTGTTCAAGCTGCTGCTCCTCGGTTATCTCTACGGTGTGCGCAGTGAACGCCAGCTGATTCGCGATGTGCAGGTCAACGTCGCCTACCGCTGGTTCCTGGGTCTGAACCTCACCGACAAGGTGCCCGATGCATCAACGCTGAGTCAGAACCGACGCCGCCGTTTCAACGAGTCCGAGGTGTACCAGCAGATCTTTGATGAGATCGTGCTGCAGGCGATGCGTAAGAAGCTGGTATCTGGCAAGACGCTGTACACTGACTCCACCCATTTGAAGGTCAATGTCAACAAGAACAAGTGGATCAAGGCGCGGGCGGCCAGCTCAAGTCGAGATTATCTGGAGGCATTGGATCAGGCGGTCGAGGAGGATCGCCTAGCTCACGGAAAAAAGCCCTTGTCGCCGCGCTCGAGCGAGCCCGAGATACGGGAGATTAAGCAGAGCGCCACGGATCCCGATAGCGGTTACATGGTGCGTGACGGCAAGCCCAAAGGCTTCTTCTACCTGGATCACCGTACCGTGGATGGGCGCTGCAACATCATTACCGATGTTCACCTGACGCCCGGCAATGTCCACGACAGCGTACCTTACCTGGGACGCCTGGATCGACAGGCGGAGCGGTTCGGCTTCGAGATCCGATCGGTGGGGCTGGATGCTGGTTACTTCACGGCGGGCATCTGCAAGGGGCTGGAGGATCGCCAGATCTACGGCGTCATCGGCTACCGGCGGCCGACCCACCGCAAGGGCTACTACTACAAGCGGGAATACCACTACGACGCCGGGCAGGATCGTTATACCTGCCCTGAGGGAGCCACCCTGATCTACAAGACCACCGATCGCAACGGCTACCGCCACTACCGCTCAGACCCTGATCGCTGTTTGAACTGCCCACAGCGAGCGCGTTGTACCGGCAACGTGAAAGGGGAAAAGACGCTGACACGTCATGTCTGGGAGTACAGTAAGGAGCGGATCGGCCAGCACCGCTTGAGCCCAGGAGGGCGACTCATCTATCAGCGCCGCAAGGAAACGGTAGAGCGAAGCTTTGCCGATGCCAAAGAGCTGCACGGTTACCGCTATGCCCGGTTCCGTGGGCTGGATAGAATGAAAGGCCAGTGCCTGTTGGCGGCGGCTGCGCAAAACATCAAAAAGATCGCACTCCTCACGGCCTGAGCCGCGGATCCCCTTAATGCCGTTCTCAAGCGCCGTTCTATCCCGGTAGAGCGCTGCTCACCTCCCGTATTCCCCGCCCCGCGCTTTGCAGAACTCAGCGGCGAAAGCGTTGAAGTACACGGCAGAAAAACAAAACCCCGATCAAAATGACCGGGGTTTGTCAGTATTCTGACGGCCAGCGCTCTGCTGGCCGTGTGGTTTTCAGGGTTTGCCGCCGTAGACAAATTCCACTGCCCGATTGATGGCTTCAGGCATCGCACTCATATGGTTCTCGCCGGGAAAAATATGCAGGCCGAGCTGCAGTTTGCCGTCGCTCTCCGCTGCCTCTGTCTGCTGCAAGTCACTGAATAGCTGTTTGACGTTATCCACCTGCGCGCGCTTTTGCAGCATCTGCACACGTTCCGCTTTCATGCTGGCCGGGGCTGTCTGCTCTTCACTGCCAACGGTCAGCATCAGTGTTACAGGCTGGGCCAGAGCGGCAAGCCTGTCTGCAAAGCCGTTGCGCTCGGACAATACATAACGCTCGTTCCACCAGATCGACGGACTGGCTGCGACGTAACGCTGGAAAGACTCAGGGTGGGTAAACAGCGTGTGCAGCGTGAAAAGTCCGCCGTAGGAATGGCCAAACAGGGTTTGCTGATGGCGGTTGATGGCGAAGTGCTGCTCAATCTGCGGTTTCAGCTCCTGCTCGATAAAGGCCAGAAAGCGATCAGCACCGCCTTGCCGGGAGCCAGACTGATCACCGGTTTTGTCCATATTGGCTGCCGGTGGCGTGTAATCTTCGGCACGGGCTACCAGTTGCGCCTTGTCTCCTTCCGCCGCGGTAATGCCTACCACCAGCGCTCCGCGGGCCTGACCGCGCTGTTGCAAGCGCTCTGCCATCACTTTCCACAACGGGAAGGTGGTGTTGCCATCCAGCGAATACACCACAGGAAAGCCTCCTTCCGGCACTAGCGAGTCCGGCACCGCCACCAGAATTCGGTAACTGCGGCCTGTCTGTCGGGAATCAATAATGAACTGCCGGGTGTTATCCAGCGTTACTTCAGGCCAGCTGTTGGCTGTTGGAGTATTGGCTGTGGCGGTTGACGGGCTATCAGCCCCGGCGAAGGTAGGATTGATCATAAGCGTAAGGATCACTGAGAGAGTGGTGCGAGTGAGGAAGCGCGACATGGTCGTCCTGCGGGCAGCGGTATGAGTTATCAAGACTCACTACTATATGCATTTGAGAATTGTTATCAAAATAAACCCCGGTAATTGTCTGTTCTGATTGCATCTCAGCGGGCTGTCGGCACCGCAGCTGGCTTTTTATCTGTTTTCGACCACGGTTTTTGTCCAACTGTAAAGATTCCTTGACGAAATCTTAGGGATGGCATTTTATTACAGCCTGTTTCGTTTAGGTTTCGGATTGTAAGTGCTGTGACCTGCCACGAGGAGCGAAGAGCATGGGGCATCCCATGCTGTGCCAGACAGTATCGAGGTCTTAGGGACAAGTATGAGTTACAGGGAAAGAAGCCGCTCACGGTTTGCTGGCTGGTGGGCACTGTTATGTATCGTGATGCTGTCCGTGCAGGTTCAGGCGGCGAACCGTGATCAGGTTCAGATTGAGCCTGTAGAAAGCTGGGTCAACGCCATTCCTTTCCAGACTCCCGCCAGTGTCCCCCACGAACAGCTGCAGGATGGGGAGTATACGTTGCTGCAGGATCTGCAGACCCGCGCCACTGCAGGTATCACCACTACCTATTACCACTATGCCACGCTGATCGATAACCCCAGTGGCCTGCAGCAGAACTCCAGTATCACTCTCGGCTTTTACCCCCGTTCCCAGTCTCTGACCCTGCACTATGTGCGCATTATTCGTGATGGCCAGCAGCTGGACCGCACACCGCAGCAGCCTGTGGCCTTGCTGAATCAGGATGAGGAGCTGGCCGATACGGTCTACGGTGGCAAGCTCACCACTAACATCCTGCTGGATGATTTACGCGTGGGGGACGTCATCGAGTACGCCTTTACCCGCACCAGTGACAACCAGCCCTACCCCGAGCAGGGCTGGATGCGCATTCGAACGCAATATACCGTGCCGGTTCAGCAGAAACAGTATCGCCTGTTGTGGTTGCGCCCGGAGGTGCTGCAATGGGATGTCACGGGGCCGGCAGTTCAGGTTACGACGGCAACGGTGCCGGGCGGTAAGGAATATAGCCTGCAGCTGCAGCATCCTGAGCCGGTCAGATCGGAGAAGGGCACGCCTGACTGGTATTCCCGTTTTGGCGCGGTCACCTTTGTTCCTCAATACAGCTGGCAACAGGTGGTACAGCAAGTATTGCCCTCTTTTGCTGCGGCCATGCAGGAGGACAGCGCACTACAACCGCTGGCAGCCACTATTCGGCAGCAACACCGCTCGGTGGCGGAGCTGTGTGCGGCGGCATTGAGCTATGTGCAGAGTCAGCTGCGTTATGTTGAGCTGGATATGGACGCGAAGGATTTACCCCCTTCAGCCGTCAAGACCATCCTTCAGCGTGGTTATGCCGACAGTGTTGATAAGGCTGTCGTACTGACAGCATTACTGCGGCAGCTGGGCATTGACGCGGCACCGGCTCTGGTCAGTGGCTGGAAAATGCAGCTTCTGCCCGAGCTGATGCCGAGTGTCTGGTGGCTGGATCATGCTCTGGTGCAGGTGCAGCTGGCCGGGAAGCAGTACTGGCTGGATCCGTCGCTGAGTTATCAGCAAGGGGCACTGGACGACATTTTTCAGCCTGACTACGGCTATGCGCTGGTGCTGTCAGAAGCCACTACCGCGCCCAGCGCCATGCAGGTGGGTAGCAATCACCATTCCCGATATACAGAGCATTTCGATCTGAGTAAGGGCCCTAAGGCGGCGGCTGACTATACCAGTGAGACGCTGCTACAGGGCTTCGATGCCGAGCAGATGCGCGGGATGCTGGCGCGGCAGAGTGTGGCGGACAAGCGCACTGACTATCTCAATTTCTATCAGGACTACTACCCGGGTATTGAGGTGGTCCAGCCTGCCAGTTTTACCAATGTTGAGGGTAAGAATCAGTTTCGCATTAAGGAGCACTACGTCATTCCAGAAATCTGGCAGAAGACAGACAAGGGCCACGAAGTGTTTTTCTATGCTTTCAACCTGGAGCCCATGGTCAAGAAAATTAAGGATACGGCACGCACCTCACCGCTGGCCTTGCCCTTTCCCCTGAACATAGACGAGACCATTGAGGTCAAACTGGACGGTGGCTGGTCACTGGATGATGGCTACTTCGAGGAAGACAATCCGTTTTTCTATTTCAGTCGCAAATCGAGCTTTTCGAAGCGGCAGCAAACCCTGACGCTGCAGTTCACCTACCGAGCCAAGGTGAGCTGGCTCGCCGCGCAGGATGTCTCGGCCTATGTCAAGGCGCGCGCACGGATGGCAGAGAAAGCAGAATATGGCCTATGGATTGAAGACAACGATGCCGCTGAGTCTGCCCCAGCTTCGACAGCGAATGATAAAAAAAATGCTGATACCCCTGAGTCTTTGGGGATGCAGCTCTTCGGGTGCCTGATTCTGCTGCATGCCATGGCACTGCTGTACGGGCTGGTGCAAAGCTATTTTGAGGGCAGGGAAGCACCCGCCCGACAGGCACAGTTTTACCCTGTGGCGGTATGGAAACTGGTGCTGCTGACGGGCCTGACCTGGACGTTCTACCTCTGGTACTGGCACTACCAGAACTGGCGCTATGTGCGGGAACAGTTGAAAGTGAAAGTCCTGCCCGGAGCACGAGCGCTGTTCAGCCCCCTGTTTTTCTTTTCCCTGGGGCTGCAGGTGCGCAAGGTACTGGCTGCATCACCTGAGGCCGGGTCATCGTTGTCTGTCACTGCGGTGGTACTGGGGGTCGTGGTTTATCTGTTATTGACGCTGGCGCAGTGTATGTCGCCGGAGTCTTTCTATCTGGTGATCCTGTTCAATTTCTGTAGCGGCTTGGCGCATGCGTCTGTGGCACGCGCTATCAAGCGCCTGAACAGTGCAGCATCGACTGCCCGCAACTCTGTCTGGCGCTTGCGCCACTCATTGATCCTGCTGACCTACCTGTTGCTGATGGCATTTCTGCTGGCCAATCAGCTTGGCTGGTTACCCGACCCGCTGTTGATCCCGATTTTCAGACACTGAAGCTAGCTGCTGGTCAGTCAACGGCCAGCGCGCAGCCGATCATGAACACGTTCGTATCAAGTACACAGGTGTGCAGTACCTGTAGAGGGAAGATGTATCAAGATGATGAAAGTGACATTACCTGTTTTCCGTCTGGCCTTACTGACCGCAGCGGTGATGGTGGCCACAGGTGCTCAGGCAGCCAAAACCGTAGGAGTTAACTCGACGACAGCCAGCTGGATCATGCCCGAAGCGGTATCGACGTCAGCCCGGATTCCTCAGGAAGAGGTGCGCAATGGTGAGTACTACCTGCTGTCAGACCAGCAGGTCAGAGTCGATGCAAAAGGTGATGTGGCTCGCTACAGCCACTTTGCCGTCAAGGTTGTCAATCAGCAGGGGCTGGCGGACGCATCAAAAATCAATGTCGCCTTCGATCCTAGCTATGAGTCACTGACCTTCCATCAGGTGAAAATCATTCGCGACGGCAAGGTGATCAACAAGCTCAAGGGCAGCGATATTCCTGTTATCAGCAGCGAGCCAGACATCAGAGACTCGATCTACGAAGGTCAGCTAACCACTAATCTGCTGCTCGATGATGTACGGGTCGGCGATATCGTTGAATACAGTCTGACGCGTAATGGGCAGAACCCGGTTTACGCCGGGCGCTTTGGCTATTTCCTGGATACGCAGTGGTCCATTCCGCTACATGGACAACATTTCCGTCTGCTTTGGGAGAAGAATACCCCACTGAATCTGCGCCAGTTCAATCGCAATGTGCAGGTATCGACCATCCCTTACGCTGGCGGAGTGAAGTATGTCATCGACAACCCGTCGCCTCCCACGCTGTACACCAACAGCGAAGCACCAGACTGGTTTAATCCTTACGGTTACGTGCAGTTCTCCGAATTCGGTAACTGGCAGGGGGTGGTGAGCTGGGCCATTCCACTCTATCGGGATGCCATTCGTACCGATGCCGCCATTCAGAGCATTGCGCAGCAGATTCGCTCCGCCTATCCCTCCAGTCAGGATCAGCAGATCGTCGCTGCTCTGGAGTATGTGCAGAGCAAGATTCGCTATGTGGGCATCGAGATCGGTGAAAACTCCCATCGCCCCAGCCCTGCTAGCGAGACCCTGGCCAGGCGTTACGGGGACTGTAAGGATAAGGTCATCCTGATGATCAGTATTCTCAGGGCTCTGGGGGTGGAGGCGCAGCCCGCGCTGGTCAGTACCGACAAGGAAGATGCCATTGCCAGCTATCTGCCCACCATCAACGCCTTCAACCACGTTATTGTCCACCTGAACCGTCAGGGTAAGTCGGTGTGGCTGGATCCGACCCGGGACTCGCAACACGGGCAGTTACAGGATATTTATCAGCCAGATTATGGCTATGCACTGGTGATTGATGCCAATACCACTGCGCTGACAGCCATGACTCAGGCCACCACCCAGCACGCAACGGTGATCAACGATACCTTTGATGTAAGCAAGGGGGCGCAGGGTGAAGGGCGTTTCACAACCGACAGGACAATGAACGGACTGGATGCCGAGCTGGTGCGTGACCGGCTGGCCAAAGGCGCGCAGGATTTGCGTGGGCGCTACCTCACCGCATTTCAGTGGTATTACCCCAAACTGGATGCCTTACAGCCGATGGCGTTCAACGATAACACCGCGAGTGGCCAGCTGAGAGCGAAAGGGGATTATCGCGTTCCTGAAATCTGGACTGAGAACGATAACGACCTGCAGTATCAGACCGCGTTCTATCCCACCGAGATTTACCGATATCTGGATAAGCCGGATCAGCTGAAGCGTATCGCACCTTTTACCCTCAGTTTCCCGGTCAATATTCAGCAGAATATTGCGGTGACGCTGGAGGATAAAAAGTGGAAGTTCAAGAAAGAGAATTTTGTCGAGGATAACGACTATTTCCATTATGAACGTCAGGTCAGATATGACTCCGGCAAGGATTTGCTGACCCTGAATTATCAATTCCAGATCAAGAAAAAATACGTACCTGCAGATGATATTGATAGCTATATGAAGGCACGCAAGCGCGTGATCGATCACGGAGAAATGTGGGTAGTAGAACCCTATCCCATGGTTTTGCGTACATTACGCTCAGGTAAAAATACCAGCAGCTAAACACCAGCAGCGAAACAGGAATGGCACCATGTTCTATTGGAATATCAATAAACTGAAATTGCAGCTGATTAATGAAGGCCTGAGTCAGCGTGCCCTTTTTGTCTATATCTTTATCTTTGTCATGTTGAGTGAGTTAGTGACCTTGCTGCTGCCCTTTGGCAAACAGCATGAGCCTGACACTCTTAATATTCTGGCAGCCGTTGCCGACTTTGTTATATGCATGCTCGGTCTGTTTGGCTGCTACAGGGCTAACGGTGGCAAAGCAGGTCAGCAGTTTGCAGAGCGCTTCTTCAGTATAGGAATAGTGCTGATGGCTCGCTTTGTTGTATTGCTTATTCCCGCCTATGTCGTGGTTTTTGCTCTTGCCGTGGTGGGGCAGGCTACTGCGGTAGAAGGTATAGCCGCCATGATGACGATCGCAGTCCAAGTAGTCTCTCTGTTGTGGTTTGCTGCCTATTTCTGGCGTTCAGCGGTACATATCGGCGATGTAGCCAAAGCGCGATCTGATGTTTCGCAAATCGGCGATGTGACCGTATCCGCCTAATAAGAACGTTAATGTTCTAACTCGCCCTGCCATAAAACGCAGGGCGATTTTTTAAGTGCCTGTTTGCTACCTGTCAGTTATCACCAGGGATAATACCTTGTCTGAATAGGATTCAGAGGATGGGCGGCAGGTTCTCAAACCGTTTTTGAAACAATAAAGGATGACATTTCATATGCTGGACGCATTGCAGTTTTCCCTCAATAAAATTGCCCTGCTGGGCTTTATTATCTATATGGGCACTGCAGCACTGCTGTTTTCCCTGTATCAGTTTATCTATACCCGCCTGACACCCCACAAAGAGTTTCGTCTGATTCGGGAGAACAACGTAGCCGCCGCTGTGGGGCTGGGAGGCGCTCTGGTGGGTTACGCCATTCCGGCTGGCAATATCATCAGTTACTCGGCCAATCTGCTCGACTTTGTCGTCTGGGCCCTGATCGCTGCGGTAGTTCAGCTGCTGGCTTTCTTCATCACTCATCAGGTGATCAGGGATTTACCCGGACGGATTCAGCGTGGCGAGATGACCGCTGCCATTTACACTGCGGCAGTAGCTATCAGCGTCGGCTTGCTCAATGCCGCCTGCATGACGCCTTCCAACGGCTGATGATCAGGAGGAGCAGGAACGATGAAACGCAGTCAATCCGTGCAGTTATCGCTGCTGGCTACCGTCTCTGCCGCGCTGGCGGGCTGTGGAGAGGACTATCAGCAAATCAGCCTCGACAAAACCTTTCATGATGCCAAGGAGTGCGTGGCTGCACGCTTTCCCAAAGACATGTGCAGTCACGCTCATACCACGGCTTACCAGCGCCATGGCCAGATCAAACCGCGCTATGTGGAGCAGAGCGCCTGCGAGGCTGCCTTTGTTGCTGGCGCCTGCGAGCAGAACAGTGATCAGTATTACTCCCCGCGCTTCTATGGCTTTCGCCTGCTGGCACTGGATGAAGTCACTGACAGGGAGTATCGCGGCATGGTCAACGTAGCCAGCGCCGAGTTGCCATTAACGGAAATTATCGAAGGTGTGGTGATTGGCCATATGGACAATCAGCAGTATGTGCCACGGTATCAGGTTGCGCCGGTCTACCCCGTGCTGGATCGTCAGGGGCAACAGCAGGAACGCACCCTGAGTGATCGCAATGCGTCCGGCGACACCTTCGCCACGGCCGCCATGCCACCGGATGTTCAGGACTGGGTCAGTTACGCCGAACAACAGACAGAGCGTGGTGGATTCGGTGGGGGAGGTGGCAGTGCCGCCAGATCCTATCATTCGTCCGATTATCGTTCCTCCACCCGGCGCAGCGGATTTCGCTGGAGCTTCGGAGGATAGGAATGCGACGAGTTCTTATTACCGAGCGCCCGGACTGGCGAACGACGGCAGAAGCGCTGGGCTTCTGTTTTCACACCATTGAGGGTGAGCCTTACTGGGATGAGCGTGCTTACTATGCGTTCACCCTGCAGCAGATTGAGGATGAGCTGGAGCAGCCGACCAATGAGCTGCACGCCATGTGCATGGATATGCTGGTACGGGTCATCAACAGTGAGCAGCTGCTGTCGCGGCTGGGTATCCCCGACACGTTTTATGACCTGATTGTTGACTCCTGGTGTGCTGGGCACCGGCACCTCTATGGTCGCATGGACCTGAGCTACAGCGGTCTTGAGCCCGCCAAGCTGCTGGAGCTGAATTACGATACCCCCACCAGCATTTATGAGAGTGCCGCCTTTCAGTGGGGCTGGCTGGAGGAGTGTATGGCACTGGGCTGGCTGCCTGCATGGGCTGATCAGTTCAACAACATTGAAGATCGACTGCGCGATCTGTTCGCCAGCTTGCAGATTCAGGCACCGTTCTACTTCGCATCGCTGCAGGGTATGGAAGAAGACAAGGCGACCACCGATTATCTGGCGGGTATTGCCGCGCAGGTGGGCATCGACAGTCGCTATATTGCACTGGAGGACATCGGGCTGCGTGGTGGTCGTTTTGTCGATCTGCAACAACGGCCTGTCACCCAGCTGTTCAAGCTGCATCCCTGGGAGTTCATCTTCGAGGAGCCTTTCGGCCATGCCATCGCCGCCAGTGGCACACGTTTTTATGAACCGGCCTGGAAGGCCATCCTGTCCAATAAAGGCATACTGCCGCTGCTGTGGGAGCAGTATCCTCGTCACCCCAATCTGCTTGAGTGCTATCTGGACAGTGAACCTGCCCGGGCGGTGCCAAAGGGCTGGGTACGCAAGCCGTTCTTCTCCCGTGAGGGAGCGAACGTCAGCCTGTGTACCGAAAAGGGGACTGCACTGGCACAACCGGGCCCCTATGGGTACGGGCCTCATGTGCTGCAGAAACTGGCGCCACTGCCCTGTTTTGACGGCAATTACACCCTGATAGGTTCATGGGTGATTGGCGACAAGGCAGCAGGTATCGGCATTCGTGAAGACGACAGCCTGATCACCAAAGACAGCAGCCGTTTTGTGCCTCATATCATTCTGGACTGAAGCCATATTTCTCCTGCCAGCCCTATGATGGCTGGCTCACTGTCAGGACGTGTTTACGATTTGCCGACCATCGGCCAGATCGTAAACACGTGTTGTAGCGTTTAACCCACCCTGAACTGCTCATCCAGCGTGCTGTATCCCAGGCCTGCCTGTTTGCTGACCTGAATCTGGGTGCTGATGCGCTCCTTCAGTGCCTCCACGTGGGAAATGACGCCGATCATCTTGCCGCTGGCCTGCAGGCCATCCAGCGCGTTGAGGGCGGTCTCCAGCGTATCGCTGTCGAGGGTGCCAAAGCCTTCATCGAGGAACAACGAGTCGATGCGGGTCTTGTGGCTGACCAGCTCCGATAACGCCAGCGCCAGTGCCAGACTGACCAGAAAGCTTTCACCGCCGGACAGGGTCTGGGTATCACGGACGACATCAGCCTGCCAGGTGTCAACCACGGCCAGCTCCAGTTGTTCACCTTCCTTGCGTTGCAGCTGATAGCGGCCATCCAGCCGCTGCAGCTGACGGTTGGCCAGATAGATCAGGTGATCAAGCGTCAGGCCCTGGGCAAAGCGGCGGAATTTGTGACCATCCCGCGAGCCGATCAGATCATTCAGCTGTTCCCAGCTGCGCAGTTCGGATTTGTGTCGCTCCAGTGTGGCCAGCAGATGCTGCTGTTGCTGCCGCTGCTGTTCATCCCGTTGCAGCTCACTGTTGATGGCGCCCAGCTCTTCAGACAGTGAGGCTGCCGCCTGTTTCAGGCTGTCCAGCTGCTCCTGCAGCTGCGCGCTGTCCTGCTCGGTCAAAGGTTGTTGCTGTAAGGTGTCCAGCTGCTGTCTGGCCTGCTGTAACAGCGCCTGCTGGCGGGTTAGCTGGCTGTCCAGTGCCTGCAGCTGCTGCTCAATCCGGGTATAGCTGGCGTCATCCAGTAGAGCACTCTGCAACGCCTGCTGATCAGCAAAGGGGCTGGCCTCCAGAGCCTGTTGCCAGTGCTGTTCCGCATCGATCAGACGGTTATTGAGGTCAGCCAGCTGTTCACTCAGCTGTTGCAGGCGGCTGTTCAGCCCCTGCTGCTGTAACAGCAGAGACTGCAACTGCTGCTGCTGGCTGTTCAGGTGCTGTTCTGCCTGTGCCAGGTTGTCCGTGCTGTGCTGGCGGGTTGGCTCGATGGGCTGATTGCCAAAGAGCTGCTGGCGCTGGCCGGTCAGCGTGGCCAGTTGTTGCTGCAGCTCGCTCAGCTGGGTGCTGAGTTCGGCGGCTGCCTGCTGTGCATAGTGCAGATGGCTCTGCTGTTCACTGTGCTGTTGCTGCTGAGTTGCGAGTTGCTCGGCCAGTGATTGCAGGGCGGCTTGCTGCTGCTGATAGGTTTGTACAGCCTGCTGCTGGGCCTCCAGCCAGCTGTCCATGTCTGCCACTGCGGGCAGGGTCAGCTTACAGGCAGCCAGTTCCTGTTGCAGTTGCCCGGTCAGCTCAGCATGGCTGTGAGCCTGCCTGCCCAGTTGCGCCTCGATGTCCTGCTGCTGCTCCTGCAGGGAGGCCAGTTGCTGCTGGTGCTGGAGGTGCTGGGCGAGCAGTTGCTGCAGATGTTGCTGTTGCTGCGCCAGTTGCTGTTGACCGGTGTGCAGCTGTTCCTTGTCATGGCGGCTGGCGGTGAGTGCCTGTTCCAGCTGCTGGCCCTGCTGTTGGAAGCCCTGCAGCCATTGCTGCAGGCTGGTCTGATCACCCAGCGCCAGCGGGCTGTTGAGTGCGGTGATCGCCTGACGCCAGCGCTGCTGCAGCTCCTGCACTTCACGCTCCACCACACTGATGCGTTCCTGACGCTGTTGCAGTTCAGTGCTGAGTCTGGCCAGTGTGTTATTCAGTTCGATGCCCTGATTGCGGATGGCTTCCAGCCGTTCGGACTGCTGTTTGAACTCCTGCTCCAGCGCTGAGGTAGCGGGCAGCTCATAGTTGCTGACCAGTGGATGCTCCAGTGCGCCACACAGAGGGCAGGCATGGCCGGGCTGCAACTGCTGACGGTGCTGTTCCAGACTGGCGATAACCTGACTCTGCCTGACCAGCTGTTCCAGCCGTTTGACGTCGCGGTTGCAGTGTGTGTATTCCTCGCGCGCCTGAGTACGGGCCTGATCGGTCTGTTCGCTTTGCTGCTGCAAACGTTGCAGCGTCAGGCGGAGCTGTTGCTCCTCTTCCTGCAGCTGCACAAAGGTCTGGGTCAGGTCCTGCAGGCGCTCGGCTTGTGGGCGCTGGTTTTGCCAGTGCTGGTAATGGCTCTGCAGCGCCTGTTCCTGCTGCTCTGCCGGTTGGCTTGCCTGACGCTGCTGAAGCTGTTGCACCTGCTGATCGAGCTGGCTAACCGTCTGCTGCTGGCTGTCGATCTGCGGTGTCAGCTGGCTCAGTGCCTGCTGCAGCTGAGCCTGTTTCTCCTGCACGCTTTGCTGTTTCTGTTGCAGTGCCGCCTGTTCCTGTTGAACTGCGCGCCATTGCTTCAGCTCGGTTCCCCAGCGTTGCAGCGATTTGTCGATCATGTCCAGCTGTGGGTGTTGCTGCAGATAGTGCTGAGCCTGTTCCTTGCCTGCCTGCAACTGGGACAGTGCCGTAGCGATGGTTGTCAGCTGCGCTTCGGCTTCCTGCTGCCTGGCCGTCGCCTGCGCTAACGCGGTCTTTCTGGCGTCCTGTTCTGCGGTTAGGCGATGGATGTCCCGATCCAGCGGGACAACCTGTTCAAGGGTGGTCAGTAGCTGTTGATGGTGAAGTTTGCGCTCCTGCAGCTGTTGAGCGGCGGCGTCGACGCCTGCCTGCTGCTGGCTCAGCTGCGTCTGCAGCACCTGCTGTCGCTGCTGCAGGCTGTCATATTGCTGCTGTTGCTGCAGCGCCTGACCGCGCTGGCTTTCCAGCTGTTGCCACAATGGCTGCAGTTTTTGCGCGGGCGCACGCAGTGCCAGCTGCTCGCGCTGGGGTTGCGCCGCCGCAAGCGCCTGCTGTGCTTCTGCCTCACTCTGGCTCAGCTGCTGCAGCTGAGCGTGAGCCTGTTGCAGCTGATCACGCCAGGCCAGCTGCTGGCCCAGTGTGGCCAGTTGTTCGCTCTGATGTTGCTGCTGTTGTTGCAGTTCGGTGCGGCGCTGCTGGCGCTGGCTGATATCCGCCTCGGACAGCAGCCTGACGCCTTTGAGTTCAGCTTCCATTTCCTTGACCTGCTGCTGATGCTGGCGGGTCATATCGAAGGTCTGCTGGGAAATACGACCGTAAATCTCGGTGCCGGTCAGCTCTTCCAGCAATGAGGCACGGCTATTGGCATCAGCATTGAGGAAGGCCGCAAAGCCACCCTGTGCCAGCAGCATGGAGCGGGTGAAGTTGGCAAAGTCGAGGCCGGTCAGCTCGGCAATCTTGCTGAGTTTTTCCGTCACCCGGCTGGTGATGATCTCACCCTCTAACGTCGCCAGTTCAACGCTGACCGGCTGCAGATTGCCATCGCTTTTTTCCCGTGCCCGCTTCTGCGCCCAGAACGCCCGGTAACCCTTGCCCTTGACCTCGAATTCCACTTCGCTCAGGCAGTCACCGGTGTGGCGGCTCATGATCTCATTGCCGTTGGCGCTGATGGTCAGGCGCGGAGTGCGGTGATACAGCGCCAGACACAGGGCGTCGAGCAGTGTGCTTTTGCCTGCGCCGGTAGGGCCGGTAATGGCGAACAGGCCCTGATCGGTAAAGGGCTGCTGGCGGAAGTCGATCTTCCATTCCCCTTTGAGGGAGTTCAGGTTTTTCAGGCGGATGCTGAGGATTTTCATTGGGCATCCTCCTCGTTAGTGGCAGCTGAGGGCGTTGTGGAAAGGGAAGCAAGATCGCTGTCTGAAGCAAGAGCGGCAGGGGCGGTGGCGTTGTTATCGCCGTTTTCCAGCGCGTCCAGCACTTCAGCGAAACGGTGTTTGAGTTGCGTTACGCTGTCACCGGTCAGCTCCTCGCGCGCCAGACGTTCGCCAAAAACGTCATGGGGATTCAGCTCCTCCAGCGTGGTGGGGCTTTCCTCTTCCAGCAGCAGGGCCGTCTGGCGAATTTTGCCCCGGCGCACCTTGAGGACTTCCACCGGTAACGCCTCCAGCAGGTCGGCAATACGCTGCTGCAGGTCAGAACGATAACCCTCATCCAGAATTTCAATATCGAGCCAGGCAGGCAACGGCAGGCGGGTATCGATCAGTTTGGCCAGACGTGGCACCAGTTCGTCCAGCTGACAGCTCATGCTGTACAGCGCACGGCTGCAGGGGATGTCCAGTGGGGTGATCTGCTGCAGTTGTGCGGCGCTGAACTCCACCAGCAGGACCTCTTTTTTCAGCCCTTCATTGAAGCTCAATGGCAGAGGGGAGCCGCTGTAGCGCCAGTGCGCCTTACCTGCTACCTGCTGCGGCCGGTGCAGATGGCCCAGCGCCAGATAGTCGAAGGCGGGGAAGTCACTGGCAGGGAAAGCATCCAGCGTACCGATATAGATTTCCCGCTCGGAATCACTGGTCTGGCCGCCCAGTGTGGTCAGGTGGCCGCTGCCGATAATGGGCAGTGCGCGGCCTTTACGCTGTGCTTCGGCCAGCGTGAACAGCTGCTGATAGATCTCTTTCAGCGCCTGCCGGGTGGCCTGCTGTTTGGCGGCGGCGCTGTCACCAGCCTGACTGCTGACCAGATCGCGCGGGCGCAGGAAGGGCAGGGCACAGAACAGGGCGGCCTCTTCACCCTGACGGTTTTTCAGGGTCAGCAGATGCTCTGACAGGTCAGGCTGACGCCCGGCGATCACCTCGGTGTTGAGGCAGGCCAGCACGCCGCGCGATTCTTCCAGCGTCGATACCGCATCATGATTACCCCCCAGAACCACCAGCTGGCATCCGGCCCGCTGGGCTTCGACAACAAAGTTCAGGTATTGCTGGCGGGCATAGCTGGGCGGTGTGCCGGTATCAAAAATGTCTCCGGCAATGATCAGAGCATCCACCTGATGGGCGGTGATTTGCGTCAGCAGCCAGTCGAGAAAAGCCTGATGTTCCTGAAAACGGCTCTTGCCCATGAAATGCTGACCGAGGTGCCAGTCAGAAGTGTGAAGTAGTCGCATGGTGATCCTTGCCGACGGCAGAGTGGCGGAGCTGGCCTGTTATGGCGGTACAGACTCGAACGAGTGATACGGCAGACAGTGCTCAGGCAGCCCCAGACAGGCCCTCATTATTTGAACTTTGGCGAGGTTGGCAAGGGCTAAACGGCGGTGACGCTGGCGGTTGTCAGGGTAGGGAATGCTGTCAATGACGGGATTCGCATCGACTCTGGCGGTTTGTTGATTATTTTTCAGTCAGTGTTGTTGAGGTAAAAGCTGGTTTTCCTGACCGGTGGGAGTAAAATTCCGGCGGATTTTGCGACAGCAACGGAAAAGTGCCCGGTATTACCCGGTGCGACCGGCTGTCGGATTGTTTTCTGGCTCTCTGCAACGCCGCCTTTTCCCTCGTTATCACACCCTTGTCAGCCTGTCAGAATGCTTCCCGCTTTTTAGAGCAGGAAGGCGGGTTGGCGTTGTGATTTGCAGCAGTGTTGAGGTGGGGTGGTGGAGCCCATTCTGAAAGGTAATAGACGTAAATGCCGCGAATTCTTGTGGTAAAAACGGGCGAGGCTTTTGCGCATGTTGCGCAGCGCCATGGAGATTTTGACGCGCTCTTTATCAAGGCCATGGATTTAACCCCGGAGAGGGTAGATATCTGCCCCGCCTATGCGGTGGAACAGCTGCCCGACGCCAGTGAGTACGCAGGTATTGTCGTCACCGGCTCCCATGCCATGGTGTCTGACCGTGAGGACTGGAGCGAACGTCTTGGTCAGTGGCTGGTGGATGTGGTCCATCGGGAAAAGCCGCTGTTTGCCGTGTGCTATGGTCATCAGTTGCTGGCCCATGCACTGGGTGGCGAAGTGGGCTATCACCCTCAAGGCCCGGAAATGGGCACAGTGGACGTCAGCCTGAGCCAGAACGGTCAGCGTGACCCGCTGTTTGGCCTGTTGCCCAGTCGCTTCCGTGCTCAGTCGACCCATTACCAGACCGTGCTGCGTCTGCCTGCCGAAGCGCAGGTACTGGCGAGCAATGCGTTTGAACCGCATCACGCCTATCGTGTTGGCCCCTGTGCCTGGGCGACGCAGTTCCATCCTGAGTTTACCGCTGAGGTGATGAGCGACTATGCCAGCGCCCAGCGAGCGGCACTGGAGCAGAAAGGTCTTGATGTGGATGCCATTCTGAGCGGCATCGATGCCACTACCGACGCCGCCAACCTGCTGCGTGGTTTTGTGCGCTATACGCTGGACTAACAATTTTTCTCTACTGTGAGCAGCAATCAGTATGTACCTCTACATAAGGTCTTGTACTTCGCTGCTCACATATTTTTATTTCCTGCTTGTACAAGGTCTGTAGCTAAGTGATTGTTACACATAGCAAACGATCTGACTCTTCACTCTCCTTTCCTCTTCTCTTTCTCTTCTCGGAACTTGTTCACAGTAAGGTCGAACTGAAAGGATGCGGGTGTATTAAGTGCAATGTTGCGATTTGTGTCTAAATGTTGTTGTGTAAATTGCAATCTTACCCTACAATCCGCGCTTCTTGTAAAAAGTAATTTCAAATTATTTCATCTGGCGGATGCCATTAAATAGATGCCGTGAACTTTTAGTGGTTAGAACGGAATAAAATGATTAAGAACACAATTAAACTTATAGTGGTTTCACTTCTTGGTAGTATTGTTGTTGGTTGTGGTGCAGTAAATACTAAACCATTGGCCGATGCAGACTTATTATCAATAAAGGGTAAAACATTACTTATTGCTAAGTACGAAAAACTTCCTGATTTTACTGCAACAACAGCATTAAATGCTCAGTTTGGAATTATCGGAGCAATGACAGCTATATCAAATGGAAATGAGATGATAGCTAAAAATGATATAAAAGATCCTGCGTTAGCTATTGCATCATCTGTTGGGAATCAATTTGAAAAATCATATGACATGAGTGTTCATGAGGCATCGGATTTCGTTCAAGCAGGCGTTAAGCCTGAACAGCTGGCCATGCAGTATAAAAATTACGATTATGTACTGGATATAAGCACTTTTTACTGGAGATCAGCATATTACAGGCTGGATCCTAACAATTACCAGGTAATGTATTCTGCAAATGCAAGGTTGATTGATACGAATACAGCGAAAGTTATTTTTGAAGACAGATGTGCACATCAGCCGGAGTATGAAGACACTGATAATGCGCCTTCATATGCGGAGTTAGAGGATGGCTCAGGGTTGCGTAGGTCGTTTGATCTGTCTATCAAGTATTGTATTGATCAAATAGAAAAGAATGCCAGATTAATACCTATGGATGAAGGAAAGGTTGCCACAGCTCAGTAATCATCAGGTTGTCTATATATGAGTCGCTAATATAAAGATATTGTATAAATTTACATTAATCCTGAAATAAAATTTTTGTGGTATCTGTTTTTCAATAGACAGATACCTACTCTTTCAAACTACTAACCTCAAAATTGCCATCTCTGCCATACTCCCAGCATTTTCCGTGTCAGTTCCCCCTTCTCTGCATTGTTGATCTGACCGGATGTTCAGGGAGTGAGTTCAGCCATGATCGAGTCCATCGATGTTCAGCTGGTAGTGCCGCTGTTCCAGCAGATGAGCGTCTATCTGCTGATCGCCTATCTGTTTTCCAAAACGCCGCTGTTCAGGCCATTAGCCAATCTGTCCAGCTGGCCGATCCACAAGCTGATGGTGTACGGCATCTTCTCCAGTTTCTGCATCATGGGTACCTACTTTGGCCAGCAGACGCTGGATGCCATTGCCAATACCCGTGCCATTGGTGCCATTCTTGGCGGGTTGCTGGGTGGGCCGCTGGTCGGGCTGGCAGTCGGTTTTACCGGTGGTATGCATCGCTATTCGCTGGGTGGTTTTACCGATGTCGCCTGCGCGATCTCGACGACCTGGGAAGGGTTGCTGGCAGGGCTGGTACATGCTTTCTGGCAACGTCGCGGTCAGACCGAACGCATCTTCAAACCGCTGCAGGCGCTGTTGCTGGGCATTGTCGCCGAAGGCTGTCAGATGCTGATCCTTCTTCTGGTGGCCAGGCCCTATGATCAGTCGCTGCGGCTGGTAGAAGCCATTGCTCTGCCGATGATGGTGGCTAATGCTCTTGGCGCCGCGCTGTTTATGAGCTTTATCCGCGATGCCAAGTTTCAGGCCGATGAGCTGGCCTCTCAGGTATCCCGCCGTGCACTGCGCATTGCCCGTCGCTGTGTCGGGCTGCTGGATGAGGGGCTGAATCAGCGCTCGGCGCAGGCCATTGCCGAGGTGGTCAAGGATGAAACGGGTGTGGCGGCTGTCGCTATCACTGACCGTCAGCAGATTCTCGGCTTTACCGGTATGGGCGCTGATCATCATCAGGTTGGGCGGCCGATCTCCTCAGTAATCACGCTGGATGCCATTCGTGATAACCGGGTGGTGTTTGCCGATGGCCTGACCACCCCCTATCAGTGCTCCATTGAAGGAAGCTGCGAGCTGGGCTCGTCGCTGGTGGTGCCGCTGCGTGGCGAACAGGAGGTGGTGGGCACCATCAAGTTGTACGAGCCCAAGCGCAAGCTGTTCCGTAATCTCAACCGCAGTCTTGGTGAAGGGATCGCCGGGGTGCTCTCTAACCAGATCCTGCACAGCCAGTTGCAGGCCAGCCGTGCGTTGCTGGCGGAGGCCGAGCTGCGGGCGCTGGAGGCCAAGGTGAACCCGCATTTTCTGTTCAACAGCCTCAATACCGTTGCGGCGGTATTGCGCCGGGCACCGCAGGAGGCGCGTCAGCTGGTGCTGCATCTGGCCGAGTTTCTGCGCGGCAATCTGGGGCGCAATACAGTGACGGTGTCGCTGGTACAGGAGTTTGAGCATATTCATCACTATCTGGCGATTGAGAAGGCACGCTTTGGCGACCGCCTGCGCTTTGTCGAAGATCTGGATGAGGCGCTGGAGGAAGAACAGGTGCCTGCGCTGGCCATTCAGACGCTGGTGGAAAATGCCCTGAAGCACGGTATCAGCCGGGCTGAACAGGGGGGGGAAGTCAGGCTTACGGCGCGGCGACAGGAGGATCATATTCAGGTGATCGTCGAAGACAGCGCGGCCCAGTTGCCACAGCAGCATGATGGCCTTGGCTTGCGACTGGTGCGGGAGCGGTTTGCCGCACTCGGTGTCAGCTGTACACTGCAGCTCCACCACCAGCCGGGGATCGCAACCCGTGCAGAACTGATCTGGCCCAGAGGAGTGCTGTCATGATTCGTGCCCTGATCGTTGATGATGAGCCGCTGGCCCGGGAAGAACTGGCAGCCCTGCTGGGTGAGGCAGGCAGTGTCGAGGTGGTGGGCGAGGCGGGCAACGGCAAAGATGCCCTGTTACAGGCCAAGGCAACGCAGCCTGACGTGATCTTTCTGGATGTGGATATGCCCGGGCTGAACGGGCTGGATGTCAGCAGTCTGCTGGCCGACCCGCGGCCACTGCTGGTGTTTGTTACGGCGCATCAGGAATATGCCCTGACTGCCTTTGAGCAGGAGGCGCTCGATTATCTGCTCAAGCCCGTCAACCCTGAGCGACTGGCGCGGACGCTGAAGCGTATTCAGGCGCAGGGTGTGGGAGAGATGGAACCGCTGGAGCGGCTGGCCTGCTATCAGGGCAGCCGGGTACGGCTGGTGCTGCCCGCCGACATCGACTGTGCCTATGTCGATCTGACCGGCACTCAGGTGCAGGTTGGCGGCGAAGAGCTGCACTGCCAGTTACCGCTGAAAACGCTGGAGTCGCGGTTGCCGCTGATTCGGGTGCATCGGCAGTATCTGATCAACATCGATGCCATCAGGGCGATTACCCAGAATGAAGGCGGTGCCGAAATTGAAACCCGCCACGGCGCCAGAGTGCCGGTGTCGCGGCGCTACTTCAAACTACTAAAGGATAAATTCCTGTTACCCTTCTGACCGCTCAGGGGCGGATTACGACCACTCAGCCAGAAACAGACTGCCGCACTTCGTTGCACTCATTAAGCTCGCCTGCAAACCACCACAACAAACACAACAAGGGGGTAAGCATGCAGTGGTTTCTCCTCGGTGTCGCCTTGCTACTGGGCGGCTATTTCATCTACGGCAGAATCATCGAACGTATCTTCGGTATCCGGCCTGAACGTAACACGCCGGCGCTGGTCAATAACGACGGCGTTGACTACGTGCCCATGTCCACCGGCAAGGTGTATCTGGTGCAGCTGCTCAATATTGCCGGTCTCGGCCCGATTTTTGGCCCCATTCTCGGCGCACTCTATGGTCCGACGGCGCTGCTGTGGATCGTCTTCGGTTCGATCTTCGCTGGTGCAGTACATGACTACTTCTCCGGCATGATGTCTGTCCGTGCCAACGGGGCATCGGTGCCGACGGTGGTCGGACGTGAGCTGGGAACAGTAGCCAAACACTTCATGAATGCCTTTGCGGTCATCCTGTTGCTGCTGGTCGGTGTGGTCTTCACTCTGGGCCCGGCCAAGTTGCTGGGGAACTTGTCAGGCACCTCCGTACCGGTGTGGGTGGCGATTATTTTCGGCTACTACATGCTGGCGACCATTGTGCCTATAGACAAGATCATCGGCCGCTTTTACCCCCTGTTTGGCGCCTTGCTGGTATTCATGTCCGTTGGTCTGCTGATCGGTCTGGCGGTCAGTGATCATCCTTTCTATGCCTTCGGTATGACCTTCGCGAACCTGCACCCGGATCACCTGCCGCTGTGGCCGCTGCTGTTCATCACCATTGCCTGTGGCGCACTGTCCGGCTTCCATGCAACACAGTCACCGCTGATGGCTCGTTGTGTGGAGAATGAAAAGAACGGCCGCTTTGTGTTCTACGGTGCGATGATCGGTGAAGGGGTGATTGCCCTGATCTGGGCAACGCTGGGCATGTCTTTCTATCAGAGCCCTGAAGCGCTGAATGCCACACTGGCTGCTGGCGGACCGGCGGCGGTAGTGGACGAAGTGTCTCGCTCGCTGCTGGGCACGGTGGGTGGTGTACTGGCCATTCTGGGTGTCGTGGTCCTGCCGATTACCTCGGGGGATACCTCTTTCCGTGCAGCACGTCTGATTCTGTCTGACTTCCTCAAGTTTGATCAGAAACCTATCGCCAAGCGCCTGCTGGTGGCCATTCCGCTGTTTGCTGTGGGCTTTATCATCAGCCGCATGGACTTCGATGTGATCTGGCGCTACTTCGGCTGGGCCAACCAGATGACCGCAGTGATGATGCTGTGGGCCGCTGCTGCCTGGCTGAAACGCCATGGCAAATTCCACTGGGTGTGCACCCTGCCTGCGGTATTCATGACCGGCGTGGTCAATGCCTACCTGCTGTCAGCCCAGATCGGCTTTGGTTTGCCCATGAGTATCGCCGGCCCGGTGGGTATCGCCTCATCGCTGGTGGTGCTGGCCTGGCTGCTGCTACGTGGTCGCAATGACAAGGATGAAGTGGATATGCCTGCTCTGGCGTCGTCGCAGAATTAAGCGGCATCCGGACACAGACTCCACGTTTCAAGAAAGCCGCGCAGTGCTGCACTGCGCGGCTTTTTGTTTTTCGCTATGCTGCTGAGCCTGACAAGCTCTGTTACCGGGCAACGTGCTGAGGAGAAGCGGCAATGCTTAGGAAAGTGAACATAACCCTGACCCTGCTCATGACCCTGTGGGCGGCAGGTGCTTCAGCCAGCTGCAGCAATGCCGAGACCACGGTGGAAATGAATGCCTGTGCAGCACAGGACTACAGCACGGCTGACGGAGAGCTGAACAAGGTTTACCAGCAGGTGCTGAAGCACTACGCCGATGATCCGGTCTTTATCGACAAACTGAAAAAAGCTCAGCGTTTGTGGCTGGCCTATCGGGATGCGCATCTGGCGTCGATCTATCCTGAGGCCAATGCCAGCGAGGTTTACGGTTCGTCCAATCCCATGTGTCAGTCGCAGATTCTGGCCAGAATGACCCGGCAGCGTACGGCTGAATTGCAGGCATTTCTCGAACGACCTGAAGGCGATGTTTGCGGCTATATACAGCCCTAAACCTCAATTTCGCGGAAGATTGAGGAGATTTCACCCGCTGCAGAGGGCAATGTGATATAAAGGCCGCCGATTTTTCACCGGCGGCCTTTGCTTTTATGGCTGCCCTGCCTGACCACGAGAGCAGTACTGAGGGAGTTAATGTCTAACAGTCACGACCTGAAAGGTTTGTTCAAGTTTCTCAATCGCGATGAGTGGCCACACTGTTTTGCCATGGTGTTTGACGACCATCTGGGTCAGACCCTCAAAGCGGGTGATATGAAGTTTGAAGACCTGGCCGGCATGATCGGCAACGAATGGGCGAATACCCTGTGGGGTTGTGCATTTGAGGATTTTCTCACTCAGGAGTTCGACGTTGCTGGCGTCAATATGATTGACGACTACATGAAACGGCGTGGCTGGAAGGAGAGCGCCCGTACCAAGGCCTATATCAGGGCGTTGCGCACCTCGACCATGAGCTTGTATCGGGTGGAGCAGGTGGTGCCCGGGCAGTCGCTGAGTCTGCGTGATGTGATCCGCGGCGGTGATGACGTGGTCGTGAGTGACCCCGGCATGGCCCGCAGCGTCAAGGTGGGTGACCATCTGGCGGCCCGGGTAGTGGAAGAACTGAACAGACTGATTCTGGCTGGCGGCGCGCTGCTGTTCAGCGATGAAGCGGTGGCCACCCTGCTCGACAGCCTGCGGGAGGCCTATGGCAAGGCGGCTGATGAGCCGTTGCCACAGCCTACCGAACAGGAGCTGCGCTCGGTGGCCGCACTCTTTACCCTGTCCTGGCTGACACATGAGCTGGGGGATCGCTTACCTCAAGGCAAGGCATCGGATAGCGAGGCGGTTGAAGGCAGTGAGGCGAACGAGGCCGTCGCCGTTGACGCGAATGGCACTGAGCCATCAACGGCGCACACCACCACCGTATCTGTGATGGAGGAGACAACGTGCAGCAGCGACACTGAGCTGACTCCCCATGAGGTGCGTTTCCCGCTGGCCGCCAAAGTGCTGCAAAAAGATCTGACGCCACATCTGGATGAGGCTGACTGGCTGCAAAAGCACAGTGCCAAGGTGTGGCACTGGCACCATGAGGGACAGATTCTGGGGGCAGCCGAATTGAAAGGGCGTCACCTGACCCTGAGCGTGGAATCAGCCGCACGGGCAAAATGGGGCGCCGAAGTCTTCAGCTGGAAGCTGTCGGAACTGCTGCGTGAGCCTGAAATTGAAGCGGTCATGGTGCAGTAACCGAGTCGCAGACTCAGACTGTGTTCATGCTCTTAAAACACAACGCCGGGTGATTTTCCCGGCGTTGTCATTTCTCTCAGGCGGTAACCGCTATTCCTGCAGGCCGCCTCCCAGCACCCGATAGAGGGTGACGCGGTTGTCCAGCTCGGTCAGACGGGTGGAAATATAAGTCTGCTGCACACTGTACAGCGTGCGTTGTGCTTCCAGCGCATCCAGATAGCTGTCGACGCCGTTCTTGTAGCGGTCGAACGACAGGTTATAGCTGTCCTGTGCTGCATCCATCAGATCCTTTTCGGCACTCAGCTGGTCAGCAATGGTGCCACGTCGTGCCAGCGCATCCGCTACTTCCTTGAAGGCTGTCTGTACCGCGTATTTGTAGGTGGCGACATACTTGTCCTTCTGCGCTTCGTCGTAGGCAAGGGCTGCCTTGTTGGCGCCACCATCAAAGATCGGTAATGACAGGCTGGGCGCCAGGCTCCAGATGGTGGTGGCGCCACCGCTGAACAGATCCGCCAGCGCAGCACTGGCCAGCCCGCCAGTGGTGGTCAGTGACAGGCTGGGGAAGAAGGCTGCACGGGCGGCGCCGATATTGGCGTTGGCGGCCTTGAGGTCATGTTCAGCCGACAGCACATCCGGCCGTTGCAGCAGCACGTCCGAGCTGACCCCGGCAGGCACGTCTGCCAGCCAGTTTTCATCCTCCGGCAGACCTTCAGGCAGCAGCGAAGGGTCCAGCGTCTGGCCAACCAGCAGTTCGAGGGCATTACGGTCCTGGGCGACCAGTGTGGTGTAGCTGGCGATATCGGCACGGGCACTGTGATAAGTGGTTTCGGCATTGCGCACATCTACACGGGAATCGACGCCGAGTTTCAGACGCTGACGGGTAATGTCCACGTCGCGCTGGGCATTCTCCGCCGTATCCTGCGCCAGTTTCAGCAGTGACTGGTCAGACGCCAGGGTCAGCCAGGCGCTGGCCGTCTCGCCGATCAGGGTGATGCGGGTGGCTTTGGCCGTTTCTGCCGATGACAGATAACTCTCCAGCTCCGCTGTCGTCAGGCTGCGGGTTTTGCCGAACAGGTCAACCTCGTAGGAACTCAGGCCGGCGGTGGCTTCATAGCTTTCAGAGACACCGCTGCTGCCCAGACTACGGGAGCGACTGCCGGAAACACCGGCATCGATCTCGGGCAACTGAGCGGCACGCTGTTCACGATAGGTAGCACGGGCAGCCGCCACGTCGGCGAGGGCTGCACGCAGGTCCTGATTATTCTCCAGCGCCAGGGCAATCACCTTCTGCAGGCGCTCATTCTTAATAAAGGCTTTCCACGGCAGGGCGGCGGCTGTTTGCGTCGGGTCAGACGCCTGCTGACCGTAAGCCGCGCCTTGTGGCCAGCTCTGCGGTACGCTGCTGGCCGGGCGCTGATAGTCAGGGGCCAGGCTGCTACAGCCTGCCAGTGCCGCCAGCAGGGGCAGCACGGCAAACGTTTTGGAGCCGGACAGACGGGGGAACATCACTTTTCTCATCTCAGGCTCCGGTCACTTCAGCTGAATGGGGTGGCAGCGAGGGTGCATCCTGCCCGGCGTCATCTTCTTCCACACGCTTGCGCTTGGGGAACAGACGGCGAATCAGCACGAAGAACAGCGGCACCAGGATAACGGCCAGCAGGGTGGCCGTAATGGTGCCACCGACAATGCCGGTACCTATGGATATCCGGCTGTTGGCGCCAGCACCGGTGGAGACCGCCAGCGGCAGGGTGCCGAAGATAAACGCCAGTGACGTCATCAGAATCGGACGCAGACGCAGCTTGGCGCCTTCCACGGCCGCTGCAAACTGGCTGGCACCACGCTGATAGGCGGCTTCGGCAAACTCAACGATCAGAATGGCGTTTTTCGACGACAGACCAATGGTGGTCAGCAGCGCTACCTGGAAGTAGATGTCATTCTCCAGCCCGCGCAGGGTGGCCGCCAGAGCAGCACCTACCACGCCCAGAGGAATTACCATGATCACTGAGAAGGGCACCGACCAGCTTTCATACAGTGCTGCCAGACAGAGGAAGACCACCAGAATGGAGACAGCGTAGAGCAGGGTGGACTGGCCACTGGACTGGCGCTCCTGATAGGACAGGCCGCTCCAGGTATAGGTGGTGCCTTCCGGCAGGGCGTCCGCCAGTTTCTGCATTTCATTCATGGCTTCGCCCGAGCTGACGCCGGTGGCACCTGCGCCCTGAATTTCATAGGACGACAGACCGTTGAAACGGCTCAGGGTTTGCGGGCCGCTGGTCCACTCCACCGAGCTGACGGCACTGAAGGGGGTCATGCTGGTGTCGTCGCTGGTGCGGACAAACCAGTGCTTCAGGTCATCCGGTGAGGAGCGGTACCGGGCATCGCCCTGCACATAGACTTTTTTCACCCGGCCATTGTCGACGAAATCGTTGACGTAGCTGCCAGCCCAGGCGGTGCTGAGGGTGCTGGTCACATCGGACAGGGACAGGCCGAGTGAGGTGGCTTTGGCCGAGTCGATATTGATCTTCAGTTGCGGTGTGTCACTCAGCGAGCCAAGGCGGATGCCGCTCAGCTTGTCATCCTTGCGTGCTGCTGCCAGCAGCTGGTTCTTGAGCTTTTCAAACTCTGCGCGCGAGGTACCGGGCGCTGCCTGCAGTTCAAAGGTAAAGCCATTGCTCTGGCCCAAACCACGGATCGCCGGGGGCGACATGGCAAAGATGCTGGCATCACGCACGCTGGACAGGTTTTTCATTGCCCGCTGGGAAATAGCAGCGGCGGTGTTGGCTTCGCCCGGGCGGGAATCCCAGTCCTTGTAGGCGACGAAGGCCATGGCCGCGTTTTGTCCGGCGCCACTGAAGTTGAAGCCGGAGATGGTGAACAGGGCGTTGACGTTGTCTTTCTCGTCAGTGAGGAAGTAGTTTTTGACGTCATCCGCCACCGCCATGGTGCGCTTGATCGAGGCGCCGGTCGGCAGGTTGATCTGAATCATCCCTTCACCCTGATCTTCTTCCGGCAGGAAGCCGGTCGGCAGACGCAGCATGAGTACGGCCAGTGCACCGATGATCAGTCCATAAACGATCATCCAGCGAACCGGCTGACGCACGGTGCGGCTGACTCGGCCTTCATAGCGGTTGGTCATGCGGTCAAAGTTGCGGTTGAACCAGCCGAAAAAGCCTTTGCGAGCAGCATGATCACTGGGTTTTAGGATAGAGGCGCAGAGTGTCGGGCTGAGGGTCAGGGCGACAATCACGGACAGGGCCATGGAGGAAACGATAGTGATGGAGAACTGGCGGTAGATCACGCCGGTCGAGCCACCAAAGAATGCCATCGGCAGGAATACCGCAGACAGCACCACGGCGATGCCGATCAGCGCACTACTGATCTCCCCCATGGACTTGATGGTGGCGGCGCGGGGTGACAGCTTCTCTTCGTGCATGACACGTTCGACGTTCTCGACCACCACGATGGCGTCGTCCACCAGCAGACCGATGGAGAGCACCATGCCAAACATGGTCAGGGTGTTGATCGAGTAGCCAAACACGGACAGCACGCCGAAGGTACCCAGCAACACCACCGGCACGGCAATGGCGGGGATCAGCGTTGCACGCCAGCTCTGCAGGAACACAAACATCACCACCACCACCAGCGCGATGGCCTCGAACAGGGTTTTCACCACTTCTTCGATGGAGATGCGGATGAACTGGGTACTGTCCTTGGGATAGGCCACTTCATAACCCTGCGGCATATTTTTCTGCAGCGCGCTGATGGTGCTCTTGACGCGCTCTGCAGTGGACATGGCATTGGCGCCGGGGGCCAGCATCACCGCAATACCGGACGCCGGGTGACCATTCAGACGGGGAACGTAGTTGTAGCTTTCCGCACCCAGCTCGACGGTGGCAATGTCGCCCAGTTTGACGTCTGCACCGCTACTGTCGTGCTTGATGATGATGTTGCGGAACTGTTCCGGGGTGGTGAGCATCGACTGGGCCGTGACGGTGGCGTTCAGTTCCTGCACGTCGGTCGTGGGCATACCGCCGATATTACCGGCAGCCACCTGAGCATTCTGGGACTCCAGTGCAGAGGTGATATCCGAAGGCATCAGATCGTAGGCAGCCAGTTTGGTGGGGTCCAGCCAGATACGCATGGCATATTGTGAACCGAACACCTGTACGCTGCCGACCCCTTCCAGACGGGCGATGGAGTCGGAGATGTTGCTGGAAATGTAGTCGGAGATATCGTAGTGGGTCGCCTTGTCGGTCTTGTCATAGACTGCGGCAATCAGCAGGAAGTCAGACTGTGATTTGGCAACGGTCACGCCCTGTGACTGCACTGACTCGGGCAGCCGCGAGGTGATCTGCGACACCTTGTTCTGTACCTGAACCTGAGCAGTATCGGCATTGGTGCCCTGTTCAAAGGTCACGTCGATGGAGGCTTTGCCTGAAGACGAGGAACTGGAGGTGAAGTAGAGCAGACCATCGATACCGGTCAGCTCCTGTTCAATCACCTGAGTGACACTGTTTTCGACGGTTTCCGCCGAGGCGCCGGTGTAGGTGGTGGAGATCTTGACGGTCGGTGGCGCTACGTCAGGATACTGGGCGACCGGCAGGGTGAACAGCGCTGCCAGTCCCGAAAGCATGATGATAATGGAGATCACCCAGGCAAAGACCGGGCGATGAATAAAGAAGCGAGCTAGCATCGGTTACATCGCTCCTTTGTCCTGATCGGTCGCGCCCTGATTGGCGACCTTGCTGGCATCGGCGGCCTTGTCAGTCACTGAGCCGTCTGCGGCCAGTTCCACTTCCACACTTTTCACTTTCTGACCGGCAGCAACCTTGCCTGTTCCTTCGACAATCAGCTTGTCTCCAGCGGACAGACCCTGAGTAATCAGCCATTTATCACCGATGGAGCGATCAGTGGTGACCTGCCGCTGTTCCACCGTGCCGTCGTCCTTAATCACCAGTGCGGTGGCATTGCCACGGGCATCGCGGGCCACACCGCGCTGTGGTACCAGCATGGCCTGGGTATCCACGGCTTCGTCCAGCACGGCACGGACAAACATGCCGGGCATCAGCAGATCGTCATCATTGGGGAACTGAGCGCGCAGTGTTACTGAGCCTGTGGACTCATCAACAGCCACTTCACGCACGGTCAGGGTACCTTTGTCAGCATAGGTCGAGCCGTCTTCCAGCTGCAGGCTGACTTCGGTGTTGCCACTGCTGACACCTGAGCGCTTAAGGGTCTGACGCAATTTCAGCACTTCCTTGCTGGACTGGGTCAGGTCAACATAAATCGGGTTGAGCGAACGAATGGTGGCGAGGGCGGTGTCCTGATCAGCGGTGACCAGTGCGCCTTCGGTGACCGACGAAATACCGATGCGGCCGGCAATGGGGGCCTTCACCTGCGTGTGATCAAGGTCGATCTTGGCGCTTTCTACCGCGGCCTTGTATTTCTCCACACTGGCGACGGCTTCCAGATAGGCCGCATGGGCATCGTCAGCATCCTGTCTGGAAACGCCTTCGGACTTGGCCAGCGCCGCATAGCGCTGATCTTTCAGTTTGGCCGAGCGTACCGTCGCTTCCGAGTTCAGCAGGTCGGCCCTGGCCTCGTTGTAAGCGGCTTTGTAGCTGGAGTCGTCAATCTGATACAGCAGCTGGCCTTTTTTGACCTCTGAGCCTTCCTCAAACAGACGTTTTTCCACGATGCCGCTGACCTGCGGGCGAACTTCCGCCGTGGTGGAGGCCACAGTACGACCTTGTAATTCCGTTTTCAGGGGGACTTCACTGGTAGTGAGGGTGATATAGCCGACTTCCGGGGTGCGCTGCTGGTGTTGCTGCTGTGCCACTTCCTCTTTCTGGCAGCCAACCAGAGCGAGGGGCACAAGGATCAGCCCAGCCATCGTAGATAAGTATTTCATGAGTTACCGATGCCACAGGATAAAATTGAGAATGATCATTCTCAAAACTATACAATGCGTCTGTTACTGCCCCTAGCAGCAAGGTTTAAAGAATGGTTACAACAGATAACAAGAGCCAGACCAAAACAGAAAGGGACCAGCAACGCCGCGAGCATATTCTTGATGCGGCGCAGCACCATGTGGTGGAGCTGGGCTTCCACCGCACCAGCATGGCAATGATTGCCGAGTCATCCGGGCTGAGTGTCGGGCAGATTTATCGCTACTTTGAAAATAAGGAAGCGATCATCGCGGCGCTGGTGGAACGCATGACCAATCAGCGTCTGCAATGGATGGAGCTGGAAAAAGGCTGGCTGAAGCCGGTGGAGTGGAATGAAAGCAGCATGGCGCCAGCCCGTATCGCCGATGCTGACCGGGCGCTGCTGCTGGAAATTCAGGCCGAGGCGGCGCGTAATCCGGCCATTGCCGAGATTTCCTATCAGGCCCATCTGACCCTGCAGGCCAAGGCGGTCAGCCTTCTGCGCAAGGCTTTTCCCGAGGCTGATGATGACTACCTTAAACTGATTGTCGAGCTGCGCGCCACCCTGATTCAGGGCATGATGCTGCGCCGCTATGACGCGCGGGATATGGATCAGGGCAAGATGACCCGATTTTGTATGGAGCTGTTACTCAGTCTGCTGAACGACCCGCTGGATACGCCCAGCCTCACTGAGCCACAGAACATATTTCCGGCCTCACGAGTCAGCAGACTGTAAGCGTGTTGTCATGGCAGCTCATCGCTGTTGGTCAGCGCCTGAATCATGCTGCCCGGCTGGATGACACTTTCCCATTCGTGCAGGAAGCGGTTGCGCTTCATCTGGTCCAGATAGACCAGCAACCCGAGCCCCAGGCTGATGGGATGATAGCTGGACTCATAATTGAGCCGGATACCATTGGCTGAGCGAGGGCCATCGCCGAGCAGACTGATCAGGCCGCTGTGATTGGCAATGTCGTCCTGACCTTCGACGGACAGCAGAAAATCGATGAACTGCTGCGCCAGTTTGGGTGAGCTGGCCTTTTTCGAGATCAGGGCGATAGGGCTCATGGCCAGGGTGTAGTCGGACGGAATGATTACGCCCAGTCGTGGGTCCTGCAGCGCCCGGCTGAGGGAGTAGGAACCCAACACGTTGTAGCCGAGGATCAGTTTGCCGGAGGCGACCGCATCGAGTATCAGGCTTGTACAGCAGAACGTCTGCACATCCGCACGGCCAAGGCTTTCCAGCAGACGGCCGTTGATACTGGAGTGCACGGCATCCTGCGTAAACAGCATGTAGCCGACACCGGACAGGCGAATATCATAGGTGCCGACTTTCTGCTGGTAGAACGCGGGTTGTTCGCGCAGCTGGGTCGCCAGTTCTTCATGGGTACGCGGCAGCGTCTGATCCTTGAAGGCGGCTTTGTTGTAGACCATCACCAGCGGCTCAAAAGCAAAACCAAAGCCTTCATGTCGCCACTTGGCCCAGTCGGGCAGATCATCGGTATTGGCCGAATCGTAGGGGCGGGCATAGCCGTCATTGATCAGTTTGGCCTGCAGGTCCATGGCCGAGCTGATAATGATGTCGGTGGTGGTCGCCCGATGCAGATATTCACTGCGAAAATCCATGTACAGCTGAGGTGACAGCACTTCTTCGTAGCGAACCTGTATCGAAGGATGCTGTTCCTGAAAGGCGCGAATTAACGGGAAAATCGCCGATTTGTCGGTAGAGCCCTTGATAAACAGCCAGTTGCCTTCGTCCTGCTTGCCGGTGTCATGGGGTTTGTCATCACCGGCATTGGCGGTGAAAGGGTCTGAGGCGCCATAAGGTGCGCTGCCCAGAGTGGGCGCCTTGTCATCCGGTGAGTCCGCCACAGCACTCTGGCTGCCGAGCCAGCATAGTGTCACGGCAACGGTCGCCAGCAGGCAGCGCTGCAGGCGCGGTAAAACGGCACGATATTGCCCTGTCATGATCATTCCTGCTCCGCGGCCGGGAAGGACAGTGTCACTTTGAGTCCGCCACTTTCTCCATTGCTCAGCGTCATGTCCGCCTGATGCGCATCGGCAACGGCCCGGACGATGGCCAGCCCCAGACCTGACCCTGCACGATCTTCCGCCAGACGCTCGAAACGCTGCTGCACCTGCTGATGCTGCGCGGTGGGGATGCCCGGCCCGTGATCTTCGACACTGATCTGCAGCTGGCCATTCTGAGCGTGCACAGCGAGTGTAATCTGGTTGTCCGCCGGGCCATATTTAACGGCATTATCCAGCAGGTTACGCAGCGCCTCCTTGAGACTGATGGTGTCGCCCTGAATCCAGGCTGCCTGCACATTGGTGTCATAGCCAAAGTCCACTGCGGTATGGGCATGGTCGCGCACAGCTTCGGTCAGAACCTGGCGCCCCAGTTCGGTCAGGTTGACTCTGGCCAGCGTTTGCGTGTCGCCGCGGTGAATCACCAGAGCGTGCGCCAGCAGCTGGTTGGTCAGGCGAATCAGCCGCTTACTCAGCTCGCGGGCCTTGCTCAGGCGACGCTTGAGTGCGGCGTTGTCCTGTTCATGCTCCGCCATATCAAGCTGTACCTGTAGGGTACTAAGCGGCGTGCGGATCTGATGGGCGGCATCGGCGATAAAGTTCTGCATCAGATTGAGGTTGCCCTGCAGCCGTCGCATGAAGGTGTTCAGTGAGTTGACCAGTGGCGCAATTTCCTTCGGCGCAGGGACTTCCAGCGGGCTGAGCTGGGCCGGAGCGCGGTTGCGTAAATCCTGACTGATCAGGCCCAGTGGCCGCAGCGCCCGACCTATGCCGAACCAGACAAACAGCAAGCCCAGCGACATGATCAGCAACAACAGCCCCAGCGCATTGAGAAACACTTCCCAGGTCAGGGCGGTACGGGCGATGCGGGTCTGGCCAATCTGTACCGTGACCCAGCCGTGTATGCCCTGTTCGGTCAGCAGTTTGCTTTGCAGCAGAAAGCGCACGGTTTCACCGCTGTAGCGGGCATTGAAGAACACCGGTTCATTGCCGGGCTTCCAGTGCTCAGGCAGGGGCAGATCCGGATAGCCGGTCAGCGGGAAACCGTCTGGCCCCAGTACCTGATAGAACGCCCGGTCTTCGGGTGCCAGGCTCAGCATCGACATGGTGGAGTAGGGCATGTCCACTTCGATACCTTCATTGGTGACGAAAACACGTTCCAGAATGGACAGGCTGGCGCCGGTCAGCAGCCGGTCGAAGGAGTAGTCAGCGGCACGCTCGGCATAGCGCCAGATGCCAACGCCCAGCAGCAGCAGGGCGATGATAAAAATTGCCCCCATGCGAATCAGCAGGCGGCGTTTGAGGGAGTAGCGTCTGGCCATGGTGCGCGGAAACAGGCGTCAGTCGTCAACATGGGCGAGATAGCCCATGCCACGAATGGTCTTGATCACCAGCGACGAGCCATCGAGGCGCTTGCGCAGACGAGTCAGGGTCTGCTCGATGGCGTTGGGCGTGTGGGCTTCATCAAAGGTGTAGAGGCGGTCTGCGATGTCTTCCTTGGTCAGCACATGATCGAGGGCGCCAAGAAACACTTCCAGCAGCTGCACTTCGCGATGGCGCAGATCAATCGGCTCGTCATTGATGAATACCTGACGTGAGGCCGGATCAAACAGCAGATTGCCACAGCGCACTTCATTGCTGGCGTTGCCGCGATCCCGGCGCAGCAGAGCACGGGTGCGGGCTGCCAGCTCGCGGAAATCAAAGGGTTTGACCAGATAGTCGTCGGCCCCCAGATCCAGTGCGCTGACCCGATCGTCAATTTCAGCACGGGCGGTCAGGACCAGAACCGGCACCTGATTACCCTGACGGCGTAATGCCTTCAGCAGCTGATAGCCATCTTTGCCGGGCAGGTTGATATCCAGAATAAGTAGTTCAAAGCTTTGATAGGCCAGCACTTTTTCTGCCTGTTCGGCGGAGCTGACCCAGTCCAGCGGATGGCCGTGGTGGCGGAAATACTCAGCCACGGCATCGGCAAGTTCGACATTGTCTTCGATGAGTAATATGCGCATCTCGGTTCTGCGATGGTAGTTCTTGTCTTTGGCCGCGGGGCGAATGAGGGTCGTGCCCTCATCTTCCCGTTGCTGGCCATTCCGTGGCAGTGACTCAAGCCTAGCAGAAATTGTAACCGTAGCAGAACTGCGACGCTGTGGGGTGAAGACGGGGAATAAGGAAAAGTGCAGGCCTTCGGCAATGTGCGCTGGCGTGAATGAGCATCATGGTCTAGACATTAGACCTTAGAATAAGAGCCCATAGCTGATACGTGTGTGTCAGGATCGTGTCAGGTTGCAAGCGTATGTTTATTCGACATGTTGACCCCCATCCCGGTCACATTGTGTTTTCAAAAATTCCCCAGCAGGTGGAGATAACAACAATGAAACGCCTTTTTGCACTGCCCGTACTGGCTTTGTCTTCTGTTCTCGTCAGCGCACCCATGATGGCCAATGCCGCTGATATGCCCAAAGCGCCTGAGTGTATCGCTCCTGCCAACCCCGGTGGTGGCTGGGACTTTACCTGTCGTAGCGTGGGTAAACTGCTGTCTGCTCTGAGCTATGTTGATGGCAACGTGCAGACCGTGAACATGCCTGGTGCTGGCGGCGGCGTAGCTTTCGCTCACGTCGTATCCAAACGCAACACCGACAACGGTGTCTTCGTTGCTGCTTCCACTGCCACCACTACCCGCCTGGCACAGGGCCAGTTCCCTGGCGTTAACGCCGACATGGTGAAGTGGGTAGGTACTCTGGGTGCAGACTACGGTGTTATCGCCGTGTCCAAAGACTCTCCTTACAAAACTCTGGGCGATCTTTTGGGCGCGCTGAAAAGCGATCCTAACTCAGTCAAGTTCGGTGGCGGTAGCGCCAACGGCGGCTGGGATCACCTGAAAGTGCTGATGACTGCCAAAGCCGGTGGTGTAGACAAGCTGCGTGACATCAAATATCTGGCCTTCAACGGCGGTGGTGAAGCCATTACTCAGGTCATTGGTGGCCACATTGGCGCCTTCACCGGTGACGTTTCTGAAGTGCTGGGCTTCCTGCAGTCAGGCGACCTGCGCGTGCTGGCCGTACTGTCTGATGATCGTCTGCCTGCTCCTTACGATCAGATTCCTACTGCCAAAGAACAGGGTGTTGATACCACTGCTCCCAACTGGCGTGGTTTCTACATCCCCGGTGGCGCTTCTGACGATACCTACAACTGGTGGGTAAGCTCACTGGACAAACTGTACGACTCACCTGCCTGGAAAGACGTGATGACCGAGAACGGCCTGCTGCCTTTCCACAAGTCAGGCGCTGAGTTCAACGAGTTTGTTCACAAGCAGATCCAGGATATTGCTGAAATCTCCAAAGAAGTTGGCCTGCTCAAGTAATTGAGTGAGTGAAATGGGGGAGTGCCTGCCACTCCCCCATTGATAGTTTCCGTTCGGCTCCCGGCACGTCTCGTCGACATGGGGCATCTTCCTTCTCGCAAACTTGTCCATGGAGACGGCCAGAGCCGTGTGGTCCGTGGCTCAGTCGCATCTGCGATTGGGCTTAACGGTGAAGTGATGGGCGTAATAGGTGGAGGTAGCACATGCTACTGAACAATGATCGTATCTTCGGCATGTTGATGCTGGTTCTGGCCGTAGCTTACGGCTGGGGTGCCACTCAATTACCCGAACCTTTTGGTGGCAACGAAGTCGTTGGCCCCAGTACTTTTCCTTCGATTCTGGCCTGGATTCTGGGCCTGTGCGCCATCTACCTGATCGTTAAGCCTGACCCCTCGCAGGAATGGCCCAGTGCCAAGATTTTCGGGGAGCTGCTGGTCGTTGTAGTGGTATTGCTGGGTTATGCCTGGTCTCTGGATTATCTGGGCTTCATCCTGGCCAGCTTTGCCTGTGTCGCTATCCTGAGCTGGCGTATGGGCGCCACCCTGGCTTCTGCCGCGCTGGTCGGTCTGGGGACGTCTGTGGGTGTGTTTCTGATTTTTGATATCGGTCTTGAATTGCCGCTGCCCATGGGCCTGTTGGGAGGTTTGGCATAATGGAAACGTTAAATTTTCTGATGCACGGTTTTGGTGTTGCACTAACACCGTCCAACCTGATGTTTGCTGCCATCGGCTCCATTCTGGGGACGCTAATCGGCGCACTGCCTGGTCTTGGCCCTGCCAACGGCGTGGCTATCCTGATTCCTCTGGCGTTCAGCCTCGGTTTGCCTGCTGATTCGGCGCTGATCCTGCTGACTTCGGTGTATGCCGGTGCCATGTACGGTGGCCGTATTTCCAGCATTATGCTGAACATCCCCGGCGATGAACCTGCGTTGATGACCACGCTGGATGGTTATCCCATGGCGCGTCAGGGCAAGGCTGCCGAAGCGCTGGCGATTTCGGCGATTGCTTCCTTTATAGGCAGCTTCATTGCCACCATCGGCCTGATCCTGCTGGCACCGATTCTGGCCAAATTTGCCCTGCACTTTGGTCCTGCAGAATATTTCGCCCTGTTTGCACTGGCTTTTGCCACGCTGGGCGGCGTGACGGGTAAAAACCCGGTCAAGACGCTGCTGGCTGCGGCCCTGGGTCTGATGATTGCTACGGTGGGGATTGACCACAACACCGGTACCCCACGTTACACCTTCAATACCCTTGAGCTGTATGAAGGCGTTGATTTCATCATCGTGCTGGTAGGTATGTTTGCCATCAGTGAGCTGATGTTCTTTATCGAGGCTCATGCCGGTGCTGGCCATCAGATGGTGGTACTGAACAAGCTGCGTCTGAAAATGTCTGACATCTTCCACGTACTGCCCACTGCCATTCGTGGTTCTGTGCTGGGCTTCGTTGCGGGTGTATTGCCAGGCGCAGGCGCCTCTCTGGGCAGCTTCATCTGCTATACTCTGGAAAAACGTTTGCTGGGTAACAAAGCTCACTTTGGCGAGGGTGATCCCCGTGGCGTGGCCGCTCCTGAAGCAGGCAACAATGCGGCGGCTAACGGTGCGCTGGTCCCCATGCTGACACTGGGCGTGCCCGGTAGTGGCACCACAGCGGTACTGCTGGCCATGCTGATTTCCCTGAACATCACCCCCGGTCCGATGCTGTTCCAGCAGCACGCTGATCTGGTATGGGGCGTCATTGCGGCACTGTTTGTCGGTAACTTCATTCTGCTGCTGCTGAACATTCCGATGGTCGGTATCTTCGTCAAGCTGCTGAGCATCCGACCCATGTACCTGATGCCCATCGTGACGCTGGTCGCCTCAATCGGTATCTATTCACTGAGCCACAGCGCCATGGATCTCTACTTCATGGTGGCCTTCGGCATCTTCGGTTATGTTCTGCGCAAGATCGAGATTCCTCTGGTGCCGGTCATTCTGGGCATGTTGCTTGGCCCGGAAATGGAAACCAGCATGCGTCATGCGCTGACCATTTCTGATGGCAGCTGGAACATCTTCTACAGTAGTGGTCTGAGCATCGGTCTGTGGGCTATCGCCATTCTTGGCCTGATCCTGCCTACCGTACTGGGCCCGCTGCTGCGTGGAAAAATGAACAAGGCACGTCAACACGAAGGTCAGAAAGTCTGAGCGAATGGCGACTGACTGAACTGACACACAGCAAACAGGCGGGGGATTCCCGCCTGTTTGCATTTTGCGGGTTGGGATTTTACCGAAGGAAGTGCAGACCGCGTATCTGGCAACGCTGTGCTATGGTTATGGGTGGATTTCATGATTAGCAGCACAGAACAATACGAGGTTACACCACATGGAAGTCAACATTCGTCATGCGGACAAGGCCGACGTCGATGCCGTTCGCGTTATCTACAGTCAGCCTCATGCCTATGAGAACACCCTGCAGTTGCCCTATCCCTCACAGGAGTCATGGGAAGCGCGTTTTGATCAGGTGGGCACCCATTATCATAATCTGATTGCTGAGGTCGGGGATGACGTCGTCGGCCAGCTCAGCCTGATCAGTAATAATCGGCCGCGACGACGACATGTGGCTGAGTTTGGTATGGCTGTCCGGCAGGATTATCTGGGCAAGGGCGTCGGTTCAGCGCTGCTGCGGGCAGCTTTGGACATGTGTGATCGTTGGCTGAATATCGAGCGTGTGGAAATAGAGGTGTACACCGACAACGCAGCGGCCATTGCGCTGTACAAGAAGTTTGGTTTTGAAATTGAAGGTGAGCATAAACTCTACGCCTTCAAGAACGGCCATTATGCAGATGTATTTACCATGGCGCGTTTTCGTCCACTGATGAAGAGCTAGGTTAAGTAGTACCGCTATTCACCTCAAGAGAGGGCACGCTGCCTCAAAACGGACTCGCCCCATTAACGCAGGTCAATGCCGACGGTTGCCAGTATCGGAATGTCAGGAAGCAGAAATAACAAAGGTGAGCCTGTCAGCTCGCCTTTGCTTTTTGCAGTGATGAACTTTGCGTAGAGCGTGAACTCGCTCTTAGTTCAGTGCAGCCAGTGCCGCTTCATAATTAGGTTCATTGGCCACTTCGCCCACCAGCTCGGTGTAGGCCACTTTACCTTCAGCATCAACGACAACGACACAACGTGCGGTCAGGCCGGTCAGCGGGCCGTCGATCAGTTTTACGCCGTAATCAGCTGCGAAATCAGAGCGGAAGGCAGAAGCCGGGATAACCTTGTCCAGACCTTCAGCGCCGCAGAAGCGCGCCTGGGCAAAAGGCAGATCCTGAGAAACACACAGAACGACGGTGTTTTCCAGCGCGCTGGCTTTCTGGTTGAACACGCGAACAGAGGTGGCGCAGGTAGGGGTATCAATGCTGGGGAAAACGTTCAGCACAACGCGCTGACCTTTCAGGCTTTCCAGAGTCACTTCAGACAGATCAGTTTTGACCAGTGTCAGGGCAGGGGCCTGGCTGCCAACCGCAGGCAGGTCGCCGTTGGTGTTGAATGGATTACCTTTCAGCGTAACTGTAGCCATGTTCAAACTCCGTGTTGAATACCCACATCAGTATGCGGGTAGTAGTTGAGTAGCAGGGTCAGATATTGCGGGTGCAGGAGGTGAAATACAAGGTGTCGGGGCTGGTACGCGACCTGAAAAGCAAAAAGCCGAAGCAGGGCTTCGGCTTTTTGCGGGTATGGCTCACTGAATAGCGAGACAGGTATTAGCGCAGCTTGCTGATATCTTTCGCGTCCCAGTGCGGGAAGTACTTGCGTACCAGCACGTTCAGCTCCTGCTCGAAAGCCTGCAGACGCTCAAGCTCATCCAGTTCCTTCTCACCCTGCGCATCGGCGATGCTGGCGATCATGCCTGCACCCAGCGTGGCGTTGGACATGCGGTCAATCAGGATAAAGGCGCCGGTGGTGCTGTTCTGCTCGTAGGCATCCAGTGCCAGTGGCTCATCCGTTACCAAACGGCAGCGACCAATCTCATTCAGGGCCAGGCTACGTGTGGCAGATTGAGCCATGGTGTTGACGTCGGTCTTGAAGTCAATGCGTTCCACCTTGGCAGGAATCAGCTTGCCACCGGTTTTCAGCCAGTAGCGCTTGCCTGCTTCCAGCTCGGCTTCGCTCATCCAGACGATATCGGCATCGAACGTATCAGAAACGGTCGGCAGGTTATCGCTCCTGACGATGACGTCGCCACGGCTGATATCGATTTCGTCTTCCAGTACCAGGGTGATGGCCTGAGGCGGGAAGGCTTCGTCCAGCTCACCGTCGGCAGTCACAATGGCTTTGACCTTGCTGGATTTGCCAGAGGGCAGGGCAGTGACGCTGTCGCCTTTGCGCACGATGCCGGAGGCGACCGTACCGCAGAAACCACGGAAGTCCAGGTTGGGACGGTTGACGAACTGCACGGGCATGCGGAAGTCGTCGAAGTTGATGTCTTTGGTGATCTCAACGTTTTCCAGAATCTGCATCAGCGGCTCACCCTGATACCAAGGCATGGCGTCAGACTTGTTCACCACGTTGTCACCGTTCAGGGCAGACATCGGCACAAACTGGATATCAGGGATATGCAGAGCCTTGGCGAACTCCAGATATTCATCGCGGATGCGGTTGAATTCGGCTTCATCAAAGTGCACCAGATCCATCTTGTTGATGGCGACGACAACGTGCTTGATACCCAGCAGGTTGACAATAAAACTGTGACGGCGAGTCTGGGTCAGTACACCACGGCGGGCATCGATAAGAATGATGGCCAGGTTGGCGGTGGAAGCACCGGTAGCCATGTTGCGGGTGTACTGCTCATGGCCGGGGGTGTCAGCGATGATGAACTTGCGCTTGTCAGTAGAGAAATAGCGGTAAGCCACATCGATGGTGATACCTTGCTCACGCTCAGACTGCAGGCCATCCACCAGCAACGCCAGGTCCAGCGCTTCACCTGCATTGCCCACACGTTCGTTGTCTTTGTGCAGGGCTGCCAGATGGTCTTCAAAAATCAGCTTGGTGTCATAAAGCAGACGGCCAATCAGGGTGGATTTGCCATCGTCAACGCTGCCGCAGGTGATAAAGCGCAGCAGGTCCTTGTTCTCGTGCTGTTTCAGGTAGCCGAGGATATCGGATTCGATCAGTTCGGAGGCGTGACTCATTCGGTTCTCCTAATCGGAAGTGCAGGCACTGATGCTGGCCTGCAAGCTTCCATATCTCATTCGTTCTTGCTAAGGGCTGTGAACAACACGCCTTTAGCGGGCTGTTGAAAATCTATCAGCGTTGCCGAATACCGCGTCA
>NZ_LAPT01000075.1 GCF_003194385.1 Pokkaliibacter plantistimulans
TGATACAGATGTGCAGCGTGTGGCTGCCCTCTCTCAGGGAGAGAGGGACGTGTGTAGCGCCTGCGTGTCGGCTTAACAGGTCGTTGAAAATCTATCTGTGTTGCCGAATACCGCGTCAAAAACAGGCTCACAGCCAAAGGCTGAACGTGCTTTAGCACGGCCCCGAAGGGGCGAGCGGAGCGAGTCAAATGCTCATTTAGCTCACTAAACTCCGCTTTTTCGCCTGTTTCTTGTGCCCTAGGGGTATTTCCTTGTCTCGGCGGCCTCGATAACGTTTTTCAACAGCCTGCTAGACAAAAGATGCCTTGTAGAGCCTATAAATTTGGCTACGCTTTGTCTTTGTAATGCAATAAAAACCACATTTCATAAAAATATCGACATTTTGAGGTGCTGCATGTCAAAGGTCTCTTTCAACTGGCAAGACCCGTTCCTGTTGTTGGATCAGTTAAGTGACGAGGAGCGGATGGTCATGCAGACGGCGCATGATTACGCTCAGGACAAGTTGCTCAGCCGGGTAAGAGAGGCCAACCGTCATGAGCATTTTCATCGCGAGATCATGAACGAGCTGGGTGAGTTAGGGTTGCTGGGCGCAACCTTGCCTGAGAAATATGGCTGCGCCAATGTCAATTATGTGTGTTACGGGCTGGTCGCTCGTGAAGTGGAGCGAGTCGATAGTGGCTACCGCTCCGCCATGAGTGTGCAGTCTTCGCTGGTGATGCATCCAATCTATGCCTATGGCAGTGAAGAGCAGCGAATGCGTTACCTGCCGAAATTGGCCAGCGGTGAGTGGGTCGGTTGCTTTGGTCTGACTGAGCCTGACTCGGGCTCTGATCCAGCCAGCATGAAAACCCGGGCGATCAAGGTAGAAGGTGGATATCGCGTTACCGGAAGCAAGATGTGGATTACCAATTCGCCGATTGCGGACGTGTTAGTGGTGTGGGGCAAACTGGAGGGCGTCATCCGCGGTTTTGTGCTTGAGCGTGGTATGGAAGGGCTGAGTACGCCAAAAATTGAAGGTAAGTTCTCCCTTCGCGCCTCGATCACAGGCGAAATCGTAATGGATAACGTTTTTGTGCCTGACGAGAATCTGTTGCCCCATGTTGAGGGATTGAAGGGGCCCTTTGGCTGCCTGAATAAAGCGCGCTATGGCATTGCCTGGGGAGCGTTGGGGGCGGCTGAGTTTTGCTGGATGCAGGCGCGTCAATATTGTCTGGATCGCACACAGTTTGATCGTCCTCTGGCGGCAACGCAGTTGATCCAGAAAAAGCTTGCTGACATGCAGACGGAAATCAGCATCGGTTTGCAGGCGTGCTTGCGCGCCGGTCGTCTGATGGATGAAGAGCAGTGTGCGCCTGAGTTGATTTCCCTGATCAAGCGCAACTCCTGCGGCAAGGCGCTGGAAATTGCCCGTGTGGCGAGAGATATGCACGGTGGTAACGGAATTTCTGATGAGTATCACGTCATTCGTCACATGATGAATCTGGAGGCGGTTAATACCTACGAGGGTACTCATGATGTACATGCCCTTATTCTGGGGCGTGCTCAGACTGGCTTGCAGGCATTCAAGTAATGAAGGCCTTGAGCGGTGTCAGAGTGCTTGATCTGAGCCGAGTGCTCGCAGGGCCCTGGTCGACACAAATTCTTGCCGATCTGGGAGCGGAGGTGGTCAAGGTTGAGCGCCCCGGTGAGGGCGATGATACCCGCCACTGGGGGCCGCCTAACTTGCTTGATGAGAACGGCATCGACAGTGGCGAGTCGGCTTACTTTCAGAGTGCTAATCGAGGCAAGCAGTCGGTAGCCATTGATATTTCATCAGCGCAGGGGCAAGCCCTGGTGAGGGCGCTTGCACTCAAGGCTGATGTTCTGGTTGAAAATTACAAGGTAGGTGGGCTGGCCAGATATGGTCTGGACTATGAGAGTTTGAAGTTGCTCAATCCCCGACTGATCTATTGCTCCATCACTGGCTTCGGACAGACAGGGCCATATGCTCAGCGACCTGGGTATGATGCCATGATTCAGGCTATGGGCGGATTGATGAGCTTGACCGGTGATCCTGAGGGGGAGCCAGCGAAAGTGGGGGTGGCGTTGACAGATATTTCCACTGGCCTCTATGCCACTATTGGCATTCTGGCGGCGTTACATCAACGCCAGCACAGTGGTGAGGGTCAATACATTGATTTGGCTTTGCTTGATGTTCAGGTCGCGACGTTAGCCAATCAGGGTATGAATTTTCTGGCCACGGGAGTGGCACCTGAACGACGCGGCAACGCTCATCCGAGCATAGTGCCTTATCAGGTGTTTGCCGTAAGTGATGGTCATCTGATGCTGGCAGTAGGCAATGATGAGCAGTTTCGTCGTTGCTGTGATGTGCTGGGAATGCCGGAGTGGGGGAGTGATGATCGTTTTGCTACCAACTCCGCCAGAGTGGTGCATCGTGATGCGTTGGTGGAGGCGTTGCAGAAAATTTTTCTTCAGCGGAAGCTTGATGAATGGCTTGAATGCCTGGAAATCGCCAATGTGCCTTGTGGCCCCATCAATACATTGGATCGGGTATTTGCCAATCCTCAGGTGAAGCATCGGAAGATGAAAGTGTCGATGCATCATTCACTAGCCGGTGAGCAAGCTTTTGTAGCTAGCCCTCTGAGGCTCTCGGCATCTCCCGTTGAGTATGAATCCGCACCACCATTGCTGGGTCAGCATGGGCGTGATGTTTTGTCGACCTGGCTAGGCATTGGTGAGGAGGAGTTCGATGCGTATAGTGACGCAGGTGTAGTGGGGCGGCCTGCAGGGCTGGTTTCTGAAGAATGACTGTTTATAGAGGTGGTATGGCGCGGGTTGTCATCGAGTATTGTCCGTTGTGTCGCTGGATGCTGAGGGCCGCGTGGATAGCGCAGGAGTTGCTATCTACTTTTGAAGCTGATCTTGAAGAGGTCTCATTGCGTCCGTCAGGCAAAGGGACGTTTAAAATTTACCTCAATGCTGAACAGATCTGGTGTCGGGTTGAGGATCATGGTTTCCCTGAGGCGAAAGAAATCAAGCAGCGCGTTCGCGATCGCATCGACCCATCACGTGATCTTGGGCATATCGACAAAGTCAGCACAGCGGACCTGCCTTAGATAATCGGCTACCTCTAAGCCACAGGCTGGTAGCGTGACGGCGGGTGCGATACCTGCCGTCATTGCTTATAATGCTGTCCAATTCGAGTCTGGCAGCTCTGCCGGACTCCTTTTCTTTTCTGGCCTGAGTCCAGCTTTTGATATCCACTGGCGCTCAGCTTCATTCATCTAGAGTAATTAACCTGATCATGACTGTTCGTACTCGTATCGCTCCGTCTCCTACTGGTGATCCCCATGTAGGTACCGCTTATATCGCCCTTTTCAATCTGGCGTTTGCGCGTCAGCAAGGTGGCGAGTTCATTCTGCGTATCGAAGATACGGATCAGGTACGTAGTACTCCCGAATCAGAGCAGATGATTTTGGACTCTCTGCGCTGGCTGGGTATTGAATGGTCTGAGGGGCCTGATGTGGGTGGTCCTCATGCCCCGTACCGTCAGAGCGAACGCTCCGCTATTTATCGGCAGTATGCAGATCAGCTGGTTCGTGACGGCCATGCATTTTATTGCTTCGCAACTGCTGAAGAGCTGGATGCGATGCGGGAGGAGCAGAAGGCTCTGGGGTTACCACAAAAGTATGATGGTCGCGGGCTGCTCTTGTCTTCTGAAGAAGTGCAAAAGCGTATTGCTGCTGGCGAGCCTTATGTTGTGCGTATGAAGGTGCCTGAAGAAGGCGTGTGCGTGTTTGAAGACATGCTTCGTGGCCAGATTGAGATCGAATGGGCTCAGGTGGATATGCAGGTGCTGCTTAAGGCAGATGGTCTGCCCACGTATCATCTGGCGAACGTGGTGGATGATCATTTGATGCAGATCACGCACGTCATTCGTGGTGAAGAGTGGATCAACTCCGCGCCCAAGCACTTGCTGTTGTACAAATATTTCGGTTGGCAGGCGCCAGTGCTCTGTCACATGCCGTTGTTGCGTAACCCGGACAAGACCAAGTTGTCCAAGCGCAAAAACCCCACCAGCATTAACTTCTATCGCCGCATGGGCTATCTGCCTGAGGCGCTGCTTAATTATTTGGGCAGAATGGGTTGGTCTATGCCGGATGAGCGTGAAAAGTTCAGCTTGGCTGAGATGGTTGAGAATTTTGATATCCAGCGTGTCTCATTGGGTGGCCCCATTTTCGATCTGGAAAAACTGAGCTGGTTGAACGGGCAGTGGTTGCGTGAGCTAAACGCCGATCAATTTGTTCAGCGCTATCTGGAGTGGGGCCTGAATCTGGACTATTTACGCCAGGCTATACCGCACGTTCAGCCACGCGTGGGTACTTTTAGTGATGTGCTGCCTGTAGCGGGTCACTTGCTCAGTGGTTTGATCAAAGTGTCTGCAGGTGATTTTGAGCACAAGAAACTGCAGCACGAAGATGTGCGTCGTATTCTTCAGTTCGCATCGTGGAAAATGGATACTCAGCGTTACTGGGATAAGGACAGCCTTTTTGCAACTCTGAGCGAGCTCTCAAAGGCGATGGGTTATAAAGTAGGTGATTTCTTCTTCCCGCTGTTTATTGCCATTGCAGGTACTTCGGCTACCTTCTCGGTGGTTGATGCAATGGCAATTCTGGGTGCTGATCTCACGCGTGCGCGATTGCGTAGTGCTTTGGATGTTGTGGGTGGTCCTTCCAAAAAAGAAGCCAAAGCCTGGGAGAAAGAGTATACGGCTCTTGCTTCGGCAGATTGATGGTTGCTGAGAGTCTCCGTTGCGGTCGTTTCGACGTAAGTCTTTGAGATACATAGGTTCTTTTTTTATTATCTTATTGACATGAATGAGGGGGCTCATTATTATACGCCCCGCAACAAGGTTAGGGGCTATAGCTCAGCTGGGAGAGCGCTTGCATGGCATGCAAGAGGTCAGCGGTTCGATCCCGCTTAGCTCCACCAATCTTCTTGCGGGTATGTCCCATTCGTCTAGTGGCCTAGGACACCGCCCTTTCACGGCGGTAACAGGGGTTCGAACCCCCTATGGGACGCCATCCTTTGAGATGGGGCTATAGCTCAGCTGGGAGAGCGCTTGCATGGCATGCAAGAGGTCAGCGGTTCGATCCCGCTTAGCTCCACCAAAAGGACAATCCATGTCCCATTCGTCTAGTGGTCTAGGACACCGCCCTTTCACGGCGGTAACAGGGGTTCGAACCCCCTATGGGACGCCATCTTTTGAGATGGGGCTATAGCTCAGCTGGGAGAGCGCTTGCATGGCATGCAAGAGGTCAGCGGTTCGATCCCGCTTAGCTCCACCAAAAGGACAATCCAGTATGTCCCATTCGTCTAGTGGCCTAGGACACCGCCCTTTCACGGCGGTAACAGGGGTTCGAACCCCCTATGGGACGCCATCTTTTGAGATGGGGCTATAGCTCAGCTGGGAGAGCGCTTGCATGGCATGCAAGAGGTCAGCGGTTCGATCCCGCTTAGCTCCACCAATCTTTATTATCAATATTCTCAATCAAAAAAATGATGTGCCTGCCTGATTTCAGGCTTTTCGCGTTTCTTGCCTTGTCTGTATTGTTCTGGCAGCGTTAGTGTCGATTGGCAGAAGGAAGGGGTGGTATGAAGCGTTTGGTTGTGGCTTCTGGTGTATTGGTGGCTGTTGTTTCTGCAGTTGTGGTGTATTTTCTTGTAAATGCAGAGAGTTTGCATCAGCAGGGTGCAGAGTCGTTTCAGGATTTTGGCTATAAAGTTGTGCCTCTTGCTCAGGGGCCTGTTGCTGAGGAGCAGAGGGTTCCTATGAATCCTGATGCGGTGCCGCAGCCTTCACGGTCAACTCAAGCACAAATAATTACCGGTTTGCAGGCGGAAAAGCAGGTGCTTATTGGTCAGGTGGCCAAGTTGCAGGGCGAGGTGGATGCTTACAAAAAACAAGTGGGTGAGTTGCGGTCTAAGTTAGATGTTTACTCTGCTCCAGTGTTGCCTCAAGGGGTGACGCAGTCTGCGCTGCTTGGTTTGTTAAATCAGGTTCCGGAGTTGCAGGTGTTTACGGGTTATCAAAAGGAACTGATGGGGGTGATGGCTTACCGTGAATATATGCGAATCGTTGCTGAGTATGGTGTGCTTTTAACGCCGCGAAAGCGTGATCAGCTGATTCGGACCGGGTTGTCGCGCTATGCGTTTTGTGTGGCGGATGCGGTAGATGTTATTGCAAACGATGCGAGTGAGCGCAATAAGTTGCGGAATTATATCGAAAAGGGGCAAGAAGATATGGCCACGCCTCTGCAGTCAGACCTGGTAAAGGGGCTGCTCCCCTGTAAGAGGAGTCTGGATGAGTACGTGGCCAGGGATTTGATGCCGGCGGGGTGATCCTCTAGAGGATTACTCGCCTTTTTTGCGCATCTTGCCTAGTGCAGCTGCGCGCTTGGCTTCTTCGCGAGCTCGTTTTTCAGCTGCTTTGGCGGCTTTCTTGTCCAGATAAGTTTGCTCTCTTTCGGTCTGGAATTGTTCGTAAGTTTCCTGGCGCTGTTTGTCCTTATCGCGCTTGCTCTTGGCCTGCTCTTTGAGCTCTTCTTTCAATTGGGAACTGCTGTCCTCAATTTCTTTGCTCAGCTCGGCAAGGCGTTCCTGCTTCTCGCGATTGATGGTTTCTTCCAGAGCCTGCAGTTTGGCTATTTGGGTTTCGAGATCCAACGTAAAACTCTCCGCCTGCAGCGATGTCATTGGGTGGGTTGAAAAAATGAGGCTTATTATAGTCTTTAGATGGCAGTTTGGCTATCAAGTCGTGGTGCAGATATTGAGTAAGTTTAGAAGGGGTGGAATATTCGTCTATAAGAAGTCTGTAGTAGAGAGGCTGGTTGTCTAATTGTTCATCAGAATAGTTTTCTGTATAATGTTGCGCGACTTGTGCCGGGTTGGGATTTACGTGCCAGTGCGCCCCTCCGGACTAATATTGTCAACCCCTGTTACTACTGGCTGGCAGGTGAACCTGATCACTATGTGATCTCAATCGGAATCTAACATGACTGAATCTTTTGCCGAACTCTTTGAAGCTTCCCTTAAAGAGCTGGAAATGCAGCCTGGCGCCCTGGTTGAGGGTGAAATCGTTGCAATTGACAGTGACTGGGTAACCGTTAACGCTGGCCTGAAATCCGAGTCAGTTATTCCACGCAGCCAATTTCTGAACGAAAAAGGTGAGCTGGAAGTTAACGTTGGCGATCTGATCAAGGTTGCTCTGGAAGCGGTTGAAAACGGCTTTGGTGAAACTCGTCTGTCTCGTGAAAAAGCCAAGCGCGCTGAAGCTTGGAACGTTCTTGAGAAAGCCTTTGAAGGTGATAGCACTGTTAAAGGTGTTATCAGCGGTAAGGTTAAAGGTGGTTTCACTGTAAACATCATGAACATTCAGGGCTTCCTGCCAGGTTCTCTGGTAGATGTGCGTCCAGTGCGTGATGTTGACTACCTCGAAGGCAAAGAGCTTGAGTTCAAACTGATCAAGCTGGATGCAAAGCGCAACAACATCGTTGTTTCTCGCCGTGCTGTTCTGGAAGCTGCAAACAGTGCTCAGCGCGATGAGCTGCTGGCTTCTCTGCAAGAAGGTCAGGTTGTTAACGGTATCGTTAAAAACCTCACTAACTACGGTGCCTTTATTGATCTGGGCGGCGTAGACGGTCTGCTGCACATCACCGATATGGCGTGGAAGCGTATCAGCCACCCGAGCGAAATGTTGACTCCTGGCGATGAGCTGACTGTTAAGATCATCAAGTTTGATCGTGAAACCGGTCGTCTGTCACTGGGTCTGAAACAGCTGAGCAACGATCCTTGGGATGATATCGAAGCACGTTATCCTTCTGGTGCAGTAGTTAAGGCGGTTGTGACTAACCTGACTGACTACGGTTGCTTTGCTGCTCTGGAAGAGGGTATCGAAGGTCTGGTGCACGTTTCTGAAATGTCTTGGACCAACAAAAACATCCATCCATCCAAAGTAGTTCAGGTTGGTGATGATGTTGAGGTTATGATCCTGGATATCGATACTGCTCGTCGTCGTATCTCTCTGGGTCTGAAACAGTGCCAGGAAAACCCATGGGTACGCTTCTCCAGCACTTATAAGGCTGGCGACAAGGTACAGGGCAAGATCAAGACTATCACCGACTTTGGTGTGTTTGTTGGTCTGGAGTGGGATCTGGATGGTCTGGTACACGTATCTGATCTGTCTTGGGATGCTGATAACGAAGCACTGCTGCGTCAGTTCAAGAAAGGTGACGAAGTTGAGGCCGTTATTCTGGCTGTAGATCCTGAGAAAGAGCGTATTTCTCTGGGTATCAAGCAGCTGGAAAGTGATCCGTTCTCTGAGTTTGTTACTCAGAATGGTAAAAACTCCAAAGTTACCGGTACTGTAAAAGAAATCGTCAGCGATAAAGAAGCCGTTGTTGAACTGGCCGAAGGCATCGAAGGCGTTCTGAAGTCCGATACTGCTGGTCTGAATGTTGGCGACAGCATTGAGGCTCTGATCGTTAACGTTGATCGCAAGCAGCGTGGGATTTCTCTGTCTGTTAAAGCGCTGGAAGCCGCTGAAGAGCGCGCAGCACTGCGTGATGTTCGCAATCAGGAAGTTGAGACCTCTGGTCCTACTACCATTGGCGATCTGATCAAACAGCAGATGGCAAATCAGGGCTAATACTTAATTAGTCCGGTTAAGAGGGCCGCCTAGTGCGGCCTTCTTGTGTTTTTGCATATAGTCCCCAGGTTCACCTTCATGCTAGACCAAGCCTCAAATGACGAGCTGATCCAAGCCTTTTGGAGTCAGGTAGAATCCACTATTGACTGGGTGGTTAATCGTTCAGGTGCAGCTCATGTTCACGTTGATGACATTGTTTATAGTTATGAGCGGTTACTGAAGCAGATCGATGAAAACCTGACTTTGCATATGGCAAGAGGCTTGACGCAAGAGGTCTTGGAGATGGTTATTGGCTGTGATGGGTATGCCGAGTCCATCGCCAGTGTAATGACATTAGTGCAAGCTGCTCCGCTGCTTAATAATGTGCGCGTGTCGGCGTTTCATGATCGCTTATCTGATATCCCTAACGTTATTGAGACGGACGACGTACCGTTACAGTTGGGTGATGTATGGTTTCATATCAGTCGCTCAGACCGACTGCATCTAAGCCTGTTTATTAGTGATTTCAGAGGCTTGGATGAAGATGCACGAGTTGAGGCGGTCATGTACTACCTTGATGCTTTCATCGGGGAATATGACATGATGACTCGTGTGGCCACATTGAACTGGTATCAACTACCTGCAGATCCTTTAGATTTTGGCCTGCGACCTTTGAGCGAGCTGCGAGAAGAGTTTGACAATGTACGCACGCGAGTCCGCCCGGTAGGGGTGGTTTTTCACTGATTTTCGCGTGTGTGAATGGCTATGGTCACGCTGTTGAGTGTGCTGTGGCTAAGGAAAATAACTCTGTCCAGGTAGGTTTCGGATAAAAATAAAGCGACTGAATAGTCGCTTTATTTTTAAGTGAAGAAGTCAATTGTTGGACAATATGTACACGTTGTCTTCTTCATCTGTTCGAGCGAAGTGCATGTTCATGGCTAACCTCATTTCCTTGGTGTGTTCGGCGTCGGCTTGCTAATTATACTAAGGTCTAATGGTGCCTGCTAGGCCTTATGTTCCCTCACTTTGTTTCTTGTTAGAAATTTTAGTTATATAAGATGGATGCAAAACAGAGGGTCTGCATCAACGCTGGCTGTGCTTTATGTTTACGTGGTTGTCATATGAGTCCCTGCTACAGTGACTCACCGTTTGATATCAGCTATTTTAATCTCGCCTCAAGTCTCAAACTGGCGATGTTGCAGTGCATGAAGTACATTAACCTACGTTGGTGTCTGCACATTTACCTGTGGTTGGGCTGGAGGTGCGACGAGATTCGGGTGTTCGAGGTTAGCGTCTAATAATTCAAATAGTCAGGGTAAGTATGAGAATTCTCAGGAAGTACACGAACCGTCGTCTGTATGACACATCTCGTAGCTGCTACATCACCTTGGAAGATGTAAAGCAGCTTGTTCTGGATAATGAGCCCTTTAAGGTTGAAGACTCCAAGACGGGTAACGATCTGACTAGAAATATTTTATTGCAAATTATTAGTGAGCAGGAAGGACAGGGCGGTAGTGCGCTGTTGACCAATCAGGTTTTGCAGCAGCTTATCCGTTTTTACGGTGACAGCATGCAAGGTTTGATGGCTCAATATCTCGAGCATAGCGTAGGTGCTTTTCTGGAGCATCAGGAACGTATTCGTGAGCAGGTTGAGTCAATGATGTCTGCTGCGAATCCATTGAATGTGATGAACCGTATCGCAGATCAGAATATGGCGATGTGGCAAATGTTTGCGCAAGGTTTTGATAGAAGAAAGGCTGCTGAAAATGGTGGTGAAGACGAGTCTGAGCCAGAAAACGGCTCCGACAGTTGATTGTAGAAAAATAGATATTTAATTGGATATAGCTAAAAATGCCCGCTAATTCGAAAGTGGGCATTTTTATTTATGCTATCAGTTCTTTGTTTATTTCTGGTTATTTGTCTCGCGACAAAAGCCAATCATAGATTGCCTCTGGTACGTCCCTTTGTGCTCTGCCACTGACAAATATCCCGATATGGCCAGCTTTGAAAGCGAATTCGTTGTAGTCCTCGGTGCTGACATAGTCTTTTAATGCGACGGAAGCTGACGGCGGCACCAGGTGATCATGGGTTGCGTACATATTGAGGACGGGCTGGCTGATCTTTGCAAGGTCAACTATGTCGTCACCGATTTTTGCTTCGCCCTTGATCAATAAATTTTGTTGAAAAAATTGCTTGATGAACTGGCGGAACGCCTCTCCTGCTTGGTCTGGGCTGTCATATATCCATTTCTCCATGCGCAGGAAGTTGAGAGCCTTGTCGTGGCTTTCCAGATTCGCTGGCATCCCCAAGTTTTTCTGAATGCCTAATCGCATCGGCATCAGCGAGTTATAGGCATCATTGAGTACAACTCCAGGGATGTTGCCATAGGTATCTACCGCAAGGTCAGTATCTACTTCTCTTGCAAGATGAGATAACAAATTGTCCTCTGTATGGAAATCTACTGGGGTAACCATGGTGATAAGATTTTTTACTTTTTCACCGTGGAGCGCAGTGTAGCAGAGACAGAGTGTGCCTCCCTGGCATATACCAAGAATATTTAATTTTGTTTGTTTACTATTTTTAAGAACTGCATCGACACAGTTATCAATATAACCGTTGACATAGTCATCGAGGTCTAAATAGCGATCTGCTGGATCAGGGTACCCCCAGTCAATAAGATAAACGTCTATACCTGCAGAAAGTAAGCCATTAATTAATGACCTGTCATGCTGTAGGTCAACCATGTAGTAGCGATTTACCAAGGCATAGACAATAAGTAGAGGTGTCTTCACCTTTTTCTTTATCGGGGATGAATAATGGAAAAGGGTGAGTTTGTCTTCCTGATAAATGCACTCTTTGGGATTAGTGCCAACGTCAATATCGCGAATCTGTTGAATAGTTTGGAAGCTCTTAAATAGATTGGCGTTAAATTCGGTCAACTCTTCTGCAATTTTGTGCGGGTCAAGTTTCAAGCCTTTCATGAGGGTATTCCCTTATTCGCCTTTTGCTTCGCCAGTCGTCTTTTTCGCTGAATGGTTGGTGCTGCGTTTGCGTGGAGAGGGTGTGCTTGTAGCTAAAGTCTTGCTTGCAGCAGTTTCTTCGGAAGAGGGTATTGTTTTTGCGCTGGTTGCTCGTTTTTGGCTGCTTGAGCCTGACACTTTAGAGGTGGTTGTCGTTGTTTTTGTGGTCAATGCTTGGATCTGCTCAGCCTGTGCTACCAAAAGTTTCTTCAGTTCATTGATCTCTTCTTTTAGAGAAGTGACTTCTTTGTTAATGCCTTTAAGTTGCTTCCGGGCATCATGCTGGCGCTTGAGAGCGGTATTCATTTCCAGGCGAGTAGGCATGCCGAGGGTTTTAAGTTGAAGGTCACGAATTTCAATGTTGTATTTGCGCAGCGCCATAAAGGCGTTGCTGACTTTGCCATGAGCGTGGCGATACTCCGTGGTAAATACCAGCTTTTTATAGCATTCCTCGTAGCAGTCCACCCAGAGGTCGTGAAGCTCACCAAGCGAGGTGATTTCTATGCCGCCTGAGTTAAGCTTCTCCAGCATGCGTTTGCTGGTGTCGGCATTGATGTTGCTATAAAGCTCGGTGTAGCGGGTAAGGCATTCTTGGAATTCCAGCCACAGTTTGCCGCCTTGCTGTAGTTTCTCCTGAAATTCACGATTGCTTCCAACGCTGGGGATATCCAGATGATTCTTCAGGCTGTTCATGAAAGCATTGTCGAACAGCAGGTCATCCTGAAAACTATGGGTTTTGAATAATGAAGAAAGCTGGTCTGGAAGAGAGAACTCTTTAAGCAGATTTTCGATCACCTGCTTTTGCATCATGTTGCTGAATTCGGAAATGAGCTGCTCAGCGTGACTGGCGTCATGCCAGTTTTGCCAGTTTTTAAGAAGTTCTTCACCACTGCGCGTGAACCAGTCAGTTTGTTTGCTTCCTTGTGAGAATACGTCTGCAGAAAGGGATTCAAGGCTTTCCTTGGCTATTTTTTGCCACCCGTCAAACATTCCTTGCCATGGATTGCTGAAGGACTGGCTGCTACCCTCTGCTAGTTTTTTCCAGTAATCACTTTGCGTTTCTAGCCATTTATCTAGGCCAAAAAGCGAATTGGCTTCCATGTTCTCCTCCTCTGGAATCAAGTTGGCGATTGGCTATTAATAGCATGTCGCGATGCACAAATCCCTGATCAGTAGCACAAATTCTAGCGTTGTGTATCAAGGTGCTCAGATGCATGTGACGGCAAGTAGCTTGACGCTTTGCTAGTCTTTATGCCTATGGCAACGGTGTCGCCAGTAAGTGCATCATCGCTTGGGCTGCATTGGACAATGTCCTTTCCTTGTGACGAATGTACCCTAATGGTCGCTCTATTTTGGTATCCAGCAAAGGTAGCACGGTCAATGACTGCGTTAAATTGCGGGGGAGTAAACTCCATCCCTGACCAATTTCGACCATCATTTGGATAGTGTCCAGATTGTTGGTATTGACGCCAAGGTTCAGTTTGACGCCATTGCTTTGCAGTATGTTTTCCACCCGTTGCCTGGTAAATGTTGACTGATCGGGAAGAATGGCTGCGTATGTCTCCAGGTCACCCAGTGTGGGTTCTGGTAGCAAGGCAAGGGGGTGTTCGGGGCTAACTGCAAAACACAGCTCATCCTGCCAGAGCAGGACGCTTTCCAAGCGCGGGTCAGGGTCGGGAGCTAAGGTAATGACCGCCATCTCCAGATAGCCCTGTAATACGCCTTCATAGGCCTTTTCCGATTCACCAAAATGGATATCCAGTTTTACCTTTGGATGGCTTCGGGAGTAGTGGCGCAAGTACGGAGGAAGTCGGTGCAGGCCAATATGATGACTTGTGGCTAATGTCAGAGGGCCGCTGATTTCTCCGCTAAGGTTGTCCAGGTCTCTCCGGGTATCTTCCATCATGTCGAATAGTGCGTAGCTTCGCTTGAGCAGCAGCTGGCCGGCCTGGGTCAGCTGTATCTGTCTCCCAACTCTGTCAAAGAGTCGATGCCCTACCTGTTCTTCCAGAGCAGCAATGCGCTTGCTGACGGCGGGTTGGGTGAGAAAGAGGCGGTGTGCTGCCAATGAGAATGACTGACATTCCGCCACTGTAATAAAGGCTTGCAGAGCCTGTGTATCGAAAGTATTCCCCATAGGAATTCATCTGATAAAAATTATGAATTTGTTTTATTTTAGAGCGGCCCTTAGCATAAAAGCCATAAGAAATGCGTGCTCTTTCGGAATAAGTGATGAGCCAACTGCGGCGCCACTGGTGTGCAAGCAGGCACTTTTCCTGAGCGCGGTACCGTGCTGATGAGGTAATCCCGATGGCTGGAAAAACGTTATACGACAAACTCTGGGACGCTCACTTGGTGCGCCAGAATGATGATGGTAGTGCATTGATTTACATCGATCGCCATCTGTTGCATGAAGTGACTTCTCCGCAGGCTTTTGAGGGGCTGCGCATTGCTGACCGCCAGCCATGGCGTCTGGCAAATAACCTGGCTACTCCTGACCACAACGTTCCGACGACCGTCAAGGAGCGAGCTCTTGGAATAGAAGGTATTGCTGACCCTGTGTCAAAGACCCAAGTGCAAACGCTGGATGCTAACTGTGAAGAGTTTGGCATTCTCGAATTCAAGATGGGTGACGAACGTCAGGGGATTGTGCACGTGGTTGGCCCTGAACAAGGGGCAACACTGCCGGGTATGACGGTTGTCTGTGGTGATTCACACACCTCAACCCATGGTGCTTTTGGTGCGCTGGCCCACGGTATTGGCACCTCAGAAGTTGAGCATGTTTTGGCAACCCAGTGTCTGGTCGCCAAAAAGATGAAGAGTATGCTGATCCGCATCGATGGCACTCTATCAGCAGGTGTGACCGCCAAAGATCTGGTTCTTTATGTGATCGGGCAAATCGGAACGGCTGGCGGTACAGGGTATGCCGTTGAGTTTGCGGGCGAAGCCATTCGTGGACTTTCCATGGAGGGCCGCATGACGATTTGTAACATGGCCATTGAAGCTGGTGCTCGTGCAGGTATGGTTGCCGTGGATGAAACCACCATCAACTATGTGAAAGGGCGTCCTTTTGCGCCCACAGCTGAACAGTGGGATGCTGCTGTTGCTGAGTGGCGGACGCTGCACTCTGATGCTGATGCGGAGTTTGATCGGGTTGTGGTATTGAATGCTGCTGACATCGAGCCACAGGTGACTTGGGGTACCTCTCCTGAAATGGTGGTAGATGTTAACGGCAAAGCGCCTAACCCTGCGCAGGAGCAGGACGGTATCAAGCGTATGGCGATAGAGCGAGCGCTACGCTACATGGGTTTGGAAGCGGATCAGCGAATTCAGGACATTACGCTCGATAGAGTATTCATCGGTTCCTGCACGAACTCCCGTATTGAGGATCTGCGAGAAGCCGCTGCTGTGGTTAAAGGTAAAAAAGTAGCAGCGTCATTGAAACAGGCGATGGTAGTACCTGGTTCTGGCTTGGTAAAGGCTCAGGCCGAAGCAGAAGGTCTGGACAAGATTTTTGTTGAGGCCGGGCTGGAATGGCGTGAACCAGGCTGCTCAATGTGTCTTGCCATGAATGCCGACAAGTTGGGTGCCGGCGAGCATTGTGCCTCTACATCGAACCGTAACTTTGAAGGTCGACAGGGATTTGGTGGGCGGACACACCTTGTCAGCCCTGCCATGGCTGCTGCCGCCGCGATTGCGGGGCATTTTGTTGATGTTCGCGAGTGGATGAATTGAGGGGAAAAGAATGAAAGCATTTACCATTCACTCCGGTATCGTTGCTCCGCTGGATCGCGCCAACGTTGACACCGATATGATTATTCCCAAGCAGTTCCTTAAATCTATCAAGCGTACTGGCTTTGGTAAGAACTTGTTTGATGAGCTGCGCTATCTGGATGAAGGTCAGCCTGATCAGGATTGCAGTACTCGTCCGCTGAATAAGGAATTTGTGCTGAACCAGCCTCGTTATGCAGGTGCTTCCGTTCTGCTGGCGCGTGAGAACTTCGGTTGTGGTTCCAGTCGTGAGCACGCTCCCTGGGCGCTGGATGATTATGGTTTTCGTGCGGTGCTAGCCCCTTCCTTTGCGGATATTTTCTTCAATAACTGCTTCAAAAATGGGTTATTACCTATCGTCCTGGCTGCAGACGATATTGATGAGCTGTTCCGGGCAGTTGAGAGCACACCAGGTTACCAGCTGACCGTTGACCTTGAGAAAAAAGTAGTACGCAAGCCTGATGGTGTTGAGTTAGCGTTTGATGTCGACCAGTTCCGCCGGCATTGTTTGCTGAACGGGCTTGATGAGATCGGTCTGTCGTTACAGCACGCTGAGGCAATCACGTCATACGAAGAAAAAAGGAAGCAGCAAGCGCCCTGGTTGTTTGTATAGCGCCCCCAAATACCTGTGAAGTTTTTTAGAGACAGATCACTGTCCAGGCGCTTCCTGACCTCCAGTCTGGTCAGGAAGCGTTGACGTTTATAGCCAGGCTAACTCTTGGCTGATCAATGTGTTCAAGGTGGAATGGTAACAATGACCAAGAAAGTGTTGGTATTGCCTGGTGATGGCATTGGGCCCGAAATTATTGCTGAAGCTGTCAAGGTGCTTAATGTAGTCAATCAGCGTTTTGATCTCGGTATTGAGCTTTCGGAGGGGTTGCTTGGCGGGGCTGCGGTTGATGCGACCGGTTTGCCTTTGCCTGAGAGTACACTGGAGGCGGCCAAACAGGCGGACGCAATTTTACTGGGTGCGGTGGGCGGACCTAAATGGGACAAAGTCGAAACTGCCAAGCGTCCTGAGCGTGGCCTGTTGGGTATTCGTTCTGGCCTGAAACTCTTCGCAAACCTGCGGCCGGCGATTCTTTATCCTCAGCTTGCTCATGCATCTACTTTGAAACCTGAAGTGGTGTCTGGGCTGGATATTCTGATCGTTCGGGAGCTGACTGGTGGTATTTACTTCGGTCAGCCACGCGGCATACGCACCCTGGAAAACGGTGAGAAGGAAGGCTTCAATACCTATGTGTACTCTGAGTCGGAAATTCGCCGTATCGCCCATGTCGCTTTCAGTCTTGCGCGCCAGCGTAGCAGCCGTGTGTGCTCCATCGATAAGTCGAATGTTCTCGAAGTGACGGTGCTTTGGCGTGACGTCATGGAAGAAGTGGCTAAGGAGTATCCGGATGTTGAGTTGAGCCACATGTATGTCGATAACGCCGCGATGCAGCTCGTACGTGCACCCAAGCAATTTGACGTGCTGGTAACGGGCAACATGTTTGGAGACATCCTGTCTGATGAGGCTGCAATGCTGACAGGGTCTATCGGTATGCTGCCATCAGCATCGCTGGATATTAATAACAAGGGGATGTATGAGCCATGCCATGGTTCTGCTCCTGATATTGCAGGGCAGGGTATCGCGAACCCCTTGGCAACCATTCTTTCTGCTGCCATGATGTTGCGCTACACCTTTAATGAAGGCTCTGCTGCTGATGCTATTGAAAAGGCTGTCAGTGATGTACTGGACCAGAATCTTCGTACTGCCGATATCTGGTCTGAAGGTATGCAGAAGGTCGGTACACAAGCAATGGGTGATGCTGTTGTAGCTGCTTTGCAGCAATGATTCATTGATTGTCTGGTGTTTTCGCCAAGCAGTAAAAGCTGCCGTTGTGCAGCTTTTACCATTAATGTGTGTGAGTTATTAATGTTGGGCGGTAGTTCGGTTTGCGGCAACAAAGCGCAAATCTGACATTACGGTGCCACGCTATAAAAATGAAAATGAAGGAGGCAGCTTTTGCCTCGCTATTCTGTGAGATAGAAGAACGATGTCCATGAAGCGTGTTGGTCTGGTTGGTTGGCGGGGCATGGTAGGCTCCGTCCTTATGCAGCGTATGCTGGAAGAGAAAGACTTCGATCTGATCGAGCCTGTATTCTTCACCACCTCCCAGGTAGGCAAGACGGGTCCATCTATTGGCAAGGATATTCCTACGCTGAAAGATGCCTTCAGTATTGAAGACCTGAAAGCCATGGACGTCATTATTACCTGCCAGGGTGGTGACTACACTAATGATGTGTTCCCTCGCTTGCGCACTGAGGGATGGAAAGGTTACTGGATCGATGCTGCCTCTTCGTTGCGAATGGCAGAGGACAGCGTGATCGTGCTTGATCCGGTTAACCGCAATGTCATTAAAGATGCTCTGCACAAAGGTGTGAAGAATTACATTGGCGGTAATTGTACGGTCAGTCTGATGTTGATGGCATTGGGTGGTCTGTTCGAGAAAGGGTATGTCGAATGGATGAGTGCCATGACTTACCAGGCTGCATCTGGCGCAGGTGCACAGAATATGCGTGAGCTGCTGAATCAGATGGGCGCGTTGAAAAGTGCAGTCGCCTCTGAACTGGAAACGCCCTCAAGTGCAATTCTCGATATTGATCGTAAAGTCGCACAAGCTATGCGATCTGACGCTTTCCCCACGGACAACTTTGGCGTTCCACTGGCTGGAAGCCTTATCCCCTGGATTGACAAGGAGCTTGAGAGCGGCCAGTCGAAGGAGGAGTGGAAAGGTCAGGTGGAAACAAACAAAATTCTGGGGCGGACAGGTAACCCGATTCCTGTCGATGGAATCTGTGTTCGTATTGGGGCCATGCGCTGTCACAGTCAGGCGCTGACCATCAAACTGAATCAGGATATTCCTTTGGCTGATATCGAAGGAATGTTGGCCAGCCATAATGACTGGGTGAAAGTTGTTCCCAATCACCGCGATATCTCCATGAAGGAACTGACTCCCACTGCGGTGACAGGGACCTTGAGTGTGCCTGTAGGGCGCCTGCGCAAGTTGAATATGGGTCCGCAATATTTGGGTGCTTTCACCGTGGGTGATCAGCTGTTGTGGGGTGCTGCAGAGCCTTTGCGCCGTATGCTGCGCATCCTACTGGAAGATTGATAGGCGGCTGTGAACGCATAAGCGCATCTGTGGTAATAACGCTAATGCTCGTGCACCATAGATGTGCAGATCTATTTGATGACCCGGTTAATCCGGGTCATTTTGTTTTAGCTGTTGTTGGGAGTTGAGATGGCAGCGTCAGTTGTCATTCAAGACGGCATTTCTTGTGTTGTGTCGAGCAAGTCGATAAAGTGCGCGGTCATTTTGCTGTAGAGCCGGTGCTTTCAGTCATTACGTTGCGTAGCTGTTCGCGCGGTCCAATGCAGTGTCACATTTTATGTATCAGAGGTTAGCTATGAGCAAGCTATTCAATATCGCTATCGTCGGAGCTACCGGTGCCGTTGGCGAAGCCTTGGTTGAAGTGCTGGAGCAGCGCGAGTTTCCAGTAGGTAAACTGTTCCTGCTGGCCAGTGATCGTTCACTGGGTAAGGTGATCTATTTCCGCGAGCGTTCAGTCAAAGTGCAGGAGTTGGAAAAGTTTGACTTCGCTCAGGCCGACATTGCATTTTTTACTGCGGGTAGCGACGTATCAAAAACTTATGCTCCCAAGGCAACCGCCGCTGGTGCGGTAGTCATTGATAACACCAGTGCTTTTCGGCTTGATGCTGACGTACCTCTGGTGGTGCCGGAGGTCAATCCCGAGGCTGTAGCTGAATTCAAGCACCGCAAGATCATCGCCAACCCCAACTGCTCCACTATCCAGATGCTGGTTGCCTTGAAGCCAATCTATGATGCTGTAGGTATCAGTCATATTGATGTGGCTACCTACCAGGCGGTTTCTGGTGCGGGCCGTGAAGCTGTAGAAGAGCTTGTAAAGCAGACGATTCATATGATGAGTGGTAAGGGGCGTGAAGATGCGCCCTGCTCAGTGCTGCCAACCACAATTGGCTTTAATGTGCTGCCACACATTGATGTGCTGCTTGATGATGGCTACAGCGGTGAGGAAATGAAGATGGTTAACGAGACGAAAAAGATTCTGGGTGATTCCACTGTCATCGTTAACCCTACCTGCGTGCGAGTGCCGGTTATATTCGGACATTCAGAAGCTGTTCATGTGCGTACAAAAGCTGCCATTTCCCTTGAACAGGCGCGTGAGCTATTGGCCAGTGCGCCGGGTGTCAGTCTGATGAATGACGGTTACCCCACACCTGCCAATGAGGCCGCAGGTAATGACCAGGTATGGGTGGGCAGATTACGTCAGCGTACAGGAGATGATTTGGGTTTGAACCTTTGGGTTGTGTCCGATAACGTACGCAAAGGGGCTGCAACCAACAGTGTGCAGATTGCGGAGCTGCTGATTTCCAGCTATCTGTAACACTCTCAGTCAAGAAACGCTTAGGAGCCTTGTCGGGGCGGTGTTAGACACCGGCCCGCACTATGCATATACTCCAAACGTTTGCCGCGGTAATGCCTGTCAACTCAACGACATAGCAGTCAGTGCTTATCAGCGATCTCCACTCGATTTAAGTTGTTCCGTATAGATTCAGCAGCTAGCTTGCTGAAACTTCAGTGCTACTGATGCCAGCTAAAAGGATAAGAGAGGGTTAGGACGTCGAATGCTGCGTAAACTCACAACCGGTATCCTGCTTGTTGGTGCCCTGCAGACAGGGTCGGTCTGGGCGTTGACACTGGGGGACGCTTCTCTGGGGTCATTCCTCAATGAGCCTCTGATTGCTGAGCTGCCCCTCAATGATGTGGCTGGCTTAGACCTCTCGCAGCTTAAAGTTCAGCTCGCAGATCAGCAGGTTCTCAAAGTCTCTGGCATTCAACCTTCTGCTATCCTGTCCAATTTGCGTTTTCGCTTAATGCAGCGTGGTAATCAGGCATTTATCCAGGTGACGTCCAGCCAACCGATGCGTGATGCTTACCTGAACTTCGTTGTTGAGGTGAGCTGGCCACAAGGGAAGCTCGCACGTGAGTACACCCTTTTTTTTGATCCCCCGGCGCCCAGTGTCAAATTAGTAGGCGATTTGCCGGAAGGGGCGCACGCCAACTCAGGATTTTCAACGCCAGATCAACCTTTTACTGGGGGGCGTCTAGGGGCAAGCGCTGATGAGGGAGCCGCCCGAGAAGTCAAGGCTGAGCCCAAAGGCCAGACATCTTCCATTCCTGGTAAGTCTGTGAAAGTGGGGCGCAATGACACGCTGTGGACGATTGCTACGCGTAATCGACCCAATGGTGTGAGCCCTCAACAGGTGGTGCTGGCTTTTCAACGTGTAAATCCTCAGGCGTTTATTGATGGCAACATCAATCGTGTTCGTAAGGGGGCCTCACTGCAGGTACCGACGCTGCAGGAAATTCGCAAACTCAATTTCGATGATGCGTTGAAGGAAGTAGCGCGTCAGAATCAGCTTTGGCGCAGTCGAACGCCAGCTAAGGCGGCACTGACCTCGAATAAGCCTGCGTCCACTAAACCCAAAGAAGTCCCTGCGGTGGCCAAAGAGGAAGGCCAACTGCGATTGATGAACTCAGGTGACGGCAAGGCCGCTGCAAACATGTCAGGGCAGGGGGACGCAAGTCAGCTCAAGGCGCAGTACGAGGATATCGAGAACAAGCTCAGTCTGGCGCAGGAGTCACTCGATAAAAGTGAGCGGGAAAAGGCCGATCTGTCCAGTCGTTTGGATGCGCTAACTGCTCAGGTCAACACCATCGAAAAACTGCTCAAGGCCAAGGATGATCAGCTTGCTTCCTTGCAGGCATCACTGAGTGATGCTGAACAGCAGCGTGACAAAGAAATGGCAGAGCGTGAACGGCTGGAAAAGTTGCTGGCGGAGAAGACTGGCGAGCCGCCTGCTTCTGCTACTGAGACGACTTCAACCGAGAATATGTTCAGCAGTATCCCGACAGCTTATCTGATTGGGGCGGGTGCGGGGTTGGTTGCGCTTCTGGTCAGCGTGTTAGCCTTGATGCGACGTAAGGCCAGGAAAGACGACGATGGTTTTGAGCGCATCCGTAAAGAGCTGGAAGAGCAGATGCGTAACAATGATGGCGCAATGACGGCAGCCGGTGTAGCCGCAGGTGCTGCTGTGGCAGCTGCCATGATGCCTGAGGTGGAAGAGCCAAAGCCAGTGCGTGAGGCGCCAGCTGCGCCTGCGGCCAGTTTTGCTGAGTTGGATCCGCTCGAGGGCTTTGATGATCTTCTGGATGATGATCTGGATCTGGATATCGACAGTGACGACCCCTTCAATCAGGTCGATGATGGCGATATGGCTGTTGAGCCAGAGCCCGCCCGGCCCAGCCCTATCGAAGATATCCATGAGGATGACTTTGTCGACATGACCTCCAGTATCGAGGAGGGCGGAGATGTCGATCTGGATGACGTTGATGAGGCAGATGAACAGGAGTCGTCGCGACAGATCGGAGAGTTTGATGAGCAGGATCTGGCGCAAAGTGTCGATCTGGAAGTAAGCGACACGCCCGACCAGGATGAAGAAGCGTTTGTTCAGACGCTGTTGAATGAACCGGATCTCGCAAGCCTGGATACTGATCTGGGTGACATTGAAAATAGCGATGATCTTGACTTGCCTGTCGATCGTGACGATAACCCTGCTCAGGATGATATCGATAGTTTGCTTGGTCAGACTGATCCTGATGACATGGATACTGATCTTGAAATACCCGACCTTGAAGATGTCGCTGATCTGAGTGAGTTGGAGGAGCCGGATAGCTCCGATGTACTGGTTGAAGAGGAGCCGGTTGAGGAATCTGAGGACGAATTGCTTAGCCTGGACGATGAACTCAATGCGTTGCTGGCTGAAGCTGATCAGGACGGATTCGTCGAAGAGGAAGCGTTGGGCGATGAAGATTTTACCTTCCTGTCCGGGGCTGATGAAGTGGCCACCAAGCTTGACCTGGCACGAGCCTATCTTGATATGGAAGACGCGGATGGTGCCCGCGATATTCTGAACGAGGTCATGATAGAGGGGTCTGAAAGTCAGAAGCAGGAAGCGGAAGAGCTCCTCGCATCGCTGGTTTAAAGGTGAGTATTGTATAGCTGTACGCCGCTCATCGGAGTGGGTTGCAGATAGTGACAAGACCGGCCAAGTCGCCGGTCTTGTGTTTTCCTGTACAGCCCTCGGCTGTTTTCAATGTGTGTTTTTTTATCTGATTCAGAACGCTTAATGACCAATTCACATTCGTCGCTGGAGATTTCTCCAAAGATTTTTCGTATTGCCTTGGGTGTCGAGTATAACGGCAGTGAGTATCATGGCTGGCAAGCGCAAAAGTCGGGTGTTGCCAGTGTGCAGGCAGAGCTGGAGCGCGCGCTCAGTAAGGTTGCCAATGAGGCCGTTGCAGTCGTGTGTGCTGGCCGAACAGATGCAGGAGTCCATGCCAGCGAGCAGGTGGTCCATTTTGATACGACGGCTGTTCGTGATCCACGGGCCTGGATCATGGGTACCAACACCCATCTGTCCCATCATGTCAGTGTGCGCTGGGCCACAGAAGTGGCTGATGATTTTCATGCACGCTTTTCTGCAGTAGAGCGTCAATATCGTTATGTAATTTATAACCACAGAGTACAGCCCGCCTTGCTCAATCGACATCTGACTTGGGATTATCGCCCGCTGGATGTGGCGCGAATGCAAGAAGCGGCGCGTCATCTTGTCGGTACACATGATTTTACTTCCTTTCGTGCTGTTCAGTGCCAGGCGAAAAGTCCTGTGCGGACCTTGAAGCAACTGGATGTTGTGCGGCAAGGCAATCTGATCGTATTGAATGTAAGGGCGAATGCTTTTCTTCATCATATGGTCCGCAATCTTGCAGGTGTACTGATAAAGATTGGTGCAGGTGAGGCTGAGCCTCTGTGGGCTAAGGAGGTACTGGATGCTCGGGATCGCCGATTGGGAGGGGTGACCGCACCGCCTTTTGGCCTTTATCTGGTGCGTGCGGTATACCCGGAGTCATTCATCCTGCCGCAAGAGGCTCCCGGCCCTAATTTTCTGGGCAGTTTCGGTGAGGGCTAGTGCATGCGGGGTAGGGTTGCCTTTCTATTGGGATCAGCAAGTAGTTCTGCTAACATCTGGCACCTTGATTAATCTCGGTTTTCTCGGATTCAACTCATTTATCTTGGACGGTACGAGCATTTCATGACCCGAACACGCGTCAAAATTTGTGGTATGCGAAGTGTCGAGGATGCTCTGGCGGCGGTTGAAGCTGGAGCGGATGCTTTAGGGTTTGTGTTTTACCCACCGAGCAAGCGAGCTATTGATGCTGCTCTCTGTCGTGTTATCTGCCAGGCGTTGCCACCTTTCGTAGAGCGTGTTGGCTTGTTCGTGGACGAAGCGCCGGAGCAAGTAAGAAAAGTGTTGAGTATCGCTCCACTTAGCTTGCTGCAATTTCACGGTGATGAGAATGCAGCCTATTGCGAGTCGTTTTCCTTGCCCTATATAAAGGCCGTCAGGATGAAGCCGGGGACGGACCTGATAGCGTTGGCTCAAACCTATTCCTCAGCACAGGCTTTACTGGTAGATGCCTATATGCCGGGTATGCCAGGAGGAACAGGCCTTACTTTTGACTGGCAAGTATTGCCAGATAACGTGGGCAAACCTGTGATTCTAGCGGGTGGCCTGACACCGGATAATATTGATATCGCGGTACGCGGGGTAAGACCTTATGCCGTCGATGTCAGTGGTGGCGTCGAGTCTGCTCCAGGCAAGAAGGATGCCGCTCTCATTTCTCAATTTGTACAAGGGGTGTTACGTGGTGACGCAAGTTGATCTGAAAGCGTTGGTCAGTCTGCCTGACGAACGAGGACACTTTGGCCCCTATGGTGGCCGCTTTGTGTCTGAGACCCTGATGGCGGCACTGGAAGAACTTACCGAGACGTATCAGCGTTTGTGGCAAGACCCCGAGTTCATCGCCGAATTTGATCGTGATCTGAAGCATTATGTGGGCCGTCCATCGCCTCTCTATCATGCTGAGCGTTTGTCCCGAGAGTTGGGTGGTGCGCAGATTTATCTGAAACGGGAAGACCTTAATCACACCGGTGCGCACAAGGTTAACAACACAATTGGCCAGGCTTTACTGGCCAAAAAAATAGGTAAACCACGCATCATCGCTGAAACGGGAGCTGGTCAGCATGGAGTGGCATCCGCAACTGTCGCCGCGCGCCTCGGGCTGGAGTGTGTGGTGTACATGGGTGAGGAAGATATTCGCCGTCAAGCACTCAACGTTTATCGTATGAAGCTGCTGGGTGCCACGGTGGTCCCTGTCACGTCTGGCACGCGCACGCTGAAAGACGCTCTCAATGAGGCCATGCGAGATTGGGTTACCAATGTTGATAGCACTTTCTACATCATTGGTACCGCAGCAGGCCCTCATCCCTATCCGCAAATGGTTCGTGATTTTCAGTCCGTCATCGGCCGCGAAGCCCGTCAGCAGTGCCTGGAGCAAATCGGTCGTCTGCCAGATGCCCTGGTCGCGTGCGTGGGTGGTGGATCGAATGCCATCGGGCTGTTCTATCCCTTTATCGAGGATGCCAGCGTAAGAATGATTGGTGTCGAGGCGGGCGGACTGGGTCTGGCAACAGGTCAGCACGCCGCTCCGTTGACCGCAGGACGCCCAGGTGTGCTGCATGGCAACCGCACTTATCTGATGGCTGATGATGCTGGCCAGATTCTGGGTACACATTCGGTTTCGGCTGGTCTTGATTATCCTGGCGTTGGACCTGAACATGCGTGGCTGAAAGATACCGGTAGAGCTGAATATGTAGCTGCGACCGATGAAGAAGCAATGAATGCATTCCGTATGCTGACTCGCATTGAAGGTATTATGCCGGCCCTTGAGTCAAGCCACGCAGTTGCCCATGCAATCAAAATTGCCCCGACCATGTCTCAGGATCAGATTCTTGTCGTTAACCTGTCGGGTCGTGGCGACAAAGATATTCATACCGTTGCCGGCATTGATGGCATCGAGATCTAAGGAGTAGTAATGAGCCGTATCTCAGGATGTTTCGCTCGCCTCGCAGCGGCGAATCGTAAGGCGCTGATTCCTTACATCACTGCTGGTGATGGTGGCCTGGATCTCACAGTCCCCCTGATGCATGCTCTGGTTGGCACGGGCGCTGACATTATCGAACTGGGCGTGCCGTTTTCAGACCCCATGGCAGATGGTCCGGTCATTCAGTTAGCCTGCGAGCGGGCACTGGCACACGGCACTCGCTTGGCAGATGTGCTGGAGATGGTCAAAGCATTTCGTGCTCAGGATGAGGTTACGCCTGTTGTCTTGATGGGATACCTGAATCCTGTAGAAATGATGGGATATAAAGCGTTCGCCGAGCAGGCCGCCACCGCCGGTGTGGATGGCGTGTTGCTGGTCGATATGCCCCCAGAAGAGGCCGATGATGTGCCTGCATTGATGCAGGCTCATGGTCTGGATCTGGTTTTCCTGCTGGCGCCTACCAGCAAGGTTGAGCGAATTGAGGCAATCGGCAAGGCGGGTTCTGGTTACGTATACTACGTATCACTTAAAGGCGTGACAGGATCTGCCCAGCTGAATACTGCCGAAGTGGCTGAGCGAGTTGGCTTCATTCGCCAGCACGTCAGTCAGCCGGTGGGGGTTGGTTTTGGTATTCGCGATGCAGCATCGGCCAAGGCAGTCGCAGCGGTAGCCGATGGTGTCATCGTGGGAAGTGTACTGGTCAACAAGATGGCCGAGTTGCAGCAGGACAGGGCCGCGTTATTGCAGGAAGTGCCCGCCATATTGCGCAGCATGCGCGAAGCGATGGATGCCTGACTGAGTTAAGAAATGATGCTGGCCGGCGAGCTGTGGACACTGCCAGTGTTTGAAGAGCAATCGCAGTTCGCAAGGTTGGTGCGGAGAATCTATGAGTAACTGGCTAGAAAAAATCGTTCCTTCCCTCGTTCGGGTGCAGCGTAAAACCTCAACCTCATCTGTACCTGAAGGGTTGTGGAAGAAGTGCCCGAAGTGTGAGGCGGTGCTGTATCGCCCCGAGCTGGAAAAGAATCTGGATGTATGTCCGAAGTGCGATCATCACATGCGTATCAGTGCTCGCCGTCGTCTGGATGTTTTTCTGGATGCGGAAAATCGGGCAGAAATCGGTGCGAATGTTGAGCCCAGTGATCGTCTGAAGTTCAAGGACTCCAAGCGCTATAAGGATCGCCTGGTGGCTGCCCAGAAGGAGACTGGCGAGAAGGATGCACTGATTGCAATGAGTGGCACCCTGGATGGTATGCCGGTTGTTGCTGTGGCTTTTGAGTTCAACTTCATGGGCGGCTCCATGGGGTCGGTGGTAGGTGAACGTTTTGTGCGTGCGGCCCAGCATGCTTTGAAAGAGCGTATTCCCCTGATCTGCTTCGCGGCTTCTGGTGGTGCGCGCATGCAGGAAGCACTGTTCTCTCTGATGCAGATGGCGAAGACCAGTGCCGCACTGGAAAAACTCAAGCAAAACGGTGTGCCCTATATTTCTGTCATGACCGACCCGGTTTTTGGTGGCGTGTCTGCAAGCTTGGCGATGCTGGGTGATCTGAACGTGGCCGAGCCCAATGCTTTGATTGGTTTCGCCGGCCCCCGTGTTATTGAGCAGACGGTGCGTGAGAAACTGCCAGAAGGGTTCCAACGCAGTGAGTTCCTGCTGAGTCATGGTGCTCTGGACATGATTCTGCACCGCAAACAGATGCGCGAGCGTCTGGGTTCGATTCTGCGTAAATTGAGCCATCTTCCTGAAATCAAGGAAGTTCAGGAAGAAGCAGAGGAATAACAGTGGCCGGGGTGAAAGCCTCCGGAGTGCTGTGGTGCTGAGTCTGGCACCCTAATGTCGCCGACTTTCCGTTGATCCGATCAGGGTTGATGGAGTCGGCGTTATTTTTGTTAACGTACAGAAACGCTTGCCGGGAAGATGATTGGCTTTGGCAGGGTTTATCCCAGTGGATTCAATAATGACACAGCGCACACTTAATGACTGGTTGGCCTGGATGGAGCAACAGCACCCATCAGCGATAGATCTGGGTCTGGATCGGGTACAGAAGGTGTGGCAAGCATTGGGAGCGCCGCAGCCTGCTAAAAAGGTGGTTGTGGTTGGCGGCACCAATGGCAAGGGCTCAACCTTAACCTATATCAGCCAGCTGGCTATGACTGCAGGCTGGAAAACAGGCACGTATACCTCACCTCATTTTCTGCGTTACAACGAGCGTGTCGCGATTGAAGGCAAGAGTGTAACTGATGAGCAGCTGTGCGCGGTGTTTGAGCGCATTGAGGCCTGTCAAACAGCGCTGTCGCAGCAGGGCGAGGTGATCTCGCTCACCTATTTTGAGTTCGGAACCCTTGCTGCGCTACTGCTGCTGGCAGGCGCGAATCTGGATCTGGCGGTGCTGGAAGTCGGGCTTGGTGGCCGCCTCGATGCAGTTAATATCGTCAGTGGTGATGTTGCCATAGTGACTTCAGTGGATCTGGATCACACGGACTGGCTGGGCAGTGATCGTGAGGCTATCGGCTTTGAGAAGGCAGGTATATTCCGGCCAGATCGCCTGGCGCTGTGTGCTGAGCCTGATGTGCCGCAGTCTCTGGCCGAGCATGCACAGACAATTGCAGCTCGTCTGATGAAAATCGGTGAATCCTTTGGTATCGATGAGGGCAATGGTGATTATCGTTGTTACGGACAGCTACCGGATGGTCGGCCCTGGTATGTGGATCACATCCCGGCTCCTCAGCTACCGGTCAGAAACATGGCTCCGGCCTTGCAAGCGGTTAAATGGCTTGGCATTGAGCTGACTGATGAACAGTGTCGCCATGCTCTGAGTCATGCGACCCTGACAGGGCGCTTTCAGCATATGGAGTGGCAGAATCGTCATTGGTTGCTGGATGTCGCCCACAACCCGGAAGCGGCAAGACATCTGGCAAAGTGGCTCGCTCGGAATGCAAAGGGCCGTAAGGTCCATGCGTTGTGCGGAATGCTGGCTGACAAAGATATCGAGGGTGTTTTAGGCGCTTTGGCCAGCTCAATTGGCCATTGGCAACTGCTGACATTGCAGGGTGCACGCGGTCAAACCGCAGAAGGGATGGCCAGACGTGTAGCTCACCTGACCTCTGAGGCGTCGATTGCTCAGGCAGATACAGTGGAAGAGGCTCTCAGTGCACTGATTAATGTCAGTAGTGCCGATGACCTGATTGTTGTGTTTGGTTCTTTCTATACCGTGTCGATGGCACTGGAGAAAATGCTCGCAGGCTAATGTATTTGTGCTGTCAATGGGCAGGTAGTCGGGTGAGGAGGTGCTTCACCCGGCCTTTTTAGATATTAGTTGGATTCGTTAACGGAATATTGTGTGGTTCCCTGCGGAAGGGGAGGAGTTACCTATGCCAATTGAGCTTCGGCACCGAATTATTGGTGGTGCTGCATTATTGATCGTGGTTGCGTTTTGGGCAGTTAGTTTTTGGGATGGTGCAGGTTTGCCTTCTTTACCACCGGTACCAGAGGCTATGCCGGTTCGTCCGGCGGTGCCTGCGATTGATACCTATCAGCCTCAGCAGCCGGTATCTGAACTGGATGAAACGGTTCCTCCGGTGGCGAATAGCAGCATTGAGCCCAGTGTTGAGAGTGCAGATGCTACCAAGCTTGTCGTTCCCCCACCTCCATCGGTGGCTCAGCCTGCTCAGCCTGCTCAGCCGGTCGTAGCTGAAACAGTTGCTCCTAAACCTGCGGTAGCGCCGCCACCAGCTGAGCCTAAAGCGATTAAGGAGACTGCACCGCAGGTGCAGATGGATACTCAGGGGGTGCCCGCTGCCTGGGCTTTGCAGTTAGCGAGCTTCAAGGATCAGACCAATGCGGATCGCTTGCAGAAAAAGCTGATGGACTCCGGATTCAAGGCCTATCAGAGCTTTGATGGCACATTGCACCGGGTATTCGTCGGCCCCGAGTTGGATCGTGGCAAGCTGGAAAGCATTCGTGCGCAGATCAAGCAACAGGTGAAGCTGGATGCGATGATCGTACGTTATCAGGTGCCGAAATAACGGCAAAAATCAACCAAGTGGTTCGATTTTTCAAAGCCAGTGATCTGTATAGGCGCTTCTGCTAGAATGCGCACGCCATCGGGATAGGAGTAGTAAATGAACTGGGCGGATTGGGTGATTCTTGGGGTCATCGGAGTCTCCGGACTGATCAGCCTGACGCGCGGCTTCATGCGCGAAGCCTTATCTCTGCTGACCTGGATCGTGGCATTTGTAATTGCCCGCCTGTTCACAGACCAGCTTAGTGTGCTCCTGACCCCATATATAGCAACACCCTCCATCAGGGTGGCATCAGCGTTCATCGCCCTGTTTATCATTACGCTGATTGTCGGCGCGATGATTGGCTTCCTGGTCGGAGAGCTGGTGAAAGCGACGGGTTTAAGTGGAACTGATCGCGTGCTGGGCATGGCCTTCGGGATTGCCCGGGGGTGTGTGCTGATTGTGGTAGCGGTGGCCTTGTTATCTTACACGCCCGTAGTCAATGACTACTGGTGGCAGTCGTCACGACTGGTGCCTGAATTCAAGATGATGGAGTCCTGGTCTCTTGGCCTTCTTAAAGATGTGTCGGGAGCCATACTGTCAGTAGGAAGCTGATAGTTTCACTGACAGATGCCTGCCCGAAAGCGGTGCTGGCTAAGCATGTTCAACTGAGGTGTATTTCATGTGCGGTATTGTCGGCATCGTTGCCAATTCCCATGTTAACCAGGAAATATTTGACGCACTTACGGTGCTACAACATCGTGGCCAGGATGCGGCCGGGATGGTCACCAGTCAGAATGGGCGCTTCTTCCTGCGCAAGGACAATGGGCAAGTGCGAGATGTTTTCCGCACCCGTCACATGAAGCAGCTGGTAGGTAACATCGGTATCGGGCATGTGCGTTATCCCACCGCTGGCAGTTCAAGCTCCGCTGAAGCCCAACCCTTCTATGTCAACTCTCCCTACGGTATTGCTCTTGCTCATAATGGCAACCTGACTAACACCGAAGAGCTGGCAGCAGATCTGTTCCGTGAGGATCTGCGTCATTTAAATACCTCTTCGGATTCCGAAGTGCTCCTCAATATTCTGGCTCACGAGCTGCAGATTCTGCACAAGCTCAAGCTGACGCCGGAAGATTTGTTCAGTGCCATGGGCCAGGTCTACAAGCGTGTTCGTGGAGCTTATGCTGTTGTGGCCATGATTACCGGCTATGGCATTCTGGCATTTCGCGATCCCTTCGGTATTCGTCCTCTGTGTATTGGTGTGCGCGAGACCGCTGGTAAGCCTGAGTACATGGTGGCATCCGAAAGTTGTGCACTGATTGGCGGTGGCTACAAGTTGCTGCGTGACGTTAAACCCGGTGAAGCGATTTTCCTCAGTGAAGATGCACAGCTGTTCAGCCAAGTCTGTGCAGAACACACCGAATACCGCCCATGTATCTTTGAACACGTCTATCTAGCGCGTCCTGACTCCATTATCGATGGTATTTCTGTTTACAAAGCTCGTCTGCGTATGGGCGAGTTTCTGGCAGACAAGGTTCTGCGTGAACGTCCCGAACATGATATTGATGTTGTCATTCCTATTCCCGATACCAGCCGTACAGCGGCCATGCAAATGGCGCTTAAGCTGGGCGTGAAGATGCGTGAAGGCTTTGTCAAAAACCGGTATATCGGTCGTACCTTTATCATGCCCGGGCAGAAAATTCGTGAGAAGTCCGTCCGGCAGAAGCTGAGCCCGATTGAGCTCGAATTCCGCGATCGTGTTGTCATGCTGGTGGATGACTCTATCGTGCGTGGAACCACTTCACGACAGATTATTGAGATGGCACGCGAGTGTGGCGCTAAGAAGGTCTACATCGCCTCGGCCGCTCCTGCCATTCGCTATCCAAACGTTTACGGTATTGATATGCCAGCAGTTAAAGAGCTGGTCGGTCACGGCCGTACCGACGAAGAAGTGGCTGAGTACATTGGTGCTGACTGGCTGGTATATCAGGATCTTGGTGATCTGATTGAATCAACGGCCGGTGCCGATACGCCCGCGATCCAGTTTGACTGCTCTGTATTTGATGGTGACTACGTTACTGGTGACGTTGATGAGCAGTATTTTGCCAAACTGGAAGCGGCTCGTAACGATGGCGCCAAATTTGACGAAGAGCTTGGTGACAATGAAACCGCAGACATGCTCAAACGCCTGAGCTAAATGTGCGGGACAGATATTGACTAAATGACAACGCCACCTTCGGGTGGCGTTGTCATTTGTGAGCATCGCTCGTTTAGCGAGTTATTTGTGTTAACTGGCCACACGCGGAGTCACTGCCGTGCTGGATTAATACTGGCAGGAATTGGTATCGTATCCGTCATTTGACCGTCAGGCTGTGTGTCGTCACGGCTGGTCTATTTATGTGGAGATTTACCGCAAATGTCTGAGCAGTCTTTTTCTTCTAATGATCCTCTGGCCCGTTTGCAAAATGACCTCGAAGGGGCAGCGCAAGATACTCTGGCAGTGCGCGCTGGACATGTGCGGACCATGGAAGCTGAGCATGCCGAAGCGATTTTCCCAACATCAAGCTTCGTATTCAGCAGTGCGGCAGAAGCTGCACGCCGATTCCCAAATGCCGATGGCAATATCTACTCTCGTTTCACCAATCCCACTGTCCGTACTTTTGAGCAGCGTATTGCAGCGATGGAAGGTGGTGAGCGTGCCGTCGCGACCGCTTCCGGGATGGCGGCCATTTCCAGCCTGACACTGGGGATGCTGGAGCAGGGTGATCATATCGTCTGCTCTCGTAGCGTGTTTGGATCGACCATTGCTCTGTTCGACAAATATCTGGGTAAGTTTGGTATCACGACCACTTATGTGGATGTGAACAAGCCGCAAGAGTGGGAAGCCGCAGTGCAACCCAACACCAAGTTGTTCTTTCTTGAAACCCCTTCCAATCCCTTGGCCGAAGTGGCTGATCTTCGTGCACTGGCTGCCATCGCACGTCCACATGGCATCAAAGTCGCAGTCGATAACTGTATTCTGACACCAACATTGCAACAGCCTCTGAAGTTGGGTGCAGATATTGTGGTGCACTCTGCCACCAAATATATCGATGGACAGGGGCGTTGCCTGGGTGGGGTGGTGATTGGTAACCATCAGGACATGGAGAAAGTATTCGGCTACTTGCGTACCGCTGGCCCGAGTATGAGCCCATTCAATGCCTGGGTATTCCTCAAGGGGCTGGAGACACTGCGTATTCGTATGCAGGCACACAGTGCCAGTGCACAGGAGTTGGCTGAGTGGCTGGAACAGCATCCCAAGGTATCCAGGGTGTATTACTCTGGTCTTAAGAGCCATCCACAGCATGAGTTGGCGCGTAGTCAGCAGAAAGGTTTTGGTGGTTTGCTTGCTTTTGAGGTGAAGGGTGGGCAGGACGAGGCGTGGAAGGTTATTGATTGCACGCGCATGATCTCCATTACGGGTAACCTGGGGGACACCCGAACCACGATTACTCACCCGTCAACAACGACACACGGCAAGATGACTGCCGAAGCGAAAGCTGAAGCAGGCATCAAGGAAAGCCTGATTCGTGTCTCCGTTGGTCTGGAAGATATTGACGATATCAAAGCTGATCTGGCACGTGGTCTTGACCATCTATGACCGTCCGCCTGCGCTACCTTGGCGTCGCCGTATGCCTGCTGCTGGCAGGCTGTGACAAGTCGGATAACTCCGACTTCGCCAAGGTACTGCAGTTTGAAGGCGCGATTTCCCCGTCAGGAAATCGCGACCCGATTCCGGAGCATTTTCTACAGGTTCCTGAGACACAGCTCGCGGTGCCGGGTGCGGTGCGCATGGATATCTCCATTACGCTAGAGGCCGCTTCTGTGGATGCCAAGAAGCGTCTGCAGTCTCACATGCCACTGGTACAACACTATCTCAATCTCGCTCTGGCTCAGGTGAATATGCAGTCAGTAAAGGATGAACGCAGCCGTGAGCTGGTGCTGATGCAGGTGCGGGACTTCGTCAATCAGGGCTTGCAGGAAGAAGATCCCAAGATGCAGATTCAGCGTGTGCTGGTCGATCATCTGTGGGTTGATCGTAAGGCACAATGATCTCTGATATTGATCAACGGCTTGTCAGATTCGCCACCCCATAATGCATGGTGTTGCCTTTGCAGCCGTAATGTCATTATCTGCTGCTAAGACGGATGGGTAGTTATCAGGTGTAGTGGACCGATGTGCTCCGGAGTATGGGGAGCAGATGCCGCTTACTTATGGTCAGGAGAGATGAATTGAGTACCAAATACCTCAAACGATTCTTCAAACCAAAATCCATCGTGGTCTTTGGTGCCACGGAGGAGCCTGATAATCTCGGCGGCGTGGTCGTTCGGAATCTGCAGGAAAGCGGATTTGAAGGGCATCTCTATGTGGTGTACCGCGAGGCAACGGAAACCGTATTCGGTGTTCCTTGTTATCGGGGTTTTGCCGACTTACCTGAACTGCCAGATCTGGCGGTCATTTGCTCTATTCCTGAGCGTGTTCCGGAACTGATTCGTAAGCTTGGTGCCAGCGAGGTACGTGCTGCCATTATTCTGAGTGGTGGCTATCTTGCTCAGGGCGAGGAAAGCCGACCCCTGCGTGAGGCGGTTAAAGAAGCTGCGAAGCCCTATGGTATTCGCATCATGGGGCCAGACTGTCTGGGAATACTGGTTCCTGGCCACAATATGAATGCCAGTTACAGCCATCTCAATGTACTGAAAGGGAAAGTGGGCTACGTCGGCCAGTCCGGTATTGTCGGTACCGCCATGATCGACTGGGCGACAGGTCAGGGGATTGGCTTCTCCCATTTTCTTACCATTGGCGACTCGGTCGATGTCGATCTGCCCAGCATCATCGATTACCTCGCGGCGGATCCATATACCCAGTCCATCGTGTTGCAGCTCAATCGTATTACCAATGCCCGACACTTTGTCTCGGCGGTACGCTCGGCAGCACGAAATAAACTGGTGCTCATTCTGAAAAGTGCCTTTCTGCATCAGGCTGGGGCATTACAGAGTGCAGTGGACAGTGGTGTCGTCAGTGAAGATCAGGTCTACGATGCCGTGTTGCGCCGGGCAGGGGTCGTGCGGGTGACAACCTCTGATGAAGTTTTTAATGCGCTGGAGACGCTAAGCCGCAGCAAGCCGTTGAAAGGTGACCGGCTGGCGTTGATTTGCAACGGCATGGGGCCGAATGCACTGGCGGTCGACGCCTTGATACGTAAAGGTGGCAAGCTGGCGCAGTTGTCAGAGCAGACCGTTGCTGATCTGGCTGAGGTGCTACCGCCTTTTTGGAGTCGCGCTAATCCTGTTGATCTCAATGCGACGGCAACGCCTGAGCAGTTTGCCAGGGCGCTGTCGATTGTCAGTCGTGATCCGAATGTGGATGCGGTGCTGATGATTCATGCACCGACTCGTCTGGCGCCCTGCGTACAGACGGCTGAAGCGATTATCAGGGTGCAGAAGTCTGCATCCACCCAGGTACTAACCAGCTGGATGGGAAGAGCCAGTGCCATACCGGCACGTAACTTGTTAAGTGCCGCAGGTATTCCGACCTATATCACTCCTGAAAAAGCGGTAGAAGGCTTTATGCACATGGTTGAATACCGCCGCAATCAGGAAGTGACGCGACAAACGCCACCCAACTATGTACTGCAGGAGCAGTCCATTCATCGCATGCGTGCCAAAGCGCTGGTGGATGGTATTCATAGCAGTGGCCGGGACTACCTTACCCATGCCGAGTCCATGGAGCTGGTCAACTACTACGGTATTCCCTCTGCTCATTCTTCTTACGCGACCTCAGTTGAAGAAGTGCTAAAAGTCGGGCGGTTTTACGAGGAGGGGGTCGCAGTCAAGGCTCTGCACAAGGACAATCGCTATCCCTTTGCCTATGACCAGCTATTGACCAAACGTTGGCAGGACATGGCACTGGATATGTATTCAGAGGACGAGATCCGACGCCGCGTCACTCGCCTCGATTATCGTATGCGTGAGCGCTATCAGGACAACGAGCTGGATGGCTTTGTCGTTCAGCAGATGAAACGTGGCTTTCAATCCATGCAGATGCATGTGGGCATAACCCAGCATCCGGTTTTTGGTCCGCTGATCGTTTTTGGTGTGGGTGGTTACACCGTTGATGTTCTGGGTGATCGTCAGTTAGGGGTGCCACCTCTGAGCATGTCGCTGGCTCGCTTGCTGATCGAGCAAAGCAGAGTGCACCGGATTATTCAGGAAAACAGCTACAGGATTGATCAGGACATCAATACCCTGTGCCAGATGCTGGTCAAGCTATCGCAGCTGGTGGTGGACTTGCCGGTGGTCAAAGCACTTGAGATCAATCCACTGTTGTTAAACAAACAAGGATTACTCGCTGTCGACGTCAGTGTCTCGCTGGGAGAGCCGGTACCCTTATGCATTCCCGCCTATCCGGAGCATTTGCGTGAGTGGGCTACATTGCTGAAAAGCAACAGAGAGGTGGAGCTGCGGCCCATTCGGGGCGAAGACGAGCCAGCACATCTGCAGTTCTATAAAAGTCTCAGCCCGGAAACCGTGCGTTTGCGCTATTTCTACAGTCGCTCAGTACCCAATCATTCTGAACTGGCAAACTGGTCACAGATTGACTACGACCGAGAGATGGCTTTTATCGCGACCGCACTGAAGCAAGACCAGAGCTACGAGTACGAGACATTGGGCGTGGTGCGTGCCATCACCGACCCGGATAACGTTACAGCGGAGTTTTCGATTGTGATCCGGGATGACATGCAGGGAGAGGGGTTAGGGCGGCTGCTGATGAACAAGATCACCGAGTATTGCCGCAGCCGGGGCACGTTGCAGTTGGTGGGGTCAACATTGCCGACGAATCTGGGCATGCAGAAGCTGGCCAAGTCACTTGGCTTTCAGAATTCCTACAACGCTGAAGAAGAGGTGGTGGATATGCGCTTACCTCTTAACCCGCCTCAAGAGGACTGGCAGTTCCATCGCTTATCGTTGGGGTGATGTCGTCAGGTTCATATGCCTATGTGCAAGAGAAGTGCGGTTTCAGCCTGCTTACATCTCAGGGCAATAGGTGTCGTGAAGTGTGCGGATAATCTGACTGGCGACATCACCGGACAAGGAATAGTAAATGGTCTGGGATTCTCGCCGGGTTTTAACCAGCCCATCCCGGCGCAGCACAGCAAGATGCTGTGACAGTGCTGACTGACTGAGATCAAGGCAGGTATTGAGTTCTGTGACCGAAAGCTCCTTGCCATCCAGATAGCACAAAATAAGAAGACGGCTTTCATTGGCTAGTGCTTTGAGGACTTTAGCCGCGCCAGAGGCATTCCTTTTCATCATTTCCAGCGTTTCTGGTGTCATGCCATAGGTGGCGTTTGGCTGAGTGGCACTATTCAAACAATGTTCTCCTCAAACAGCAGAGTCTGGAGACAAAGGATTTTCAGAAGATACTGTCAGCACTCTGTGCTCGGTTACATCTTGCAACATCGTACTGTATCGAAGGGAGCTGTGCAATTTAGCCGGGAAGGGTGTGCTGATGCGTATCAAGACTGGCGGCTAAAAGCGATGAGCTGTTCCGGGAAAGGCTCGCTCCGGCATCCGGAGCGAGCTCAGCATCAGTATGCAATCAGAGAGAATACTGACACGCCGGAGTCTTGCAGTCTCTGGGAACCTTGCAAACCTGGCAGGTCGATGATGGAAGCAACTTCACTGACGCTGCCGCCTAGGCGTTGGACGAGCGAGCAGGCGGCAATCAGGGTGCCACCTGTGGCGATCAGATCATCAAAAATCAGTACTTTGTCGCCGGGGCCACAGGCATCAGTCTGTACTTCCAGGGTTGCACTGCCGTACTCAAGGTCATAGGACTGGCTGATGGTGTCGCCGGGCAGTTTGCCTTTTTTGCGTACCAGAATGAGCGGCTTATTGAGCTGGTGAGCAAGAATGGCACTCACCAGAAAGCCACGTGCGTCAATGCTGGCAATGTGGGTGATATCGGAAGTGACGTAGCGCTCAATAAAGCCGTCAGTCACTGTGCGTAATGCTTTAGGATCTTTAAAAATGGGCGTGATATCACGGAAAGTGACGCCAGGCTCAGGCCAGTCAGGCAGGGCACGAATCACTGACTTTACGTAGGAAGCATCAAAAGCCATGGTTGGTTGATCCTTAGAGAGTAAAAATCCTGCACAGGGCAGGATCAGATGGCCGGAATAAACCGAATGGATAATTCCTGCCTAGGTTACCTCAAACTGGCTGGCTGAGAAACCCGCTGCCTGCTCGCGAAGAGTCTGCTTTGAGTCAGCCTCATCGCTCACAGGCGGCTATCACTTATCAGGCTTGCTTGGCAAGTACATGGGTGTCTACGTGTTCACACTCACCCGCTGCGGCATAAAGGCCGCTCAGGTCAATCACACGAATGTCTTTGCCTTCAACCGCGATCAGTTCATTTTTCTGGAAGCGGGTGAAGATACGACTCACTGTCTCTACTGCCAGACCCAGATAGTTGCCGATTTCGTTACGTGACATGGGCAGACGGAAATGAGTAGCAGAGAAACCACGCAGTTTGAATCGTTGAGATAGACGCACCAGGAAGGTACCTACGCGTTCATCAGCATTCTTCTTGCTCAGTAACAGCATCATTTGCTGTTCTTCACGAATTTCTTTGCTCATGGTACGTAGCAAGTTTTTCCGCAGCTCCGGTAGTTGCCCGGAAAGGGTATCCAGCTTCTCAAAGGGAATTTCACAGACAGTAGTGGTTTCCAGCACTTTGGCAGAAACCGGGTACTGTGATTCGTGGATGCCACTCAGTCCCAGCAGCTCACTGGGAAGATAGAAGCCAGTAATCTGCTCTTCACCCTCATCGGTAACCGTGTAGGTTTTGATGGCACCGGCGCGTACGGCAAAAACGGATGAGAAATTATCACCCTGACGGAACAGATGTTCGCCTTTCTTCAGCGGGCGGCTTTTATCGATGATGCCATCCAGGCGATCCATCTCGGTAAAGCTCAGGGATAGCGGCAGACACAGAGAGTTCAGGCTGCAATGCTGGCAGTGAGCCTGTTTGATATTACGAATGATCGGTTCCATGTGGGGGTGCTCAGCCATAATCGTTTCCCTGCACGTAATTTAAAAAATGAACCAACTGTCAGGTGTGACAGTATGGTGTATGTGCGTGCACAGGTGAAGGAAAAAAATCTCTGGACTTATCAGAACATGTTCACGATCTTGCGAGCTAAGACCAAACAAGGTGAAAAGAGCTGAGGAAGCGGAGTTTAGTTGTCCTAAATGAGCATCCGAAGGTCTTTTCAACGCTGTGTGGCCGACGCGCAGCAGGTCGTGAACGCGTTCTTAGATGATCCGAGAAAAACGCTGTTCAATCTGTGCTTGCCTGTAGCTGTCAAACAGCATACAGATCGACCGGATAAGCAGTCGTCCTGGTGGCAATATTGTCAGAGAGCCAGCGCTTATGGATATCAGACCATCGTTTATATGTCCACTGAGCGCATTGAGCTCTTTTGCAAAGTACTCATCGAAGTTGATCTGCCAGGTTGCACCGAAGGTTGCGGTATCCAACTGGAAGTGACAGATCAGTTGAGTAATCAACGCGCGGCGTACACGGTCGTCGTAACTTAGCTGAATACCTTTACAAATCGCATTGCCCTGATTGTCCAGAGCGTCAGACCATTGCCCCACATCGTGCATATTCTGGAAGTAGGTATCACCCACCTGGGAAATGGAAGATGCACCCATGGCCAGCAGCTCACAGTCTCCACGAGTGGTATAGCCCTGAAAGTTGCGATGCAGCTTACCTTCACGTTGTGCCATCGCCAGTTCGTCGTCCGGCTTGGCGAAGTGATCCATCCCGATGTACTGATAGCCTGCCTGATCCAGGCGTTCTATACAGTGCTGCAGAATGCTCAGTTTCATCTGTGGTGTTGGCAGGTCTTCAGTGCGTATATGCCGCTGCGGGCGGAAGCGATCAGGAAGATGAGCATAGTTGAATACAGAGAGTCGATCAGGCGAAAGGGCAATAACGGTTTCCAGGGTTTCGGCAAAGCTGTCAGGGGTCTGTAATGGCAGACCGTAGATCAGATCGAAATTGATCGAGCGGAATCCCAGTTGACGGGCCTGTTGCAGCAGCTCGGCCACCTGCTCGATAGGCTGTACGCGATTAACCGCAGTCTGAACGGCGGGATTGGTGTCCTGAATACCGAAACTCAGGCGATTGAAGCCCAGATCACGCAATACCTTCAGGGTTTCGCCAGTCACAGTGCGGGGGTCGATCTCGATGGAGTAATCGGCCAGGTCATCATCACGCAGAGTGAAATGGCGCCGGATGACTGCCATCACTTCCTGCAACTCCGTGTCACTCAGGAAGGTGGGAGTGCCACCACCAAAATGCAGTTGCTCAACAACACGCCCTCCAGCAAAACGTTCAGCATAGAAGGCTATTTCCTGATAGAGCTTGTCCAGATAGGGCCTGACACGCTGGTGCTGACGTGTAATGACCTTGTTGCAGGCGCAGTAATAGCAGACGTGTTCACAAAAGGGGATGTGGAAATACAGCGATAGCGGTGCCTCGGCGCGAATACTGGCCGCAGCATGCTGCAGGATGTCGTTGCCCTCCAGAGTACGAAAGTCCACCGCGGTCGGGTATGAGGTGTAGCGGGGACCAGCGCTGTCATAGCGGCTGATCAGTTCCGGCACCCAGACAGGATGCAGGTCGGGTAAGGGAGAAAGATTGACGTGGCTCACAGTTTGGCTCCTGTTTAGCTCCACGGCAAAGTATAGATAGCTCAGTTACACCTCAGCATGATCCAGATCAATGGCTGACAGAAAGATGTAAAGGAAGTGCAGGAATCATGGAGGGCAGGGTGAGGCTCAGGTTATAGCAGCCCCACAGCAGTATCAGCATCCCCCCGAGACGGCGTAACCACTGCTGTTGCACCAGTCCTTTCAAACTATGGGAGAACCAGCCGGTGGCGAGCATCACCGGCAGCGTCCCCAGCCCGAACAGACCCATGATCAGGGCGCCATCCAGCCAGGAGTGACTGGCCAGACTCCAGGTCAGGGTGCTGTACACCAGCCCGCAGGGCAGCCAGCCCCAGATCATGCCGAGAGCCAGCGCCTGCCGGACGTTCCTGACGGGTAGCAAGCGTTTCCCCAGGGGGCTGATACAGCGCCAGAGACCGCGGCCAGCCTGTTCGACATGGCTAAGCCATGTTGACCAGCCAGCCAGATACAGGCCCATCAGAATCAGCATCACAGCGGCCAGCAGGCGCAATATCGGAAACTGGTGTAAATCCAGTGTGGCACCCAGTGCCCCGCTGGCAGCACCGGCCAGCATATAGCTGCTGATACGCCCCAGATTGTAGGCAGTGGTCAGGGGTAGGCGTTGAGCAGTGGGTGCTTGTATTGCTACCGCGGTCATGATGCCCCCGCACATACCAAAGCAATGCATGCCCCCCATCAGGCCGATAAGAAAAGCCGCGCTCAGGTCCAGACTGATCATGGTTGCTGCCGTGAATCGTCATGCTTGGCGCCAGAGACTTCTGCTTGCGCCTGCTCTTCATGCTCGCCTCTGTAGGGGGCAGGAGGAATCATGTCTTTGTCTTCATCAAACAGAATGCGGTGTGCCGGGCTGTCAAGATCGTCATATTGACCGTTCTTGACGGACCAGAAAAAGAAATACATGGCCAGCCCGATGAACAGCAGCGCGATAGGAATCAACAGATACATTATGTCCATGGCACTCACGCAGGCTGGGTGGAAAGGGAGGGGGAGTTTGGTGTAGTGAGCCTTTTGTCCCGACCGAGGCGCATGGCATTGCACACCACTATCAGCGAGCTGCTGGCCATGCCGACAGCAGCAAGATAGGGCGGGATCATTCCTGATGCTGCCAGAGGTAATGCCAGCAGGTTGTAACCAATGGCCCAGCCGATATTTTGCCAGATGATGCGGCGGGTCTGTTGTGCAACCTCCATGGCCTGTAGCAGCAGGCGCAGGTCGGCTCTCAGTAGCATGCTGTCGGCACTGGTTTTGGCCAGATCGGTTGCCTGGTTCATGGCGACCGATGTCTGAGCTTGGGCCAGAACCAGCACATCATTGATGCCGTCACCGACCATTAATACCTGTTCGCCCGCAGCCTGCAGCGCTGTGATTTTTTCCAGCTTCTGCTCAGGTGAAACACCGGCAAACCAGTTTGAAATATTCAGCTGTGCCGCAACGGCCGCAACGGGGGCAGGCTGGTCACCGCTCAGCAGGCTGACATGAATACCTCGCTGTAATAACTGGCTGACCACCTCATGAGCTTCAGGGCGCAAAGCGTCGGTCAGCTGAAACCACGCCAGCGGCTGATACTCATCACAGAGCAATAACCACTGGCCGTGTTCCGACGGGGAGGCAGGCGTTGTGGCTAGCTTTTCGGCAGCAAAGTCCGCTTTGCCAAAGCGGTAGACGGTACCGGCAATACTGCCTTCGACGCCCTGAGCGACATGATTCTGCAGATTGTCTGCTGCTTTTTCCTGATAGGGTTTGAACGCATGGGCGATAGGATGCTCTGACCCCTGTTCCAGTGCGGCAACGATCACGCGACAGTCTGCGGCGCTCATGGTAGTCAGAGGCTGGGTGGTGTGCAGCACAAGCTTGCCTTCCGTGAGCGTGCCGGTTTTGTCGAATACCACGTGCGTGATGCTGGCCAGACTTTCCAGCACATGTCCTCGTGTAATCAGAAAACCACGCTGACGCAATGCCGTAGTTGCTGCAGTCAGCGCGGTGGGAGTGGCCAGAGACAGTGCACAGGGACAGGTGATCACCAGCACTGACAGCGTGACCCAGAAGGCATCTGCCGGATCAATCACGCTCCATACAATGGCCACCAGCGCTGATACGATCAGCACGGCCAGTACAAACCGGCTTGCTACCCGGTCGGCAATAATCGCGGTACGGGGTTTGTCCGCAAAGGCGCGCTCAAGCAGAAAGGCAATGGCAGAGGCGCGTGTGGATTGCGCAACCTTCTGCACCCTGATGGTCAGCGGGCTGGTGACATTCATCGCACCGCCCAGCACCTGAGAGCCGGGCGCTTTGACGATAGCCACCGATTCGCCGGTAATGATGGCCTCGTCAACGGTACTATGGCCCGACTCGACCATGCCGTCAGCGGGTATCAGCTGGCCGGGTTTGACCAGAATACGATCACCCGCCAGTAAGTCTCTTGCCGCCACACGTTGTTCACCTTCACTGTTCAGGCGCACTGCGCTGGTGGGCAGAATGGAACTTAACTGGTTGCCGCTTTTACCCATGCGGTGGCGGGCGCGCATTTCCACAAAGCGGCCGAGCAATAACAGGAAGGTGAACATGGTGATGGAGTCAAAGTAGACCGCACCCCCTCCTGCAAAGGTTGACCACAGGCTGGCCAGATAAGCAATGCCGATAGCCAGGGAGACGGGCAGGTCCATGGTCAGGTGACGGCTGCGCAGATCACGCCAGGCAGCGATAAAGAAGGGTTGCGCGGAATAGAAGACGATAGGGGTGGTGATAATAAGGCTGATCAGCCGCAGATATTGCGCCTGTTTGGTTTCCATGCCCTGCAGTGCGCCAGCGTAAAGGGCAACTGCGTACATCATCACCTGCATCATGCCGATACCGGCGACACCAAGGCGGAATAGCGCACTGCGGCTTTCCTTGATATTGCGCGCTTCCTCGGCATCGGGTTGATAGGGGTACGCTTTGTAGCCAAGTCGGTAGAAAGTGCCGAGCAGGTGGCTTATCAGCACCTGATCAGGATGCCATTCGAGGGTGGCGCGATGCGTGGTGAGGTTCACCGTTGCCTGCTTTACACCGGGTATCTTTCTGAGGCTGTGTTCCAGCAACCAGATGCAGGCAGCACAGGTAATTCCTTCGACAATAAATACGGCTCGTTTGTGTCCTTGCCCGGTATCTTCGACAAAATCCTGTTGCAGCGCCTGCTGGTCAAACAGCTGCAGCTCATCACTCAGCTCGCTGGTCAGCGACTGCGGCGCCAGATCAGCTGGCAGATTACCCTGCTGCCGGTGCTGGTAGTAGTCACCCAGGCCTGCATCCATGATGGTCTGGCAGACGGCCTGACAACCGGGGCAGCACATGGGTTTGGGCTCGCCCCCAACCGTCACGAACCAGGTGGTATCAGCAGGCAGCGGTTGACCGCAATGAAAGCAGCTATGGGGCATCGTCAGTTGAAACGCTGAGGGGTGAGTGTGACGGGTTCGGTATAGGGTGGATGCAGTTCGGCCTGCACACGCCAGCTGTCATCCTGCGGATGCAGAACCAGATAGCGCTTGCCCAGCAGGGTATGCCCCAGCTGGCCAATATAATGGCCACCCGCCACCTGCCGCAGAGGCTGCACCAGATCACCATGCTGGTCGGTCGGATGCACAATATCCAGCAGCAAGGTCTGTGGGTAGTCGAAGCTAATCTGGGTCGATTGCAGGTCAGCAACGATTTCTCCGGTCATGTCATCCAGTTTGACGGTGGCGTGCAGCCCTAGTGACTGCGCTTTGTCGGTTTTGGCGGTGACAGCCAGTGTGTCCTTGGCTGCAATGCGGTACTCATCCTTGACCACACCATCAAAGGTATAGGCAGAGATAATGGCAAAGCTCGAGCCCACTACCATTGAGGCCATCACTGGCGTCAGGACAAACCACAGCCAGGGTTGTCGATACCAGGGTTTAGCGCCTTCTACACTAGGCATGATCCACTCCTGTTGTCAGGCCGGCGCATATCAGAACATGTTCACGATCTGCTGTGCGTCGGCCACACTGCGTTGAAAAGCCCTGCGGAATACTCATTCAGGACAGCCAAACTCCGCTTCCTCAGCACTTTTCACCTTGCTTGGCTCCCGCTCGTGAGATCGTCAGCACGTTCTCAGAAACTGACCTGCGGCTGGAGGCGAGTAAAAATTCAAGTGCGTCGCCAGCGTCTGGATTCGTTCTGGCTACCCACCTTAGCAGGTCGTTGAAAATCTATCTGCGTTGCCGAATACCGCGTCAAAAACAGGCTCACAGCCGAAGGCTGAACGTGCTTTAGCACGGCCCCGAAGGGGCGAGCAAAGCGAGTCAAATGCTCATTTAGTCCACTAAACTCCGCTTTTTCGCCTGTTTCTTGTGCCCTCGGGGTATTTCCTTGTCTCTGCTGCCTCGATAACGTTTTTCAACAGCCTGTTAGGTTATTGCACCGGCCCGATAAAACGG
>NZ_LAPT01000076.1 GCF_003194385.1 Pokkaliibacter plantistimulans
AATCACGAAATACGGATACCCGATTTTTCTTGTTGTGGTCAGAGGCATATCGTGACCTCCCTGACAGGGATAGTGATACCACCCCTGCAGGCGTCATGGAACTGGCACAAGGGACAGCCAGCCAAAACAACACTGCCAGGATCAACCTGGCAGTGAGACACCCTATTACAGTACACACAAGGCTCAGCGACCTCAGCCCAGCGCCTTCTTCACCCGGGCTTTCAGGGCCGACTCCAGCTGGCTGACATTGGCACCGGCAGGATTGCGATACGTCATGGTCAGGGCCGCTTTGCCTGACCCCAGCTTGTCGATCACCATATCCAGCACAATGTCCTGACCGCTCACGGTCGCATCACTGCGCATGTGATACGTCACGCCCGGCGTAGCCTCATAACGCCAGCCAGCGTCCTGCATTCTCATACGGGAGGCCAGGTCACCACGGGCAGCCCTCAGCTCCTCTGGGGACTGAAAACCAAACTCTCGTTTCATCCGAATAAACACCAGATCCACATCCTGATTCACGGCCATACTCACCACATGGCGGCCTTCGGAATAGGGCGCGTTGTTCGGGGCACCCAGGCCGATGCTGCGCGGACCACTGCTATCCGTGGTGGTCCCTGAACTGACAGACACAATCCCAAACGGATCCTTGAAGCAGGTGACGCAGCTGCCATCCTTGGTATACAGATCATTGCAGCCGGCTAACAATCCCACCGATGCCAACACCATCACACCCATCCCTGCCTTCACCCTGGCGGTCATCACACCCACGCTGCACTCCTTATTGATTGTCATTGAATACACCCAGTTGACCTGCCACAGCCGACTGTCCCTGTCAGTGCCGACCACTGACATCCCCCTTCACCTTACTACTGACGCCGTACTGAGACCGACTTACTGAGGCCGGCTGGCCATTTCCTGCTCGGTCATGTGCCCTATGGCCATGTCGATAATATTGCGACAGCCACGCCGCTTGGCGGCCTGATAGGCTTCCTCCAGCGCCACTGTTTCCGACGTGGCCAGCACGGTGACATGCACCACCCCCACTGCCACATCCAGCACGGAGCAGGGGTACTCGTGGCGGTAATCCGGCACCGGGGGCACCGGGCTGACCTTCTTCACTTCACCTGCAGCGGGTGGCGCCGTGCGCTCACCAAACAACGGCACCACAACACCGGGTCCACCGGGGCGCTTACTCACCATCCTCTCCTTATTCAGTTCATGGCCCAGACTCATTCCAGGCCGTTTCAACATGCCCCCGCCACATTGACAGGGCAGGGCAACCCCTCAACAATATTCAGGGCCAGTCTGCGGCTTGTTGGAAACAGGCAACACAGCAGGTGGCAGGCTGGCACTCGACTTATCCAGGATGGAACCCATGTCCCGCGCTTCTCATCGCTCTACGACCCGGATGGCCTTTGGCCTTATCCGCTACCTGATCACCATCAAGCAGAGCCCGTACTTTCAGCAGACCCTGCTCAAGGCCCAGTGGCATGGCCACCTGATCCTGACCCGGAATCGCGGTGAACGTATCATTATCACCCAACCCGATGGCCACCAGATCATCCTGCTGGTCTACGATGTCAAAGACACCGAATCGCAGCAGCAGGTATGGATCGGCGTCGAAGCGCCGCGCCATATCGCCATCCGGCGCCCCGAGTGCTACGCCCACCGCAACAGGCAATACCTGAGCCGTCTGGCCCACACCTTCTGCCACACATCAGCCATCGACTGACTGCCTCAGCGCCCCATGACCGTTCCCAGTCATTTCCACACAAAGACTGCCTCAGTCTCCCTACCACCACGTACTGCCACAGCCAGGCTGGCCTGCCACTGATTCAGCCAGCCTTGTACAGCGGATCCGCACCAAACACTTCTTCAGGTGCCTCTGGCCGCTCGGCCCGTCATCCCCCGACCCAAGCTGCAACGCATACTCAATCGCTGCCACAGCCGCCTCCACTGTCTCTCTCATCGAGGTCATGCCTTGTTCGCCTCTGACACAGCGGCCCGTTTCAGGCTGGTCATGGGCAGCTTGTCACCGTGCTGGTCCCACCAGCGATCCATTTCCTGTGCAACCCGCTGGGCCACAGGAGACTGCCAGGGCCGCACTCCCCACCACCCCACGAAGAGCAGGAGGGCACTCCCGATCCAAAAAGCCCCTGCCGTTGCCCAGGTCAACCCGCCTGCTGCCAGCAGTTCGCCATCAGCAAACAGGGCATCAAGGATCACCAGCCATCCGACCAGCGCGACAGCGTACACCACGCCACAAAGAAACAACCTCAGCATCAGCCACCACACCAGCGACCCCACCGAATACCATCTCAAGTCACGCCATGCCTGCTGGTAGTGCCATGCCCGGTACGCCTCCCGTTTCTCCCAGAAGTTCTCCGGTGTCACGTCCTCCAGATTCCGCATGGCCTCATTCACGTCGTTGGTTTCCTGTGTCATTCCGATCATTCTCCTTCACTTTGTCACGGACGGTATTCCGCCATCCTGCCAAAGCCCGGAAGCGGCCACAGCAAACAACCCTCACCACCCCGAAGAGGGTTTGCACGCGCCGTGGCCATCATCACCCCTGCGACCAAAGGGGGAGAGCAGGGCGGGAACTGCACTGCAACAATATGATACTCAGCTGTTACATACGTTACGCATTCACCACCGGACGGACCCATGTCACCGAACACCGCACACCCTGCCAGCCCACCTCAACAGGACGCACAGGACTACACCACCTACCAGGACTGCCTGGAGGCACTGAAGCAGACAACCCTCACACGGGGAATTTACTGGGCCAGCGGATGGCTGCTAGTAGCCCTGGTGGTACTGGCCAGAGGGGTACTCTGCGATACAGACGGCGTTAACCTCACCGGTTTCTGGAATGAAGGCAACATTGCCTTACTGCTGCACGGGGTGGCCATCGCCCACCTAATCCGAACCTACCTGCGTATTACCGAACTGGAGCTACTGCCCAAAGAACAACTGTGCCAGCAGTGTTGAACCTCACCACCGGGGGACGTTCACTCACCCTGTCGGACTGATCAGCCCCTGCGGAATCAACACATCAAACACCTGCTGTTCAAGGCCGCACTGTAGCCCCAGATTGACCATGGCCAGTGCCGACAGACAGATATAGGCCTCCTCCTCATCCCGGCCACTGCACAGCGCCCACTGATAATGCACGGCCAGCTGCCCCATCAGACCGGCATTAAAGGTGTCCTGATCCTGGTTCAGCACCCCGAGCAGCGCCCAGGCCATGTTCACCAGCCCCTGATAGCAGCCGGACAGGGCCGGATCCCCCGGCAGTTGCCCCATGCCCAGTTGCAGCACCTGCCGGGCCATGCCCGTATAGCCCGCCAAACAGGCACCCATGGCCTGTAGAAGACTGTCGGCCATACCATCCAGTACCGGCACCTGATGCGTCAGGCGAGGAGTAGCGGTCGGGTACTGCTGCAGAATCTCCTGCAGTAGCGCACGATCACCGGCAGCCAGCGCGCACACCCCCAGACGCAGTGCATCACAGGCCGTTGCGCCCTGGATGAGCGCGTCATCAGCCGATGCCGCCTGAGCCATGTGCAGCGGCTGCAAACCATACTGACAGGCCCGTTGCCAGTAACAGCGGGCCATCTCCCAGTCCCCCATCAACGCAAAGCCGGTCCCCAGGGTTTCCGCATCCAGCGACGTGGCCACGTACAACAATTCCGGCGCCCCAGGTTCCAGTGCCGCACGGTGCCGGGTCAGCCGTTGCTGAGCCTGACGCAACCACTGCGTCAGCTGGCTGAGAGTAGGGGAGAGACGCAGTATTCCTGCCCCCTCCGGTGACGTCGCAGACGACGTTGACCCGGCACCGTCCAGCGACAGCACCGAACGCATCCAGGCAGACAGCGAAGGGGGCTGATCACCCATAGCAGCAGGAGGAGAGACAAAAGCAGAAGACATAGACACCATAACCATCCCTGGGCAGTGTGAAAATTAACAACGAAGCTGGACGACACCAGCTATCGAATCGATTGCCTACTAAGTAACCAGTGACGCCCGGCAGTTCCGGTTTATGACAGGGGGATGTCGCTTTGATGACGAAAGCGAAAAAACAGGCAGGTCAGACACCCATAAAGACAGGAAAGGCATGGCCACGCTGGATCAGCCACCAACCCTCTGTGCCGTAGCGAGAGTTTGCTATCGCACAGACCTGCCTGTTTGCCCACACTGCCCACATCAACCCCGATCAGGAGACCACCATGTCCGAACTGGACCAGGCCCAACGTAATCCCGCCACTCTGGCAGAATCACCCCTGGCACCGTCCTCACCGCCCAGCCAATGCTGTGACGAACCCCTGCTGTTTGCCATGCGTGACAACTACCATGCCTTCTCCATGCCCCTGACTACCATCATGGGCTGTGTGGCCATCGCAGAGGCCCGTGGCATTCTGCCACCGCTGCCGGAGTCCTGGTGGATCGAAGTGCAGAACCAGTATCAGTGGCCGGTAGCACAGTGGCGCCAGGCAGGCCTGGCCTCACTGGCCCCACCCACGCCCTGACCACCAACAACAAAGGGTGACCTGCTCACGCACCGTCACCCTTTGCAGCCCCTCCACGTTATCCAGCCCCTCAAGGCTCTCTGCCAGCCCACCCACTGCCGCAGTCGGGCTGGTGTGCAAACTGCTCCAGCCAGCCGTGCTACGGAGTGACTGCCACTCCTGCCGATAGGGCTGCGCACTCTCAGTACGGATGGGGATACCAATCCGGTTTTTGCGGCGAATAGATCCCATCCGGGTTTAACTGATGGCAGAGCCGGGCACTCATCCCCGCACTGCTGTTTTCCCCCAGACCCCGCGCCTTATCCAGCTTCTGAGCAACCATCAGAGCCGCCTCCAGCTCAGAGACACCGTGCTCATCCATCAACCCCTTACGGGCTTTCTTTTCCTCCTTCTCTGTCATCCCCAGCGCCAGATACAAACTGGGCGGGACTGAGCGGAACAGCATCTGCAGATTCTTGCTGAGCACCACCCCTTCGGTGTACTTGTGCTTTTCCTTCTGGGCGGACAACACCAGGTGTTTTTGATCGGCACTCAGTGTCTTGAAACGGGCCACCTGCTCCACCTCGGCAGGCTCCATCACCAGCAGTACCCACCATTCACAGAGGCCCAGCAGTTTCTTGGCAAAATCAGGGAAGTCGTCCATGTTCTGGGTGGCCAGCCACAACCAGGCCCCCAGCTTTCGCCACATCTTGCCGATCTTGGCCACATAGGGAGCCAGTAGCGAGTTGACCGTCACAATGTGCGCCTCATCGATGGGCACCACGATCTGTCGCCCTGAGAACTGATCACGCTCGGCAATGTTGTTGATGTGGTTGAACAGCGAGATCAGGGCCAGGGACAGCTGCCCCTCGTAGCCTTCACGCGACAACGTGGCGAGATCCACCACAGTGACGTCCACCTCTGGCCAGGGCGTCCCCTCCTTGGCAAACATCTCCTCCTCAAACGAGCCCGGTGCGCACATCAGGTCAAGGGCGTCAGCCATGCCCTCAATGCGCAAGCGGCGAGTCTCTGACTGATCCGGGTCACGTGACATCGCGCGCATCGCCCGCTGCAGATCCGGGGCGGTCATCTGCCGCTTCTCGGCATACGCCTCTTCGGCAGCCTGCTGAATAGCACGGCGCACAGCAGAACGATCCTGGCGTTTATATTCCCTGATTTCCTGCTCTTCGCCGCCGGTGATCATCAGTCGTGCTGCGACTTCCATTTCACCCAGCACATCCCGCTGCGCATCGCCTTCGTCATCATCACTGTCGTCAGCCTCATCATCGCTGATGTCATCCGGGTCATAGCTTCGGCCTGACTCGAACAACAAATGGCTGTCGGCAAAGGGGTTCAGTCGGACGCCTGAGCCTGGCTTGAGGGACACCTTATTGACGCTGAGCCCCAGTGACTGGCAGTAATCCGCAAACAGCCCAAAGCTGTTACCGGCCTCGATCAAAAAGATGCGCGGACGATGGATCGCCAGTGTCTGTGTCAGCATCGCTACCAGGGTGGCTGACTTACCGGCCCCTGTCGGTCCCAGCAACAGCATGTGTGCGTTTTTTGCCCGATCAGCGGTGGAGAGCATATCAAAGGTGAGGGGGCCGCCACCCCGGTTAAACGCCGTGAAACCGGGATTGCCGGTACCGACTGCGCGGCCAAAGATGGGCACAATCGAGGCCAGATGATCGAAGTACGCCAGATTGACATACCAGTGCTTGCGGTCCTCTGCAGGCTTATAGTTCATGGGCAACCAGCGCAGATAGCTGTTGAGCGGCGCCACCTCATGGCGGGGGTCTACCATCTCAATACCGGCGGTCTGCGTGACGGCAATGATCTGGTTAGTCCGCTCGTTTAGCTGGGCCATGTCCTTGCCGCGCACGTAAAACGCCAGACTAAACCGGCACATTTTGTCGCCAGCCAGCAGCTTACGCTGCGCCACGTCGCACTCTTTACGTGCCGCTGTTGCATCATTGGAATGGCCGGATGAGCTGTCACGGATTTTATCGATATGGGCTTCGATGGAGTCCTGCGGCGTGATCACCATGGTCATTGCCATGATGGTCGACTCCGGCAGTGAATCGAACAGCGAATTGACCATGCGGCCACGTCGCAGCTCCGCCGTCAGGATGCCAGGGCGAGGAACCTGCTTGAAGCGGTTCATCATGATCACGCGGTGAGGCATACGGTCAAACAGCCACACACCACGCTTAACATCCGACGCCGGATGCGAATACATCAGGCACTCGGCAAAATCATCCAGCAACGGACTGCGCCCCTCGGGGGGCTCTTCATCGACATAATGTGCCAGGCGTCCCAGTGCCTCCGTATCCCCCTCGGTCAGGGTAGGGCAGGGATTGAACCAGGGCAGCAGCCACTGAAACACACTGCGGCCATCGCAGCGCTGGACATCGATCCCGATGGACTCCAGGTTCGCCACCAGACGGGCACAGGTGTCATTGATGTCCTGTACCGCTGCCTCAAATTCCTCCTCGGTCGAGCGGCCCTTGAGGTCAAAGCTCGCCTCAAAACGCCGGTATAACACCAGACGAGTCCGGCGGATCTGACCGCGCCAGGGGTTGCGCGTCACTGCGGTGTCCTCAAACAGTCCGCCGGGCTTACTGATCCCCCGCAAATGGTTTTCCATCTGCCTGAGATAGGCCTGGGTAAACTCGGTATCCGCAATCATGGGATCGATATAGGCATCGAGATGTTCCAGGTACGAGCTAAAGCTGGTTTCATCCTGGCAATACAACTGCACCACCCAGGGCTCCACGTCATGTTCATCAAACGACGACTGCAGTACCTGCTGCACCTGAAAACGGACGTTTTCGATAAACGCATCGTCACGTCCTTCGGTGATCACGGGTTTGATCTCAAACACCACACCGACAGAACTGCCATCCTCCAGTTCAAACACCTGATGCTTACGGTTGTAATCCACCCAGGGCAGCAGATCGACAAACGAGGCAAACTCCTGCCCCTGATTCATAAACGCCCGCTCTTGGGCGATGGTCATGTTCGAGCGCGAAATCCGCTCATGCTGTGACCCGTCCGCAAGGGTCACGACATGCTGACCGTCACCCTGCAGCGCGAATATGTCCCGCACTTTCTCCATGATGCCCATGTAGCTCTCCTCGCTATCAGTAATCGCCCAGGCGTTCGCCGGGCATCGCGTACTGGATCCGCGAATAGAACGGGATCACCGTGGAATAGCCTGGAATGGGGGCCGGCTCATTACCTGCCAGGTGGGGCGACACATACACCACCAGATCCGGGTTGGGCAGGCGTGGGAACTGGCTGACAATTTCATTGGCCGCTGTGCGGGTATAATCCCCGTTCACCTCCGCCACACGATTGCCCCAGGCCTGCCGGGCGACCATCACCTCGGCAGTGGGTTTGCCTGCCGTGGCCAGGGCCTGCTGGTCATAAATACCGTCACCCAGCGGGCGACGCAGTGACGCGCGGGCATCCATCAGCTGACGCTGATTCGTGCTGGTACCGCCCATCCCGCTCAGCCCTGCGGTATCGATCCACTGACCGTGATAGATATCCATCATGGTCGCCCCATTAGTGGGAAACATCTTGTCTTTGGAGGTCGAGCAGCCGGTCATTCCCACCACCGCGACCATCCCCAGTACCGCCATCCATTGACCTGCACATTTCATCATCACATCCTCTCCCTTAATCCAGCGAACCAGAACGGCCACCCGCCCCTGACAGATAACTGACCTTGCGACCATTGAGCTCGTAGTCGATCTTGAGCTCCCGTGTGATATGCAGCGCCACCGACTGACCCGGCGGCACGTAGATAGCATCAAAGGTCTGGCCGTAGCGCTGAGCGACCCATTCGCTCACCTTCTCCAGGCCGCCGGCGATGCCGCTATTCAGCGCATATTTACCCGCATCGCCTGTGACGGCAGTGACCACCGCATCCGTCCCGGTGACCGACGTGGTCTCCGACTGGGCAGAAGCGGAGGCCGCTGCGGTGGCCATCCCTAAACCGAACTGAGTCGACAGGTACTCCATGGCATTGGATTTTTTCTCACCGGAGATACAGGGGATGCCGTAAGGGTCCGACAACCAGCCCAGACTTTGTGTCGCTCCCTGCGCACCGGCACCTGACGCCGATGAGCCGTTGCCCTGACTTTGCCCGCCTTCTTCGCTCTGGCCGTTGATAGTGCGAATGGTGCCGTCGGTGAAAACGAACGTGATGGAGGTGATGGAGCCACGAACACAACTCAGCACCCAGTCGCCCGTGGCCACGCCAGACACGACGGCCTGCGCAACATCAGGCAGCTCGATGCCGTTGGCCATCAGGTTGTCTGAACCAATGATGATCTTGAACGGATAGGGATCCTGCACCGATCCATTAATGGGAATACGTCCCAGCAGAGCGGTCATCGATACCGAGCCCATCAGGGTGGCGTTCTCTGCAATGGTGTACACCGGCACAGCGTCCTCCTCGGCAGCACTCCCCAACACCTGAGCCGCTGCACCGTTCGTGGCACTGTTAAGTGAGCTCAGCCCCTTATCAGCCAGCGAACCCACCTCACTAAACGACGAGGGGAAGCTGAACTGGCTGCCCGTGCTGGACACCATGCCGTTAGCGTCAGTCTTACGCATGTCTTGCGGCTCCACCCACATATAGGTTTCCCCGGCAATGGTTACGGTGCCACCCAGCCCCCCTAAACCCGCATCCGCAGGCAGCGACACGGAGCCCGCGCCCCCCATGGAAGAGCCTGTGCCGTCACTGCCCACCGCATTCAGCTGGCTGGTGACCGTGTTCATACGGTTCTCGAACTGGGACAGCTGTTCACCGACCTGTCCCATCAGCTCGTTCTTCGCCGATGCCAGCTGGCTGGAGACGGCGCTACTGGCCGCCCCCTCCATATCGCCGGCTTTCTGCCGTAAGGTGCCGTTTTCATCCAGCAGCTGCTGCATCAGCTGGTTGGATTTCGACTGTGAATCGCGCATCTGATCAATCTTGGCCACCAGTGCCGAGACCGTATCCTGAGCGCCGTCCATGCCCAACCGCTTTTTCTCTTCGGGGGTGAGCTCCCGCACGGTGGTACTCGGTGTCGCCTGTGCATTGGATTCACCGTCTTCACCCTGCAGACCGGAATAACCGATGGCGACCGCACCGATCACCGCAGCAGGGATGATCACCTTCAGTAAGCCGTTGCTTTTTACTGCGGCCATATTTCATTGCGCTCCTTTGGCTGGGCGGTAGGGCAGGGGCAACAGGGCAGACTCCAGTCCCTTGCCCTGCGTCACCAGATACGCCGTCGTGGTATCCTCGGCACTACCTGCCGGCCCCAGCGTCGGATGCTGAAAGGCGATGCTATACAGATCCCCGTTCAGCAGCCGGGGGTCGAGCAGGACCGCACAGGGCGCACGGTTGATCAGGCGCACAGCGGTGACGGTGTAATCAGATAATTTCCACGCTGCGACGGCACGGGCATCGACATCGAGCGAGGGCAGCAGCGACCCCAGCGGGCCTTTGGCGCGCACCGGGACGGCGCTCACACCAGGCAGTGCCTCGACGGTACGTAGCGGGGCATACATGTTCTGCGCGGCATAGCGCGTGAGGGATATCGGGACCGGCGTCCGTGTCGTGGCATCCGTGCGGCCAATGCGGCCGGCTACCGCATCATCGGCTGTTGGGCGCGGGACGGCGGGAGCCGCTGCGCTGTTCGCTGACGAACCCGACGCACGAGCAGACACGGCACCCGCGCCGGCACTGCCCGGCAGGCCATCACTGGCGTAGCTGGACGCCAGCCCTGCCGTGATACCAAAACTGCTCAGGTCATCCCCGGCCTCGCCATACAACACCTTCATCGGCTCATAGGCCGTGCTATTCGCGGTGACTGCCGCCGCGTCCTGCGCGGTCACATCCAGCAGAATAATCTCGCCGGTTTCCACCACTTGCAGCGGAATACGGGTTTCGGGAAACGCAGACGCTGCCTTGAGGTACAGTGCCCCACCGGCAATCTGTACCCGCAGGGTATCGGCCAGGGCCACCGGCAGAGCCAGCTTCACATTGCGATCCACATACACAATACGTTCCTGGCCTACGGCCAGCGACGTCTTAATCGGCACCCGGTTCCAGTGAACCAGTTCTACGGCGGACACCAGCGGCGATAACACCAGCCCCACCATCAGGCCACCCCAATGCAACAGCTTCATTTCCCTTCCTCCATCACACTGCCATCCAGTCGCTCCGGCAATGAGTCATAACAATCCAGGGCCAGACCAAACGGGTTGGCTTCAGGATTCATATCCCAGCGCACCACTTTCAGTGGATGGACCATGGCCAGCTTTTTGACGGATTCGCCATGGACGCTTTCGGTCAGCATCAACTCCAGATCCACCACCCAGTGGTCACGGTCTTTGATATGGACACGGTCGTCCGATACCCCCCGGCCCGGAATCTCGGCGACCGAACGAACACGATCCGTCAGCTCCTGACTCCCCATTCGGCGCTGATAGTCGCTATCCAGCCAGGCCTTGCACGATGGCGTGAAATAGGCGCGCAGCGTCTCGATACGCTCGCGGTAGTCACTCTCCCCATCACGGGGCCAGTAGTTCAGCTGCTGAAAAATGTACAGCGCAAAGCTGTAAACCGTGCTCGGTGGCACCTCCCACCAGGCGCGTGTCGATCCACTACGCAGATCGGGGGGATTGTGAACCGTCAAATGACGGGGCGCGGTATACCAACCCCAGGAGGTCCAACCTGCCAGGGCGGCGAGCAGTACAATCACCAGTCGCAGACTGCTGATGTGCGAGTCACGTGATGACAGCGCAGTGCGATGTCGGCTCATAAACACTCCAGAGTGAAATAGGAACACAGCGTGAGAAGAGGGCGGCGAGTCGTGAGCGTCGTATCTGAGAGGTATCCAGGGCCATCAGTCGAGCCTGTCCTGGCGTTTCCGTCTTAATCGGCGCTGCACCCTCTCGCGGCGGAGCCACCAGGTCGCATCCTGATCGATCAGTGATGCCTTACGAAAAAACAGGCGACTGACACTGCCGTGATGCAGCCGCCACTCCAACATGCGGTAAAACCAGGCACCGGGCTTATTGCGTTTGGCTGCCGCCAGTCGGTCACTGCCAAAACGCAGGGCCAGATAGCCGCATAACGCCATACTGGTAGGGATGGCTGGCAACTGACCTGGCAGCAGCAGAACAACGATGAGCACCCCCAGCACCAGACCGACGACCACGCCGCTACCGATGACCAGTAACAGCTCGTTGTTGGTTAGCCCACGGATCACCGTGGGCTCCCGATTCAGCCGCTCAGGCAGGTAGCGTGCATCCTCGTTTTTATTCACGACTCAGCCTCACGCGAGAATGGCGGCGGCTTTGTTGGCCAGGTAAAGCACCAGAATCACCAGTGCGACCCCCATGCCGGCGACCAGACCCAGCTCACTGAGTTCAGCCTTCTGCATACGCCAGGCCTTGTAGGTTGCTATCGTATTGGAACCCACCGACAGAAATGCCCAGGTCGCCAATCCCAGACCCACTACGATCAAAGCGTCATAGAGATAGCCTTTGAAGGTGGCCAGGTTGCCACCGTCGGTGCCTGTGGACGGCGCCTCCATTTTGGGGAGCGCCGCCCAGGCGGATGACGTGAGCAAAAGACTGGCCACCACCACATACGCCTGCATAGCCGCCTTACCCATGCGTCCATACAGGGAACGCGCAAAACGAAACAACATCATGATGTACTCCTTACTCCCACTACTTGTGGGTGAGGGTGGCTCCTGCCACCTCACGCCTTGTTGAAAAACCACGTCAGAATCAGAAAAAGGGTCACAACGCGAAGCACCTTCCACTGAACCTTGTCCCAGCGTTTATCCCGATCCATACCGGCAGTTCCCTGCCAGATAGTGATCAGCACCCAGCAGGACCACAGCAGATAGAGGGTCAGAAACCCGCCGACGAAAAGGAGGTAGCCCGTTGCAGGGCTATCTCCGCCCGCGATCTTGAACGCGGCCAGCTGCTTATCGTCCATGGCCTACTCCTGCTTGCCGCGCTGATCCAGCCCCTTGGGATACTCGCGCAATGTCCTCATGGCGCCCCGCCGTCCGGTCACGCTCTGCGTGTTCGGCGCGCTGCAGAATCAACTGGATGCTGTCCAACTGTTTCCGGACCAGCGCAAAGGCCTTCTGCTGTTTTTCATCCATGACGACCTACTCCTTGCCGCGCTGATCCAGCTGATACGACCCGCTCAGCTGGGAGGCATCACGGGGCTGTGCCCGCGACGGTGCCAGGTACTGGCTGATCCCCTGGGATACCCGCGCAATGTCCTCCCGCGCCCGGCTGTACTGGAACGCATAGCGCCCCGCCGTCCGGTCACGCTCTGCGTGTTCGGCGCGCTGCAGAATCAACTGGATGCTGTCCAACTGTTTGAGGACCAGCGCCAGATCCTCCTGCTCCGCAGAGGACGCCGCCGACACAGACAGCGAGGTCAGCGCGATCCCCACTCCCAGGTAATAGGGCAGCGGCTGGGGTGGCCATCGGGACAAACGTAAAAGGAATGCCAGTTTCATCAGCAACACCTGTATAGGTTGGAACAGGTGTATAGATTGACAGTGGTAGGGAGATACAAGCAGCAACAAACCCTCACTACTGCGAGAAGGGTTAACGACAGGAAAAAGGCGAGGGGAACCGGGGCAAAAATAAAAAAGGCCTGGAAACCAGGCCGAGGTGTGAGCGCACGTGAAAAGGTATCAAGCCATGAAGCAAAAAAGCACCCGACACCACCGGGGTCGGGCACAACTGCTTTATGTGGTGCCAGGACCGTCCTGGCACCCCCACCGTAGCGCGCTGCCCCGGTGGCGACAAGCTGTCCCATCGGGCAGCATGACTAAAAAGCACAGGGCCGGGTGTTACCCCGGCCCTGTATTCAGTCGTGCCGCCGTCATTTCCCGGATGCCTGCCGGCGACACAACCAAACTCAATAATCGGTCAAAAATACTTCTTAAACTGGCCGACAGTCAGGGACACAATCAGCCCGAACAGCGCAGAGCAGGGCAGTAGCACCACATTCGGATGCACTGAGAACGGCAGTGAGAGATAAATAATCCATACCAGCACAAATGACGGCACCACCCAGCGCTTGATGTGGTGGTACCAGAACGAGCTCTCTAGCCCGGCGCCGAAGCGGCGCAGGTCGCGACGTACCAACCCATCGACAAAGCCTACCAGCCCCGCCAAACCAAACAGCGGCATACTCAGCAGCAGGATCATCACGCGCGTGATAAAGGTCAGCGTGGTGTACATCGCAGCCAGCAGATAGTCCTCCAGCACCCGAAATAGCAGCAGGCTGTAGCGCTGCACATTCCCGGCCTCCGCCGGGATCGGCTGTCGGGCCTGCTCGGCAAAGGCCATAAAGCCGGTCTTCACAAATGCCCATCCATACACGTTCTGCACCACACCACTGGCCAGTAACACCGGCTGGCTATGCAGTAAGGAGTGACGAAAATCCGAGCTGAAGTAGCCCATTTCCCGCTCCATCATCTCCCGCGAATGGACGTAGCCTTGCTCCGGGTAGAAAAACGCGATGCCGATCCACTCCATCACCAGGCTGAAAAACAGCGACAGCATCAACACTCCCAGTGCCCTGATCGGTAGCTCGAACAGGCGACCAAAGAGGCCTACCCGTCGCTGTTGTTGGCGCTCCGCCTGATCAACGGGTTCGCGTGCCATTAGTGGAGGCCTCCCTGGGTTTGTTCCAGCGCATCACTCTGCTGTGCTGACTGCTCCAGCCCCTGCAGATGCAGCTCATCCCACGACTCATGGTCCCCGGACGCACGCACCTCCTGCTGATGGCTGTCCAGCCAGCCCTGCAGTTCGGCAGGCAGACTGTTCAGCTGCATGCCGCCACTGGCCTGCCACCACCCTTCACCCGTGCGGTACTCATCGCGCATACGCGCTGCCAGATCCGCAATCGACTTCGGTACCAGCGCCTCGTCGGAGGCATCCCGCCCCGGCATCGGCATGCGGATTTTCCACAGCCGTCCGCCTTCGAGCAGGGCAAAGGCCTGGCCCTTCGGCAGGTTGATAATGCTACTGGGCTCAATCATCGGCACACTGGTCGTGCTGATGGCGTCGTGCGTGGCACTGGTGAAGTCGATATCGTCGTTGGGGTTGGAATTATCATTGCTGCGTGACGTGAGCGTCTTGGCTTTCACTGACACCCGAGCCAGCTGACTGGTGAGCAGTTCTGCCGTGGCCGTCTCGCGCACGCGCAGCATGATCAGATTGTTGAAGTTACCGACCACCTGGCCCGCCTTGGCGACGCTGCCCATTTTGACCGTGATGTCGCTTGCGGTCTGAGTGTACGCCGTGACCTGAATACCGGCCCCGCCGCCTTTGTTGATGAGCGGCACAAACTCATCGCCCATCAACTCGTTGACCTCATCGGCGTGGAGGTTAATCACGGCGCTGCTGCGGGCGCCCTTGGCATCATCAGGCAGTGCCGGCAGACCGTCATCGATCCCGAATTTGTAGATATGTCCGGCAACCGATACGAGGTCTGCAAACATCGAGTTACCGACCGCGGCGGCGATCTCAGGATCCGACAGGGCATCGAGGCCGACATAGACAATGCCGCGCTTACGGATAATCTGCTGCCAGTCGAAGATCGGGCGTGGGTCGCTCAGATCGAGATAGTTCGGGGCCAACAATTGCGCGATCTTGCCGCTGGTAAGTTTTTCCAGCAGAGGAAGTAACGACGCCACGATCTTGTCGAAGTATGTTTTGTCGTAGCGCACGGCTGATTTCAGGCCATCCATCACCGGATCGTAAATCCGTTTCATTGTCAGGAACTGTTCGAGTGCAATGACGCGCTTCTCTCTCCCCTGCATGTGCCTGGGGGTATTTTTTTCGTTAATGCGGCCTTCCATGTCCGCGATGGTTTTGAACACTTCAGGGTCATCACGGAAGTACCATGTCGCGTAATCAAGAAACAGGGCATCGATGTTGACCACATGCTGGCTGATTTGCAGATAGTCCGGGCGCCGCCCCAGCGCCACCAGAGCACGGGCGATGATATTGATAAAGCGCCATGCAAATTCGCGAAAGGCCGCGCTATTGCCTTCTCCCGACAGCTGCCCGGAGATACGGCTGGCCACCTCAGAGATACGCCCGAAACGCCCGACCGCATTGTAGCGGGCCGAGATTTCTGGCCAGCCGAGGTGAAATACATAAAACGAGTCTTCACGACCCGCCCGTCGGGCCTCGGCCCACATGCGCAGCAGCATGTCCGCGTCGCCTTTGGGATCAAAGAAAATGGTGGTTTCCCCACGGCGAATATCCTGGGTCACCATCAGCTCAGCCAGTCGGGTTTTACCGACACGGGTGGTGCCGAGTACCAGGGTGTGGCCGACGCGCTCACGCAGTGGCAACAGCACTTGTCGCTCGTCCGGCTCGACGGCGTGATACAACGGACTGCCGCCGACAGGCGGTACGGGCCGCACCGGATTGAGCACATGATCCCAGCTCAACAATCTAACAACACTGCGGGCGATCAGGCGGTCGGAGTCCCCCAGCTGCTCCTCCAGCCGCCGCGCTTTTTCCCATACCTTGGGCTGCTCAACGTACTTGCGCACCTCGGGCTCCAGGGCAGAATGCAGCCGCTGGGTATGACGCTGATCCCAGCGAAAGCCCATTCCGAGATACAGCGCATTACGGCTGGTCGGAATCTGTGAGCTCGTCATTTCAAACCGCGGCAGACGACGCATATTGCGGCGGTAGCGCAGCACCACAGACGCCTCATTCCAGCGCACCCAGGCCAACACACCAAAGCCGCAGGCCACGCCATAACCCACTGAGGGTGTAAGAGCCAGCGACCAGGGCGCAGTGGCTGACACAAAAGCCGCCGACACGGCCACCGCCACGGTATTAAGCTCCACCGCCGGGCGCAGCAACGACTCAATGACATGCTTGTCGGTCATGCCTGCTCCCCCTCCGCACGCTCCGCATCCTCACCCGCTAACAACCCTTGGGCGGCGACCAGCAGCCCACTCACCCGTTCAGCACTGAAGCCCAGCAGCCTGATCAACGTGGCGCCGAGGCTGTCATCCATACGCAGCTGCCGCTCACGGACCAGCTGCACGATGGCGATCATACGGGCATCCCGTCCGACCCACTCACGGGGAATGGCAGAGCGGTGCAGCTGCGCCTGCCGGTCGAACACCAGCGTCCAGGTAATCGGCGACATCACATCAAGATAGTGCGCGGTATAACGCTCACACAGCGCAAACAGCCCGGAGCGATCAGGGCACATCACCGCTTGCAGATCCGCATGACTCACTGACTCGTCCAGCACCCCCCGTGCCCGGCGCACCATCGGAATCAACGCTCTGGCTGCATCCTCCACCACCTGTGCGGCTACCCCGGCAGCGCAGCGCGACAGATCCGGGTGCATGTTCAGCCGTGCCCAGGCCTGGCTGAACGCCAACCCTTCTTCGGCCATGCCGACAGGATCCGCATGCAGTGACGCGGGGCGGGGAGGGCGATCCTCATCCAGCGCTTGGCGCAGGGCCAACTCAGCCAGTCGGCTCTTGCCGACGCGGGTGGTGCCAAACGTTGCTCTGTGTCCGTGTATTCCGGGGATTCCGGGTAACCGCACTCCCTTTAACATACTCATTCAGTGTCTCCCTATTGCTCGATGGCCGTGGCCGTGATCAGTACCGGATAACCAGAAAGGCGCAGCCGTGAGGCCATGTCATCGGCGGATTCCGGCACCAGCGGTACCCCGGGCACCCTGCGCTGCAGCTCAGCCAGTTGCGCCGCCGTCTGCGCATTCACGACCACCCCGGTGGCCCCCAGTTGCTGCAACTGTGCCGCGCGGACGCTGAGCCACTGCAGGCTCAGGTTGTCGTAGCCGACCAGAAACAGCGGCGTCATCCCCGGCAGACTCACGGCACGCCGAGCCACGCGCCCAGGCTGCAACTGACTGCTCACTGGCAGCCTGTCGACCACACTCACCTGACGGGGCAGACCTGCCGCTGCCAGAGGAGGGCGTACCGGCGCGGGCTCTCCTGCGATCTCCGGGTCTGACACATTGCTGATCGGTGAGTAATACGGCTGTGCCGGCACGCCGCCGTGATCCGCCACGACCTCCAGCGCCATGGCCTGACTCATCGCCAAAGCCAACATCCACCCCAGTACACCCGGTACAAGCTGCTTACCCTGCATCATCCACTCCTTATCCCTACTCAATGGCTAAACACTCACGCCGAGCTTGCGCAGAAAGCGCCTGATCGTCGCCCGGTACTTCGCCGCGGGCTCACCCCCTGCAGGCCGGTGATACCGGCCTGCAGCCCAGATCCAGTCCTCTACCGCATTCGATTGGCTGCCTTTGCTGGCCTCAAACTGCTCACGCAGGATCTGCGCCGCCGTGCGCAGATTCAGCATCGGATCCAGCCCCGCGCAAGGGGAGGCGAACCGATGGCCATGGACACCGATGTTCACCTGAGCCAGCCCCACATCGACATTGCCGGGCCGGTAGTTTGTCAGCGCCTCCTGCAGGGCACGGCAGGCCTCGGCGCGGGAGTGATAACGAAAGCCCTTACCGGCGACGTTCAGCGTCCACGGCCATGGACTGAAACGGCCATCCACCAAACCAGCATTGCTTTCGGCCTGCGTCAGGGCATAGAGCAGCACATCCGGCACTGCCGCCTCCTGTGCCACCACCTGAAACGACGGCGGTGGCACAAAGCGGGTTGTGGCCGCCGCCGACGTGCCTAACCACCCTGACAGCAGTGCAGAGAGCAACAGACAACGCCGGCTCATTGCGGCTCACGCACAATGCGCCATTCACCGGCTATCTGCTGCATCATCCCGGGCAAGTCCCCGGCATGAGCCGCCCCGGCCATGGCGGCCCAGGTGCCGTTATCATGGTTGAGGGTGATGTGTTTTGACGTGACGGCGGCAGGGCTGATACCCCGGGCCAGCGCCCACAACTGAATGGTTCGGTCGTTACCCTCACTGCCGACCAGATAGATGTCGATCGGACGGTTCTGGCTCAGTAGTTTTTTCAGCTCACGATCACAGAGCACGCAGTTATCTCGCACAAAGAGTGCGACCCGTCCCGCACTCATGACATCCACAGAGGGCACAGCAGGCTGACCAGCCCCGAAGGGAGACGCAGAAGTTGTGGGTGACGACCTGGCTAGCCCCATGATGGGCTGCGTGGTGGGGAGTAGCCGTGCCCAGGCCGCATCAACCGCTTTCTGGAATGCCAACTCCCGCTCCACCCGAGCGGCTTCTGCTTTGACAAACAGCTCGGCGTAATGCCGGCGCTCTGCGTCTGTCTTAGCGGTGACCCCAAGGGTGGTAACCGGGTCCAGCCCCGGTGACCATATTCCTCGCTGACCGGCCATGGCCTGCTGATACTGGCTCCACTCATCGGCGCTCAGCCCCCACTCCGCGGCGGTGGCAGTCGAGTCGACGGCCTGTGATTGCACCCCCTGAGACTGAGTAGCCTGCGACTGGGTCGCCTGAGACTGAGAGGTGCCCACTGAGCCTGCCAGACACGATCCTGCCACCGACAGCGATACCCCCAGAACGAGCCACGTTAGCGACCTCATAACGCCACCTCCTGCGACCGGCCACCGACCTGGAACACCGCGCGTCCATCGCCCATGGACTGCAGTCTCCAGCCGGAATAAACGCTCCCCACTTTCAGCAACACGACCTGCGATAGCGATGCTGTTGCAGAGGGCGCGACCGACAAAAAGGACTCACCGCCCCTGACTTCGACCCCCAGTACCATAAATGGAGGTACTAACACCCGTGGCTTACTTACCGCGCGGGGCGCTGGCTTTTTTACCGTGGTCGACGCCACCTGCCGTGCCTGAACAGCTGCAGCGGCATTGGCCTCCACCTGAGCTGACTGCGCATCGAGACGGGCCGACATCACGGTGAGTGATGATTCCGTAACACCCAGTCGATCAGCGATACCAGCCACTACTTTGTGCAACTCATCGGTCATTGCACCGCTGGCTCCCTGGCTGCGCTCCAGTTCATCAACTCGACTCGCCAGCCCGACAAGACCATTTGAGGTGGACGACAATGCCGTCAATTTCTGTTCCAGGCCCGTGGTATAGCTGCGCAGCTCATTCAACTCCATTTCCACCGCCTGGGCCTGAGCATTGATTACCGCTGACTGCTGCCGGTCGCTCGAACCCAGCTGCAGGTTCTGATAGATCCCAAAACCCGACACCCCTAACGCTAGTACACCCGAGAACAGAGCCAGCACGGCCAGGCCATTACCTGAACGCGATACAACACGTCCACCACGCTGCCCATGTTGTGATTCCCCCGCCCCAATCGACGACTGATGAGGTGCCTGCTGAATAATGGGCTGGTTGTCATCAAGCACATCCAGTGCGGAGCGCTGCTTTTCCATATCCTGAGTCATTTCTGCCCCCTTTACCGATCACCGGACTGACGACGTGGAGGATGAGTGAGAGTCGGCTCAGCGTTAGAGTCCTCCATGACATCCTGTGGCACCTTCACAGTCACCAGCTCTGACGTGCTGACATCCACCACCTCTGCCGGTGCGGCATAACCCGGGCGAGGCACGTACTGCACCAGGCGGTGCAGTTCATCCACTTGTACCTGCCAGGCAGGACCTCCCAAGATTTGCAGCGCATCCCGGAGCGTCATCGGCCCAATGCGGTAAAGCGGTGCCGGCAACTGTGCGGTATAGAGCGGGTCGGTCACGGAGGAAGGGGCCGCCAGGCTGTAGCCCGACTTGGCCAGGACATAGCGCACGGCATCACCCACACTGGGCGACATGGAGGTAGGAATCTGGATATCGATGATCTGTGCCATCAGATCGCGCTGGGCCACGGTTGGACCCACTGCTACCTCGGTATAACGGCCATAGGTAACAGTCGCAGGGGATGCCCCCGCTTCGACACCCGGCAGATCGCCTGCATAGACATCAGGCGCAATCAGGTAGGGGCTGACCGACGATACAGGTTCAGGGGCCGGTTTAGGTTGCTGCTGGGCACACCCGGCCAGCACACCGCAGGCCAGCGCAACAGCCAGACCGGCAAACAGGGGAGTACGCCACTGGCGATAACGGATGGGATAGAACGGACTGCTCATAGGAACCTCGCGACAACGTTGTGCGAGGCACAGTGCCGCAGGTGACTGAGCGCGTCAGTAAACAACCCTAACGGAGCAAGCGAGGGTTTATTGCCCCCACAACAAAATGAGGCTCACGCGGAGCCCCATTCGGTCATCAAAAACAACAACATCAAAACAGGATCAACTGGACGTCGTGGCCGTGCGTTCAATGCCCTGACGACGCAGAGCATCACGCTCCGCTTTAGGTATGCGATGACACAGATTGTCCTGCGTCTTCCCGACTATTTCAGCCACGTCCCGCAGCATGATGTTGTGAGACAGCATCTCACGCGCCACCTCCAGTGCATTGCGGCCCCCGGAGATCATCTGGCGGTACTCATCCAGGCGTTTGGCATCCAGCTCTTCCATCGACTTGGCCGAGTAATAGCTGCCGGGTAACTCTGCCACAAGCTTCTCAGGATCAATAGCACACTCGGACGTGTCCCGCTTGGGCCAGAGAGTTTTCTTCTTGCCATACAGGGCGGCGACATCCACCCCAAAAACAGCCACAACGTCCTGAGTCACTCCATCGTGAGTCCCTAAACGTGCATTCAAGGTATCCATCAAGCGCCCAGTTCTCATGGCGCTGTGTTTTTCAAGAATCGACTGAGCCAGGTCATCTTTACTCTGCAAGGCCTTCTGCTGGCCATACAATTTGAACAGCACGTAGATGACGACCGCACCCTCGACATTGGCCTCGTACAGCGCTGCAACAACAGCAGGGTAATCATAGTCATAGCCTGCACCACCAAACACTGCCTCCTGATAGATGCCGATCATATCGACCCCCAAGGCAGTACGGACATCCAGCTGCATGCGGGTGTACACCTCGGGGCGGCGATGACCGGGGACTTCTAACTTGTCTAGCAGTGTTGGGTAAGGCATACCGACAAAATCAGCCAAAAAGCCCAGTTTGATACCGCGCTTCCGCAACAACACATACAGGCACACACTGGCAGGCACCTGCAGTTCATACAGCTGTTCTGTCAGCAGAGTGAGTTTAGGATCGTCATGGTAGTCAGTCGGTATCATCATCGTTCTCCGTAGCCGTCTCTCCCGTCCCGAATGCATAGCGCAACGTGCGGTGGTGCTGTGTGCTGGTGGCTCATTTAAGTGGTATGTCAATATAAATGATATAGACAAATGCCGCCGAGTTACAAAGTTTCGGGGTTACAAAACACGTCATGATGCCTACCCCAGACCCAGCAGAAACAAAAACGGCCCCCGAAGGAGCCGCACATCACGTCGTTTATCACGACCAAAGAGAAAGGATCAGTTTGCCGCTGACGCTGATGCAGCAAACAGGGCATCCCACTCGGTTTTTAGAACACACCCCTCCCCGGGCACCATAGCCCAGGGCGCGTCATCTAGTAGACTATGGAGTTCGGCGATACGCAGATCCGTATCGTCTGTCTCCTGGCCCATAGCACACGCAAGTAGTTGTTGGTCCAGTTCGTCCTGCAGCTGCAGGAAGTGAGACTGGGTCATGGGTTGAGTCAGTTCAGCCATGGTGGCCTCCAAAGGTTATGTTGAGTTGAGTAGTTGAGTTAAAACAGTTTGAGTTCAGCCATCGACGAGACGGCTTCTCGGCCTACGACGATATGATCAAGTACACGTATATCCACCAGCGCCAGAGCCTCCTTGAGGCGTCGGGTGATGGCGATATCGGCATTACTGGGTGCGGGGTCTCCGCTTGGATGATTGTGAGCAAAGATGACCGCAGCGGCATTACGTTGCAGTGTCAGCTTGACCACTTCACGTGGATGCACCGGTGCTGCATCTATGCTGCCGAAAAATAGCTCGTCGTAACTGATAACCCTGTGTCGGGTATCAAGAAACAACACTGCAAACACCTCACGCTCACGGGCGGCCAGCTGCAGCCACAGATAATCGCGTGCGGCGTCCGCCGTATGAATCGAAGCGCCTGGCTCTCGTAGAGACCCCATCAGAATGGCTTTCGCACGATCGATAATCGCGCGTTCTTCCGCACTGAGAGAGAAACTCATGCCGCTGCCACCTCCGATGACAGCCAGACATCCATCTCTGCAAACAGCGTAGTGACACACTGCTGCCAGACCGGCGACAGAGAAAGGGTCATCACACACTGCCTATCCTCAGAAGACAGCGCCGCGACTTCCGTGGGCGACAGCCCACCGAACAATCGCCAGTCGACGGCACACTCCCCGGGCTCAGCCCAGGGACATTCGGGCCAAAACATCGCCGAGTGCGTGAATTTTGAGAGAGGAAACTGCGCAGCACGCCGCTGCATTAGCATGGCGGCGAACTGAAACAGCGCTAGAACAGTGGTATCCATGACGGACCTCTGGGGTGAACACCCCGGTAGCGCCGGCAAGGAATCTGCCCATAGGGACAGATCCCCATGGGCAGTGAAAGAAAAAGCAGTAACGAGAGAGAACGCTGATCAGCGCACCGACTGCAAGCGCAGCCCGGGCTCCTCAAAGCGCAACAGAGCACGTTCCAGGTTCAGCACATACCGGGCCAGAGCCAGGTTGTCAGGACACCCCAAACGATCAGCCAGCAAGGTCAGCTCATGCTGATCCGCTTGCTCTTTCCGTTTTACGTAAGAGTTCGCTTCACACTCAAGCCGATAGGCCAGCAGCTCCACAAAGTGAGCCTCAAAGCCGTCTGAGTTTTCGATATTCCACAACCGGCCACCCTGACGCCAGCGCAGTTTCAGCGCCTCGATCTCCTGTGGAGCACGAGGTGTTGCCTGAAACAGCGTGACAGCGGTGAACGAAGCAGAACGAGTAGGTGAATTCATCATGGTGTTCTCCAAAACAGTAGACGGAGAAACACCCCCTGGGGGAGTGTTTCCCCAAGGGTGGTTAATGTGAAACGTCAGCGTGTAGTCAGACGTCAGGCAGGTTCAGGTGAACCCGGCAAACGTCCCCATTGTTGAATCGCAGGCTCACCGGCCAGTACACAGGACAAGCTCAGCTGCTCACGCAGCCGATGCTCTTTCTCCTGCCAGGCCGACGCCTCGGCATACTGCTCCTGATGGATCAGTGATACCCAGGTATCGCTGATCTGATCCATCTGTGCCTGCGTAGCCAGCCACTGCTCACGTGGAATCAGTACCACATTGTCCTGCCAGCTCCCCTGGGTGTAGCGCTGAAGTACCGCGCCTTCACACACAGGATCCATACTGACAATCTCCATGGACTGAGGAAGAAGAACAGGGGCATGCGGGCCATGCTGCTCCGCTCTGACCTGAGCCAGGCGTGCCATTTCCCGGAAATGCCCCTCCGCGACCTGCATTGCTTCCGCCACCCTGACCGATACCTGAAGCGGCAGACGGGTCGTGGTACGGGTACGCAGGGGACCGGAGTAATAAGGTGCACAGCCCAGCTCAAAAGCGATGTCACTGTGAATGACGATCAGGCCATCGGGCACGATCACATCCCACAGACACGTCACTGCTTGTGCCGCGTTCACCCTGGCGATAGTTGAGTTCATAACGTTCTCCCGAAGGTTCAAAGTGAAAAAAGCGTGAAACAGATCAGGCAGGTTCACCCGCCACAAGGCGGGAGAGCCTGAGCCGGTCAGCCAGTACGGCTTCCCGCCCCTGCCAGTCCGCTGCTTCAAGCACGTCTCCGTGTCTGATCAGCTCACTGCAGGTGCGACCAAAGACGTCGATCTTCTCCTGCGTCATACGCCATTGTTCAGGGGGAATCAGGGCATAGTCCTCTTCCCACTGGCCGTCCTGGTAGCGTTGAAAGTTCACGCCCCTGAAATCGGCCTCCTGACTACGAATGGTCATGCTGACAGGAAGAAGAACAGGGGCATGCGGACCAGCCTGTTCCACACTGACCTGTGCCAGATGGCGCAGGTAGCGGAAATGCCCTTCCGCGTCCCTCATCGCCTCAGCCACACTGAGCGAGGCGTTGAGATCAAGCGTCGCCTGCGACGTCAGACGTATCGGCGCCGTGCAGTACGGTGGGCAGGCCACATCCAGCGTAATAGTGCTGTCAATGATGATCAGGCAACCAGGCACGATCACCTCAGACATCCGCGTGACGGTGTTAACCACGTGCGCGGAAAAGGTAGTTGATGTCATAGCATGCTCCCGAAGGTTCCAATGGATAACGGGAAGCACCTGTCCCCGAAGGGAATAGGTGCCTCAGGGGTGGTAGTGAAATGGTTAACACGAGGTTTTGAGGTATTGGCGCTCACACTCGTGCCAGCTACGTTCAAACGCCGCAGCCAGCACCGCAGGTAGGTTTAACGCGCTGGGGAACGCCTGCATGGCTTCCCAGGCATCTTCACCAGCGGCGTATGCGAAGCACTGGGCCTGTTGAGAATCGCCTTCGTCCAGATAGGACTGCGCGGACGCTAAATGCTGCTGCATTCTGTCCAGCGCCTGAGCGATAACATGCTGCTCGTCGACGTCAATGAGGTCATCAGCGTCATCGACAACATCAGTGTCATCGAGGCTATAACAGCCACAGGAGCAATAGTCTTTGTCGATGCCGGTATCAGGGCAGAGCCTCGGGTCAGTGACCACAGGCATTTCCGCCCCCATGCCGTGCTCGTTTTCAAGCACAGCCTGGATGGCCTCGTATTCAGCCGGATCCGCGTTCTGCAACAGCCCCTTATAGGCGGCCTGCAGATGGCGCTCATAAACAAGTTCCGCAGCCCCCGATATACGGACGGCATGCAGAACAGCCTCGTTCACGTGCTGATCAAGATCGGCTAAACGGATATGAAAAGGGGTTGCAGACATCGTGGATCTCCAGGGTTCACGTTAATGACCAGGAGAAACACCCCCAGAGGGAAGCGTTTCCCCCGTGGGTGGTAAGTGAAGTGGTTAAAGTGAGGTATAGGGGCTCAGTTCACGTCATCATCGATGTCAGACAGATCAAACCCATGATGGGGTTCTACTATCTGAGCTCGCCAATGGTGATCACTCCAGACCTCACGCTTGGTGTAGTACGGGTGCAGCACCGTGCTCTCCAGTTCCTCCCGAATCCGTTCATATTCACGGATCCAGCGAAGCGAAGAACTCCAGCTTTCGCCATCGAAGGACAAGTAGCAGCCGAAACCACTGATGTCGTAGCCGGTCCAGGGATTGCGAACGGGCTCGATACGCACCTCACGGAACGCTGATTCCCGAACCGCCGCCATGGCCAGGCTCATGGCCTGTGCCGTTAACACCTGGGCAGGCAGGGGCACATAACGAAAAGATCCGTCGTCTAACAAGACCACCGCACGGCAGTGCCGAAGCACTCCAAGACGCTTGAACAGATACACATCGGTACCCAGTTCAAGTGCACGGCGTTGCTGGGCCAGCCAGCGTTTGTCGTCATCGGTCAGGGCGGAAGTGGAACGGATACGGACAGCGGCAGTGGATAAGGCTTTCATCGTGTTCATCGTGGATCTCCAGGGTTCAAGGATGACCAGGAGAAACACTCACCCCATGAGGGAAAACGTTTCCCCCAGTGGCGGTGTAATGAAAAAGCGAAAGAAAAATGCGTTACCGAGCGGTCTGCATCCAGCGGGTTACCGCATGGATTTGCTTCAGCTCGTGCAACTGCCAGTTTAATCGGGACATCGACACGGCTTCACGAAGTCGCTGGGCTTCCACTAACAGCCGGTTGGCTGTGCTGTAGTTACCCTCTCTGCGCTCGTTCAGTCTCTGGATATCCAGCCCTTTGGCCATGGCCTCGTGCAGCGGAATATCCGCCACAGGCAGAAAATCACTGAACCACTGACCATCGTGGCGCTGAAGCACCTCGCCGGTTCGGCTCATAATCAGGATCTGCTCTGGAATAAACTGGCCAAAATAGACGCCCTCATCACAGAGGTTATCCAGCCAGATCGTATGTTTCAGGGCGATCCCCCAGGACTGCAATGCCTCCATCTCCATGTACTGCGGTGTCTGGTAGGGCACGGAGTGAGGCGTGGCTTTGCATGTCCACGGGCGCCGTTTGTCGTACTGCAGAATTTTTTTACCCTGCAATGCGATATAGGCGCCCATCAGTGGGGTCGTACAGCGACCAAACTGACTGTCGAAGAACGTGCCCATCTCTGCACGCAACCCACGCTGGAGTTGCGACAAAAACAGACGGTCTTCTCGGGTCAGATCAGTACGTTCTGGTTGAGTGGTTACCACGGTATTCCTCCAGCATGGGGGAATACCGCCCCAAGGGAACGAGTATTCCCCTGGTAGCAGTTGTTCAGACAAAAAAAGACCCAGTACCGATCAGAGATCAGCACTGGGTCAATGGCTGTGAAGCAGAAAAGAATGTGCAGTTATGCCGCGTTAGCGCCGGGTGAGCCTGCTGCATCAGCAGGAGCACCGTTCGCGTCGTCCGCTTTAGGCATCTGGTAAATCATTTCGCCATCTTTCTTGATCCAACGGATCAACAAAAGGCGGCCTTTAAGACTGACACCTGTTTCACCCTTACGATCTCCGGATGAATAGGTGAATACGTCAGGGTAGATGTCACCGATCTTGAAACTGATCAGCATCTTGCTGCCAGCGTCCACCGCTTGTTGACACCGAGCGATCAAACGCGCTGCTTCAGTGCCCGACACGCGGACATCGAAATAGGTGTATTCCACATTGTTCGTATCACCCCGCAAGGCGGCGATAGAACAGGCCCAGAAGGGCTCTCCTTTTTTTGGCTCAACCAGGCGAACGCGGTTGATATAGCCAATGCCAGAAGTGTGTAAATCGAAAAACTGAGTAGCATTTTGAGTAGTCATGGTAGAGCCTCCAAAAGGTTCGGAACGAAAGTGAACCCCGTGAAAGCCATGACTCCCTGAAGGGAATAAAGACTCCCAGCAGGGTGATAACAAAATGTCGAAATAACGAATACGGAAGATCAGTCAGATCACTGAATGCGATCAGCTAACCGTCGGGCAAAACGAGCAGCGATCATCAGCCCCGTGTGCGCAGAGCGACGCAGGACAGATAAATCGACCATGGAGCAGGAGCTTTCCCAGCGACGCTGTTGGTGCCGGGCAACGGTTTCAGCGACGGCATCCATGTCATACGGACAGGCTGCACTGTAGCTTTTGAGCCAGTCTGCGACGTCTGCAAGATGCAGATCGGGGCAGTCAGCAAAGGTAAACGCCTGTTCAGACGCATCAGCGTGAGAACGATGTTGAGTAGACATACAAGGTCACCTGTCGAGTCAATCCAATCAGAAAGCCGACAGGGTAGCGCCCTCAGGACGGCATGCCTGACGGACGGAAACGCGGAACAGTGTGCCCGGACACACCATCAAGGGGCCGGACCAAACAAAGAGCAGAACAACGTAATCAGAGAAAGTGGTATCAGCTGGCAATGCCAGTGCGTGCCGTAGCCATGAGCCGAGATACTGTCCACGCAAATCACCACTAACCCGCAGGTTAGTCGTCGCCTTAGGTGAAGCGACCTGGTTTCAGTCAACAGACTGATAACGTGCGGCCATTTTTTCCGCCGCACCGAGGGAAGTCAAGTCAACGAACCTCAGCCAACCCTCAGCGCACGCATGAGGATTGACCCGCAGACAGGGCTTCCCCCATCAACAACACATCAAAAAAGGCAAAAAACAAAAAATTCAAAAAATCAAAATATAGGGAAACAAGGTAGGGCAACGTCATAGCGACACACAGCGCCACAACGAAGCGTTGGGACGGGATACAGCAGGGTAGGGTGAGCTGCAGCAGCGCCGCAGCTCACATCATGGGAAGGGATAGATACAACGAATCATTCACAGATAACAGCAGTAGAAAAACAGGACAGCGGAACACATCCATCACAACAGGACGGACTCTACCTCGGATAACAAAGCGACAGGAAAAGGATGGCTACTGCAATCGCAAGGATTGCTGGCCGGTATCGTAGCCCGCGGCCTCATCAATGGCGTGGATCCCCACACAAACGGCTCCTGCATTGGCTGGCAGGCACAGCGTTGAACAACATGGGGCCAGAGGCACACCCCGAAGCTCACTGTTCAATTACAACAGAAAACTTGGGTGGTATGCCTGCCCGTCAGAAGACAGAAGAGCAGAATCGCGAGAGGAAACAAACAGAGGAAAGCAGTGACCGTCGTCGGTACGGGAACCTCGTTCCCCTGTTTGTTGATCTGGCCTGGAACCCACATCGGGCGACGCACTCTCACTCAGGCTGCGTCTTTGGGAGCCGCTATTGGACGTCAGCGGTCAACGTTTTGCCGGGCCATTATTACCAGCAAACGTCAGCAGTGCAACCCATGAAAGGTGCCAACACAACCGACATCTTTGCATCGTCAGGTCGCGCCCTCCGCCTTCTTGCGTGTCCGTTTCTTCTTGCCTCCCCCATCCATTACCCCTTTGCACTCAGGATAACGAGTGCAGCCCCAGAACGGGCCATTGGCGCCACTGCGCTTGCGCATGGGCGCGGAACATAGCGGACAGGCTTGTGTTGGGGTAGCGGCAATCTGTAATGCCCCGCGCCCGGCCTGTTTGGCTTCATGAACAAGATGAGTGATCCATTGCGCCTGAGTGGCGACAAACTGATCCAGTGTCAGTTGGCCTTGCTCAATGGCCGACAACGCCTGCTCCCACAGTGCGGTGGTACCGGGGTCGGTGAGCGGCTGGGGAAGGGCATCAATCAGTGACTGAGCGGCATCGGTAGACCGCACGGATCGCTTACTGCTCAGCAGAAACCCCCGTTTGATCAGCCCCTCGATAATGGCCGCCCGGGTAGCTTCGGTACCGATGCCAGACGTCTCGCTCAGTTTGGCCTTTAGACGCGGATCAGCGACATAGCGCGCAATGCCCTTCATCGCCGCGATCAGCGTCCCCTGAGTAAAAAATTTGGGCGGCGTGGTCTTCTTCTCCACGACTTGGGCATCGGTGACCGGGCAAACGTGTCCTTGCTCCAACGGGGGCAACTCCTGCCCGCCGGCATCGCTATTCTCAGCCTCATCAGACTCCGCCCCGTCAGCAGACAACGAAGCCGATGCAGAAGATTTGACCATCAGCGCCCGCCATCCGGCAACGGCGACCACTTTGCCTACGGCCTTAAACTGCTGCCCCAGTGCGACCAACATCACCTCCGTTCGGTCATACTCGTGAGCGGGCATAAACTGCATCAGATAATGCAAACGGATCAGCTCATACACCCGACGCTCGTCCTCGGTCATCGCCGACAGATCAATCACCCCCATCGTCGGAATAATGGCGTGGTGGTCTGACGCATTCACTTTTTCATCGTTCCAGACTGATGACCGCAGCCGACTGTCCAGCTGCATCACCAGCGGCCCCAGGGACGGATCGGACTGAGCCAGCGCCTGCAGGACGGGTTTCACCTCATCCAGCATCGCCACCGGCAGATACCTGCAATCCGAACGGGGATAGGTGGTGGCTTTATGTTTCTCATACAGCGACTGAGCGATATCCAGTGTCTGTTGCACCCCAAAACCAAACTTGCGGTCACAGACCTGCTGTAAGGCGCTCAGACTAAAGGGCAGGGGAGGCTGCTCACGCACTCGCTTCACCTCCACAGAAGCGACCTGTGCCGCCTGCCCCCGGAGTCGGGCAGCCAGTTGCTGCGCAATCGGGCCGTTAATACAACGCCCCTCCTCATCTGCCACCTGGGCCACGGGTAACCACTGCGCGGCAAAGGTGCGGCCATGGCCGCCTGCAGACGTGATCACCACATCAAAAAACGGCTTGGATACAAAACGGGCGATCTCCCGATCCCGCGCGACCACCAGTGCCAGCGTAGGCGTCTGCACTCGCCCGACGGATAGCACCCCCTGATAACCCTGCTGCTTGGCCAGCAGCGAATACAGGCGGGTCATGTTCATACCGACAATGTAGTCGGCACGGGATCGGGCCAGCGCCGACCAGTACAGGGGCTCCTTGGAGGCACCGGGCAACAGTGATGCCAGCGCTTTGCGCAAAGTGGCCTCATCCTGAGAAGAGGTCCACAACCGATGCACGGGGCCTTTGCGCCAGTTGCAGTGCTCCAGGATCTCACGGGCGATCATCTCCCCCTCACGCCCCGCATCGGTCGCAATGACCACTGACGTGGCTTGAGATAACAGAGACTTAATCGCTTTGAATTGTTTAGCTTTGTCACGGTCCACCCGCATGGTCCACTCGCTGGGAATCATAGGCAGCTGCTCCAGCCGCCACTCCGCCCAGTCCGGGTTCAACTCGTCGGGTTCCGCCATCCGTAACAGATGACCGATGCACCAGGTCACTATGACGCCATTCCCCAGCAAGCACCCCTCACCGCGCTTGCTTGCGCCTACCAAGGACGCGATCTCTTTTGCCTGACTGGGCTTCTCACACAAAATCAGCTGCATTCCCACCTCATCCCCTGTGCACATCACATATCAACGAGGCACAGGATCAGAAAAGACAGCGACAAATACCGCAGGGAACCCTCACGGGCGAAGGAAGGAATGCCACCAGGCAACGTACAAAACCAACGTACCGAAAACGGCAGGCAGCAACAGAAGGGCAGGAGAAAAACACGGAACGGATCGCACCACCGGCCACGCAGTGGCCCGACGTGATGCCAGCCCCGCAGGGGCCAGCGGTGCCCAGCCACCCCACGGGGTATCCGGCAGGACACCCACAGACATGCTAGCCCCGCAGGGGCCGGGCGCCGCCTCAGCTACTGGCTGACTTGGGTGTGAAGACAGGTCTCACCGTACCGCCTCCATACTCTTGTTCAGCACCACCCCCACCGCGACCTTCGCTATCGACAACATCGTTGCAGGCGGTACGGTGTCCCGGTTGTCATAATGGCCACAATTTTTTGTGACGGTGACGGCAGGCGTCTTTTCCTGAAGATCAATGACCAGATGCTGAGCAATGCAGCGTGCGACAAACGCGCTACTCTGGCCACTACGGGTGATGCTCTCACCCGGAAATTCGGTCTGATAGAGCCCAAATGCCTCAAAGGTAATTACCCTCTCCCCCTCCCTCAGCGTCACCGTGGCTGTCGTTTCGTAGGGATCAATAACCGAGCCAGCCTCAGACTCAATGCGCACTACACCTGCATCCTTTGCATCACTGAGTTGTTTATCCAATTGCTGGGACGCCTCGTGTAGCTGAACACGCCCTGCATCTACCCAGCTGTACCAACCATTTTTAACACCCAAGAAGAGGGCAACAATAATCATCACACCCAGAATCAACACAGCTAGCGCGTGGAAATACTGATCCAGCTCATCCAACATACTCCCGCCTGACTTGTTATCAGCACTCATACCCGCTCCTCACTCCACACTTTTTCTGCCGACTCCATCTTCGTCAGCCCATCCGCTGACTGCCGGATCAGCGTACTGCAGATACTCATCTGCAGATTGAACGCCACCCGATCCTGCTCCATGGCCAGCAGTGATTGCCTGACGCTCACATCAATCTGCTTCTGCATGACCGATTCCCACAATGGCACACCGGACACACCGGCCTGATGATCCGGCAAACGCCAGCGCAGAAAACTGGCCCCGGACCCTGCTCGCTGCAGCCGCAGAATCGCGCCGAGCTGCCAGACATAGTTCAGCTCCTCTGACTGCCGGACGATATGCCGACCCAGGACCAGGAGCCCCTCGCGGGACTCCTCGGCCTGCACACCCAATAACGCGATTCTCCCCTTACCCTTAAAAGGAAAAAGGCCTTTTAGGGAGGGAACGTTTGCGGCCTGCGACAGCAGCTCTGGGGAGGCTTCGTTTGCGGGGGTATAGACGCGAATCACGCCTCGACCTCGATGTCAGATACCCCTGCCCCAGTCATCTTCGTAGCACCATTGATCACTGCCCCAGTCACTTCCTCTCCTGCCTCGTCCAGCGCTTCGGTAGCAGATACTGCGTCAGTCACTGTGTTGATCGGGGGGTGTCCAGCAGCCAGACCTGCCCGCGTGGCCAGCGCCTCATTCATGGCATCCAGCTGGGCCTTGGGCAGAGGAGGGGAGAACTGTGAGCGCAGGGTTCCATCCAGAATACCTGCCGGCAACTCCCCGTTGCGCTCGATGGCGGCCAGCACCTTGGCGCCACCAAGCACATAGTCGGCACGGGTCAGGCCGGTATAGCGATAGCGGCGAGACTTATCAAACACACTGCGGACCACCCGGGCTGCATCTCTGATTAAGAGCTTCTTATCCACATTACCGATCAGCCCCACATGGCTGGCCAGCAGTATCGACCGGATCAACTCGTCAAAATCCGACACCAGATAGCTGCCCTGGAACGCCAGTGGCGTGGCGCTGATCACCGGGAACTGCCGTGGACTGACCGACAGGTTGTCCGTCATGGAGATCGATGACGGTACCTGGCTTAACACTGCGCTGATGGTTTGTTTCTGCTCCAGCAGGGTCTGACGGGCTTTGGCGATGGCCTGCTCGATGTCCAGCATGTGCTTGTCGGCATAGGGATCCCACATCCCAGATGCCACCGTGGTCTGGTGCATATTGGACATGAACACGCGCATTCCGGGGCGATTGAACGGACGCCCATTGGACTCATCGGCATGGTTGTCGTCGTTGATGTTGACGCCTTCCCACAGCCGACAAGCGTGGAAAGTATGCAGCTGGATAGTGATGGTCGAGCGCAGCGCCCCCAGCTGGGGGGCGGTTACGGAAATAGCAGAATCAGACATGAACACACTCCTGATTGGATAGCGAAGCGAAAATAGAAACGAAACATGAGCAAGAACAAGCGAGAAAAGCGGCGCCGGATCTACGTCCGGCTGCCGCTACGCAGTGTGTTCAACAACGACCAGCAACTCAGCAGGAAACCCTCAGAGACAGGCTGAGAGTAGGGATATGGAGGGGGAGGGGCATTGCCTCAGCTGACCCTAATTTGGTTAAGTGGTGACACTGTCACCACTTTACTAAC
>NZ_LAPT01000077.1 GCF_003194385.1 Pokkaliibacter plantistimulans
AAGACACCTCACTGAGCGCGTTAGAATAACGCTTTACTGAGTGTCCGAAATCATTGAGCCACTACACAACCCCATTCAGGAAAGGGCGATTACCGTAAGGTGATCGCCCTTTTCGCATTCTGGGTTTTAGGCAGTAAAGTTTTGGGTCCGGCTCTTCAGAATCCCGTGGTGAAGTGTCTGCATCAAATTACTCGCATTTAAATGCAGTACGCCCACTATGAAGTGGGCGTACTGGGTTCCATGCTTTACATCAGGCAGGGAGTTGACTCTGGAGCTTGCTTTGCTCGGCAGACGGACCGAGTGCTCTGGTCGGAATGGCTGCCAGCCTCAGGAACAGACTGGGGGTCGACAGGACAATCGACTGCTCTTTCTTGTCGAGGAACTTCACAGCCTCTTCAATGGTTTCTGCTTCCTCTATTTTCATCGCTGCTATGGCTTCCACAGCATCAACATGCCCACGTGGTCGGGGGGGGATGCGGTCAATCAGGGCCAGATGCTGCTCAACCAGATCTGCGTGGCTGGCAAGTTGTACCAGGTTGGGGCTGCTACGCACCGTCGCGTGGTATTCGTCATAGATAGCTTCGGTATGCTCGCGAATGGCGGGCTTCTCTGCCTCTTCTGGTGTACGCATGATGCCAGCGGCTTTGAACCAGCGCCCGATACGCATGGAGCCGGTAACCATAGACAGCGGTACTGACAGCAGCATGCCTGCCAGTGCTGGTGACAGCCACGCCAGCAGGTCCAGCGAGTTAAGGTAGGCAGCCAGGGTGAGGAACACGCCCATAGTCATGTGCCAGCGATGGCGGAACAGCACATCAAGGAAGGGCAGGCTGCCATCATCCCGGCGCTGGGGATTCCAGCCACTGTCACGGCCCAGCAGAATGGAGAACACAGCACCGCTGTGTATCAGCATCATCACAGGTGCGACCAGCGCTGACAAAATCACCTCTACAACGAAGCTAATCAGTATGCGGAAGAATCCTCCTGCTGCTTTGCGCTGCTTATTGCTGGTCATAAAGGCAATCAGGCCGAGGATTTTGGGGCCAAACAGAATAGCCATGGTGAAGTAAAACAACTGGAGTGCACGTGCTGCGTCCATGCGTGGCCAGGAGGGGAACAGCGAGAACTCATCGGTGAAATACTCGGGGCGAATAAACTGCGCCTGCAACGCCAGAGCCAGGCCCGCAAGAATCAGGGCTAACCACAACGGTGATGAAAGGTAGGACATGATGCCGGTCAGGTGGTGGCTACGGCTTACCCAGTGCAGGCCTCTGGCCGTCAGCACACGAGAGTGCTGCAGATTGCCCTGACACCAGCGGCGGTCACGAACGGCCAGATCAATGATGGAGGGCGGGCTTTCTTCATAGGAACCTGGCAGGTCATCGGCAATAATAATGCTCCAGCCCGCGCGACGGATCAGTGATGCTTCGACAAAATCATGGCTGAGAATATGACCGCCAAAGGGCGGCTTGCCGGGCAGATCAGGCAAACCCGCAGCATCCATAAAGGCTTCTCTGCGGATGATGGCGTTATGTCCCCAGAAGTTACCTTCCTTATGGACCCACCATGACAAACCTGATCCCACTACAGGTCCATAGATGCGCGATGCAAACTGCTGCAACCGGGCAATCAGGGTTGTACCGTTGATGAGGTTGGGGATGGTCTGGATGAGACCAGAGTCAGGATCTGCCTCCATCCGGCGTGCCAGCTCGATGATCGTGCCCGCTTCCATCAGACTGTCAGCATCCAGCACCAGTAAGTGGCTGTATCCTTTGCCCCAGCGACGGCAAAAGTCAGCAACGTTACCCGCTTTACGTGCAATGTTCTTGCGGCGCCGGCGGTAGTAGATGCGGCTTTTGTCGCCTAGCCGCTCACGGATAGTTATCAGGCAGGCTTCTTCCTGCAGTGCGACTTCTGGGTCGGTGGTGTCACTGATAACAAACCAGTCAAAATGATTGCCTTCGCCGGTCTCGTGCAGCGAGAGTGCCATGGACTCAATCGCCGCAAAGATGCGTTCTGGCTGTTCATTGTAGGTAGGCATCAGTATGGCTGTCTGATGTTGAAGTGGCGTTTCCAGCCGGGCATGACTGCGGTTCGCTCTGCGTAGTACGCAGAAAAAGCCGACGATAGCGCTGGTGAAGGCAACCGTAATCCAGCTAAAGGTAAGGGTAAACAGCGCCAGAATGATGTATTCGATGAACGTTATCTCGCCTAAAGAGATAACCCCATACATTTCACCAATGCCATAAGCGGACAGTGCCATAGCACTACCCAGCACCAGCCAGCGACGCCAGCTGGCGGAGCGTACGCCGCCTTTGTTAACAGGTTTCCGGCGTTGCTCCGCGGCATTAAAGCGCTTCAGGTTCTGTGGGGGCATATCACCGGGGGTTTCCGGTGGCGTGCCTGGAGCGGGAGAGTTGTCCAGGTTATCCATACAACGGCTTAGTTGGTCCATCTGTACATCCAGGTTTCAGCTTTGCGGCCGTCATCGAACTTCAACTCCATGCGCAGTTCCACCAGATCGGCATCAGTTGGGTCCAGTTCAAAGCTCACACGATAACCTCCTGTCTGAGGGTTATCACGAACAACGACATTGCTCACGCTGCCTTTTGATGCTTTGACCATGGCCTGGGGGCGATTGGCTGGCATGCTGACCCCGGTAGTATTGGGGATGGTGTAATCAACCACGAACAGGCGCTTGTTGCCGGTGCCGTCAGCCTTACCGCTGCGAGTTGACTCCACTCTGGCCTCGCCGGGAGCAATCTGTGGTCCCTGCCCCCAGGTAAGACGGTATGCAAAGCTGTATTCTGAGCCTGCGGTAATTGGAGAAGTGGGTGCCCAATAAGCAATGATGTTGTCATGAATTTCGGCACTGGATGGTATTTCGGTCAGCACCACTGCACCTTTTCCCCAATTGCCAACAGGCTCAACCCAAAGGCTGGGGCGCTGCTGGTATTCAGCGTCAAGATCCTGATAGTTGTTGAAGTCGCGGTCGCGTTGCATCAGACCGAAGCCAAGGGGAGCAGTATCCTGGAAAGCGCTGATTTGCAACTCCTTGGGATTGGCCAGCGGACGCCAGAGGCGTTCGCCGCGGCCATTGACCATCAGCAACCCATCCGAGTCATGGACTTCGGGGCGGAAGTCATCGACATCCTGACGGCCATTGGCTGAGAACAGATACATGCTGGACTCTGGAGCCAGGCCGATCTTGCTCAGATCGACACGAGGGAACAGGGTTGCTTCGACGTCCATGGTGGTATTGGTGCCAGGGCGAATAGTAAAGCGATAGGCCCCTGTCACACTCTGGCTGTCCAGCAAGGCATAGATGACGATGGAGTTACTTTCCTTGCTGGGCTTCTCAATCCAGAAGGCGCGGTAAATAGGGAATTCCTCACCTTCGGGATCAGCTGTCTTCAATGCCAGTCCACGGGCTGACAGGCCATAGACTTCGTTTTTACCTAAGGCACGGAAGTAACTGGCGCCCTGAAATACCACGGTTTCGTCATAGAAGTCCGGTCGGTTGATCGGGCTATGCAGATTGAAGCCAGCAAAGCCTATGTCATCGATAGGCAGCGGCCTGGTCATGACATCACCCGTCTTGAACAGCGTGGGTGAGTAGGCAAGATGGCGCGCGGTGCCGTCCTCTACAATGGCGACTTCAACAGGATCCTTGTAGTAGGCGCCCCGATGGAACATCTGCATCTCGAACGGTAAGCCCTCATTGGCCCAAACGGCCTGGGTAGGGTCAAACTGGATGTCACGATATTCGTCGTAGGAGAGAGACTTTAAACTGTCTGGCAGGGCTGATTTCGGCGGAGAGTAAGGGCTGGCAGCCAGCTTTCTGGCAAGATCGACGACGGTATCACGGTTGAACTTGCTGTTCACTGCGTAGTTCTCTGCCTTGTCGGCAGCGAAGGAGGGGGCGGAAATCAGAAGCAGGATTGCCAGGCTGGGTATCATCCAATTGACTATCCCGGCGCTCAATGGGCGACCACTACTTTCCTTCTTTCGAAACATCAGCCATACCTTAATGTGAAAAAACAAACAAATCGTTGCCACTTAGCCGCTTTTTATTAAAGCAGTATTTCAGTGCTTCGATAACATGGTTTTTTTGCTTTATATTTCAGTGTACTGCCATCACCGCCGAGCTTGCCGCCCGCACCTGCAGCAAAGTCTCTGTCCAACTCGATTCTGATCTTATTCCTGACACATTAGTGCCCACTGTGAATAACCAGTGTTTTAGCTATGGCAGGAAAAAGTAAGAAAGCAGGAAGGCACGTTACGTGTGACCGGAGTAACTGTCAGGCGCCGGTTTCTTTTCCCTAAGACGTTGTAACGGTTCAAGGCGAAGCCCCAAACACCGTGGATTATAGCAATCGCCCAGATGCTTACTCAATTCCCAGATGACAAAGCCTTTACTGATCTGTTGCCTTCCAAAGCGTGCCTGAGCGTTTTCTGTGCAACGCGACGAATGGTTATATTGCGTTGGGAATAAAGACTGCTAGGGTAAAGCGATTAAATCGTGAATTGAGTTCATTTAAATGGATCTGGATAAATACTTTGCTGATGTACGTGTCCATGATGAGCGGTCAATCGTAAATATGCCTGAAGGATGGGGGCAGGGGCGTGCGGTGTTTGGCGGCTTGGTTGCTGCAGTGATGATGCATGCTGTGGCGCAGAGGAGGCGTGATGGTGAGAGGGTGCGTAGCATCTTGCTAAACTTCATTGCTCCAGTGCAGCCTGGGCAGCTTGATATCTCTATTACATGTTTGCGCCAGGGCAAATCTGTATCGTTCTATAAGGTTGAGGCGGGTCAGGACGGTAACATAGCCGTTATCATGCAAGTCACTCTGGGGCTGGCGCGTGATGAGCAACTACAGATGCAGGCGTTACGACCTCATAACCTCACCTCGCCTGAATCGGCCATGGTGCTGCCTTACCTCCCGGGAGTAACCCCAGAATTTACCCGGCACTTTGACTACCGATGGGCTGAAGGCCCTATGCCCTATACCTCTTCCAAGGAAGCGCATATTAGTGGTTGGATCAGGTTCCGCCAACCGCCCGGGACAATACTGCCCGCCTATTTACTGATGCTGTCCGACGCCTGGCCACCGGCTTGCCTGAGTCTGTTGTCAGCACCTACTGCGGCCAGCAGTATGAGTTGGTCTATGGATTTTCCTCAGCAGACCTCTGTACTTCCGGGGCAGGACTGGTTGCGCTATCAGTCCAGACTTGATTATGCCGAGGAGGGCTTTGCCTGTGTGGATGACGCACTCTATGCCCCTGATGGACAACTGCTGATGCGTTCGAGGCAGGTAGTTGCCGTCTTTGTAAAGTAAGAGTGGCCAGAGGCGAAGAAAGCGCAGGTGCTATTCAGGTCTTGTGGCTATCAGCGTGCAGACTGAACATGCTCGGTATGTATATACAGACAAGCCCTCCGAAGAGGGCTTGTCTGTTGCTGCGGTGGATTAATGTCCGCCGAGGTAGGCGTCGCGCACTTCTGGATTGACCAGCAGCTCCTGACCTGTACCGGTCATTCTGATCTGACCGTTAACCATGACGTAGCCACGATCAGACAGTTTCAGAGCATGGTTTGCATTCTGCTCAACCAGGAAGATAGTCATGCCAGTGCCCGACACATCTTTCAGGATAGAGAAGATCTGTTTAACGATAATGGGCGCCAACCCCAGGCTGGGCTCATCAAGCAACAGCAGGCGAGGGCGGCTCATCAAGGCACGCGCAATCGCCAGCATCTGCTGCTCACCACCCGACATAGTGGAAGAGCGCTGATTACGGCGTTCCTTCAGGCGAGGGAACAGGTTGAACATGTGCTGAATGTCTTCATCAGCATGAGCCATCCCAATGGGTATGGTGCCCATCAACAGGTTTTCCTCAACGGTCATGTCGGGGAAGACGCGGCGTCCTTCGGGAGACTGGGCGATACCGTTGGAGGCGACGAAGTGGGCAGATTTCTTGGTTATTTCCTGACCACAATAGATGATCTGTCCAGCACTTGCGCGAGGCTGACCGAAGATGGACATCAGCAGTGTGGATTTACCCGCACCGTTGGAGCCAATCAGACTGACAATCTCGCCTTTGTTGATGTGCATGGACACCTGGCGTAATGCCTGAATCGGACCGTAGAACACGTCTACGTCTTTGAACTCCAGCATCTTTTCGGAGGCTACGTTACTCACAGGGTGACCTCCTCATCGTCTTCTGCACCAAGGTAGGCGGCGATAACTTTCGGATTGGACTTGATGTCATCGGGGCCGCCGCGGGCGATAACCTCACCGTGATCGAGCACCACAATGTGCTCGGAAATATCCATTACCATTCCCATATCGTGTTCGATCAACAATACCGTAGCGTTATGTTCTTTCTGCAGAACGCGAATCATGCTGCTAAGAGCGTGAGTTTCTGCAGGGTTCAAACCGGCAGCAGGTTCGTCAAGGCAGATCAGTTCAGGGTTGGTGCACATGGAGCGGGCAATTTCCAGTCGGCGCTGCTGGCCATAGGACATGCTGCCTGCCAGTTTGTTGGCGTGATCAACCAGATCCATTACCTCCAGCCAGTAGAAGGCGCGCTCCAGAGCACGGCTTTCTGCCTTGCGATAGCCTGGGGTATTGAAAATACCCGCGAGCAGGTTGCGATTGACCTGCATGTGCTGGGCTACCAGCAGGTTTTCCACTACGGACATTTCTTTGAACAAGCGGATGTTCTGGAATGTACGAGCCAGACCGGAGCGGTTCACCAGATGCGAGCCACCGAACATCTTGTAGCGCAGTCGGCTGGCAAAGGCGGCTGGATTGACATAGTCGGATGACTGGAAAGGCTCACCCAGTACCTTGCCCACACGGGTCTGTTTACCATTGGCAAACAGCGTGATGGCACCACCGGTAGCCTTATAGAAACCGGTCAGGCAGTTGAATACCGTGGTCTTCCCTGCCCCGTTGGGGCCAATCAGGGCGGAAATAGAGCCACGTTTAATTTCAAAGTTAACGTCGTTCAGGGCTTTGATACCGCCGAACTGCATCTCCAGATGCTCAACGGTGAGGATGTTGTCCTGCTTCATTTATGCGACCCCTTTCCGAACAGCAAAGCCAGTACGAGTGATGCGTACCAAACCACGGGGACGCCAGATCATCATGACTACCATCAGCAGACCAAAAATCAGTACACGGAAGTCTGCTACTTCACGCAGCATTTCGGGGGTTACAGTCAGAACAAAGGCGGCAATAACCACACCCACGGTCGAACCCAGACCACCCAGTACCACGATGGCCAGAATCAATGCGGATTCGAAGAAGGTGAAGGAGGTCGGGTTGACGAAGCCTTGATAGGTCGCGAAGAACACCCCGGCCAGACCGCCCGTCGAGGCGCCCATCATGAACGCTGACAGTTTGATCAGGACGTGGTTGAGGCCCAGTGAGCGACAGGCAATCTCATCTTCACGCAGGGCTTCCCAGGCGCGACCGATAGGCATCTTGACCAGGCGGTGCTTGATGTACAGCACGGCGCAAACCACCATGAACAGAGACAGGTAGATGAAGACATACTTCAAGCCTGAATCGTACGGCAGATTGAAGAACTCATGGAAAGGTGTGCCGCCTTGTTTGGCGCGGCGCTCAAACTCCAGACCGAACAGCGTGGGCAAGGGAGCGTACACGCCGTTGGGGCCGCCAGTGAAGCTGGTCCAGTTGGTCAGGATCAGGCGAATAATTTCCCCGAAACCCAGTGTCACGATAGCCAGATAGTCACCGTGCATGCGCAGTACCGGGAAGCCCAGTATGGCTCCGGCAACGGCAGCCATGATGGCTGCCAGAGGCAGCATCGACCAGAAGCCAAAGCCCAGATACTGGTAGCCCAGCGACAGGCCGTAGGCACCAATAGCGTAGAAGCCGACGAAACCCAGGTCCAGCAGACCCGCCAGGCCAACCACGATGTTGAGGCCAAGGCCCAGCAGTACGTAGATCAAGCCGAGAATCAGTACGGTCAGAATGTATTTGGTGGCAACGAAAGGAGCAACCAGACCAATGATGATGGCGATGGGGACAATGTAGACCATTTTGGATTTATGGCCGGGAGGCAGAACGATAACGCCGTCATCATTGTTCTGATGCTTGTACAGCATCATCTGGCCTTTCTCGCTCTGCACGAACAGGGAGATGGCAAAGCGCCCAACCATAACGATAGCCACCATGGTCAGCAGCAGCGAAGGGCGGGTGGTAAAGTCGTAACCGTCGAGCAGAATGCCGATAACGGGACCGAATACAATCAGTGACAGCAGGCCTGCCAGCAGGGTGTCTATGACACTCTTCTTGATATTGATAGATGAAGACATGGAGTTACACCTTTTCTACTGCAGGTTTGCCGAGCAGACCACTTGGGCGGAAGATCAGGATGGTGACCAGCAGACCGAAGGCAAACACGTCCTTGTAGTCGGTATTGACCAGACCCGAGAACAGTGACTCGGCGAGACCCAGAATGACCCCCCCCAGCATGGCACCCGGCAGTGATCCGATGCCTCCGAGAACGGCTGCGGTGAAGGCCTTGACGCCAATGACGAAGCCAACAAAGAAGTCAAAGCTGCCGTAGTCCAGAGTGATCAATACACCTGCCAGGGCTGCCATGGCTGCGCCGATAACAAATACGTAGGAAATGATGCGGTCGGTGTTGATGCCCAGGATGGACGCCATCTTGCGATCTTGTTGGGTCGCACGGCACATCCGGCCCAGAGTGGTTTTCTGGATGATGTAGGTCAGGATGCCCATGCCGGAGAAGGCAGCAACCAGAATGAAGACTTTCATGTAGGTGAGCTGTACGTAGCCATCACCAATATGCATGCGCAGGGTGCCGTCCAGCAGGGTAGGAACACCTTGTGAACGTGCGCCCTGAGCAATCTGTACGTAGTTCTGCAAGATCAGCGACATACCGATAGCAGAGATGAGCGGAGCCAGACGAGTGGAGTTGCGCAGTGGACGGTAGGCAACGCGTTCAATGGTCCATCCATAAACGCCGGTAATGATGATGGTTAAAAGTAGTGTGAAAAGAATAACCACCGGAAAGGAGTGGATGCCAAAGAAGCTTAGCAGTGCAAGAACAATGGCTGTGATGTAAGCGGACACCATGTAGACGTCGCCATGGGCAAAGTTAATCATGCCGATGATGCCGTATACCATGGTGTAGCCAACGGCGATCAGTCCGTAAACGGACCCAAGCGTCAAGCCGTTAACCAGTTGTTGCAGAACAATGTCCATTGTCTGACCTCATGTACCTTATAGTAATTCTGTAACTAAAAACCCTGCCCGCCTGAGGCGTGGCAGGGTCTTGTGCTGCGGCGTATTAGTTAGTGGTTTCGGTGTACTTGCCGTCAGCGTGCCACTCGTACATTACATAGTCAGAAACAGTCAGGTCGCCTTTGGCGTCGTACTGCTTGTCACCCATTACGGTCGGAACGGTGTTGCCGTGGATCCACTCAGCAACCTTGGTCTTGTCGCCGTTAGCGCCTTTCAGGCCAGCAGCCAGTACCTGCAGAGCAGCGTAGGAGTACAGCGTGTAACCTTCAGGCTCGTAACCAGCTGCACGGAATTTGGCAATAACGTCAGCACTGGCTGTGTTGTTGCGTGGGTCAGCACCGAAAGTCATGTATACGCCGTCGACGTACTTGGGGCCGCCTGCGGCAGTCACGAACTCTTCTGAAGTGATACCGTCACCCGACATGAAACCACCGGTGAAGCCCTGATCGCGCAGCTGGTGAACCAGAGCCCCGGCTTCGGCATGCAGACCACCGAAGTAAACTACTTCAGCACCGGATGCACGGATTTTGGTTACCAGAGCGTTGAAGTCTTTTTCACCACGGGTCAGACCTTCATACATAACTTCGGTCACGCCGCGTTTGTTCAGCTGTGCTTTGGTGGCATCAGCCAGGCCCTGGCCATAGGTGTCTTTGTCGTGAATAACGGCCACTTTGGTGGCTTTCAGTTTGTCGATGATGTAGTCAGCCGCTACGGTACCTTGCTGGTCGTCACGACCACAGGTACGGAACACGCCAGGCAGACCGCGCTCGGTGTACTGAGGGTTGGTGGAAGCTGGGGTGATTTCGCTGATGCCGCCTTCGTCATAGATTTCGGAAGCAGGGATAGAAGAAGAAGAACAGAAGTGACCGATTACACCGGCAACCTGGTCCGAGTCGACCAGACGGTTGGCTACAGATACGGCTTGTTTGGGTTCGCAAGCATCGTCAGCTTTAACCAGCACCAGTTTCTCGCCGTTGATACCACCCGCTGCGTTGATGTCTTCCGCTGCCTGAGATGCACCTTTCCACAGCTGCTCACCGAACGCAGCATAGGCCCCAGTCATGGGGCCGGCGATACCGACTTTGATGTCGGCGTGTGCAGCGAAAGCTGCAAAAGAAGAGGCTACAGCAAGAGAAACTAAGGTTTTCTTCAGAACGGATTTAGACATGAGAATAACTCCAACAGGTTGTTCCGTTTCTTTAATTAAGCACCTTCTACTACCGTCAGTAGTGCGTAGCAGCAGTAGTACGCTTTAAGTTTAGCAAGAACTATTCCAGTTTTTTTCAAACTGTTTTGTTCGAATGCGTATTTAGTTGTAGCAGAAAAGCTTTATGGCTGCCGATGCGAGAGTGAGATTCTTCACCGGAGTATTTTGTTGAGTTTGTGTCGTGAAAATGTGTGTGCTCGGTGCAGTGAAATGAATTGCTGACTTTCTTTGTTAAATAAAATCAACAAATTGTGCGCGTATGTGGTGCGAGTAATTGAAATATGCACCATCAGCGGTTGTGCTTGATTATCTGGATGTATTGATTTTTTTATGGTGATTTCACGGTGTAAAAGTTAAAAAAATAGCGATTACCTCTTTTTTGAAATGTTTAAAAAAATGCAATTTTTAGCCAAAGGTGGACTTGATCCTGTAGTTCTTTCCGGTGTATTCGCGGTATTAACCAGGGGGTGGGGAGTTTTGGTAACAAGTTGTCGAAGTCGGGTGTGTAGTTTCAACTCTCTGCTGAGTTGCTCCTTTTGGTAACACGTAGAAAGTAACACCTTGGTGCTAAGGTGGTATTCCTTTCACTTTTTTAGGTTATATCGATTTTTAATCGTTCAACGATTAATGGTTTAAGAGGTGCAACCTTTATTGCGGATGGTGCAACTTCATGAATGGCGCGATTTGTTCTGACCGATGTGTATAGCTTATGAAGCCTGGGTCAGACACGGTATTGGGATTGGCGCAGGGGTTAGTTTGTCGCCAATATGGTGCAGCGTCGGTGTTGTGTGTGCTTCTTTATGAGGCGTAATTGTATCGAGTAATACGCTGGCCTTTACTTTTTGCGGAGGGCTCACAAGTAAAGGCCATTGGGTTATGTGAGTATTTGACTTGGCACCTGTTCACGATCTCAGATAAGGCACTGCCTGGCGTGATATACCCGTGCCCCGGTTTCATAGAACGCGTGACGTAAATCTCGCCAGCTTATGGTGTCAACGCTGGTAGGGGAGATTGGCATGGCGTCCTTGTCGCCAAGCAGGTAGCCTGCCATCGCTTTGCCCAATGTAGTGCCCGGACCAATGCCGCGACCACTGTAGCCCATACAGGTGTAGATACCATCAGCCAGCTGATGGAAGTGGGGCAGGTGATCATTGCTGTAGGCAATTTGTCCGACCCAGCGATAGTCCCACGCTACTGGTCCCAGCCAGGGGAACAGTTTGCTCGTCATGCGATCACTCCAGTGCCGCAGTTTGTCACCTTGCAGCAGGTTGCCCATGCTGCCTAATACTAACCGACCGGCCTGATCCATGCGGAACGAACACATGACGGTTCGGGTATCCCAGCAGCCCTGGCGCTCGGGCAGGATGCGACTCAGCTGCTGCTCCGTCAGCGGTTTGCTGGCGTACTGGAAATAATAAATGGGGACAAAGCTCTGCTTCAATTCCGGGAACAGCAGCTCTGTATAAGCATTGGTAGCAATGACAACCTTGTTCGCTTTGACCTGCCCTTGTGGGGATTTAAGTAACCAATGTTCACCCTGGCGCTGAATATCGGTAACCGGACTCTGGGTAAAAAGCTGCGCGCCAGCACCAATAGCGGCTGTTGCCAGACCACGGGCATAGGCCAGAGGCTGGATAGTGCCCGCTCGAGGGTCGAACAGTGCTCCCTGATACAGGGGAGATCCGGTCAGGCGCTGGGTTTCGGCTCGGTCCTTCAGTTCAACTGGCGCGCCACGAGCCACCAGCTGGCGGTGGCGTCGTTCCAGTTCCTGCACTCCTTTGGCGGAATGGCCCAGATGCAAGGTGCCATTGCGGACTGCTTCACATTGAATCTGATGACGCTCAATCAGCCCGTACACCACATTGGGCGCATCGGCGAGAAAGCGATACAGCCGATCAGCAGCAGCCTTGCCCAGTGCAGCATCCATCTGATCAGGTTCGAGCCACAGACCTGCATTGGCGAGGCCGACATTACGACCTGAGCCACCATGTCCAAGGCCCTGGGCTTCCAGTATCGCAACCTTGCTGCCCTGCTCAGCCAGATGCAATGCGGTGGAAAGGCCGGTAAAGCCCCCCCCGACAATGGCGACATCTACATCAATGGACATGACTAGAGGGCTGGTTGCTGGCGCAGCAGGAGCGCTGGCAGACCAGAGTGAAAGCGGGCTTTCTGTAACACCTTTGAACATCGATTGCTTCCGTATCTCGAGATGCTGGCAGCAGGTCTGGCCAACCTGGGTCGCAGGTGATTGCGACAAATGAGGTGAGGTGGTCAAAAACCTTATGGGATATGTCCACTCTAGCGTTATCGGGATATAAGCGCTTATACAGATTTTCTGCGCTGGCTCTAGTTTATGGCTATAGCGTCCATCCACTGCCAGACCACTTTTCGTGAACGATGGTCGACTAATGAAGTCGTTGAGCTGTCGTGTTTTGTTGTGTTTATGGCATGGTTTCTGCTCGTGTCAGATTGTTGAGCAAATAATGCATGCAATTTGTGGTCTGACGTTACAAAGCGTCGCTGCCAGAGATGTGGGCGGCGCTGTCAGCTAAATCTGTCCAACCGGTGGCGCGTTTAGTTAAAGGCCAAGAGCCAGAAGCTGCACCAAGAGGTGTCGCCGATACTCCCGATGATTATCAACGTAGTGACAGAGAGGGAAAATTTGTGAAGAGCAGCACAGCAAAAAAAGCCGGAAAGGTGTTGTTGGGTGCCGTTGGCGTTCTGGCGATCAGCGTGAGCCAATATGTCTGGTCGGCAGATACCTGGGATATGCCGTTGGCGTATCCGGCAACGAACTATCACTCTGAAACAGCTGCCGCTTTCGCCAAAGAGGTGAATGAAAAAGCGGGCAGCGAAATCAACATCGTTACCCATCCTAATGGTTCGTTGTTCAAGGGCGGTGAAATTTTTGGTGCTGTTCGTCGTGGGCTGGCACCGATTGGTGAGCGCCTGATGTCTTCTCTGGGTAACGAAGATCCTATCTTTGAAATTGATGCGGTGCCCTTCATTGCGACCAGTTTTGATGCCAGCTGGAAGCTGTATCAGGCCTCCAAGCCTGCACTGGAAAAAGTGATGGCAGAGAAGGGGGTCAAACTGCTTTACACCGTACCCTGGCCACCACAGGGTTTGTACACCAAAAAAGCACTGACCTCGCTGGATGACATGAAAGGCGTCAAGTTCCGTGCTTACAGCCCGATGACTGATCAGGTGGCCCAGCTGATGGGAGCGGTACCGACCAAAATCGAAGCAGCTGAAGTTTCACAGGCATTTGCCACTGGTGTTGCTGAAAGCATGATTTCTTCCGCTTCGACCGGTTACGACACCAAATTGTGGGAGTACGTTAACTACTGGTACGACGTGCAAGCCTGGCTGCCGAAGAACATGGTCTTCGTCAACCTGAAAGCCTGGGACAAACTCAGCCCCGAAACACAGAAAGTGATGCAGGAAGCGGCTGATCATGCGGAAAAGGCTGGCTGGGACAAAGCCAAAGAGCTGACCGGCTGGTACAAGGACCAGCTGAAAGCCAATGGCATGCAGACGCTGGCAGCACCTGAGGCTGTGACTACCGGCTTCGAAAAGATTGGTAAGGAAGTGCTGAGTGACTGGCTGAAAAAGTCCGGCAGCAATGGTCAGGAAGCGATCGACGCTTACAACAAGATGTAATCCTGGTAGCCCCATCAGTGATATCAGTCGTCGGTGATGGGGCGTGGTATTACGTTCTCAGGCCGTGTTTGGGGGAGCTGTGCTTTCCTGACATCAATACGGTGCCTGCCTCCAGAATCACTGGACATGTATCAGCTTAACAGCAATACAGGCTCCAGAAAGGGGGGGGCGGGTATCTGCATCGCGCTTCAGTCTGCTGGAGCAAGAAGACGGGAGAGCGCCCATGGGGTGGTTGTGCCGGGTCCAGTCAGTACTGGATGGGTTCTATCGTTTTTGCGGCGCATTGGCAGCCCTGTGTCTGATGGGCATGGCGGCGTGCGTCATCATCAGCATCATCGCGCGTATCTTGGGTAGCTACATCGGTGGTATCACCGAATATTCGGCCTATCTTATGGGCGCAGCCAATTGTCTGGGCCTGGCCTATACCTTCCGCGCCGGAGGGCACATTCGCGTCAGTCTGGTAATTGAGCGTTTTGGCAGTCAGACGCAGCGCTGGATCGAGCTGGGCTGTCTGGCCTTCGGCAGTGCCGCTGCACTTTATCTCGCCTGGTATCTGGTTAATCTCTCCTATATGTCCTGGGATTTCGGTGAAGTCAGTGAGGGGGGGGATCAGATGCAGCTCTACATTCCTCAGGCCGTTACCGCTTTTGGTGCGGCGGTGCTGGCTCTCAGCGTCGTACATTCCTTTTTCGAGCATCTTTGCCGGTTGATTACCGGACGCTTTGTTGGCTCGCAGCTGACTGCCGCTGAAGCGGAGTTGCGCGCCCATGAAAAAGCCATCGGAGGTTAATACATGAACGAAGTCATGTTGACGGTGGTGTTCCTTGCAGCACTGTTCTTTTTGTTGGGTTCCAGCGTGTGGGTGGGTTTCAGCCTGCTGGGATGCGCAGTCGTAGGTATGGAGCTGTTTACCAATCGTCCGGTGGGTGACTCCATGGCCATGACCATCTGGGGCGTCAACTCCTCATGGACGCTGACCTCGCTGCCGCTCTTTGTGTGGATGGGGGAAATCCTGTTCCGCTCCAAGCTGTCAGATACGTTATTCAAAGGGCTGACGCCGCTGATGAGCAGGCTGCCTGGTGGTCTGCTGCATGTGAATGTCGCGGGTTCGGCAATTTTCGCCGCCATTTCGGGCTCGTCTGCAGCAACGGCGGTGACTGTCGGCAAGATGTCCATCCCCGAGCTGCGTCTTCGTCATTATCCTGAGGGCATGATCGTCGGTACGTTGGCCGGTGCCGGTACCCTGGGGCTGCTGATTCCGCCTTCCATTACCATGATCATCTATGGTGTTACGGTTAACGAGTCCATTGCCAAGCTGTTTATGGCAGGTATTCTGCCGGGCATTATGCTGGCGGCCCTGTTCATGAGCTATGTGGCAATCAGTGCCTGGCTCCGTGGAGATCAGTCCAATCGTGAAGAGCTGGCCTTTACCCTGAAAGACAAACTGCTTGGCCTGTATCATCTGCTCCCGGTGTTTGCCCTGATCCTGATGGTCATTGGTTCTATCTATACCGGTGTAGCTACGGCGACCGAGTCGGCGGTGCTGGGGGTAGTCGGTGCTCTGATCATGGCCACATTACAGGGCGGCTTCGGCTGGGAAGGATTTCGCCAGTCCCTGATGGGGGCGGTGCGCACCAGCTGCATGATCGCCTTTATCCTGATGGGCTCCAGCTTCCTGTCGCTGGCCATGGGTTTTACCGGACTGCCTCGCAATCTGGCAGAACTGATCGCGGGCATGCATCTGTCACCACTGATGCTGATCGTGATCCTGACGGTGTTCTACATCATTCTGGGCTGCTTCCTTGATGGTATTTCTTCCATTGTGCTGACCATGGCCGTTATCGAACCGCTGGTGCGACAGGCTGGTTTTGACATGATCTGGTTTGGTATCTACCTGATGCTGGTGGTGGAAATGGCGCAGATTACTCCGCCTGTGGGCTTTAACCTGTTTGTGCTGCAGGGCATGACGGGGCATGACATGGGCTTTATTGCGCGCGCAGCCTTCCCAATGTTCCTGCTGATGGTGCTGGCGGTGGTGTTACTGGTGTGGTTCCCGGGTATTGCTACCTTCCTGCCCAAGGCCATGTAGTACAGGGGCTGATGGCGTGTGATGTGTAAATAAAGCAGGGCAGCTCATACGCTGCCCTGTTGCTATGAGCGTTAGCCTTTGGCCGCCAGAAGCCAGTGGATGGCCTGAATCAGATCGAACACAGGCAGGCCGCTATGCTGGCGGATAGCCTCGATATAGGGTGATAAATTGGTGCACTCCAGTAACAGGGCGGCTGGATTATGGTGCAGCAGGCGATCCACCGCAGCGAGGACGTCCGCTTCTGCCCGCAGAGGGTCAAGCGCTGGCAAGTCCTGGCTGATGACCCGGTGCAATTCCTGCCCGCCTTCAATTCCCTCAATATCGATCCATTGATCATGATGGCCGTTGAAGTGCAGTGGCTTGAGTTTTCGGCTGTCGAAGGTCAGGACTCCTAGCCTTGCCTGACGACCGAATACATTGCGTAGCAATGGCACGAGCATCAGTGAGCTGCTGAGCAGTGGCGTATGGGTGCGTGATTCGATGGAGCCCTGCAGCTCACCGAGAAAGCCGCAGGAAGTGACGATCAGCTCCACGCCTTGCTGTTCAAGCTGTATGGCTGCCTGCAGGATTGCCTCGGCGACATCTGGTTGCACCCCCTGAGCACTGATGACCCGGTCCACGGTAGCTGTCTGGACGCGGACATACTGGCTGGGGAAGGCAAAGGTCTGCGGATTGCCAACGTCGCCAGGTAGTCGCGGAAAGTGGGTGTTCAGCATAATGACCCCCAGACGGGGCTGGGTTGCACCTTCTGGAGTGGTGATACTTCCGAAAGGTTGGCTGGGCTCGATAGTTATCATGGCGGAGTAGTCGTCATTAGGGAAAATAGTGGGTGGCTGAGACAAAATGCCAGGGAAATGGCATGCCTGGAACGTGAGGACGTTCTTCGGGGTCAGGATGACTCAAGACAACGCGTCACAGCCAGCAGGCCGACCTCATGCAGGGCGCCTTCCAGGATGAGACAGGGTGTAGGGCAATAACCGACAGTAGCGGTTCAGGATTCCAGGTGCAAATGAAAGGAAAAGTGGTAGTCATTGGTGGCGGCATGGTGGGTGTGTGCTGTGCCTGGTTCTTATTGAAGCGTGGCTGGCAAGTGACGCTGGTGGAGCGGCGTGAAATTGGCGTAGAAACCTCCTATGGCAATGCCGGAGTGATTACCCGAGGCTCTATTCTGCCGTTGAATAATCCACGACTGTGGAAGAGCTTGCCCGGCTATCTGGGGAACCACTCTGCGGCGGTACGTTACGACCCCCTGTATCTGGCTCGCCACAGCTGGTGGCTGGCACGTTTTCTGGCCAATGCCCGTGATGAACAGACATTGCGCGCTGCGGCAGCGCTGAATGAGCTGATGACGCGTGCCTTACCAGTTCATAAAGCGCTGATGCAGGAGGCGGATGTGTTGCCACGCCTGCGGGAAAATGGCTGGCTCAAGCTCTATCGCCATGCCGAACGTTTCGACTCCAGTGCCTACGAGCGCCGGATCTACGATCATTTCGGCGTCAGCTATCAGATCGTGGAACGCGAACAGATCCAGGCGCTGGAACCTGCGCTACAACCGATTTTCAACAAGGGCATTCTGGTGACCGATACGGCTTCCGTGGATAACCCGGGCGCGGTGGTTCAGGCCTATGCCGCTGCGTTTGTAGCGCAGGGCGGCGTGATACGACAGGGGACGGTGACCGATGCACGACAGGTCGGCGGGGAGTTCGTCGTATCCATCCAGCAGGGGGTGAACAGTTTTGCCGAGCACGCTGACCAGCTGGTGCTGGCTGCCGGCCCATGGAGTAATCAGCTGCTCAAGCCTTATGGCTGGCAGTTGCCGATCTGCTACGAGCGCGGTAGTCATTATCACTATCTGCCCCAGGCCGGTGTGTTACCCCATCGACCGTTTTATGACGTCGAGTCTGCTTATGTGATGACGCCGACCGACAACGGTGTGCGGGTGACTTCCGGAAGCCATCTGTTGGACATCGCCAGGCAGGCAGAACCCTTGCAGTTGCAACAGGTATTGCCACGAGTGCAGGAGGCTTTGCCTCTGGCGTCTCAGCCGGTTTCACCGCTCTGGCAGGGAAACAGGCCATCAACGCCGGATGCTTTGCCCATTCTTGGCGCCTTGCCGGGTGTGCCGGGCGTCTGGCTGGCGACGGGGCATCAGCATGTCGGTTTCAGTACCGGCCCTGTCAGTGCCAAGGCGCTGGCTGCATTGATTGATGGTGAGCAGCCGGAGTTTGACATGCGACCGTTCTCACCATCGCGGTTTCGGTTTTGAGACCGGCCAGGTCTGAAGGGTAGTTGCGTGTCTGTAATACAGATGTCTGCCAGGTAGGGAGTGGTCGTCCGTGAACCAGGGAGTGACAGGTATGCGCAGGCAGGTTGCCGCCTACGCTATTTTTGCCGGGATCGTCTTGAGTTGTCTCAGCGCTTGGCCGGGATCGCCAGTGCCGATCTGGACTGCCGGGCTGTGCCTGTGGGGAGGAGCGCTGTTACTGGCTGCTAATGTCGCCTCCCGCAACTTGCGCCAGTCGCTGGTGCTGATGGCCGTCGGCCTCGCGGGGATAGGATATGGCGCGCTGCATGGTCAGCCTCTGACGCTGGAGACCTTTCTGTCGGCCAATGTCAGTCTGGTAGGTATGGTTGCGGCAGTCAGCTTTCTTGCCCTGATCGCGCCGACCAGCACGCTAGTACGTCAACCCGGTCAGGGAAGGAGCATATTCACAACGTTGCTCGGGGTACATCTGTTCGGTTCGGTCATCAACATGTCTGCTGCCTTTATTTTTGGTGACCGCATGGCCGCAGGTGGCAAGCTTAATCTCGGGCAGTCACTGATTCTCAGCCGGGCATCCTCACTGGGAGCATTCTGGTCGCCGTTTTACGCTGCCATGGCGGTGGGGCTCAGCGTAGCGCCACATGCCAATGTCTTTCAGGTAATGTTAACGGGTATTCCGCTGGCGATATTGGGGATGGGGCTCTCCTTCTGGCAGTTGCAGCATAATGCCGAGAGCATGGATATTCAGGGAGTCCCCGTTTCCTTTGCGGCTCTGGCCCTGCCCATGAGTATGGCCGCTGCGGTACTGCTGCTACATCATTGCTACCCACCGCTGCCTATTCTAACTCTGATTACCTTGCTTGCTCCGCTCATGGCCGTGATGGTCGGGCTGCACAGAAGTGCTGGGCAGGTGCGGGTGGTAGTGCAGCGTGTCAGCGGCCATATCGAAGACAGGCTGCCACGGATGGTGAATGAAATACTGCTGTTCCTGTCCGCCGGGTTGCTGACTCAGGGCGGGAAGGCGGTCATCGCTGGCTTGGGCGACTGGCGGCTGTTTGACAGCTTTGCTGGTGTGCAGGCGGTCATCATGTATCTGGCTATTGTTGCCAGCTCATTACTCGGGCTGCATCCGATTATCGGCATATCCATGTTTGCCGCGATGCTGAATGGTCTGGATGTCGATCCCAGCCTGCTGGCGCTGGTGTCCATCTGCTCGTGGGCGGTGGGGACTGCGGTCGGGCCTCTGTCGGGGATCAATCTGGCGCTGTATGGCCGCTATGGTATTGATACCTACCAGATTACCCGTCATACCCTGCTGTATGCACTGGCTATGAGTGTGCTGGTTTCGGTCATGCTGTTGTTGGTCAGCTAAGGTGTTTCAGCGAAGGGGAGCGCTACAGCAAGCCTGCAAGCAGGCTTGCTGTACAAGGCAACTGATCAGCTCAACGCTTCCTGCAGTGATGTAGCCAGCTCTTCAGGGGTAACGACCACACCATCTTCATCATCACCCGGGAATACTGCCAGCAGGGTGCCATCTTTCTTCATGCCGGGGATCCAGCGCGTCATCCATTCGTCCAGTTCGATAGCTTTGGGCTGACAATCGGCCCAGTCACCGGTCGCCCAGGCTGAGGCATAGTCAGGATGTGGCCAGATGGGCAGACAGGATTCGTCATCCTCGGTCATCAGTACGACCCAGCCATCCTCGCTGTACAGGCTCCATACCTCACCAAAGTCGGCCACCTTGTCGATCAGGTGCTGGTAACGCTGATCGGCTTTCATGCCGAGCACCTTGGTGTAGTCTTTTTTGTTCAGGGGATATGCCATGGGATGATCCTGCTGGAGTTAAAGTGTGGTCTGACAGCCGGTCTGATGCCGTCACAGGCTAGCAAATGCTGCTGAGTGTGCGGGAGGCGCTGGGGTATGGCAAGGAGTTCATCGGGGTGATCCGCTGCATGGCGGATCGATATACGGAAGTGAGCTATGGTAGAGTGCCAAAATCAGTGCTGTAGCCGATCCTGACCATCTGTTATTTCACGTTATAAAAAGAGTGTCTTATGACTATTTTCAGCAAAATTATCGCCCGTGAGATTCCCGCCGACATCGTTTATGAGGATGACCACGTACTGGCCTTTCGCGATATCAACCCACAGGCTCCCCTGCACCTGCTGATTATTCCCAAACAGGAAATCCCTACGATCAACGATATTGAAGAGCAGCATGAAGTGCTGATTGGCAAACTGTTTACGGCTGCTGCCCGCATTGCCAAAGCGGAGGGCATTGCCGAGGACGGCTATCGTGTGGTGATGAACTGCAACCAGCATGGTGGCCAGACGGTTTACCACGTGCACCTTCACATGCTGGGCGGTAAGCCGATGGGGTGGCCACCTTATACCGAGCACATGAAGCAGGGCTGAAGAGTGATGGCTCAGCGGAGCCGGATCAAACGCTGAGCAAATTATATTCATCAATGGCACCGTCGGGGCTTGATGCCCGACAGGTGCACTTGTACTCTAGTTGTGCGTTGCACAATAGAGAGGTTGTGCGTTGCACAATAGAGAGGTTGTGCGTTGTACAATAGAGGCAGTTTGTAACGTTTTTGATCGATCCAGAAGTACCGGGCGTTATGCCTACCTCCCCCGCCACCTTGTGTCTATGGGAGTACGTATGTCCTTCAGTATTCTTAATGCTCCGGCCCATGGCCAGCTGGAGTATTTCATTGATCTGGCCAGACAAACGGCCCCCATGCCCACTGCCATTATTCATCCGGTGGATGACAACAGTTTGCAGGCCGCCCTGGAGGCTCATCAACAACGCCTGATTGAGGCTGTACTGGTCGGGCCGCGGCAGAAAATCGAGGCCTGTGCCGAGCGCTGTGATCTGGATATCTCGGCACTGCGGCTGGTCGATGTGCCACACAGCCATGCTGCCGCCGCAGAGGCCTGTACGCTGGTGCACCGGCAGGAAGTCAGGGCGCTGATGAAAGGCGGGCTGTCTACTGACGAGGTGCTCAGTGCCGTACTCGATAAAAGTAACGGCATTCGTACTGATCGGCGCCTCAGCCATCTGTTTGTGTTCGATGTCCCGCTTTATCCCAAACCCCTGTTTCTCACCGATGCCGCCATCAATATCAGCCCTTCCCTGGCAGACAAGAAAGACATGGTGCAGAACGCTATCGATTTCTGTCTGGCCCTCGGTATCGCTCAGCCCAAGGTTGCCATTCTGGCTGCGGTAGAGAAGGTTAATCCCAAGATGCAAAGCACGCTGGATGCAGCGGCACTGTGTAAGATGGCTGACCGTGGTCAGATCTGTGGTGGGCTGCTGGATGGCCCGCTGGCACTGGACAATGCCATTTCTGCCGAGGCCGCCGCAGACAAGCATATTCGCTCAGCGGTGGCGGGAGATGTTGATATCCTGCTGGCACCTGATCTTGAGGCGGCCAATATGCTGGGCAAACAGCTGATCTATCTGGCAGGGGCCAAGTCAGCGGGACTGGTGCTGGGAGCGCAGGTGCCACTCATTCTTACCAGTCGAGCAGAGAAAACCCAGGGGCGTCTGGCTTCCTGTGCTCTGGCCGCGTTGTTTATGCAGCCAAAGGAGGCAGCATAATGCGAATTCTGACTCTCAATGCTGGCTCTTCCAGCGTCAAGGCGAGCCTGTTCGTTTACCGTGACCAGCAGTGGTTGTGTGAGCTGACGTACCAACTCAGCCAGCTCAACGACAGCCCACGGGTACGCTGGCATTGGCATGACCAGGTGGAAAATAACCAGCTGTTGTCATGGAAGAGTCTACCGCTGGAAATGCGCCACAGTGCTGCGTTGTCGCAGGTGATCGGGCTGGTTAAGGACGCCGGACTGTTGGAGGAAGTGGCAGCCGTAGCTCATCGGGTCGTGCACGGAGGTAGCCAGTTCACCAGGCCTGTCATTGTGGATAAAGAGGTCATGCAGCAACTGGGGGCACTTGAGCCTCTGGCCCCGCTGCACCAGCCCTACAATCTGAATCTTATTCGACTGGCACAGGAAGCGTTGCCGAATGTGCCGCAGGTTGCCTGTTTTGACACCATGTTCCATGCCGGACAGCCCCGCATGGCACGACTGATGGCCATTCCGCGCAAGTATCTCGATCAGGGGGTGCTGCGCTATGGCTTTCACGGCCTGTCCTACGAGTACGTCTATTCCCGATTACAGGAACTGGCTTCCCGTCAGGCGGACGGACGGGTGATTATTTGCCATCTGGGCGCTGGATCCAGTATGTGCGCTATCCAGCACGGGCAAAGTGTTTCGACCTCCATGGGCTTTACTGCACTGGAAGGGCTGCCGATGGGTACCCGCTGTGGCCAGATTGATCCGGGGGTGCTGGTACATCTGCTGCGTGAGGAGCAGTGGGATGCTGACCAGCTGGAGCGTTTTCTCTACAAGGAGTGCGGTTGGCTGGGACTGTCTGGGGGCATCAGTAGCGACATGGTCAAACTGCATCAGGCGGGCGTGCCTGAGGCCGAGGAGGCCATCGATTATTTCGTGCATGCCTGTGTGAAGGAAATAGGCAGTCTCACCGCCGTGTTGCGTGGACTGGACGCCATCGTGTTCACTGCCGGTGTGGGTGAGCATGACGCCGTGATCCGGGAAAAAATTCTCTCGCAATTAGGCTGGCTCGGTGTCGATTGGGATACGGACGCCAACCAGCAGCATCGACACTGTGCTCACAAGCCAACCAGCCGGGTCGGTGTGTGGATCATACCAACCAACGAAGAAATGATGCTGGCAGAGCACGGCAGTCGGGCAGTCAAGGCGTTACGCCTGTTCAAGTGATCTCCTGACTGCTCTTCATTTAGCGATAGCCCGGTTGTGCGCGGGTTGTTGTTGAACATCTGGCCTCTTTCAATCCCTCGCTCGCCAGCTACAATCAGGTGACCTGTTGTTGGCCGTCATGCGTGAACATGTACGATGACCGCCAACAAAATCTGACGATGCATATTGGCTGATGCTTCTGCCCTGCGCCCAGTGTGATTCAGGAGGGGAAGGGGGCGGATAAGCCAGCGCTCAAGGTATGCGTCACCTTGCCAGGATGCCCAGACCAAAATGAATTATCCATCGAGTAAACTGCCCCAGGTTGGTACGACCATCTTTACCCGCATGTCACAGCTGGCGGCAGAGCAGGGTGCAATCAACTTATCGCAGGGGTTTCCCGATTTCGATGGCCCGGCACTGCTGAAGGAACGGGTCTGTCACTATCTGCTCAATGGTCACAATCAGTATGCGCCGATGACGGGTGTTCCTGCCCTGCGTCAGGCCATCGCCAGCAAGATCAAGTCGTTATACAGCTACAGTGCCAATGCAGACAGCGAAATCACGGTGACCTCTGGGGCGACGGAGGCTATCTTTGCCGCCATTGCTGCCCTCGTTGGCCCGGGTGATGAAGTCATCGTGTTTGACCCAGCCTATGATTGCTATGAACCAGCGATCAGCCTCAATGGTGGCATTACCCACCATCTGCCCTTGCTGCCCCCCCATTTCGTCATTGACTGGGATCGCCTGAAAGACGCGCTGCACCGCAAAACGCGTATGGTGATTGTGAATAACCCTCACAATCCGACCGGAGCCGTGTTCAGCCGTGCGGATCTGGATACGCTGGCCGAACTGCTGCGTGGCAGTGATACGCTGCTGCTGGGCGATGAAGTCTATGAGCACATTGTGTTTGACGGCCAGCCTCATCTGAGTTTGCTCTGCCATCCAGAGCTGGCGCAGCGTTCGGTGGTCGTGTCGTCATTTGGCAAAACCTATCACACCACGGGCTGGAAGGTAGGCTATGTCGTCGCCCCCGCGTTATTGTCGGCCGAGGTGCGCAAGGTGCATCAGTACCTGACGTTCAGCACCAGTACGCCGTTCCAGCTGGGGCTGGCCGATTTTCTGGAGGCGGAGCCGGATCACTATCTGCAGTTGCCGAACTTTTATCAGGCCAAGCGTGATGAGTTCTGTCAGCTGCTGGCGGGGAGCCGATTCAGGCTGACACCCACGCGGGGGACATACTTCCAGTTGCTCGATTACAGTGCCATCAGTGACAGGGTCGATGTCGAGATGGCTGAGTGGCTGACTCGTGAAGTGGGGGTGGCGGCTATTCCGATCTCTGTCTTCTATTCGCAGCCACCAGCCGATTTGCGCTGGTTGCGTTTCTGTTTCGCCAAGGGTTCTGAAACCCTGCAGAAAGCCGCGGAGCGTCTATGCAAGATTTAACGACTCAGACTGACGGGCGTCAGGATCTGCGGATTGCCATAGTGCAGTCTGCTCTGGTGTGGCAGGACTGGGCTGCTAACAAAGCGCAGTTCACTGCCAGAATTGAGTCACTGGCGGGGCAGGCCGACGTTATTGTTCTGCCGGAAATGTTCACCACCGGATTCAGCATGGATACGGCCACCAGTGCACAAAGCATGGATGGCGACGCGGTGAACTGGATGCGGGCTATGGCAGAAAGCAGTGGTGCGGTGATTTGCGGCAGCATGGTCATGGAGGAGCCGGGAGTAGGCTTCACCAACCGTTTCCTGTGGATGCCGCCTGCCGGAGCTTACAGCTACTACGATAAACGGCACCTGTTCCGCATGGGGGCAGAGCACCAGCATTACCAGAGTGGCGACCGGCGTGTGGTGATCGATTATCGCGGATGGCGAATCTTGCCGCTGGTCTGTTACGACCTGCGTTTCCCGGTGTGGAGCCGTAATCGTCAGGATTACGATCTGATGGTGCTGGTTGCCAACTGGCCAGCCAAGCGCAGTATGCACTGGAAGGTGTTGAGTCAGGCGCGTGCCATCGAGAACCAGGCCTATGTCGCGGTGTGCAATCGCGTTGGCGAGGATGGCAATGGCTGGTCGTTCAGTGGTGACTCTCGCATCATTTCGGCTGAAGGAGAAATCTTGGCTGAGCTGGAGCCAAATGCAGACGGGGTATTGCTGCACACACTGAGCAGTGACAAGCTCACACAGTATCGGGAAGGCTTTCCCGCCTGGCAGGATGCCGACAGCTTCACGCTGTCCTGACAGGAGCTACCTTGAACCATTGCTGGCAGTAACACTGCCAGCAACCTTCTTCTTAATATCCGCCTGTCGCAGAGCGTGTTCACGCTTTGCTGTGCGTTGTGACACGTCGCAGAGATCGATCTCCGCTGTGCTCATTCGGGTATGCTGGCTCATGATTTTCCAGCCGCAAACGCCGCTTCGTGTTGGGCCACTCAGCGAAAGACATCCAGATGCAAACTACTGGGCTGGCCTAGCCATGAGGCGTGTGCCGTGTGATCCAGCAGATTGTCGCCAGTGACACCGTGCACCAGTACATCCAAACCCTGACGATGTTGCTCCAGCCACCGGATCACTTCTTCAAAATTGTGCTTATCGAAGGCCAGCTGGCAGCTCCACTGAGGGTGAGGGCCTACTAACTTCTGATGAATGCGCCCCACCTGTACTGCCAGCTCGGCACCCGCTTGCTGAACCAGTGCTGTTGCTTGCGCCAGTGAGCTGGAATCAAAGTAGACATGGGCATGGTAGTGGTCGAAGTCATTTCGCGGGCGAGGGATGACTTGCGCAGAGGTGGTTGAGGCGCTCATGGCTTGGAAGTTTCTTCATTTATGGCGTTGGGTAAGTATGGCTGTGAGAGGGGAGCAGACCAAGGCCAATGCAGGAAAGGCACTATTGCACAGCAATGAACTAATGGCAGAAATAGTAACGGCCGGAAGTCCGGCCGTTCCCAGAGGTTGCAAACAGCGATAGCGTTCCTGAAAACGCCGGTTACTGCTGTTCTTCGCGGGCAATGGCACGCCAGGCAATATCAGTACGGAAGAACATGCCTTCCCAGCTGGTCTGGTGTACCAGCTCATAAGCACGTTGCTGAGCTTCCTTGACGCTGTTCCCCATGGCCGTCACACACAGTACCCGGCCACCGTTGGTGACAGGCTGACCATTTTCCAGTCGGGTACCCGCATGGAATATCTTGGTTCCCTCGGGCAGAGTTGCGGGCAGACTGATGACATCCCCCTTGGGATAAGAGCCGGGGTAACCTGCTGCGGCCAGGACCACACCAATGCTGGCCCGTTCGTCCCACTCGGCATGGGTCTGATCCAGACGCTTATCCAGCGCGGCCTGACACAGTTCCAGCAGTGAGGATTGGAGGCGCAGCATGATGGGCTGGGTTTCTGGATCACCGAAACGGCAATTGAATTCGATCACCTTGGGTGTGCCGTCGGCGGTAATCATCAGGCCCGCGTAGAGGAAGCCGGTGTATTCATTGCCTTCGGCGGCCATGCCTCGCACGGTAGGAAGAATCACTTCGTTCATGGCGCGCTGGAAAACGACGTCGGTAACTACCGGGGCTGGGGAGTAAGCTCCCATGCCGCCTGTGTTGGGACCGGTATCACCATCACCGACACGTTTATGATCCTGGCTGGTGGCCATGGGCAGGACATGTTCGCCATCGACCATGACGATAAAGCTGGCTTCTTCACCTTCGAGGAACTCTTCAATCACTACCCGGCAGCCTGCTTCACCAAAGGCGTTACCTGACAGCATATCGCGCACGGCTTCTTCGGCTTCAGCCAGCGTCATGGCAACAATGACGCCTTTGCCTGCGGCCAGACCGTCGGCCTTGATAACAATGGGAGCACCTTTTTCACGCAGGTAAGCCAGCGCAGGCTCGACTTCGGTGAAGTTCTGGTATTCCGCAGTAGGAATCTGATGGCGGGCAAGGAAGTCTTTGGTAAAGGCTTTGGAGCCTTCCAGCTGCGCAGCCCCTTTGGTCGGGCCAAAGATGGGCAGATCACGTGAGCGGAACAAATCCACTACACCTGCTACCAACGGCGCTTCGGGACCAACAATCGTCAGATCGACATTATTCTGTGCAGCAAAATCTGCCAGTGCATCCAGTGCCAGCACGTCGATGGCGACGTTTTCTAGCTTGGCTTCGAGTGCTGTGCCCGCGTTTCCGGGGGCTACGAAGACTTTCTCTACCTGCGGATGCTGAGCTACCTGCCAGGCGAGGGCGTGTTCACGGCCACCGTTGCCAATTACGAGTACTTTCATCTGTTTGCTCTCTTCAGCAAGACAGCGGGAGGCAGAGTCTGCCTCCCGCAGGGTGGATTAGTGACGGAAATGACGCATGCCGGTAAAGACCATGGCAATGCCATGCTCATTGGCTGCATCGATCACTTCCTGATCACGCATTGAACCACCGGGCTGGATGACGGCAACGATGCCTGCTTTGGCTGCTGCATCAATACCATCGCGGAAGGGGAAGAAGGCATCGGAGGCCATCACTGAACCGGGAACGGTCAGACCTTCGTCTTCTGCCTTGATACCCGCGATACGGGCACTGTACACCCGGCTCATCTGTCCGGCGCCAATACCCACGGTCATGCCGTCTTTGGCGTAAACAATGGCATTGGACTTGACGTATTTGGCGACTTCCCAGGCGAATAGCAGGTCACGCATTTCCTGCTCGCTGGGCTGACGCTTGCTGACGACTTTCATATCTGCCAGTTCAACCATGCCCAGATCGCGATCCTGAAGCAGCAGACCGCCGTTGACTCGTTTGTAATCCAGCTCTGGCGCACGGTCACTGTCCCAGTCGCCACAGGCCAGCAGGCGCACGTTTTGCTTGGCTGCGACGATAGCGCGGGCTTCGCTGCTGACACTGGGAGCAATAATCACTTCAACGAACTGACGGTCGATGATGGCCTGAGCGGTCTGGGCGTCCAGCTCACGGTTGAAGGCAATGATGCCACCAAAGGCAGAGGTCGGGTCGGTTTTGAAGGCGCGGTTGTAGGCATCCAGAAGGGTATCGCCAATGGCAACGCCACAGGGGTTGGCGTGCTTGACGATGACGCAGGCCGGATCCTTGAAGGGCTTGACGCATTCCAGAGCCGCATCGGTATCCGCCACGTTATTGTAGGAAAGTTCCTTGCCTTGCAACTGATTGGCGGTGGAGACACTGGCTTCCTGAATCACTGGCTCAACGTAGAAAGCGGCACGCTGATGAGGGTTTTCCCCGTAGCGCATATCCTGCTTTTTCACCAGCTGAGTGGAGTAGGTGCGAGGGAAGTCGCTGACCTGAGTACCCATTTCGTTACGCGCACCGAGGTAATTAGCAATCATGCCATCGTAGCGAGCGGTATGTTCAAATGCCTTGACGGCCAGATCATAACGCAGGGCCAGGGTCAGCTGATTGTCGTTGCTGTCCATATCGCTGAGGATGCGATCATAGTCGGCAACATCGGTGACGATAGCGACATGGGCATGGTTCTTGGCAGCTGCACGAACCATAGTGGGGCCACCGATATCGATGTTCTCGATAGCGTCTTCCCAGCTGCAGTCAGGACGGGCTACGGTCTGGGCGAAGGGGTAGAGGTTGACGACAACCATGTCGATGGGGGCAATGTTGTGTTCTGCCATCACTTCGTCATCCTGGCCACGGCGACCGAGGATACCGCCATGCACTTTAGGGTGCAGGGTCTTGACGCGACCATCCATCATTTCCGGGAAACCGGTATGGTCAGAAACTTCGGTCACTTCTACACCGGCCTGTTTCAGCAGCTTATAGGTGCCGCCTGTCGACAGCAGGGCGACGCCACGTGCCTGCAGGGCTTGGGCAAACGCCAACAGTCCGGTCTTGTCGGAGACGCTGAGAAGAGCGCGGCGAACAGGAGAAAGATGTTGGTCAGACATGGTATGCAATCCAGATTCTAATGGGGCAGCAAGTAAAAGCATGGGGTGACTGGCTGGGCTGGCACTGCCCGGCAGTGGAACAATCCACTATGTGCAGTCAAATTTGACCAAAAGGTCAAAAAGAAAAAAGGCGGACAATGCCGCCTTTCTACTTACAGTAATCCGTACTGTTTGAGTTTCTTCCGCAGGGTGCCGCGGTTCAGGCCCAGAACCTGTGAGGCTTTGGTCTGATTGTCCTTGGTGTAGTGCATAACGGTCTCAAACAAGGGCTGTTCGATCTCCGCCAGCACCATCTCGTACACATCGCTTACGGGTTGGCCATCTAACTGTTTGAAGTAGTTATCCAGAGACCGTGCCACGGTATCACGCAGGGTCTGGGCAGTTTCCTGAGGAACCACTGCTGTATGCACCTTGGTGGGCGATTCATTGAGCGTGTCTTGGGTATTCAGTTTAGTCAGTGCCATATTCATTTAAGCCGCTACCTCGTTATCGGCATCTCGCTCACTAAAGAAGTGCTCGAGCGCCTCTATTTGCGCTTCGGAGGTTTCTATCTGATTAAAAAAACGTCGAAATTCGTTACCGCCTGGCTGAGCTGCCAGGTACCAGCCAACATGTTTTCGCGCTACACGCGTTCCAAGCACGTCACCGTAAAAGGTGTGTAGCCCTCGCAGGTGCTCAAGTAAGATCGAGTGCAACTCTGCGAGTCGGGGTGCTGGTAGTGCCTTCCCAGCACGAAGAAAGTGATCAATCTCGCGAAAGATCCAGGGCCGTCCTTGCGCTGCCCGGCCAATCATCACCGCATCGGCTCCGGTATGCTGGAGCACCTCACGGGCTTTGGTCGGGCTGTCGATATCGCCATTGGCAAATACCGGAATACGGACACTCTGCTTGATCGCCGCAATGGTGTCGTACTCGGCATGCCCGGTAAATTTGTCCTCACGTGTCCGGCCGTGCACCGCCAGAGCCTGGATACCCAGGTCTTCAGCCAGTCTGGCAATGGTCATGCCATTGCGCAGCTCCTGACTCCAGCCAGTGCGGATCTTCAACGTCACAGGAACGTCAACGGCAGCGACTACGGTCTGCAGAATCTCGGCAACCAGCCTTTCATCTTTCAGTAGTGCCGAACCTGCCGCCTTGTTACATACCTTCTTGGCCGGGCAACCCATATTCAGATCAATGATCTGGGCACCCTGTTCCACGCTCAGGCGGGCGGCATTAGCCATACTTTCAGGGTCACCACCTGCAATCTGCACGGAGCGAGGTGCTGGTTCATCAAGATGAATCATACGCAGCTGCGACTTGCGCGAATGCCAGAGGTGATGATTGGCCGTCAACATTTCAGAAACCACCAAACCCGCGCCCATACGCTTGCACAAAGTCCGGAACGGTAGATCGGTAACCCCTGCCATGGGGGCCAGGATGACCCGGCTATCAATGGTATAGGGACCAATTCTGAACACGTATTTTTCCCGGATAGATAAGGCTGGCTAAGCGCCTGAAAACCCCAAAAAATGAGGGTCAGGTGGGCAGTTTCTGAACAAGGGGGGCTATTCTACTCTTTCAGGCTTGGGTGGGAAAGAGGGAATTCGGGCGTCTGCCGCATAGAGGTGCAGGGCATATCCGACCGAGGGGGCACCCGGATCCTGCAGGGTAAAGCTGATGTTGACCGGCGTGTTGACGGGCATTTCCTTGGCGTCTTCCAGATCGCCACCCAAATAGTCAGTGGAGGTGATATAACGCTGTGCGCGTGGGTGTCCCTGCAGATCATAAAATACCAGTCCGAGTACTGGGTAGGGCTGGGTATAACTCGCCTGATTAAGCAGCGTCAGATTGACCTGCAACAGATTACTGTATTCCTGATGGTCGCGAATGGATAAGGCTGTGCTGCTGATCTTGTCGACATCACTGCGAGGGTGCAACTGGCAGGGAAGTGAGCTACAGCTCCATTGAATAAAAGCCCCAAGGGGGGGCTGCCAGGCCAGCTGCTGACGCTGCCACCAGATCCATTGCAGAGGGAGTGCCAGCAGCAATAGCAGGGTCCAGGCCAGCAGGCCGTTACTCAGTTTGGGCACGGGTTCATGCCAGTGCAGATGTTCCTCGTCATGCAGATTTTCCAGCGCCTGCAGGGGGCTCAGCGTCAGCACATCACTGTCTGGTCTCGAGCTTTGAGTATTGTTCGGTGCAGGAATGCCTGAACTGACCTTTGCCGCTGCGTGCGAAGCAGTCTCAGCCATGTTCTGGCGCCGCGTCGGCGCTGGTTTGCTGTTAGCCGGTATCGCCGTTGGGTGCGCGGGTGCTGCAGGCTGTGCCTGTGCTGGTGCGGGTCGCTTGTCATCGTGCACAGGTGTCGACTGTGCTGATGCTTGCGGCGAGGGTGTGGCTGCAGCGTCAGGTTCTCTGGATTTGGGGGCCACCACAACGTGATGCAGACTGGGTCGATCTGCTGATGGCCTGATGGGAGGACGGCTATTGGCCTGGGGCGTGGCGCTGGCCGGTTCTGGCTGGCTGCTCAGCATATGCTGAGCAGCCATGAATACATGATGGCAGACGCCGCAACGGACTCTCCCCCCGGCCTGCTGCAGTTGCCGTTGTTCCAGTTTAAAGGCGGTCTGGCACGCCGGGCAGCGGGTAATCAGGTGGGAGAGTGGCATCTCAGAAGCGTATTCCTTCCAGGCGACCCCAGTCTTCCACAATCACTGGGGGCGACATTGTGTAATAGGGCTGGTAGGCAGCACTGACCTCTTCTGCCTGATGAGAAAGAATGCCTGACAGCACGATCTTTCCTTCAACATGACACAAGGCGGCCAGGGTGGGCGCAAGGCTGACCAGCGGACCTGCGAGAATATTAGCTACCACAACATCAGCCTGCAATTCCGGCATCTGCTCGGGGTACAGTGTCATCAGTCTGGAGGAGTGAATGCCATTGCGCTGGGCGTTGTCGCGAGTAGCTTCCAGTGCCTGTGGATCAATGTCCACGGCATAGACCATGCGCGCTCCCAGTAGTAGTGCAGCGATGCCGAGTATGCCTGAACCGCAGCCATAATCGATCACTACCTTGTCTTTCAGGTCCTGAGCTGCGAGCCAGCGCAGGCACAAGGCTGTGGTGGGGTGGCTGCCGGTACCAAAAGCCAGGCCAGGATCGAGAATCAGGTTGGCTGCTTCGGGATCAGGTGTGGGCTTCCAGCTTGGGCATACCCAGAAATGCTCGCCAAACTGAATGGGCTCAAAGTGCTCCATCCATGCACGTTCCCAATCTTTGTCTTCCAGAATTTCTACTTTGTGTGCAGGGAATGTCTGGCCAGGGTGGCCTGCCAGGTAGTGTAGCTGCAGGGTAGTGAGCGCTTCTTCGATATCCGTATCGGCAGTGAACAGGCCAGTCAGTGTGGTATTGCTCCACAGTGGAGTGGATCCTAGTTCGGGCTCATAGATAGGTTGGTCCTCATTATCCTGAAAGGTGACTGATACGGCACCAACGGCCAGTAGCAAATCTTCCAGTTCTTCCGCTTGCTCAGGTTTGATTTCCAGACGAATCTGAAGCCAGGACATGATTAGTCTCCTGTAAAAAGAAAAAGCCTCTTTGCCACCGCAGTAGCAAAGAGGCGGGAGGCTGGACTGCGCAGCATCAGCATGATGCCAACAGGCCAGGGGCTCCAGGAAATACCGGAATCAGTGTTCTGAGCCCAGCTTCTTCTCTAGGTAGTGAATATTGACACCGCCTTTGGCGAACTGGCTGTCACGGACCAGATCCTTGTGTAGCGGGATGTTGGTCTTGATGCCGTCAACAACCATCTCATCCAGTGCAACTCGCATACGTGCCAGGGCGGTTTCACGGTTGTCACCGTGAGTGATCAACTTGGCAATCAGCGAATCGTAATAGGGTGGGACGGAGTAGCCACTGTACAGGTGAGAGTCGACACGCACACCGAAACCGCCAGCAGCATGGTAGGTTTTTACCAGACCGGGGCAGGGCATGAAGGTGCGTGGATCTTCTGCGTTGACGCGGCACTCAAAGGCATGACCCTTGATCTTTACTTCTTCCTGACGGAACGACAAGGGCATGCCGGAGGCAATGCGCAATTGTTCCTTGACGATGTCGATGCCAGTGATCATCTCGGTAACGGGATGCTCAACCTGAACACGTGTGTTCATCTCGATGAAGTAGTAGTTGCCATCTTCGTAGAGAAACTCGAAGGTGCCCGCGCCGCGATAACCGATGGTGATACAGGCATCCACACAGGACTGCAGCACAGCCTGACGTGCGGTTTCATCTACCAGTGGTGCAGGAGCTTCCTCCAGCACTTTCTGGTGACGACGCTGCAAGGAGCAGTCACGGTCATACAGATGAATGGCGTTGCCCTGGCCGTCAGCCAGTACCTGCACTTCAATATGACGTGGGTTCTCGAGGAACTTCTCCATATACACGGTGCTGTCGCCGAAAGCCGCCTTGGCTTCGGTCTGGGTTACGCTGACTGAACTCAGCAGATCGGCTTCGGCGTGCACCACGCGCATACCGCGACCACCACCGCCTGCTGCCGCCTTGATGATGACAGGGTAGCCAATTTCGAGAGCAATCTTTTTCACTTGCTCAGCGTCGTCTGGCAGAGGGCCATTGGAGCCGGGAACGGTGGGGACACCAGCTTCTTTCATGGCTTTGATGGCCGAAACCTTGTCACCCATCAGACGGATGACACTGGCGGTTGGGCCGATAAAGACAAAACCGCTTTTCTCTACCATTTCGGCGAAGTTAGCGTTTTCAGCCAGAAAGCCGTAACCGGGGTGAATGCCGGAGGCATCGGTAATTTCCGCCGCCGCAATCAGGCGAGGAATATTCAGATAGCTTTCCGTTGATGAGTTCGGGCCAATGCAAACGGCTTCGTCTGCCAGACGAACGTGTTTCAGATCACGGTCGGCTTTGGAATGGACAGCTACTGTCTTGATGCCCAGCTCTTTACAGGCTCGCAAAATGCGCAACGCGATTTCGCCGCGGTTCGCAATCAGGACTTTTTCCAGCATGAGCGTTTCCTTTAGCGGTAGCGTGTATTAAGCAATAACGAACAGGGGCTGATCGAACTCAAGTGGCTGGCCATCTTCCACCAGAATTTCCACAATGGTGCCGGCCTTGTCTGCTTCGATGTGGTTCATCATCTTCATGGCTTCGATAATGCAGATCTTGTCGCCAGCATTGACGCTGGAGCCCACTTCCACGAATGCCTTGGTGCCTGGCGCTGGTGAGCGATAGAAGGTGCCTACCATTGGGGAGGTCACAATGTGACCCGCGGCGATTGCCTTGCCGGCTTCAACAGGTGCTGCAACAGGTGCAGGTGCGGCAGCCTGGACTGGCGCGGCCTGCACAGGCATTGGCGCGGGCGCGTAGGCAGGAGCATAGGCTGCGGCAGGTACTACATTGGAGACACGGCTGATGCGTACCGACTCCTCGCCTTCTTTAATCTCGATCTCGTTGATATCGGATTCTTCCAGCAGTTCGATAAGCTTTTTTACTTTACGGATATCCATGAGCATCTTTCTCATTCAGGGAACGTTAGTCCCGCTCCAGCATTGACAGTGCAGCTTGCAGGGCGAGGGAGTAACCTTGAGCACCCAGTCCGCAGATCACCCCGACCGCCACATCGGAAAAATAGGAATGATGACGGAAGGGTTCACGTTTATGCACGTTGGACAGGTGAACCTCGATAAAGGGAATCGCAACGCCACTCAGGGCGTCTCGGATGGCAACACTGGTGTGGGTGAAAGCCGCCGGATTGATCAGAACAAAGTCGACCTTTTCCGTGCGTGCCTGGTGAATACGCTCTACCAGCAGGTGTTCAGCATTGCTCTGAAAAAAGTCCAGGCTGTGGCCGCTGGCTGTGGCCTGGGCTTCGAGCATGGCTTGGATATCGGCCAGCGTGGTGTAACCGTAGACCTCCGGCTCACGTGTGCCGAGAAGATTAAGGTTGGGACCGTTGAGGACCAGAATCTTTGCCATAAATTCGCCGTTCCTGACATGCATTAGAACATCACCTGCACCTGACGGGGAGACTGTGGGTCTTCAATCAGGCAGAGACGTTTGCCAGCATTGCTGATATTAGTTAATGAGCTGCACCAGATATTGCTACTGCAACCTCCTGGAGCCGGGGCTTCCGAGGTTGCGTCACACCGTTGGCCTAGGCCGATGCGAATTGGCGGACTAGTTTGCCGAAAATTATCTTTATAGTCTAGTTACGCCTAATTTCACTTCAATGTTTGGCTGTTTCCTTGCAAGTTTCTTATTATTTTCCCCACGAAGCGAGGTTGGAACTGAGCAGAAGGGCTGTATTCTTGGAAACTCTGAAACAGTATTTTGGCGCGGATGGCTATATCAGTCCGGGTGATGGCAGACGTGTAAGTCTGTCGCGCAGGGGTGTGCAGTCAGCTGCAGTGTTCTATAGTTGCTGTGCCTATATTTAAGCTTTCCCTCATTTCAAGGCGGTTGTGCGCCTGTGTATGGGGTAAGGTTGCTGATCAATGCTGAGTCAGCCAGTTAGTCTAATCTAAGAGCAGCGTGTAATGACGGATAGCGAGATCAAAATGGTCGAGGATGGAAAGAGGGGAGCAACAGGAGGAACCCATGAGTTTGCGTAATGTGCTGTTCTCGTTCCTGGCCGGGGTGATGCTCGCGTTGTTGGCTTTGACCCTGTTTTCTGCGGTGCAGAATTATCGCAGTTATCTGCAGGCTCAGTTGCAGGCTCATGCCCAGGACGCTGCCACTTCTCTGGGGATTGTGCTGACCAACTCTGCGGCGTCCCAGGATGAAGTCACCATGCAGCAGATGATTGATGCTGTTTTTGATCGCGGTTACTACCAGCGTATCGAGTATCTGGATGTCAACGGTGAATCAAAGATCGTCAAGCAGACAGGCGGTGGTGTAGATGATCTGCCGGATTGGTTCGTGCGTTTTGCTGATCTGCCAGCGCCCATTGCGGAGGCGCATGTGACTAACGGCTGGATGCAGCTGGGGATGGTGCGAGTGCAGAGTCATCCGGCCGAGGCTTATCACGATCTCTGGGACTATCTGCAGAAGGTGTTTTTCCAGTTTCTGGCGGCGTTGGTGGTGGTGTTTCTCATCATGCGCTGGGTGCTCAATCGCGTTGTTATTTCTCCTCTGCAAGTGCTGGAACAGCACAGTAGTGCCTGGGCCGAGCGGCGCTTCAGCACTATCGATATCAAACCCTCTACACGTGAGCTGTCCAGTCTGGTCGGTGCCATGAATCGTATGGTCAAACGGTTGGAAAGCATTTTTTCTGAACAGTTGGGGCTGATTGAGCATTTACGCCGGCAGGTCAGTGAAGATGGCCTGACGGGGTTGCTCAATCGCTCTGCCTTTGATCAGCGTATCAGGCTGATGCTGAGCCTTTCCGAAGAAGGGGCGCGCAGTGGCGGTCTGATGCTGCTGCAGGTGCGGGGTCTTGAAGAGCATAACGTCCGCTATGGTCGGGAAGCAGGCGATGACATGCTGAAAAGGATTGCGCTACGCCTGCAGGAAGGAGTGCAAGCTTATGATGGCGCCCTGTTGGCACGGCGCTCCGGGACAGATTACGCGGTATTTATACCCGGATTGGCAGAGAATGATTTTGCCAGCCATGTGGAGAAACTGTTCAATCACGTTTCACGCATGGAGTCGGTTACTGCACCTGAATGGCGTGATCGGCTGCATTTGGGGGCGGTTTATCTCTATCCACAAACTACATTCGATTTGGGTGCAGCCTTCTCCGAAGCTGATGTGGCGTTGAGGGAGGCGCAGCAGAAGGGGCTGAATGCATGTCATATCAGTCGTTCACAGAGTAATAGTCGCTCTGCCAATGAGTGGCGCCACTTCCTTGAGGGGGCTATTGCCCGGGACGAACTGCTGCTCTATTACCAGCCTGTGTACTCGGCGAAAAAGGTTGTACTGCATCATGAGGTCTATGTGCGGCTGCAGGATGAGCACGGTGTGCTGGCCGCTGGTGAATTTCTGCCCATGGCTGAGCAGTTTGACCTTTTGCCGGCACTGGATCGTCAGGTGCTGCACAATTTGTTGCGACGCATGAGTTCCAAGGATGATGATGGTGCAGCTGCTTACTGCGTCAACATTTCCATTGCCTCATTGCAGGATGAAGGCTTCTGCTCCTGGTTGAAGGAGACTTTTCAGAGCCGCGCCAACGAAGCTGCGCGTATTGTGTTGGAAGTACCAGAGTATGCCTTGCGGCAGCATATGGATCTGCTGTTGTCGCGCATGCATGGACTGCGCTCGCAAGGTGTACGCTTCTCCATCGATCACTTCGGTGTTGGCGGGGTGCCTTTCGCCTATCTGAAGACAATGTCGCTGGAGTACGTCAAGGTGCACCGCAGTTTCGTACAGAATGTTCAGGACCGGCGGGAAAGTCAGTTCTTCGTTATTTCCATGGCTCAGATTGCTCATGGGCAGGATATTATGTTGCTCGCTGATGGTGTTGAAACTGAGGCGGAATGGCAGCAATTGCAAAGTCTTGGAGTCGATGGCGGTATGGGGTATTTCCTCGGCAGACCGCAAGCTCAGCCCAGTTGAGGGGCAGTAATGCCAACTCATCGGGTGATGTGTACTGGATACTGTTTGGATAAAAGGAAGTCTTGATGTTGGATCGTTTGTTGGTGTGGTTGTTTCCTGAGGAGGGACGCCTGTGGCTGCGCTGGGGTATCGCAGCAGTTGCTATTTATCTGCTAGGAGCTGTACTGGTCGGTTTGTACTGGTCTGCGAATCCTGACAGCTTTGACCCGGTGGCAGAGGCCAAGGTCATGGCTGAACAGCGTGGGCAGGAAAAGGTAGTCAATGGCTATACGACTACGGCGACTCTAATCAACGTGGCGGATATCCTGCTGCATAAACCTGGTGGTTACTTGCACAATGACATCTTTCCGCCGGGAGTATGGCTGGACAACACCCGTGCCTGGGAGTTCGGTGTGGTCGTGCAGGTGCGCGATATGGCTCGTGCATTGCGCAAGGACTTTAGCCGTTCGCAGTCACAGTCACGCGAGCAGACCGATCTGACCGTGGCCGAACCTCAGTTCTCTTTCAGCACCGATAGCTGGATGCTTCCTTCTACTGAAAGTCAGTATCAGGAAGGTATTAACGCGCTGTACCGCTATCTCGACAAGCTGAGCAATCCTACCAACGGTAACGCCGAATTTTTTGCTCGTGCAGATAACCTCAATAACTGGCTGGGTGATGTCTCTACGCGGCTGGGCAGCCTGTCACAGCGTTTGTCTGCCAGTGTTGGTCAGCGCGTGGTCAATACTGATCAATTGGAGCCGGGCAGTGATGAAGTGGCGACCGAAGATCAGACAGTGAAAACCCCCTGGCTGGAAATCGACAACGTATTCTATGAAGCGCGCGGAACGACCTGGGCATTGCTCGAATTCCTGCGGGCGGTTGAGCACGATTTTGGCCCAGCGCTGGCCAAGAAGAATGCACTGGTTAGTCTGCGTCAGGTAATTCGTGAGCTGGAGGGTACGCAGGAAACAGTTTGGAGCCCGATGATATTGAATGGTTCAGGCTTTGGCTTATTCGCTAACCACTCTTTGGTCATGGCAAATTACATCTCTCGAGCGAATGCTGCGATCATTGATTTGCGCGAGCTGTTGTCCAAAGGTTGATTGCAGATCCACACGGGGCCTCATTCGAGGCCCTTGTTGTATCTGCTGTTGGCGGCTTCCAGTCGGTCCAATCATTGCAGGTAATGCTGCGCCAATGTTATTTCTGGCAGTACGGGTGAGGGATGGAGGGGTCATGAAAAGGGTTGTCTTCAACCAGAAGGGTGGAGTGGGTAAATCAAGTATTGCTGTCAATCTGGCGGCAGTTGCTGCGCAGCAAGGGCGTCGCACGCTGGTGATTGATCTTGATACGCAGGGGAATGCCAGCCACTACCTGCTGGGCCATGACTACCTGCAGAAGGAGGAAGAGGGGCGGCATTCGTTATTTGACTTCTTTGAGTCCACGCTCAGTTTTCGCCTGCACGCTCCCACGCTGGATAGCTGTGTGTGGCCCACAGGCTACGACAATCTGTTTGTGGTGCCTGCGCATCCTGAGCTGCCGTCCTTGCAGTCCAAACTCGAAGCCAAGCACAAGATTTATAAGCTCAGGGATGCCCTGAATGACTTGTCGGGCTTTGACGAAATTTTTATTGATACACCGCCGGCTTTGAATTTTTTCAGCTTATCCGCGTTGGTCGCGGCAGAGGGGTGCCTGGTGCCCTTTGACTGTGACCAGTTTGCCCGGCAAGCACTCTATACCCTGCTCGACAATCTGCAGGAGACCCGAGCGGATCATAATCCACAGTTGGCGCTAGAAGGGATCGTTGTTAATCAGTTCGTGCCGCGGGCCAGCTTGCCGAAAAAGCTGGTGGCCGAGCTGAAAGGGGAGGGGCTGCCTGTTCTGGAGACAACCTTGCCCAGTTCAGTAATGATGCGTGAGTCGCATCAGTCGGCCGTGCCACTGGTGCATTTGGCTCCCAGGCATAAGCTGACTCAGGCGTTTGTGGGCTTGTGGCAGGATTTACAGCAGGGTTGAGCGGGGCTCTGTGTAGCGCGAGCGGAAGCAGGTTGGTATATGCGGACACGAGTGTAATCAGAAAAACAGCCCAGCTATATCTAGCCGGGCTGATAGCCTGTCTCTGTCGGTCTGCGGGAAGTATCAGCAGCCGTCAGAAAACCCAGGCGGTTATTACTGCTTGGCTTCGTAGTTCTTGACTGAGGTCAGAATAGCCTGGCGTGCAGCTTCGGCATCTGCCCAGCCATCAACCTTGACCCACTTGCCTTTGTCCAGGCCTTTGTAGTTTTCAAAGAAGTGCTTGATCTGCTGCAGCTGCAGTTCGGGCAGGTCAGCGATCTCTTTCACTTCTTTGTACAGCGGGCTCAGTTTGTCGTGTGGCACGGCTACCAGCTTGGCGTCTTCACCGGCTTCGTCGCTCATGTTGAGGATACCAATGGGACGGCAGCGAATCACAGAGCCGGGAACGACAGGGTAAGGAGTGATGACCAGCACATCCAGGGGATCGCCATCATCAGCCAGGGTGTTATTGATATAGCCATAGTTGGCTGGATAGAACATGGGGGCAGACATGAAACGGTCAACAAAGAGTGCATCGGCATCTTTGTCGATCTCGTATTTGACCGGGCTGCTGTTGGCGGGGATCTCGATGATTACGTAGATATCATTGGGCAGGTCTTTGCCAGCCGGTACGTTTACAAAGCTCATGGATGTAGCCTTCTGTGGTTAGCGGGTTTTGAACCCTGTACAAAAACATTTACAGAAACTGGGTGGGCAGTGATTATAAAAGGCCGTGGCGGGAAGACCAATACGACCTCTGGCTTTGTTATTGCTGTCTGCCTCTGTTTTCCTGCCTTTTCTCGTCCAGGCCTGAAGTTGTTGAGCATTTTGCTATGCCGGTTTGGTTAAAAACGATCGTTCTTATTACCCTGGCGGTATGTGCTGTTGCCTTTGTTTTGTTGTGGTGGCTGCGCCATCGTCGACAAATGCAGGCACGTCAGGCGACGTTGCGTTTTTACCTGAAATATCACCCCTTGTTAGTTGATGCTCTGGATGCCTTGCATGACTGTACGGTTGATCGGCGAGTTATTGAGCCCTATCGTCAGGCTTTGCAGCGATTAACCCAGGCACTGCGCCAGTACGGCCAGTTGACTGATGCCATGGAACGTGAGGCGGTAGATGTTATCAACATGGAGGTGCTGGAAAAGGACGAGTGGTTGTTGCTGGCTAAACACTCGCTACGGGAAGTGGAGTTTTATTCGCAACGTTTTCAGCTTGGTCTGAAAGCGCTGATTGCAGTCAGTGGCCAGGTTGGAGCCAGCCGGGAGGAGTTGATCCCGCTCAAGCGCAGTCTAATTCAGCTCACGTCAAAAATGCGGGTGTGTACCCTGATGCAGGTTGCGACGCATCTTGAGCATGAGGGCAAGCTGGATCAGGCATTGAACTGTTTTCATCAGGCGCAGCGCGAACTGAGCCGCTGGCGGAATCCGGATGCCATGCTGCGTGAGCAGTCGCGACGGGTAATGGAGGCATTGCAGCGATTACGCGATGTGGTAGATCAGAGCAATCCGCTGCTGCAGGCACTGCAGAAAGAAGAGCAGGGGGACGGTCTGCCGCAGGCTGCTCCCTATGATCTTTGAAGCCTTACAAGCTTCAGCGAAGAGGGGGCGTTTCGGTGGAGCAGGGTTAAAACGTCATGAATAGTAAGAAGGGAGCCAGGGCTCCCTTCTTACGAGTGTGTTTCCGCTTAGTCGCCCTGCTGGCTGCCAGCCAGACGGCGGTGGTAATCCAGAGCGATGTTTACTTCTTCTTTTGAACCGAGCACAACAGCGACGCGCTCGTGAATCCCTTTAGGCTGGATGCCCATGATATGGGTATAGGCATTGGTGCTCAGCCCGCCTGCCTGTTCAATCAGGAAGCTCATGGGGTTGCCCTCATACATCAGGCGCAGTTTGCCGGGTTTCTTCGGTTCACGGTAATCGTAGGGGTACATGAAGATGCCGCCACGTGTCAGGATGCGGTGCACTTCTGCAACCATGGAGGCAACCCAGCGCATGTTGTAGCGCTTGGCCAGAGGGCCTTCTTCACCTTTGAGCATGTCATCTACATAGCTCTGCATCGCATGTTCCCAGAAGCGCTGGTTGGACATGTTGATGGCAAATTCCTTGGTTGTAACCGGTACCTGAACCAGCTCGCGGGTCAGGAAGAAGTCGCCGGTATTGGCCAGGGTAAACATGTGGGTGCCCTTGCCCGTGGTCATGACCAGAATGTTGGAGGGGCCATAGAGCACATAGCCTGCGGCGACTTGTTTGCTGCCTTGCTGAAGGAAGGCACTCTCGTCATCGCCAGCCAGGTCAGTGGGTGCCTGCAGAATGGAGAAAATGGTACCGACAGATACGTTGACGTCGATATTGGAGGAGCCATCCAGCGGGTCAAAAGTCACCAGATATTTACCGTTGGGGTTGCCAGCAACGGGAAAGTCTTCCTCTTCCGAGGCGATGCCCTTGACCAGACTGCATGATAGTAAGGTCTTTTTCAGCAGATCGTTGGACAGTACATCCAGCTTCTTCTGAGTCTCTCCCTGAATGTTTTCTGCCCCGGCAGAGCCTAGAATACCGGCCAGTGCACCCTGCTTCAGCAGGTAGGCGACTTCTTTACAGGCCACCAGGAGCGTATCGATCAGCTCTATCAACTCCGGGGAGGTATGTTGTTCGCGCAGAAACTGATGCAGCCTTTTCATGCAATTTATTCCCTGTGTGTCCTGAGTGAGGCAGTATGTGTTCGAGTGCGGTCTTGATGGGCGCACTATCATACGTTATTAACATGCAATTTTCATGTAATCCCAAGGACGCTTTCTATGTCGGAGCAGCTTTCCGCTCATCCCGAAGTTGATCAACCAGTTATGAGCACCTCTGCTGCGCCCGGCATCGGGCAAGCCAATAAGCCCTTGCATATACATATTCTTGGCATCTGTGGCACCTTCATGGGGAGCCTTGCTGTGCTTGCCAAAGCGCTTGGCTATCAGGTCTCTGGCAGTGATGCCAATGTTTACCCGCCCATGAGCACCCAGCTTGAAGCCGCAGGCATTGCTCTCAGTCAGGGCTACAGAGTAGAGCATCTGCAGCCAAGGCCGGATCTGGTTATTATTGGCAATGCGTTATCCCGGGGTAATCCTGCGGTAGAAGCGGTGCTGGACTTGGGCATTCCCTACATTTCCGGCCCGCAGTGGCTGGCTGAGCACGTGTTACCGGAGCGCTGGGTGCTGGCCGTTTCAGGTACCCACGGTAAAACTACCACGGCGTCGATGCTGGCCTGGATTCTTGAGCATGCCGGCATGGCGCCGGGCTTTCTTATCGGCGGTGTGCCGCGTAATTTCAGTCAGTCAGCGCGTCTGGGCGATACTCCTTTCTTTGTTATTGAGGCTGATGAGTACGACAGTGCTTTCTTCGACAAGCGTTCCAAGTTTGTCCACTACCGTCCCCGTACCTTGATCATGAACAACCTCGAATATGATCATGCCGATATCTTTCCTGATCTTGAGGCGATCCAGCGCCAGTTTCATCATCTGTTACGTACGGTGCCTGCATCTGGGCGACTGATTTTTCCTGCTGAAGATGAAGCCTTGCAACGGGTGCTGACAATGGGGTGCTGGAGTGAGCAGGCTGCCACGACGATGGCTGCTGATCCGCAGAGTGGCGCCGTCTGGCGAGCGGAAAAACTGCGTGCTGATGGCGGCCATTTTCGGGTCTGGCATCAGGGGCAGGATGTGGGAGAGGTGCAGTGGTCGCTAACAGGTGATCATAGTGTCAGTAACGCGCTAAACGCAGTGGTCGCGGCGCACCATGTAGGGGTGTTGCCGCAACAGGCTTTGCTGGCGCTGGCAGAGTTTCAAACGCCGAAGCGGCGAATGGAAGTGCTGGGGGCGCCAGGTGGTGTAACGGTTTATGACGATTTTGCTCATCACCCTACGGCCATTGCGACCACCTTGCAGGGGCTGCGCCAGCGTATCGGTGAGGCCCCCCTGCTGGTGCTGATTGAGCCTCGCTCCAATACCATGCGTATGGGCGTGCACAAGGCCAGCTTGCCTGCATCAGTCAGCACTGCTGATGTGGTCTATTGGTATCAGCCTGAAGGATTGGACTGGCAGCTGGATGACGTGGTGGCCGCATGCCCGAATGCGGCTTCCCTGCTGCAGGACATTTCTGCCTTGGTTGAGCGGGTTGCCGCTGAGGCAACCCCCGGAAGTCATGTCGTTATCATGAGTAACGGCGGATTTGGTGGGATTCACGGCAAGCTCCTGTTGGCATTGCAACAGCGCTTCGCCGGGCAGGAGTGTTAATGATGTGGCAGCCAAACCCATCTATCATCACTCTGGCTATGACAGGGGCCTCGGGGTTGCAGTATGGCCTGCGCTTGCTGGAGTGCCTTGTAGCAGCGGATAAGCAAGTGTTTGTCATGGTTTCCAAGGCGGCCCAGGTCGTTGCCGCGACGGAAACCGACTGGTCGTTGCCGGGGCAGAGTACGGCGCTGGAAAACTATCTGATCTCACGTCTCAGCGCCAGGTCAGGGCAGATTCGTGTCTTCTCCCGTGAGCAATGGATGGCGCCGGTTGCTTCTGGTTCAGGGGCGCCAAGTGCCATGGTGGTTTGTCCTTGCAGCACGGGTACGCTGTCTGCGATCGCCTGCGGCGCCAGCAATAACCTGATTGAGCGGGCTGCCGATGTGGCGCTGAAAGAGCGTCGTCAACTTATACTGGTACCACGAGAAAGCCCATACTCCGAAATCCATCTTGAGAATATGCTCAAGCTGACACGTATGGGCGCAGTTATCTTGCCTGCCAGCCCCGGTTTCTATCACCGCCCGCAGTCTATCAATGACCTTATCGACTTTATTGTTGCTCGTATTCTCAACCAGTTAGGTATTCCGCAGCAGTTGATGCCAGGCTGGGGTGCAGCTTTACATCATGATGAGCTGGAAGAATCCCAACATGAGCCCCATGAATGATGGCATAGCGATCAGGAAGTGAAGTGCTGAGCTATGGATATTTTTCCAATATTTCCATTGAGAATGACGGCTTTCCCTTACGCCAACCTGAGTCTGCGCGTTTTTGAGCAGCGTTATCTGCGGATGACCTGCGAAGTGATGAAACGGCAGCAGTGTTTTGTCATTACCCCGTTGCTGGATGGTGCAGAAGGGAGTCCTGATGAGCAGCAGTTCGCTCAGGTAGGTTGTCTGGTCAGGGTCGATGACTTCCATAAGCAGGCCGATGGTTTGCTTGAGTTGGAGGTGCAGGGTCTGGAGCGTGTCAATATAGGCAGGCGCTGGCAGGAGGCCGATGGTCTCTGGCGAGGGGAGGTGGAGCGGTGGCCTGAGGCAGAGGAACCTCTGGGGGTTGATCACGGCTGCCTTATCGAGTTGTTTGAAGCCATGTGTGCTCACCCGCTGATTTCCCGCGACAGTCCGGTGCGATGTCAGCAATTGCCTAATGCCAATGTCCTGAGTTGGAAGCTGGGAAGCTGCCTGCCGTTGCCGCCAGTCTGCCAGCTGCAATTGCTGCAGGCCGAATCGGCAACGCAGCGACTGGCACTGATACATAGCTGGCTGGATCATGACATGGAGTGTTGAGCACTTGAGGGAGCTGTTCGGAGTAGTCCAGAGTGCTTTAGTAACATCATGACGGATGGAGAGTGAGTTGTCCTCAGGCTATAATGGCCGATTCTTGAGGACAGGGCGGGTATCCCTGTCTGAATGCCGGACGAGTTGAGTGCCATCATCAATAAGGTGATGGGCTCAATACGTCACTTTGTCAGCCGAGGAATGCCGTTCCATGAACGCGAATGAAGACCGCTCATCCCTGAGCGTGGAAAGTTACATGCAGTCTGTGGGTCAACAGGCCCGCACCGCATCCCGTGCGATGGCACGAGCGGAAACAGAACAAAAGAATAAGGCCCTTCTGGCCATGGCAGAAGCGGTTGCCAGCAAGCGCGATGAGCTGATGCAGGCCAATGAAGAGGACCTGCAACGTGGTCGCAGCAATGGCCTGGATGCCGCAATGCTGGACCGTCTGGCACTGACACCGGCCCGGATCGATAACATGATCGAAGGCTTGCGTCAGGTTGCGTCCTTGCCTGATCCCGTAGGCGAGATTTCTGACATGGCTTACCGACCTTCCGGCATTCAGATCGGTAAGATGCGTGTCCCTTTGGGTGTCATCGGCATCATTTATGAGTCCCGCCCTAATGTCACCATGGAAGCAGCCAGCCTGTGTCTGAAGTCTGGCAATGCAGCTATTCTGCGTGGTGGTTCAGAAGCTATTGCCTCAAACCAGGCACTGGCTGCCTGTATTCGTCATGGTCTGCAGGTTGCAGGGCTGCCAGCAGAGGCTGTGCAGGTCATCGAAACTACGGATCGCGCGGCGGTTGGCTACCTGATCACCATGCCCGAGTTTGTGGATGTCATCGTCCCCCGAGGCGGCAAGGGCTTGATTGAACGTATCAGTCGCGAAGCGCGTGTCCCTGTGATCAAACATCTGGATGGTATCTGTCACGTTTACATTGACAGTGAAGCGGATCTGACCAAGGCGATCAACATTGCTATCAATGCCAAGACCCATCGTTACGGTACTTGCAATACCATGGAAACCCTGCTGGTAGATGGCATGGTCGCAGACGTTGTATTGCCTCAGCTGGCTGAGCGCTATCACGAGCTGGGGGTGGAATTGCGCGGTTGCTCCCGTACCTGTGCCATTCTTGGCGATATACAGGCGGCCACCGAGGAAGACTGGAGTACTGAGTATCTTGCCCCTGTGCTGGCCATTCGTATCGTCGATGGCCTTGATCAGGCGATGGATCACATCAATACCTACAGCTCTCAGCACACCGACGCGATTGTTACTGAGAACTACAGCAAAGCACGTCGTTTCCTGCGTGAGGTGGATTCCAGCTCAGTCATGGTCAACGCTTCTACCCGTTTTGCTGATGGCTTCGAATATGGACTGGGGGCTGAAATCGGTATCTCCACCGATAAAATCCACGCCCGTGGCCCGGTTGGCCTGGAAGGTCTGACATCCCAGAAATATATCGTGCTCGGCGATGGGCAAATCCGTCGCTGAGTCTGCCATTGTGCTGCTGGGAGGGACGTTTGACCCAGTGCACAATGGTCACCTGCGCGTTGCCATGGAGTTGGCCGACGCGCTGCCTGAAGCCCAAATTCGTTTGTTACCCTGCCAGCAGCCTGTGCATAAGGCGGCCACTGGTGCTGATCAGCATCAGCGGGTGGCCATGTTGCAACTGGCCATTACAGGTGAGCCGCAGCTGTTAATCGATCAGCAGGAATTGCAGCGTCAGACGCCGTCTTACACGGTACTGACGCTGGAAGCGATGCGGCAGCAGGTCGGTAATGAGCGTTCGCTGTGCTGGGTGATCGGAATGGATTCGCTGCTGTCGCTGCCTCGCTGGCATCGTTGGCAGGAGCTGCTTGAACTGGCCAATTTGATTGTTGTGGCCCGCCCCGGATGGGAATGGCCGAGTCAGGGTGAAGTAGCAGAATGGCTGCACGGTTGTGCAGTGCATGATATGGGAGCCGTGCCACTGGCAGCTCATGGGCAGGTTCTGCGTTTGACCATGCCGACACTGGACATCAGTGCTACCTATATCAGAAACCTAATTCGTCTGCGGCGCTCGGCACGCTTTCTGCTGCCGGATGCGGTGTGGTCGTACTTACAACAACAGCGCCTGTATGGCGCTGAGCCCATGTAATCAGAGGCAAGATGGAAACAACAGTTTTACTCAGCGAGATTGATAACCTGCTGGCCGATATGAAGGCCAAAGAAATCAAGGTATTGGATGTCCGTGGTCTGTCCAGTGTGACTGACTATATGGTGATTGCTTCCGGTACATCAAACCGTCACGTCAAGGCCATTTCCGAATACCTGACTGAAGAGGTCAAGAAGCGTGGTCTGCAGCCTATGGGTGTGGAAGGGCGTGAGGCTTCAGAATGGGTACTGGTTGACCTGGGTGATGTGGTGGTGCACGTCATGCAGCCACAGGCTCGTGCCTTCTATGATCTGGAGCGTCTGTGGGCACGTCCTGAGGGCGCTGCACACTAATGAAGATTCGCCTGTTGGCCGTAGGGTCGAAGATGCCTGGCTGGGTTGAGCAGGGCTATCAGGAATATGCCAAACGGCTGCCGGCGGAGATGTCACTGGAGCTGATTGAGCTGCCTATGGGGCACCGTGGCAAGAACGCCGACCTGGTGCGGGCGATTCGCCAGGAAGGCGATGCCATGCTTGCCGCCATCGGTGCTCAGGACCGGGTCATTGCGCTGGATGTCAAAGGTAAGCCCTGGAGCACCGAAGATCTGGCGCAGCAACTCAGTGACTGGCGCATGGAGGGGGTTAACATCAGTTTGCTGGTCGGTGGCCCTGACGGACTGGACAGCCGCTGCTTGCAGCGAGCTGATGCCAAATGGTCGCTGTCGGCGCTGACTCTACCCCATCCTCTGGTCAGGGTGGTTCTGGCGGAACAACTGTATCGCGCCTGGACCATTCTGCAGGGTCATCCCTACCATAAGTAAAGGTTTATGCCCGGCTCCTTTCAACGCGATCAGCTGACAATACGCAATCACGGACAGGAGAAGCGCCTGTTCAACAGCCGGGTAGTGACTGCCTGGCTGCTGATCATGGTGCTTATCCTGGTGTTGATCGGGCGGCTGCTTTATCTGCAGGTCTACCAGTACGACCGCTTCGTCACGCTGTCTGATCAGAACCGGGTACAGCTGGTGCCTATTGCCCCCACCCGTGGACTGATTTATGACTCCAAGGGCGATTTGCTGGCGGATAACCGGCCGAACTTTACTCTCACCGTAACCAAGGAAAAGGCGGATGACATTGATCAGCTGATCGATGACATCGGTCATATCATTACGCTCGATCAAACTGACGTGGACCGCTTCAAGCGTCGCATGAAGCTGCGTCGCCGGCCCTACGAGTCAGTACCTCTGAAGCTGTCACTCAGCGAAGAGGAAATCGCGGCCATCTCTGTGAATCAGTACCGTTTGCCGGGCGTTCAGGTTGAGGCTGATCTGGTGCGGCATTACCCCTATTCGTCAGATATCGTTCACGCCATGGGGTATGTCGGGCGAATCAACGAGCGTGAGCTGCAGCAGGTTAATGCTGAGAATTACAGTGCCACCCACTACATCGGTAAGCTGGGTGTTGAGCGTTACTATGAAGATGCCCTGCATGGCCAGGTCGGTATGCAGAAGGTTGAAACCAATGCCCGTGGACGCATCCTGCGGGTACTGGAAAAGGAAATGCCCAAGCCGGGCCTGGATCTGACGCTGTATCTGGATCTGGATCTGCAGCATATGGCAGAAAAGGCGCTGGCAGGGCGTCGTGGAGCGGTAGTTGCTCTGGATCCTAAGACTGGCGGTATTCTGGCGCTGGTCAGTGTGCCGGGGTATGACCCCAATGAGTTTGTCACGGGGATCAGTTTCAACCGTTACAAGGCCCTGCAGGATGACCCGGACCTGCCCTTGTTCAACCGTTCTCTGACCGGTCGCTACCCACCTGCTTCTACCGTCAAGCCGATGATGGGTATTGCTGCCAACGAGTCAGGTACCATCAATCTGGGCTACAAGGTGTTTGACCCGGGCTGGTATCAGATTAATGGCAAGGGACGTAAGTACCGTGACTGGAAGCGCTGGGGGCACGGCCTGCTGGATCTTGATCAGGCGATCGCGCAGTCCTGCGACGTTTTTTTCTACGATGTCGGCCACAAGATGGGTATTGACGTCATGTCCGACTGGTTCCATCGCTTCGGCTATGGTCAAGTGGGCAGCCTTGACCTGCCTGAAGCCAGCAAGGCCATCTTGCCTTCCCGTGACTGGAAGCAGCGCATGTATAAGCAGGCCTGGTTCCCAGGGGACTCGGTCAACATGAGCATCGGTCAGGGGTATTTTCTCGCGACGCCGATGCAGCTTGCCACTTCCACTGCGATTATTGCCAACCGCGGCAAGTGGGTCATGCCACGCATGCTCAAGCATTTTGGCGACCCGGAACATGTGATCACCGCGGATATGGACCCCATGGTGGCAGAATATGAGCGCCGTGCTGCGGAGCAACGGGCGCAGCTGCCACCGGATATCGATCTGAAAAATCCGCAGCTGTGGGACTACATCACCAATGCCATGGTCAACGTGGTCAATGGTCGCACCGGGACTGCCCGTAAAATCGGTAAAGATGCGGCTTACAAGATCGCAGGTAAGACCGGTACTGCGCAGGTAGTGGGGATCAAGCAGGATGAGCGCTACGACGCCAGCAAGCTGGATGAGCGCCACCGCGACCACAGTCTGTTCATTGGTTTTGCTCCGGCGGATGATCCCAAGCTGGTCGTTTCCGTCATTGTAGAGAACAGTGCCGGGGCGGCAGCAGGTGTTGCCAGGCAGGTGATGGATGCCTATCTGCTGGGTAAAGACCCGGACGACAATCCCATCGGCGATATTCCTCATGATGCTGACTGAGCCAGCATCATGAGTCGTTACAGTAAGCCTCTGGCGGCAAAGGTAGTGCTATGAAACAGGTGGACTTTCAGCGGTCATTGCAAGGCGGTGCAGATGGTTTTGCACCGCCTCCGACAATCTGGCAGAAGCTGCACCTGGATCCTTGGCTGATGCTGCCTTTCCTGCTGCTGATGGGATATGGCCTGATCATTCTCTACAGTGCCTCGGAAGGCGACATGGGATATGTCGAGCGTCAGGCGCTGCGTTTTCTCATGGCCTTTATGGTGATGTGGGGGTTTGCCTGGATACCACCGCGTTACCTTCGCAATATTGCGCCCTGGCTCTATGTCTTTGTCGTGGGATTGTTGCTGGCAGTGCTGCTGGTCGGTGTGGGGGCCAAAGGCGCGCAGCGCTGGCTGGAGATCCCGGGCCTGCCACGCTTTCAGCCTGCCGAGTTGATGAAGCTGGTACTGCCGATGACCATTGCGCTGTGGCTGTCGAACAAGAAGATCCCTCCGCGCTTCAGTCATATCATTATCGGCCTGCTGATTATTGCTATCCCGGTGCTAATGATCGCCAAGCAGCCTGACCTTGGAACATCGATCCTGATTGCTGCATCCGGGGTCTTTGCCATTTTGCTGGCAGGCGTCCCCTGGCGCTGGGTGTTACTGGCGCTTGGTGCTGCTATCTCTGCTTTGCCTGGGTTATGGATGGTGATGCGAGAGTATCAGCGTCAGCGTGTACTGACCTTTCTTGATCCTGAAAGCGATCCTCTGGGTTCTGGCTGGAATATCATCCAGTCGAAAACGGCTATTGGTTCCGGCGGCCTGTTTGGCAAGGGCTGGATGGCTGGGACTCAGTCACAGCTGCACTTCCTGCCAGAAAGTCATACTGACTTTATCGTGGCGGTATTAGGTGAGGAGTTTGGCTTCGTTGGTATTGCCCTACTGCTATGCCTGTACATGATGATTCTGGCGCGTGGACTGTATCTGTCGACACAGGCAGAAGATCTGTTCGGCCGGCTGCTGTCGGGTAGTCTGGTGCTGACATTCTTCGTCTATATCTTCGTTAACATCGGCATGGTCAGTGGTCTGCTGCCGGTAGTAGGTGTCCCCTTACCGCTGGTAAGTTATGGCGGGACCTCGGTGGTTACTTTGATGACAAGCTTTGGTATGGTGATGTCCGTGTATTCACACCGCTCGCGGCAGGGATTAATGCATAAGTAGCGACCACAGGCGGTGCTGTTTATTCTGCCAGTCTGGCGGTTGCCCAAAAGGCACGGAACGGCAGGTTCGCAGGTAGCAAGCGCAGGAGCAGTCGTTGCAGTAACGGCTCAGAACAAGCAAAAGGTTTTTATGGGAAAGGCACGGTTATACGCAGGTATGGTTCTGGCCCTGTCACTGATGGGCAATGCCTGGGCAGATGGATATGCAGACTATCCCGAAGCGCAACAGATGGCGCAGCAGCTGGATAAAGAAGGGATCCACAAGGACTGGGTACTTCAGGTGTTGTCTCAGGCGGAACGTAAGGACAGCATCCTTGAAGCCATCAGCAAACCGGCCGAGCGCCGTCTGAACTGGTCGGAATACCGTAAGATCTTTCTAACTCAGGCCCGCATCAACAAGGGGGTTGCCTTCTGGAATGCCAATGAATCCGCCCTGAGTCGTGCCGAAGCCCAGTATGGTGTGCCTGCCGAAGTTATCGTTGCCATCATCGGTGTAGAAACCAGTTATGGCGGCAATATGGGTAATTACCGTGTGGTTGATGCGCTCTCAACACTGGGCTTTGACTATCCGAAACGTGGTGAGTTCTTCCGCAAGGAGCTGGCCAATTACCTGCGTATTACCTACAAAGAAAAACTCGACCCGCTGGCCTTTAAAGGGTCTTATGCCGGCGCGATGGGTTACGGGCAATTTATGCCCAGTAGCTACCTGCAGTATGCCGTCGACTTCAATGGCGATGGCGTTCCTGATATATGGGAAGATCCTGTCGATGCCATTGGCAGTGTAGCCAACTACTTCGCTGGTCACGGTTGGGTCGCTGGTGGGGTGACCGTATTGCCGGTAATGCCACCCGCAGGTGAGGGCTGGAAGTCACTTGTGCAGACGGGGCTCAAACCGAATACGCCACTCAACCAGATACGTCAGGCCGGCATCCGTGTCCCTGATTTTCTTGGCAATCAGAATGGTTTGCTGATGGCACTGGAAACAGACAAAGGGCAGGAATACTGGCTGGGCCTGGATAACTTCTATGTCATTACCCGCTATAACCATAGCCGTCACTACGCTATGGCGGTCTATCAGTTGGCTCATGAAGTAAAGATGGCGCGTGACGCCGCTGGAGAAAAAAGTAAATGAGGTGGTTGCTCGTTCTTTTGAGCATAGTGTCGGCATTGCTGGCGGGTTGTTCATCAACTGGTACGCGCACTGAAAATGCTGGCCGCTATTCCATCAGTAAAGATCGTGGACCGAGCGAATATCGCGATGTGGCGCAAATCCCCGATGCCGTGCCACAGGTCATGCCCTATTCCAAGTGGGGCAATAAGACTCCTTATGAAGTCTGGGGTAAAACCTACACCGTCATGCCCAGCCATATCGGTTATCGGGCTGAAGGTCTGGCCTCCTGGTATGGCGAAAAGTTCCATGGTCATCGCACGTCCAGCGGTGATGACTACGATTTGTATGGCATGAGTGCTGCGCACAAGTCTCTGCCTATTCCCAGCTTTGCCAAGGTAACTAACCTTGACAATGGCCGCAGTGTTATTGTCAAAGTCAATGATCGTGGCCCCTTTCACGAAGACCGTCTGATTGATTTGTCCTATGCGGCTGCGGCCAAGCTGGGTTATGCCGATAAGGGCACCGCTCGCGTGAGGGTTGAATCCATTGATGCAGCCAAATGGCAGCGTGATCACTACCACTCCAGTGTCGCCACTTCGGAACCTTTGGAGACCTCTACGGGTCTTACCGCTGTAACGCTGGAGTCCAAGCCGGTCGCGCCTATCAAAACTTCTGCGACACCGCGTATGGGGAGCAGCAGTGCGAGCAGCCTGCCAGCAGTGTCCTCTACCCGTGTAGTCGGAGCGCCTGCACCTGTTGTGGCGAGTAGCAAGCCCACGTTATCTGCGACCTCTGCGCCACTGGCAGCGGGAAATTATTTGCAGGTAGCCGCTTTTAGCTCGGCGCAGGCAGCTGATCAGCTCAGTCAAAGATTGAAACTGGAGTTGGGGGAGCAACGTGCTAAAGTCGACCCCGCCGAAGTGAATGGCCAGACGCTTTACCGTGTGAAGATTGGTCCACTGCGTGAGGGTGAGGATGTTTCCTCGCTTTCGGCAGGCCTTGAGGGAATCGGTTTAAGTCAGCCCTACCTTGTGAAGTTGCCTTGAGGCCCACAAGGGCGATCAGGGTGAAGGTGCCGAACGCGCCCTCACTCTGAGCGTTGCTGGAGGGCTTTCCGGTTAAATTGTTGTTCGTCAGTGAAATCCAAAGACCGAACCTGTCATGTTGAATACAGTACGTACCCTTAGTGCAAGTTTCCTCACCGTTCCTTTGCTGTTTTCCGCCGTGGGAGTGCATGCCGAAACCGTGCCTCTTCCTACTCCTGCACCTGTCAATCAGGTAATGGTGCCTGCTGCGCCGGACATCGCTGCCAAATCCTATATTCTGATGGAGGCCACGACCGGCCAGATTCTGGTGGCCAGTAACGAGCACGAGCGACTTCCTCCAGCCAGCCTGACCAAGTTGATGACGGCTTACATTGCTGAGTCAGAGATGGATCGTGGCCGTCTGAAGCCCAATGATCTGGTCAATATCAGCGTCAATGCCTGGAAGACAGGCGGCTCCCGCATGTTCGTTCGTGAAGGGACTCAGGTACCGGTCATGGACCTCATGCGCGGTATCGTCATTCAGTCAGGGAACGATGCCACGGTGGCCATGGCGGAACATATTGCCGGCAGTGAAGATGCTTTTGCTGATCTGATGAACCAGATGGCTCAGCGCCTGGGCATGAAAGATACCCACTTCATGAACCCTACGGGCTTGCCCCATCCCAATCACTACTCCAGCGCTTATGATATGGCAATTCTGGCGCGCGATATCATCCAGAACTACCCCGATCACTATGCTCTGTATGCTGAGAAAGAGTTCACCTACAACAATATCCGCCAGCCTAATCGCAACCTGCTGCTGGATCGCGATCCCAGCGTTGATGGCCTGAAAACCGGTCATACCGATGAGGCCGGTTATTGCCTGGTAGCGTCTGCCAAGCGGGATAATACTCGTCTGATCGGCGTGGAGTTTGGTACCGACAGCATTCAGGCTCGCGCTCAGGAAATGCAGAAGCTGCTGGCTTACGGCTACCGCTACTATGAAACTCAGCACCTGTACGATGCCAAACAGTCTCTGCAGAGCCTGCGCATCTGGGGTGGTGATGTTGACCAGCTGTCAGTGGGTCTGGCGACGCCGCTGAATGTTGTAATTCCTCGTGGTCAGGGGGCAAACCTGCAGGCCTCTCTGGAAGTGAACCATGCGCTGGAAGCACCGATTGCCGAAGGTGAGCAGATGGGAACTGTCAGCATCAAGCTGGGTGATCAGGTGGTGCGCCAGGTGCCGCTGGTTGCGCTGAACAAAGTCGAAGAAGGTGGCTTCTTCAAACGTATGAGCGATAGCGTGATCCGTAAGGTTCAGGGCTGGCTGTAACCTATAGATCCGCTCCCCGTGAGTAAGACTTTGCATTTAACTGGGGGAGAATGGATTCTCTTTTAACCGTAATAAATAACTCCCTTCATGCCTTGGCATGAAGGGAGTTATTTTTTTGCCTGATCGCAGGTATCAGCACTGTGTGCTGGCCTTCAACAGCTGAAGCTGGAATGACGATGAGAGGAGAGTGTCCATGTCGACGGTATACCTCAATGGAGTCTTTATGGCGGCGGAGGAAGCAAAAGTCTCGGTATTTGATCGGGGCTTTCTGTTTGCCGATAGCGTCTATGAGCTGATTCCTGTCGTCGATGGTCAGGGACTGGAGATGCAGGCCCATCTGCAGCGTTTCGCCAATAGTCTCAATGCTATCGGGATTACTGTTGAAATGGACTGGCAGCAGCTCTGTCTGCAGCTGGTTGAGCATAACGGCGGTGGCCATCAGGCCGTTTATATCCAGGTATCCCGTGGCAGTGAAGGTCGTCGAAGTATGACCTACAGCGCGGCCATTCAGCCGACGGTATTTGCCTGTTGCCAGCCCATCCCGGCTCCTCTGGCCAGGCCAGTTGAACAGGTCAATGGCGTCAAAGTAGTGTTGACTGAGGATGTGCGCTGGGGGCGTTGCGACATCAAATCGACCATGCTGTTGCCGAACATACTGGCCCGACAACTGGCGCAGCGCGCCGGTGCGGAAGATGCGTTGCTGGTCAAAGGGGGTCTGGTGCTGGAAGGGTCGAGCTGTAATCTCTTTATTGTTCTCAATGGAGAGATTGTGACCCCTCCACTGAGTCCCCATATCCTAGGGGGGACAACCCGGAGCCTTTTGTTGCAGCTGGCAAGGCAGGCAGCGATGCCAGTTTCTGAAACGGATATCAGCGTGGCTGAGCTCTACAGTGCAGAAGAAGTGTGGCTTAGCTCCTCGTCGCGCGGTGTGCTGCCAGTGGTGAAAGTGGATGAGCAGCCTGTTGCAAATGGACAACCGGGCCCCGTTTGGGCAAAAATGGCTGCCCTCTATCAGCAGCATACGGGTACCTATACCCAGCCTTGAGTTTCCGGACTCGCAGGCTCTGTTATGACTGGCATTGTCTAAGATCTATTAGCAGGACAGACGGCATATGAAAGAAAGCGATCCGCAAGCGCCAAAGATCGAGTTCCCTTGCCCCAATTACCCCATCAAGGTGATGGGAGATAACGTACCGCACTATAGCCGGGTCGTTATTGAAATTATTGAACGTCACGCCCCCGGTTTTGATCAGACCATCATTCGCGAGAGCGTTAGCCGTAATGGTCGTTTCGTATCTCTGACCATGGAAATTACCGCCACGGGCACCGCCCAGTTGCAGGCCATGTTTGATGATCTGAAAGGTACTGGACTGGTGAAAATGGTGCTCTGATGCAGGATAGCGAGAAGACTGACTCTGCTGTGGAGCCTACCAGGTCACTGACTGTTCGGGACCTCGGCGTGCAACCCTATGAGCCGATCTGGAAAGCCATGCAGCGCTTTACTGATCAGCGTGGACCCGAGCAACAGGATGAGATCTGGATCGTTCAGCACTCACCGGTGTTTACTCAGGGGCAGGCGGGTAAAGCTGAGCACGTTCTGGCTCCAGGCGATATCCCGGTAGTCAATGTGGACCGTGGTGGCCAGGTCACCTATCACGGCCCCGGTCAGCTGGTGTGTTATTTACTGCTTGATTTGCGCCGTAATCATATTGGTGTCAGGGAACTGGTGACACTGATGGAAAGCGCGGTGGTGACGGTGTTGGAGCAGTATGGCATCAGCTCTTATCCCAAGGCCGATGCACCTGGCGTCTACGTCGATGGCGATAAGATTTGCTCATTGGGGCTGCGTGTACGTCGCGGCTGCAGTTTTCATGGCCTGGCACTCAATGTAGACATGGATCTCAGCCCCTTCCTGCGTATCAACCCTTGTGGCTACAAGGGGCTGCAGATGACACAAGTGGTGGCGCATCGCCCCGGCACCACAGTGTCCGATGTTTCTGCTGCGCTGCAGAAATACCTGACTACAAAGTTAGGCTATACTCACACCTCTTTTTACCAGCATCTGGACCACGTTTATGTCTGAGCATGTACAGCCCCTCGTTGCGGAACCCCACACTGCGGCCAGTGACGCTGCCGTAGTTGTTGAACCCAATACTCCCAAGCGGGTTGAACAAGGCGTCAAACTTCGCGGTGCCGATAAGATGGCGCGTATCCCGGTCAAGATCATGCCGACCGAAGAGATGCCGCGTAAGCCTTCCTGGCTGAAGGTTCGTATTCCCGCTTCTCCTGAAGTGCAGCGCATCAAGGCCAAACTGCGTCAGCACAAACTGGCCTCGGTCTGTGAGGAAGCCAGCTGCCCTAACCTGGGTGAGTGCTTTAGCAAGGGCACTGCTACCTTCATGATCATGGGTGAGATTTGTACCCGTCGCTGTCCTTTCTGTGATGTGGCGCACGGGCGTCCCAATGCTCTGAGCAAGGATGAGCCACGCGAACTGGCTGAAGCGATTGCCGATATGGGTCTTCGCTATGTCGTTATCACCTCGGTAGATCGTGATGATTTGCGCGACGGCGGTGCGCAGCATTTTGCTGAATGTATCCGTGAAACCCGTGAGCGTTCACCGAAGATCGAAATTGAAGTGCTGGTGCCTGACTTCCGTGGTCGCATGGATATCGCTCTGGATATTCTTGCCGCCACACCTCCTGATGTCTTCAACCACAATATGGAATCGATCCCACGGCTGTATCGCAAGATTCGCCCTGGTTCTGACTACCAGTGGTCATTGACCCTGCTGCAGCGCTACAAGGCGATGCGTCCTGAGGTCAAAACCAAGTCGGGCCTGATGCTGGGGTTGGGTGAGAGCAATGAAGAGATCGTGCAGGTGTTGAAAGATTTGCGCGCACACGATGTGGACATGGTCACCATGGGGCAATATCTGCAGCCTTCGCGCCATCACTTGCCGGTAGATCGGTTTGTTACGCCGGAAGAGTTTGCTGAGCTTGGGCGCATTGCCGAGGATCTGGGCTTCCTGCATGTTGCCAGCGGCCCTCTGGTTCGCTCCAGTTATCATGCTGATAAGCAGGCCCATGGTGAGAAAGTAAGCTGATTCTTACTACCTCCTTCTGTAAAAAAGACAAAAGCAGCCCATGGCTGCTTTTGTCTTTTTGCGATGTCCTTTTGAACAAGGTACTGCCGCGGTTTACTGCGGTGGTGGCATATCACCCTGTGGCGGATGATCGGGGCGGCAGGCCATGACCTTTTCGCCTTGGGGTGGTGGTGGCATGTCGTTGCCTGACTGTTGTGGCTGAGGTGGTTGCTGATTTCCCTGACCTTCCTGTGGAGGGCGCATGGGGGGAGCGCTGCTACACACGCCGCTGACAGTTTCACCCTGTCGCCCGAGGAATGAACAGGCCTGGCCTTCCTGCTTGCTGGCGCACGCCTCTATTGCCACTTTGGGAATATGAGGGCCTTTGTGATCGTCATTGGCCAGCGCGGCACCGGTGGTGCAGCTGCTGAGTACCAACAACAGGGCAGTCAATCTCTGTTGCATTGCTGTGTCCTTGAGTGAGGGGAATGACTTCCTGTACAAGTGTAGCGGCATTCGCCAAGAGGGAAGGTCAAAGATCTGTCTGCTGAATGTAAAGGAAAGGCCGGGGGTGCAGGCCCTGTCGCAATCATCGCAGCACTCTCAGTGCGTGTGCACGATTTCGCGGGCCAGCACCAGGCAAGGTGAAACGCAGAGAGTAGGCATCTTTTGCCTGTGCAATGGCAGTGTGCCTGAATGAGCATTCTGCAGGGCTTTCAACGCCAATTGGCCTGACTGCAGGTGCTCGGGCAAGCGCCGTCATTGACGGTAGAAAGGTAAGGGCAGGGGATGGCCAGTCAGATGAGATAGCCACAATTCCAGCTCAGTCCAGAACAGGGCGGTCTGCCCTGTCTTGCTGAAGACATCCAGTTGCTGAGCCTGTCGCAGCAGAGCCACCAGCAATGCCGGACGGCAACGCTGCGCTGCTTTACGAAGGGGAGTCTGGCGCTGTTGAGGAAATATCCGGGCCTGTCGGCAGGCATTATCAAAGTTCATACCGTCTCGTTGCAGGCGTAGCAGTTGCAGCAGATCGCGCAACTCACGAGTTAATGCCCAAAGCATCAATGTGGGCTCGGCGCTGTCCTGACGTAAGTGTGACAGGATGCGCAGTGTCGCTGGCCAGTCGCCACTGAAAGCAACTCGACACAGATCGTAGACGTCATGACGCGCGTGGTTACCCACCAGATCGAGAATCTGTTCATCATCGATTTCGGCGCCATCACTGACCAGAGCCAGCATATCCAGCTCCTGCATAGCGGCGAGCAGGTTTCCCTCTACTCGTTGTGCCAGGACTTCCACTGCAGCGGTCGTCAGGCGTAGTCCCTTTTGCTTGGCGCGTTGCGCCAGCCAGCGAGGGAGTCCCTGAGCATCCATGGGCCAGATTTGTATCAGCACACCGGACTGCTCGATGGCATTGACCCACTTGGCCTTCATCGCACTGCTGTCGAGTTTGGGTAAGGTAAGCAGTAACACCGTGTCCTGTGGCGGGCGTGAGGCGTACTCAAGCAGTGCCTTGCTGCCTTGATCGTTCGGCTTGCCTGACAGCCTTACATCCAGCAGTTTTTGCTCTGCAAACAGAGAGAGGCTGTTGGCAGAAGCCAGCACCTGTTCCCAGTTGAAGCCGGTTTCCACATGAAAAACCTCCCGGTCACCGAAGCCACGCTTGCGCGCCTGGCTACGGATCTGGTCGGCACATTCCTGCATCAGCAAAGGCTCGTCACCGGTCAGCATATAGACCGGTGACAGACCTTTATCGAGGTGAGAGTCGAGTTGCTCAGCTTTGAGCTTCATGCGGAACTACTTGTTACTCGCGGGGTTCAACACGGTGTTCCGCTGCACGATAGCGCATCAGCAGTTGATTGAGCAGTTCGCCCAGCATTTCATCGCGTATTTGAGCTTCCTGAGTATCAGACGCCAGCAGTGTGTCCTGGTTGTAACGATAAGTGCGCTCTAGTCGCAGCTTCTTCGGCACATTAGGCGTGTCAGCCGAGGGGTTGACCAGCTTATAGGTCAGCGTGGTGGTCAGCAGATATTCAGTTGCAGAGCCGTCACTGCCCAACAGACTGCGGTCACGACGCTCGTCCACATACATGATCTGCATGTAGTCGCCGCCATGGTAGCTGCCGTCAATACCCAATTGGGTCAGCTTGGCCTGAATCCGTTCTTCCAGAGGAGGTTTGGCTTTCACTGGCATCACCAGACCGGTTTCGCCATTCTGGGCGCCACGCAGCTGGAAACCGCAACCACCCAGCCACAGAGCGCTCAACAGCACTATCCAAAAACGCATGCTTATCTCCTTGCTTGAAGTGAGCAACGCGCGACATCTGGCCGCGCGTCAAGCCTTGTCTCTGAGGGGGATCAACCACCTACAACGATGTTGACCAGCTTGCCTGGAACGACAATCACCTTGCGGACGGTCTGATCTGCTACATGGCGCTGTACGTTGTCTTCAGCCAGTGCCAGCTGCTGAATCACACTGCGCTCGGTATCCGCCGCAATGGTGATCTTGCCACGGGTCTTGCCGTTGACCTGCACTACCATATCAACAGTAGTACGTACCAGAGCGGCGCTGTCGACCTTGGGCCAGGCGCTGTCGCAGACCGCTTCACGGTGGCCCAGATCCAGCCACAGCTGATGGCTGATATGGGGAGTGATGGGAGAAAGCAACTGCACGGCCATGGACAGGGCTTCGTGCTCCACCGCCAGACCCTGCGCCGAGCTGTCGCTGAATTTGGAGATGGCGTTGCACAGCTCCATCACTGCGGCAATGGCCGTGTTGAAGGTGTGACGGCGATCGATGTCGTCAGTCACTTTCTGAACCGTTTCGTGAGCCTTGCGGCGCAAATCACGCTGTTCTTCTGTCAGATTGGCCACATCCAGTGCGCCAGCCTGACCTTTGACGGCATGGTCGTTGACCAGTTTCCACATCCGCTTGAGGAAGCGGTTGGCACCTTCGACGCCGGAGTCAGACCACTCCAGCGACAGTTCGGGCGGTGCTGCAAACATCATGAACAGACGCACGGTGTCGGCACCGAAGCGGTCGATCATGGTTTGTGGATCGATACCGTTGTTCTTTGACTTGGACATCTTGCTCATGCCAGCAGACAGCACCGGCTCGCCATCACTGTTCAGAGTGGCGCTGACAATATTGCCCTTGTCATCACGCTTGACGGTGACATCCAGTGGTGAGTACCAGTGCTGACCACCTTTCTCATCTTCACGGTAGTAGGTGTCAGCCAGCACCATGCCCTGCGTCAGCAGGTTTTCGAAGGGTTCATCCGAGCTGACCAGGCCCATGTCGCGCATCAGCTTGTGGAAGAAGCGTGAGTAGAGCAGGTGCAGGATGGCGTGTTCGATACCGCCGATGTACTGGTTGACCGGGCTCCAGTAGTTGGCCTCACCGTCCAGCATGGCGTTATTGCAGTTGCGGCTGGCAAAGCGTGCGTAGTACCAGGACGACTCCATAAAGGTGTCGAAGGTATCGGTTTCACGTTCAGCTGCACCACCGCATTTCGGACAGGTGGTTTCATAGAACGATGGCATTTTCTTGATGGGGGAGCCGACGCCATCGAATTCGATGTCTTCGGGCAACACCACTGGTAACTGTTCTTCCGGAACGGGCACGGCACCACAGCAGGCGCAGTTGATCACCGGAATGGGAGCACCCCAGTAACGCTGACGCGATACACCCCAGTCACGCAGACGGTAATTGATGGTGACCTTGCCTGCACCCTGCTCTTCCAGGGTAGCAGCGATGGCTTTGAAGGCGATCTCGGAAGTCAGGTCATCGAATTCAGCAGAGTTGATCAGCACGCCTTTTTCGGTCAGCGCTTCCTTGTCGAGATTGACTTCGATCTTGTCATTGTCAGGCTTGATGACCTGAATGATTGGCAGGTTGTATTTCCTGGCAAACTCCCAGTCACGCTGGTCGTGTGCAGGCACAGACATGACAGCGCCTGAACCGTAGTCCATCAGCACGAAGTTGGCGGTCCAGACCGGGATTTTCTTGCCAGTCAGCGGGTGAATCGCCACGAAACCGGTGTCAAAGCCTTCTTTCTCCAGCTTTGCCATATCCGCTTCGGCCACTTTCAGATGGCGGCAACGCTCGATATAGGCGGCCAGCTCAGGATTCCGCTCGGCGGCCTTCAGTGCCAGAGGGTGCTGTGAAGCAACGGCCACATAGGTCACGCCGTACAGGGTGTCAGGACGGGTAGTAAATACCGACAGCGGCTCTTCGCCTTCAACTGCGAACTGCAGATCCACCCCTTCGGAGCGACCGATCCAGTTGCGTTGCATGGTTTTGACCTGCTCCGGCCAGCCTTCCATCTTGTCCAGATCGGCCAGCAGTTCATCGGCATAATCAGTAATTTTCAGGAACCACTGGGGGATTTCCTTGCGCTCAACCGGAGCACCAGAGCGCCAGCCTTTGCCATCAATAACCTGTTCGTTGGCCAGTACGGTCTGGTCTACCGGGTCCCAGTTGACTACAGCGTTTTTCTTGTAGACCAGCCCTTTGTCCATCAGCTTGGTGAAGAACCATTGCTCCCAGCGATAGTACTCGGGGTGGCAGGTGGCGATTTCACGCTGCCAGTCGTAGCCAAAGCCCAGGCGCTTCAACTGGTTACGCATGTAATCGATGTTTTCGTAGGTCCACTTGGCGGGAGGAACATTGTTCTTGATAGCTGCGTTTTCAGCAGGCAGACCAAACGCGTCCCAGCCCATGGGTTGCAGCACATTCTTGCCGAGCATGCGTTGATAGCGGGTGATTACGTCACCAATAGTGTAGTTACGCACGTGCCCCATATGCAGTCGGCCGCTGGGGTAGGGGAACATGGACAGGCAGTAGAACTTCTCTTTGCTGTCGTCCTGTGACACTTCAAAGGTTTTGTTGTCTTCCCAGAATCGCTGGGCGGCGGCTTCGATGTCGTGCGGTTGATAGTGTTCGTTCATTCTGCTTGGTATCTGCTGTTCCGGATGGCCGCCAGGTCTGGCCTGGAGCTCGCCGTAGGGTTGACGCCAGTCAGACAGTCGTCAGATTCCGATGCTGTGTCGTGGCTGGGGGTCGCGGATTGGTAAGGCAAGCATTATAACCTAGAGAAACAACTGTGCCACTGCAAGGAGAAGGCGATGTCAGATCAGCAAAATCAAGGGAAACAGGTCTCGCTCTATCAGCGTCTGCTGGCGCGGATGGAGCAGTTGCTGGAAAGTGTGGAGGATCGATCCTGGAAGGCGATTCAGGACCGGCTTGAAGAGGCCGCCAAACTCGAACTGGCCGCCGAGGATATGACCAAAGATGAGATCGAGCTGCTCAAGGCCTGGGTGCGGCGTGACATCCATTCGATGGCAACCAATGCAGGCTCCTCCCGGGAGGAACTCAAACGCTGGTTGCAGTTTGATATAGAGCTGCTGGAGCATCGTACTGCTGACATGCTGCTCAGTCTGGCTGATCGCAGTCAGCTGGACATGCTGGAACTGCAGCATCGTCTGACACTCGAAGATGATGTGTACGTCAGTGGCGAGGTGGCGGCCCCCGGCACCTTTAAATGCAATGAGTGTGGCCATATGCATTGCATGACGGAGGCGGGCAGCATCAAGCCCTGTCATGTCTGCAACAATCACTATTTTGTGCGGATCACCCGACAAGGCTGATCAGCGTGAATGGCCGGAAATCAACGGTAGGTGACAGGGCACGGATCTGGCACTTACCGGGCCAGCTGAATGGATGGTTAGAAAGATTTACGCTTTATATAGAAAATAACGATATTGCATCAGGGTTTAATATTGCCTTTGGCTATATTAGCATCGGTCGCTGTTAAGAAGGTGTTCACGATCTCGCGCCAGACAAGGCGAGAAGCGCTGAGGAAGCGGAGTTTACTTGACGTAAATGAGCAACCGAAGGTCTTTTCAACGCCGTATGGCTGACGCGTAGGAGACCGTGAGCACATTCCAAGTCTGTCACCGTGGTTGGGACGTCAGTACAGGTCTGCTAGTAGATGAAATCGTTACCCTTGTTTTTCGTCAGTCAGGGACGCCGGGCTCTGCTTATCGGTGGTGGTATGCAGGCAGAAGCCAAGTTGCGCCCCTTGCTGGAAGCGGGCTTCGAGGTTCATCTTGTTGCTGATGTGCTGGTACCTAATGTCGAACGTGCGTTGACGGACGCGGGAGCACATTACGAGATTCGCCACTGGCAGGAGGCGGATCTTGATCAGGCTGATCTGATTATTGCTGCCGATGTCAGCCAGCAGGAAGCTGAGCTGCTTGCTCAGCTGGCCTCGGTACGACATATCCCTATCAACGTTGTGGATCGTCCTTCTCTTTGCTCGGTGACCTTTCCTGCCCGGATTCAGCGTGGTGATGTGCAGCTTGCGGTGGGGACAGCAGGCAAGGCGACGTTGTTAGCCACTATTCTGCGTGAAGAGATTGAACAACTGTTACCCGCTGGCCTCGGCGAGCTGGCTGAAGCGCTGGCGCAGAGTAAAGATCGCTGGCAGGCAGCGTTGCCCAAGGGCGCACCACGACGTGACTGGCTGCGAAGCGTCTGGCAGGAGGCCAAGCTTGGCTTGCCGCTGCAGCCGCAGGCAGTAGCGGACTGGTTGCAGCAGCGTCTTCCCGCCGAACGTACTCAGAACGGTATGGTCGTGCTGGTAGGCGCTGGGCCGGGCGACCCTGATCTGCTGACGCTGAAAGCATTGCGCGCACTGCAGCATGCCGATGTCATTATCTATGACCGGCTGGTATCGCCCGCGATTCTCGCCATGGCGAGAGCGGATGCCGAACGCATCTATGTCGGCAAGAACAAAGGTCTGCACAGTCTGCCACAGGATCAGATCAACACCTTGCTGGTCGAGCAGGCGCAGGCTGGCAAGCTCGTCGTGCGACTGAAGGGCGGAGATCCTTTTATCTTTGGTCGCGGCGGCGAGGAGGTTGAGGAGTTACTGGCGGCAGGCATTTCCTGTCAGGTGATACCCGGTATCACTTCAGCATCAGGCTGCTCGGCGTACTGTGGCATTCCCCTGACTCATCGTGATCATGCCCAGAGCGTGACTTTCATTACCGGCCATCTGCAGAACATCAACGGCAATCCTCAGGACAGCGAGTTGAATCTGCCCTGGACGTCATTGGCGCGTCCACAGCAGACAGTGGTGTTCTATATGGGGCTGACTGCTCTGGGTGCCATCGTTGCGGGGCTGCTGGGAGGGGGGATGAGTCAGGACACGCCGGTGGCCCTGATTCAGCAGGGCACCTGCCCGGAACAACAACTGCTGTTGTCGACGCTGGCTGAAGTCGAAGCAGATCTGCAACGCCAGCCATTGGCATCGCCGACCCTGATTATCGTTGGCACGGTGGTGACCTGTGCACCTCAGTGGGAAACAAGAAAAGGCTGAGGGAATACTCAGCCTTCTTATCGCGCTGTGTATGTTCTCAGTGAATCTCACCCAGCTTGCTACGAATGATCAGCACCACGATCAGCGCCAGTACACCAAGCAGTGCAAATCCGCCGATCAGAGGCAGTACGGTACCGTTGAACGCCTGTCCAATCACGATACCGATGGGGACGGAGACCAGCGTTGACAGGCAGCCCACCACCGCGGCTCCCACGCCTGCGATATGACCCAGTGGTCCCATTGCCAGCGCGTTGAGGTTGCCAAACAGCAGACCAACACAGAACAGCAGTGGCAGTAAAAAGCCCATCAGGACTGACAGAGGCGGTAGCCCTCCCATCATTGCCGATACGACGAAGCAGATCAGACTGATCACGGATACGGCCATCAGTGCATAAGTGGCGATTTTCTGCATGCCAAAACGCACCACCAGGCGCGCATTGGCTACTGAGGCAAGACCAATTGCCAGTGCCAGGGCAGCGAAGACGGCGGGGAAGTGTTCACCCAGCCCGTATTCCACCTGAAACAGCTGTTGTGCCGTATTGAGATAAGCAAGGAAGGCCCCTTGCACGATACCGGTCACCAGAGTGAAGCCCAGTGCCACCGGCGTATAACAGACCTCGCGAATGGCGCGCAGGATATTCCTGAGTGAGAAAGGTTTGCGTCGCTCAGGTGTCAGCGTTTCGGGCTGGCGCAGTTGCAGCCATACCAGCGCAGCAATGGCCATCAACAGCAGCAGTACGAAGATGCCCTGCCATTCGGTAAACAGCAGAATGGCCTGCCCTACCGCAGGTGCCATGGCGGGCACAATGATGAACACGCTCATCACGTAAGACAGTACCTGCGCCATCATGCGTCCTTCAAAGCGGTCACGGATCAGTGCTACGGCGACGATCCGCGGGCCTGAAACGCCCACGCCCTGCAGCAAACGGCCCAGCAGCATTATGTTGAAGTCAGTAGCAAAGATGGACAGCAGGCTGCCAATGATGAACAGCCCGTAGCCCAGATGAATGGCGGGCTTGCGGCCGATGCTGTCGGACAGAGGGCCGTAGATCATTTGGCCAACGGCCATACCAAGCATCAGGATGGAGACGATCAGCTGGTTGCGGTTGGGTTCGTTGACGCCCAGATCGCGACCAATATCGGGCAGAGCGGGCAACATGGCATCAATAGACAGCGCGACCAGAGAGATGATGAACGCCATCAGCACAATAAATTCTTTCGAAGCGCCGTGCTCGTTGCTATGGGAGGAAGGGGGAGTGGAAGAGGACATGCAGTCTCCATGGCGCCAGGGCATTGTCTTTGCTCTAGCGAGGTTAGTATTCAGATACAGAGGTTCACGAACGCACGATGATCACTGGCCTAAGGCGAGTCGTTCTTTGTCTGGTGGCAGACAGCCACCAGATTATTCCCGGAAAATAGCGTGCCACTGTTACCAGCGTGTGGCAGTGTGCCGTGGTCAGTGATTCAGGTCGATATGACGGGTGGGAAACACGCCGTTGCGCCGATCTTCGAAGTACAGCTTCAGCGCATTGCTGATGGTCAGAAAGGCCAGCTCGTCCCATGGAATCTCTTCTTCACTGAACAGCCTGACCTCTGTACTTTCAGGGCCTGCAGCATATTCGGGGTGTGGTAACTCGGCCAGATAGAGCATCTGCACCTGATTGATGTGGGGGATACTGGTGATGGTGTAAAGCTCACCCACCTCCACTCTGGCCAGTGCTTCTTCCCAGGTTTCTCTTGCCGCAGCCTGACGTGTGGTTTCGCCGTTTTCCATAAAGCCTGCTGGCAGCGTCCAGTAGCCTTGCCGGGGGGCAATGGCGCGTCGACACAGCAGAATCTGCTGCTGCCAGACCGGTAGGGTGCCAGCGATGATGCGAGGATTCTGATAATGAATGGCACCGCAGTGATTGCACATATAGCGCTGACGGTCGTCACCGGGTGGGATCTGGTGGGCGACGGGATGACCGCACTGACTGCAGAAATTCATGCATATTCCTCAAATTCGGGTGCCGGAGGCGTGCTTTTGCTCTATAAAACCTAACAGGGAAACCCGCTCAGCCATCAGGTAATAGCTTGTTATCCGGATTATCCTGCACAAGAGGCCTTCAGGACGATGCTGTTATTGGATCCAGTATCGCGCTTACCACCGGCCGGGTGATCCGCTAGATTCTAATCATCCGCCGGGTATGGGCAAGGTTTGATCGTCGTTTAACCGTTTTATCGCACCGCACATGTCATAACCACAAGCCCCGGGTTTGGGCCAGTGTATTGAGCGTGCAGGCTCTCCGTCTCGCCGATACAGACTGAAGTGCCTGACTCAAGCTCAATGCCTTTATGATGTGCGGCTGACAGCAGACTGAGAACAGCTTCATGTGGAAAGAGGTGGCTTATCGTTTGAACCGGCATCAGCCGCGTACTCTTGGCCATGGTCGGGCTCAGGCAGGGGTGCTGATCGCCCTGACCAGAGATGAAAAAGTCCCGCACATCATACTGACCCGCAGGGCCTCCACCTTGTCTACTCATGGTGGTGAAGTCGCCTTTCCGGGTGGCAAACGTGACCCTGAAGACAGCAGCCTGGAACAGACCGCACTGCGTGAAGCCTACGAAGAAATTGGACTTGAACCTTCTCAGGTCGAGGTTTTGGGACGCTCCGGTCAGGTTATTTCCCGCTGGGGGCTGCAGGTCACTCCGATTGTGGGGCTGGTGCCGAGCAAGTTGCAGCTGTCTCCCAATGAAGGTGAGATTGCCGCGGTGTTCCGCGTGCCTGTGCCGTTCTTTCTCGAAACCCCTCCCTCCCGCATCGATGCTATCGACCTGCGCGGTCTGCGCTCCCATATTCCCTGCTGGCACTATGAACAGTATGAAATCTGGGGCCTGACAGCCTGTATGCTGGCAGAGTTTCTCAATATCGCCTTTGGTGCCGATTTCCGTCTCTATGAAGGTGCACGCTTTCCACTGCGCTAGCACTGGCAGGTTTTCTGTTGTTACAAGGTAACGTACACTGCGGCCATCTTTACCAATGGAGTGATCAAGGTGGGTGGAAGGTTAGCGGGCATATTCACACGATCAGGTCATCAGTTACTGATCCTTCTGGGGCTGCTGGTTATCAGCGATCAGGCCTCAGCTCATCCCCATGTGTTTATCGACTACAGCCTGCAGGCGCGAGTGCAAGGCACACAGCTGTTGCAGCTGGAAGCCCGCATGGTGCTGGACCCGTTTTCAACTACCAATGTGATGAGCCAGTTCGATCTCAACAGCAATAATCAGCTGGATGAGGATGAAAAGCGGCAAGTGATCGCGCTGCTCAACGAATCCATGGAAAAGACCCACTACTTCTTCTGGATGCTCAAGGATGATGAGCTGGTGCCCATGGCCAATATCGTCATTACGGACGCGGCTGTGGAAAACAAGGCCGTGGTCTATCACCTGCTGATTGAACCTGAAGCGCCAGTGCCTCTGACCAGTAAGGTTGAACTCAGCTTCCTGGACCCGGAAAACTATTTTGACCTGGCTCCGGTCGAAAAAGAGGCTCTGCAGTTTCTCGGCACCACCCCCTGCCACTATCAGGCCATTGATGCCATGGAGGCCGATAAGCGCGACTTGGTGCCGGTTGACTGGATAACCTTCTCCTGTAAGGACTCCTGAGATGACTGTGTACACATGGCAAGGTGACCGACCTCCGCGTCAGTCAGCCCGTACTTCTATGTCCTCCGGCTGGGTAGTAACAGCCTCGCTGGTGTTGCTGATCCTGGCAGTACTGCCGTCTGAAGTGCTGGCTGCAGGGCTGCGTGAACAGCTCGCTGCCGATCACTCCTGGTGGGCGGACTGGGTCAACTGGATTCAAAGCACGCAGATTTCCCTGCATCGCAAGATGGTGGCTGCTACTCAGGCACTGATCGAAACCGGCGATGGCTGGCTGCTGTGGGGGCTTTCTTTTGCATACGGTGTTTTTCATGCAGCCGGTCCGGGCCATGGCAAGGCGGTGATCAGCAGTTACCTGCTGGCAGACCGCAGCCGTTGGCGTCAGGGGATGTGGTTATCTGCTGGTGCCGCCATGGTGCAGGGGCTGGTTGCGGTGGTGCTGGTGGGAGTGCTGGCGGGCGTGCTGGCTCTCTCTGCAAAGGTGACGCAGTACGTTCAGCTGCTGGAGCAGGTCAGCTATCTGGCTATTGCCCTGTTTGGTGTGGTATTCGCCTGGCGGGTCTGGCGTGGCACTCATCATTGCTGCGGCCATGATCATCATGGCGATCATGCCAGAGGCCATCATCCGAGAGCACTGGCGCGGTCCCTCATGGCAAGGCCTGCGCCCCAATCGCAAACGCTGCGCTTCACCAGGCTGCAACCCTTGCCATCGGTAGCGTCGGGTACCATCTCTGTAGGCGGATCGTCGGGCACGAACAGTGCTGCCACTGCCACTCGGCCCGATCTGCGTGCGCTCTGGCGTCAACGGCTGACCATCGTTACCGCCATTGGCCTGCGTCCCTGCAGCGGTGCCGTACTGTTACTGGTGTTCTGCCTGTCGCAGCATATCTTCTGGTACGGGGTGTTAGGGGTAGTGCTGATGGCCGTGGGGACTGCTCTGACCGTCTGTGTCCTGGCGACGCTGGCAGTATGGGCGCGGGAAGTCGGTTATCGCCTGCTGCGTGAGCGCCCCAGAGGATTAGCGCTGCTTGACCGGTGTTTTGGTTTTGCGGCGGCGCTGGTGATGATGCTGATGGGTACAAGTTTGTTTATCGGTACGCTGGCGGCGCCCGGCCTGCTGCGTTGATTCACTGCCGGGTACCGGGTCCCAGCCATGCTGGTGACTGAAAGGGTGGCAACGGCCAAGGCGCTTCAGCGTCAGCCATCCGCCCTTGAGCGGGCCATGCAGTTGCAATGCCTCCATGGCATATTCCGAGCAGCTGGGGGTGTAACGGCAGTTATTGCCAAGCAGCGGGCTGATGGTATAGCGGTAGAGCAGCACCAGCCCCTGCAGCAACCACAGTGTCAGTTGTCGCGGCCAGTGTAAAACCTGGGCCAGAAAAGATTTGAGAACAGACACAACAGCTTCCATCGGCAGCGGCGGGGGAGGCATTATAGCAAGCTTGCTGATCCTTGGATCGCGCTGCCTGTCGTCCTGATGGAGGGCGATGCGTGAGATAGCGAACAGACGCGAGCCGGGTCGGACGGGCACAGAGAATTGAATATAACCGCAGTGAGAGATCTGAAGTGAACAAGATGGAAGACCAGAGCGCCGGGCATTTCTGGTATTTCGGCTATGGCTCGTTAGTGAATGATGAGACCCGGCCACGGGATACGGTGGCGCGGCCTTATCAACTGCACGGCTGGCGCCGCCGCTGGGGGCATCGCCTGCACACACTGGGGCATGGGCATTGCTCCCTGACAGTGCGCCCCTGTGACAGTACGTCGTTGCTGGGCGTACTGGTGCAGTCGCCACTGGTGCATCTGCCTGCGCTGGATCAGCGTGAACATGGTTATGACCGGCTGGGTCTGCATTGTGCCAGTACCACGCTGGGGGAAGAGGCGTTTATCTATCGTTCTCAGCAGGACTTTTACGGCTGGGCTGATGAGGACTACCCGATTCTGCAAAGCTATGTCGATGTGGTCGTGCTGGGCTATCTGAACAACTTTGGTGAGCAGGCCGCCATCGACTTTATTCGCACCACAGAGGGCTGGGACCGACCGATTCGTCAGGATCGTGAACAGCCGATCTATCCCCGTGCGGTCGCCTTTCGCGCGGGGCAACGAGCCATTGTTGATCGCCTGCTGGAGCAATACGCAGGCTATCGTCCGGGCTGATCAGCGCTTCTGCAGCTGATCTTTCAGCGCTGCAAAACGGGCCAGCTTTTCTTCGGCCGTGGTCGGCGCAGGCGTGACCTCCTGCTGCTGATGAAAGTTGGCCGAAAACTGCGGCTGGGCTGCATCTGCAGCGGGGGCTGTCCTGACGGGCGCTGGGGCCGTGGCTGACAGCGCGGCAATCTGCTCCTGCTCCTGCTCACTCCATTCCGTTTCATACAAAGAGGCGGTCAACACCTGCAACGCGGCCTGTGCCTCTTCAAACTCGTTTTCCTGCCAGCTGACATCCTGACGTACCAGCTTTTTCTCTATCGCCATGGCGGCTTTGGCAACCTGAACCGGGTCGGGACGAGGGCCCAGACTGTCTACCCATTTCTGCGCATCGGCGGCGTTTAACGCCATACACCTGTTCTCCTGCTGTCGATCAGTACCGGCAGTGCCGGTCGGATCGGCGATTTTACTTATTCAGCCTGCACAAGCCCAGCAGCCTGTTGGACTGAAACGACCGTGACGGGGAAAAGTCGCTTTGTCTGGCGAAGGAGAGGGCGAGGGCGACGGATGACCCATGTTGGTGCCACATTAGAACAGGGTCAGACCGGCTGCTGGCCACTCTAACAGTCGCTTAATCCCTGGCGCTGTTCTGTACCCGATTCCAGCTGCCGCCGTCACGAAAGTGCTCGGCCAGAAACTCAACAAACTGTGTCACCTTGCCCGGTACCAGCGCACGATGCAGATAGAGGGCATAGATACCCAGCGCAGGGCGGCGCAGTTGCGGCAGCAGTTCCACCAGACGACCATCACGGAGGTAAGGCGCGGCAAGGAAGTTCGGCTTGGAGATGATACCCACTCCCAGTGCTGCAGCTTCGCACAGCGCCCGGCCGTTGTTGCAGGCCAGATGCCAGGGGTGCAGCGGCCGCACCCGTTCTTCACCGGGGCCACGGAGCATCGGCTTGTCATCACTGCTCAGCAGATAGTGCATGACCTGATGACTGGCCATTTCTTCCAGCGTCGTTGGTGTACCGTGCTGGCGCAGATAGGACGGGGAGGCGTAATAGCTGGGGCGTGTTTCAGCAAGGCGCTTGGCTATCAGGCTGGAGTCTGCCAGTTCACCAATACGAATGGCGACGTCCATACCCCGGTCAATCAGGCTGATACGTTCATCACTCAGATGCAGCTCGATGCGTACCTGAGGGTAGAGCTGCTGAAAGCGGGCGATGGGATCCATCAGGTACATGACGGCAAAGTCCATTGGTGCGGCGACTTTCAGTATCCCCTGTACCTGGCTGCTGTGCTGACCGACCGAAGCTTCCAGAACTTCAATATCGTTGAGAATCTGCTGGCATTTCAGGTAGTAATCCTGGCCTGCTTCCGTCGCGGTAACCCGCCGTGTGGTGCGGTTCAGCAGCCTGACCTTGAGGTGATCCTCCAGTGCACTGATATGTTTGCTGACCTGTGCAGAAGAGAGGTTCAGATCGCGGGCAGCCTGAGCAAAGCTGGAGTACTCCATGACCTTGCAGAAGCTGTGCATTGCCAGCAGCGTATTCATGTATTAATTCGTTTTTAGAAAGATTGACTCAATAGTATTGAACTTATTGTCGGTATTTCAATCCAATATACTCGCCATAACTCAGCAAGTGGTGCCGTGAAACAAACTGCTTGCCTGAACCAAGTCTGATGGATCACTCCAGGAGTCAATATGAAATCTGTTCTGAAAGCCTCTGTGTTTGCCCTGACCACCGCCTTCGCTGCCGGTGCCTTCGCTGCTGACTACAACGTCGACCCCGCGCACTCCAGCGTTTCCTTTGTGATTGGTCACCTGGGCGTCAGCCAGACACTGGGCCAGTTCCGCAAGTTCAGTGGTGACTTCAGCTACGACGCTGACAAGCTTGATACCTCCAAAGTCAGCCTGGTTATCGATACCACCAGCATCGACACCAACTACGAGCCCCGTGACAAGCACCTGTCCAGCCCGGACTTCCTGGATGTGAAACAGTTCCCCGAGCTGACCTTCAAAAGCACTGCTTACAAAGGGGATGCCAACGGTGGCGAGCTGACCGGCGACATGACTCTGCACGGCGTTACCAAGCCCATCACTTTCACCCTGCACAAAGTGGGCGAAGGCAAAGATCCCTGGGGTGGTTACCGTGCCGGTTTCGTGGCCACCACCCAGATCAAGCGCTCTGAATTTGGTATCACCAACTTCATTCCCGGTGTAACCGACGAAACCGACATCACCGTACGTATCGAAGGCGTACGCAAGTAATCCCTTTCTAATCTCATTTCAGACGGGGATAGTCCATGTACGGTGAGTCACCTTCAATTATCACCATGCTGCTGCCAGTTCTGGTCTGGCCGGTACTGGTGGCACTACCGATAGGTATTCTGCTGTGGTTCTGGCGTCCCCGCTGGCAACCGTTGGCGGTCAGCGCCGGTGTCATGATGGGCATTGCCGGTTTGCATTCGAGCTTCAGTCTGATGCCGCGTCAGGCACTGGACTGGCTGTTCTGGATGAGTCTGCTGCCGCTGCTGGCCTTGCTGCTGCGTCGTCTGCAACCACTGGTGCAAACCCTGGCTGCGATCATCATGATGGCCGTGGTGGCGCTCAGCCTGTGGAAGCGTATGCCTCTGCAGGAAGTGCTGTCCTGGCTGGTGCTGGCTGGCGGTCTGACACTGTTGCTGCAACTGGGCTGGCAGAAGGTTGCGGGGCAGCGCTGGGTTGAACTGGGTCTGTTTATGTCTGGTTCCCTGCTGGCGGTGTCCACCGCACTAGGTGGCTCGGTACTGGTGGGCCAGCTGATCGGTGCCCTGACGGCTGTGCTGACATCGCTGTGCTTTATCCCGATTCTGCGTGGGCAGCGTCCACAGCTGAGTGGTGATATGACAGCCGTGGTCGTGACCTTTCTGTGTGTGCTGGGGGCCTATGCGCACCTCTTTGTCGAGGTGCCTGCTCTGGCCATCACCGCCAGCCTGATCATGCCGTTGCTGGCTGCATCACAGCTGCGTCGTCCCGGTGTTGCCGTGGTGGTGCTGGCGGTGGGCATTGCCATCGTTGCCTGGCAGGTCTGGCCGCAGGAAATGGCTTACTGATCAGTGATACCTGCCTGACAGGGCGGGAGAAACACAAAGGCGGGAGTGATCCCGCCTTTTTCATTTCTGCCTTGCCGTGTTACCGCTAGGCAGAGCAGAAGTACGTTTTGGGTCTGACAATCAACGACGATACAGGGTCTGCACCAGATGGAAGCCAAACTGGGTTTTGACCGGGCCGTGCACTTCCAGTACCGCTTCTTTGAAGACAACATCATCGAAAGGCTTGACCATCATACCGGGGCGGAATTCGCCCAGATCACCACCTTGCTTGCCTGATGGACACAGCGAGTGCTTTTTGGCCAGTGCGGCAAAGTCTTCACCCTTGGCGATACGATCTTTCAGCTGTTCGGCTTCTTCCTTGCTTTTGACCAGAATATGGCGGGCGCTTGCTACGGGCATGGTGTTGTCCTCTTGATTAAAAGGCGGATGTCAATTTGCCCAGCAGGATACCTGCAGCATTCTGGTGAGACAAATCACAGCTGGTGCTCATCACTTCCTTGAGGCAGCATTGGGCCAATATCAACTGTCAGTCCAGAGGTATGCCATGCAGGAGCAAGGTATCTTAATCGGCGGAGGTCTGAGCAGCGGTATGGCTCAGGAAACCCTGCCCGTCATTCAGTTGAATCCTCGTTATGCCAACCGACATGGTCTGGTCGCCGGTGCGACGGGAACAGGCAAAACCGTCACTATCCAGGGGCTCGCCGAACGCTTTTCCCGCCTCGGAGTCCCGGTATTCGTCGCCGATGTGAAAGGGGATCTGTCCGGTATAGCGGCTCCTGGCAAGCCTCACCCCAAGGTGGCGGAGCGGGTAACCAAGCTGGGCCTGCAGGACTTTCAGTTTGCCGAGTGCCCGGCGGTATTCTGGGACGTTCTTGGGGAGAAGGGCTTTCCGGTGCGGGTCAGCCTGTCTGAGCTGGGACCGCAGTTACTGGCCCGGTTGCTGGAGCTGAATGACACTCAGGAAGGGGTGCTGACGCAGGCCTTTGAATATGCCGATGACGAAGGCATGTTGATGCTGGACCTCAATGACCTGAAAACCACCCTCAACTATCTGGCCGAACATAATCCCACCGCTGATCAGGGCTATACCCGCATTGCCAAATCCACGGTCAGTGCCATTCTGCGTCGATTATTACTGCTGGAAAGAGAGGGGGCAGAGCAGTTTTTTGGTGAACCGGCACTGCAGATTGAGGATTTGATTCGCTGTGATGACAACGGTCAGGGTATCGTCAATGTGCTGGCGGCGGAGAAGCTGATCCAGACACCACGCATTTACTCCACCTTTCTGCTGTGGCTGCTGTCGGAGCTGTTCGAGAATCTGCCGGAGGTGGGAGATCAGCCCAAGCCCCGGTTTGTATTCTTTTTCGATGAGGCCCATCTGCTGTTCAACGGTGCTCCCAGAGCCTTTGTTGAAAAGGTGGAGCAGGTCGTCAGACTGATTCGCTCCAAGGGCGTCGGCATCTATTTCATCAGCCAGAGCCCCGCGGATATCCCCGATGTAATTCTGGGGCAGCTGGGCAATCGCATTCAGCATGCATTGCGTGCCTACACCCCCAAGGATCAGAAAGCCGTGCGTGTGGCGGCGCAGACCTTTCGCAGTAATCCGGCGCTGGATACGGAAACGGTCATCACCGAGCTGGGGGTGGGCGAGGCACTGGTGTCGGTGCTGGAGCATGACGGTGTGCCGGGCATGGTGCAGCGTACCCTGATTGCCCCACCGGCGACACAGATTGGACCGCTGGACGACGGCACGCGTAAGCAACTGAATGCGCTTGATGCGCTGGCCGGAAAATACGAAACGCCCGTTGACCCTCATTCCGCCCATGAAATCCTGCAGCAGAGGATGCACCAGCAGGCAGCGCAGCACGCCACGACAGCCCCGACGAGCACCGCAGGGCGCAGTGCCGGACGGCAACGTGAGTCAGTTGCTGAGTCGTTCATGAAAAGTATTGCCCGGGCCGTGGGCAGCCAGCTGGGGCGGCAGATTATTCGCGGTGTATTGGGGTCTATTCTCAAGCGATAGCCAGCACGAGGGCCACGGCATTGGTCGTGGCCCCCGGTTGCTGTGATCTGCTACAGCCGTACTCAGTATTTGCGGTGGTTGCTGAAGAAGTCGAAGGTCTGAGGCAGGGCGCCGACCCAGGCATTGGTATTGTCGGCATTGGGTACCTTGATCAGCCGCGCATCGACTCCGGCACGGCGGGCCTGGTTGTACAGATCCTCAACCGCATTGGCGGGGGTATAACGGTCCTTTTCGCCCTGAATGTAGAGGGCTGCCACGTGGTTGGCTGCAAGGGCGCTGAAAGGATAGCTGGCGGCAGTGACCGCGCCGCTGGCAGGGGCGATGGCGGCCCATTCACCGGGATATTTGGCGGCCAGATGCTGGGCGCCGATGCTGCCCATGCCATAGCCCATCAGATAGACCCGTGAGGCATCAATGTTCATTTCGCGCTTGACCTTGGCGAGGGTGCTCATGACGGCCACTTCGCTGAGGTAATTGCTTTGCGGGTTGGGAATGGTGATGCCACTCATGCCGTCTTTGGCGGCGAAGGTCTGCACGATGGGATAGGTGCTGCCGTAGCCCGCGGTACTGTCATAGCCCAGAGGGGCGACCACGATATAGCCTTTCTTCTCTGCCAGTTCTGCCAGTTGTCTGGCCATGAACGGCGCATTCTCATCGGCACCGCTCGGGTGCAGCACCACTACCAGAGGGAAGGACACGCTGCCGTTATAGGTACTCGGAACAAACGCACGATAACGGGGGCTTTCGGCGACCTGCTTGGCAGCCTGTTGCTCGGGTGTCAGGGTTTGCTGCCCGGTAGTTACCGTTGTGCGTGTCTCTGCCTTGGCTGGCAGCTCCGTCATCTGGCATTTCAGGTCACAGGTACTGCTGCTTTCTGCAGCGTAAGCGGTGGTGATGCCGGTGGCCATGATTCCCAGTGTCAAAGCCAACAGCGTCGGACGTCTAGACATAACATTGCTCCTTGCACAGCTTGCAGTGAGTAGGTCGGAGGAGTTGCTCTCATGCAGGGCTCCTGAGCGGACGGCGCATCCTTGTACTACTCGGGCGACCGAATCCAGCGGTACTACTACTCACCGGCGTTGTCGAAAAAGACGCTGCCATATACGGACAGCCTTTGCTGACGTGTGTCGGCTCTGTTAACAGGCTGACCGACACAACCGCAGGTGAGTATTAGATGGGGAGCAAGTATAGACGGCTCAAGCTGATGCAACAGCTCGGCACAAAACGTTGGGAGTGGAAAAGGTCCGCTGCGCAATGTGGCAGCGGTATTACCCGCTGCTTACTTGACCTGTTGTGCCAGATAACGATCCAGCGCATTGGCAAACTGCTGACGGTCGTTGGCATTCAGCGTTGCTGGCCCGCCAGTGTGGATACCGCTGGAGCGCAGGGTTTCCATAAAGTCACGCATATTCACCCGGGCGCGGACATTTTCTTTGGTATACAACTCGCCGCGGGGGTTGAGTGCCAGTGCCCCCTTATCAATGACTTCTGCCGCCAGGGGCAGGTCAGCGGTAATCACCAGATCGCCTTTTTCCACTCGCTGGACAATTTCATGGTCGGCAACGTCAAACCCAGCGGCGACCTGAATGGCTCGAATAAAGCGCGAACCGGGAACACGCAGAGGCTGGTTGGCAACCAGTGTAGTTTGCACCTGCTTGCGCTCAGCGGCACGAAACAGGATTTCCTTGATGACATTGGGGCAGGCGTCGGCGTCAACCCAGATAGCCATTGGCAGACCTCGATAGAACCAGGATCAGGAATGTACTCAGGTTTTTCAGCGGCCTGCTGGCTCGCGAAAGGGTGAATACATTCTGAACGGTGTTAAACAGGGCATTCAGGGTAGCGGATTTGCTGTCCGGCTGCATGGTCAAACTGCGATGGATGCTGAGCTGAAGGTGTTTGCTGACCGCATGGTCAAAAAGTGCTTGGTGCTGCGCGGCACCTTGGTTAATCTGGCTGACCCGCCAGCCTGTGCTGGCTGCTATAAATTAAGCATGACAGTCCGTCAGGATTGCCAATCAAGCTATAGGAGTGCCAATGAAGCCTTCCACCGATCCCCAGTTGCTGGCACAGATGAAGGCCGTAGCCAAGGCGGCTGCCAGCCGGGCCTATATTCCCTACAGTCACTTTCCTGTCGGGGCGGCGTTGTTGCTGGCAGATGGCCAGATCGTGCCGGGCTGCAATGTGGAGAATATCTCCTACGGCCTGGGTAACTGTGCCGAGCGTACGGCGATTTTCAGTGCCATTGCCCAGGGACATGCCCACGCTGAGTTTGTCTCCATGCTGATTTATATGCCGGGCGATACGCTCTATTCACCCTGCGGTGCCTGCCGACAGGTCATGGTGGAGTTCTTCCCCGAAGAGCGTGAAGTGATTGCTACCTGTGACAGCGATGCCATTCAGGTATGGACCATGGCTGAGTTGTTGCCTGCCAGCTTCAGTAGTTTTACTGCACCCTGATCAAAAAAAGGTGACGAGAAGCCCGCTAGGCGGGCTTCAGCTGGCCTGTCTGGGGCGCGGATCGACAGGTTGCTCCTGCTGACGGGTTTTCAGCCAGCCTCTGACCCGCTGTACCAGAAACTCCCAGTCTTCCGCCGGATTGCCAGGGCGCGGTTGCAGGCGAATCTGCTCGAAGGCCAGTTTGCCGTAGCGACGGGCATTGTCGCGGCGCATCTTGGCTTGCAGGTTATTGCGATCCCCGTGATAGAGATCGAGCACAGGGGCGTCCAGCCCGGCCAGCGTAGCCATGATATCGATCTTGTCGGTCTCGCCCGGATCACGCACATCGATCATCACCAGCGTAGACTGGTTATCTCCCTTCCCGGCCAGATAGCGGGCGGCCTGTGCAGCCCCGGTGCCGATGCCCACGACAACAATCTTTTCTGCCCCCTGGGCGCGCAGATAGTCCTCTGCTTTCTGGATACGCTGATTGATCACTTCAACATAGTTCGGCTTGGGCTTTTCTTCCGTTACCGCTGGCGCTGCGGGGGCCGCAGGTGCCGCCTGCTCGGGCAGTGGCGTCGCGGCCGCTGGCTGTTCAGCCGGTTTGGATTCTGCCGGTGTAGCCTGACCTGCCTGGCTCTGTTCGGCCTGCTTTTTCAGCTCATCGACTGTGCTCAGGACGGGCATGGTGCGTTCCGGAATCACCATGTCAGGCACCGGCGGGATGGCAATACTGAGGCTGTCCCAGCCGTAATCGGGTAAGCGCAGACGCAGGGTGTGAATCGGGCCGGGCCAGTCAGGATGGGTGCCGTCATCAGGCACGACAATGATTCCGCCCGACAGCAGGGCCGTGTTGTGAGCAACAAACAGACCTAGATACTGATCCGGCGCTTCACCGAGGGTCAGCACCTGCGTGGGAGGATGCTCCTGCTTGGCCAGCGCGGCGATCTGTTCCGTCACCGGGTCCAGCATCACCCGCTGAGCAGGAGCCTGATCGGCAGCAGGAGCACTCCCGCCACTCTGACCATTGGCATCTATTGCAGGCGGCGTGGTGCTGGCGGGATCGCTAGCCGGTGTGCCTGCCGATTCAGCTCTGACCAGTGCGGACCCTAACACCAGAGAAAGCAGGATTGCGCCTGCACCCCCCAGGCTTTTGACGTACAATGACGCCCTGTTCAGCCAGGCTGCCGGCAGCATTGCCGGAGTTGTGTTGCGGGCATGGCGTTCGGCGCGTAGACCAGCCTCCACCTCTACCGTGGCGGTCGGTTGGGTGTTGAGCGCAGCGCAAGTGCGACCGGAGTCTGAGGTATTACCGGCCAGGCGCCGAACATCTGATTTTTGCCAACGAGTCTGAGAAAGAGTGGAACGCCTTACCATGACTGACTACCTGATTGCGCCATCGATTCTCTCTGCTGATTTTGCCCGTCTGGGGGAAGAAGTGGATGCTGTACTGGCTGCGGGAGCGGATATCGTTCACTTCGACGTGATGGACAACCACTACGTGCCTAACCTTACCATCGGACCCATGGTGTGCAAGGCTTTGCGCAACTATGGCATCACCGCGCCCATCGATGCGCATCTGATGGTGAAGCCGGTTGATCGCATCATCGGCGACTTTATCGAAGCGGGCGCTACCTATATCACTTTCCACCCTGAAGCCTCCGAGCATATCGACCGCTCCCTGCAGCTGATCCGCGATGGTGGCTGCAAATCAGGTCTGGTGTTCAACCCGGCCACGCCTCTGCATGTGCTTGAACATGTGCTGGATAAGGTCGACATGATCCTGCTGATGTCGGTCAACCCGGGCTTTGGCGGGCAGAAATTCATTCCCGGTACCCTCAGTAAGCTGCGTCAGGCACGCCAGCTGATTGATGCATCAGGGCTGCCCATCCGTCTGGAAATTGATGGCGGTGTAGGCGTGGCCAACATCGGCGAGATTGCCGCGGCAGGAGCGGATACCTTTGTTGCCGGTTCAGCCATCTTCAATAGCCCTGATTACAAGGCCACTATTGATGCCATGCGTCTGGAGCTGGCCAAACAGCAAGCCGTGTAACCGAATCCCTGTCCATGGTCTGCCGGGCGTCGGCGCAGATAACGGTGAATAGACCCTGACGCCCTGCGAACAATTCAATGCTGCTGTGATTGCGCTGCACGGTGGTGATTACGCTGTGCAGAAGGCAGCATTGCCTGAGCTGGATGCTTACCTGTCAGCCACGTGCCGTCAGCACCTGCGGTCGTGGCGTCGTTGCCGAGGTGTGAGGATCAAGGATCATGATTGCCCAGTTGTTTCCGGTCACTGCCTGCCGTGCGGTTCTGTTTGATCTCGATGGCACGCTGGTAGACTCAGTACCTGATCTGGCGGCGGCCGTGGACGGCATGCTGCGTCAGTTGCAACTGCCTGAGGCGGGTGAGAGTCAGGTACGCAATTGGGTGGGTAATGGCATGGTCAATCTGATCCAGCGCGCCCTCACCGGCGATATTCACTTTGCTCCTGATCACCCCGCATTGCAGCGTTTTGATGAGGCGCTGCCGCTGTTCCAGAGCAGCTACGATGCCAGCAATGGCCAGTTCAGCCGCCTCTATGAGGGCGTTGCTGTCGGCCTGCGAGCGCTGCAGCAACAGGGGCTGCGACTGGCCGTCGTTACCAACAAACCTGAGCGCTTCACTCTGCCGTTGCTGGAACAACTGGGCATCGCTGACTGCTTTAGCGTGATTATTGGCGGCGATACCCTGCCACAACGCAAGCCTGATCCTGCCCCCTTGCTGGAAGCTGCCCGCCGACTGCAGGTGGAGCCTGCCGCCTGCCTGATGGTGGGGGATTCCCGTCATGATATTGAAGCTGCCCGCAATGCCGGTATGAAAGTGGTCGCGGTGCCTTACGGCTATAACCACGGTGATGACATCAGCCTGAGCCAGCCGGATCAACTGGTCAGCCGCATTGATCAGCTGGTGGCCTGATGTCAGCGCCTCCTTAGCGTTATGTCGTGTTGCCCTGCGCGCAGTGCTGATATAGCCTTGAGGCCTTTGTTTTCAAGGCCTCGCGAACCTGAAGTTATATCGAATCAGGTTATATCGACATAACCGTTGTCGTGTTCCTGTCTGGTTAACAGGCGAGGTGAACGGTGGATAGTCAGAGCGTGAACACGTTCTTAGCAATAACGACTGTGGATACTCAACAGCAACGGCTGTAGATCGTAAGCAGTAACGAGTTGGCTGGTCGGATTTGCCATGATTTTGATGATTGATAACTACGACTCCTTCACCTACAACCTGGTGCAGTATTTGGGGGAGCTGGGAGCCGAAGTGAAGGTGGCGCGCAATGACGCCATCAGCATCGCCGAGATTGAGGCCATGGCACCAGACCAGCTGATGATTTCCCCCGGCCCCTGTACCCCTAATGAAGCAGGTATCTCCCTCGAAGCCATTCGTTACTTCGCCGGCCGTCTTCCTGTGCTGGGCGTGTGTCTGGGGCACCAGAGCATTGGCCAGGTGTTTGGCGGTCAGGTCATTCGTGCCGGTCAGGTTATGCATGGCAAGACCTCACCGGTGCATCATCACCATCTGGGCGTGTTTGCCGGGCTCAGTAATCCGCTGCGCTGCACTCGTTATCATTCTCTGGTGATCGACAAGCACAGCTTGCCCGATTGTCTGGAGGTGACCGCCTGGACTGAACTGCCGGACGGTCAGATGGAAGAAATTATGGGTGTTCGCCATAAACAGCTGGACGTCGAGGGGGTACAATTCCATCCCGAGTCCATCATGACTGAACAGGGCCATGCACTGTTGGCCAACTTTCTGAAGCGTTGAGAGGCCCCGCCATGAATATGCAGCAAGCCATCCGTCTGGTGATGGACAAACAGGACTTTACCACCGAGCAGATGCAGGAGCTGATGGCTCTGATCATGACCGGTGAGGCGACCCACGCACAGATTGGTGGCTTCCTGGTGGGGTTGAGCATGAAAGGGGAAACGGTGGGAGAGATTGCCGGTGCCGCCATGACCATGCGCAGTCTGGCCACTCAGGTCCATGTTGAAGGGCCGCACCTGATCGATACCTGCGGTACCGGTGGCGACGGCGCCCATATCTTCAACGTATCCACGGCCAGTTCTTTTGTTGTTGCTGCTGCCGGTGGCAAGGTCGCCAAGCATGGTAACCGTGCAGCCTCCTCTTCCAGTGGCAGTGCCGACGTACTGGAGGCCGCTGGCCTCAATCTGGCGCTGCGCCCTGAGCAGGTGGTGGAGTGCATCGACAAACTGGGTGTGGGCTTTATGTTTGCCCCCGCTCACCACAGCGCCATGAAGCATGCCATTGGCCCGCGCCGGGAAATGGGCGTGCGTACCATCTTCAATTTGCTCGGCCCCTTGACCAATCCGGCACTTACCCCCAATCAGGTGTTGGGCGTGTTCAGCCATCGCTGGTTGCGCCCTATGGCTGAAGTGCTGAAGCAGTTGGGTTCCAGTCACGTGCTGGTGGTGCATGCTGCCGATGGTCTGGATGAAATCAGCGTGGCTTCCGATACCTTCGTCGCTGAACTGCGCGATGGTGAGGTGTTCGAGTACCAGATTCGCCCGGAGCAGTTTGGAATTGCCCGCAGTCCGCTGAATGAGCTGGCGGTAGATAATCCACAGGCCAGTCTGGCACTGGTGAAAGCTGCGCTGGCAGGCGAGGGTGGCAGTGCCACCGATATCGTGCGTCTTAATGCTGGCGCCGCTATTTATGCCGCCGATCTGGTTGACAGCCTGCAGGCCGGTATCGACAAGGCCACCGATGTGATCGCCAGCGGTGCCGCGCTGGCCAAGCTGGAAGAGTTAGCAAAATTCAGTCAGTCCCTGGCAGGGAAATAATGACGTGCCCTTGTGCTGTTGAGGCCGAGGCCCGGCACAAGGTTGATGTCAGTAGGAGAAAGATTAATGAGTAGTTGTGCCCCCACCGTCCTGCGCCGCATTCTCAACCGCAAAGCTGAAGAAGTGGCCGAGCGCAGCCGCTCGGTCTCCATCGCTGATCTGGAAACCATGGCCCGTGAGCAGTCGGCTCCGCGTGGTTTTCACGCCAGCATGCAGGCGCGGATTGCCAAGGGCGATCCTGCGGTGATTGCCGAGGTGAAGAAAGCCTCTCCCAGCAAGGGTCTGCTGCGTGCTGATTTTGATCCTGTGGCCATTGCACAGTCTTACGAAAAAGGTGGCGCCGCCTGTCTGTCGGTGCTGACCGACCGTGATTTTTTTCAGGGTCATGAGGACTATCTGAAAGCCGCTCGTGGTGCTTGCAGCCTGCCGGTGATTCGCAAGGATTTCCTGATGGACCCGTACCACATCACCGAAGCTCGTGCTATTGGCGCGGATTGCGTGCTGCTGATTGTCGCGGCTCTGGAGTTCAGTCTGATGCGTGATCTGCATGATCAGGCTCGTGATCTGGGCATGGATGTGCTGGTCGAGGTGCACGACGAGGTTGAGCTTGAACAGGCATTGCAGCTGAGCACGCCACTGCTGGGTATCAACAACCGCAACCTGCATACCTTTGAAGTCAGTCTGGACAATACCTATCGCCTGCTGGCAGAGATTCCGGCGGACAAGCTGGTGATTACCGAGAGCGGTATTCATAGTCGCGAAGATGTGGTCGCCATGCGCGAGCATGATGTACATGCCTTCCTGGTCGGTGAAGCCTTTATGCGGGCAACGGAACCAGGTGAGCAGCTGCGGTCACTGTTCTTTTAAGCGCGTCCTTGACAGTGAGCAGTATCTGAAATTGCCCCCCCGGGCTCTCGGCACCGCCTGTTGCTGTGCTGGCGGTGAGCCAGGGGCACAACGCTTTACCCTTTGAGTGCTTTTAGGAGTCGAAATGAAATCGGTGGTGAAATGGCAAGGTAAGGTTCACTTTGTCGCAGAGACCGATAGTGGTCACCAGATCAATATTGATGGTGCACCTTCTATCGGTGGAGAAAACAAGGGTGCACGCCCGATGGAGCTGATTCTGGCAGGTCTGGGTGGATGCTCATCCATCGATGTCGTCACCATGCTGCAGAAATCGCGTCAGGACGTGACTGACTGCCGCGTTGAGATTGCAGCGGAACGTGCTGATGCAGTGCCGGCAGTGTTTACCAAAATCAATATGCACTTTGTGGTCACCGGCCGTGGCCTGAAGGAGTCTCACGTCAAACGCGCGGTGTCGCTGTCAGCAGAGAAATACTGCTCAGTGTCGATCATGCTGAGCAATGGCGATGTGGAAATTACCCACAGCCATGAAATTATCGAAGCCTGAGAGAGTTAACCCTCTCTGCGCTGACGCTATTCTCTCTGCACTGACGCTACTCACTCTGCGCTAACGCTGATTGTCTCTGCGCTGCAGATGCTCAGTAACAACAACGCCCCGCTGGTCGGGGCGTTGTTGTTTCTTCAGTCCGGACGTCAGGCGGCGCTGGGCTGAGTGCGAGCGCTCACCGGACGGTCGTCCACGGGCAGATGGATCACCATGGCCATCAGCCCAAGAGCGATGGAGATTCCCCACATCAGATCAAAGCTGCCTGTCATATCCATCAGCGTGCCGCCCAGCCAGGCACCAAAAAAAGCACCGATCTGATGCGACAGCATCACCACCCCAAACAGGGTTGCCATGTAGGTAGAGCCGAATATCTGCGCCAGGGTACCGGTGGTCAGCGGAACCGTAGACAGCCACAGGAAGCCGATGGCCGCTGTGAACATCAGTACGACAATAGGTGTTTTCGGCGCCAGCCAGAATAGCAGGATAACCAGTGCGCGCAGCCCATAGATGGCTGACAGCAGCCACTTTGGCCGATAGCGTGCCCCCAGAAAGCCAGCAGTGAGTGAGCCAAAGATATTGAACAGGCCAATCATGGCCAGACCGTTGGCCGACACCTGGCTGGACATGCCGCAGAGGCTGATATAGGTCGGCAGATGGGTAGCGATAAAGGCAACATGGAAGCCACAGACAAAAAAGCCCAGATTGAGCAGCCAGTACCCTTTGTGTTCACCCGCCTGCTGCACCGCCTGACGCAGTGACATCCCGGCCGCAGGTTGTGCCGGACGGCCCTTCAGCTGCATGGCGCAGGGAAGAATCAGCAGCGCCATCAGTGCCACCAGCAACAGCGCTTCCTGCCAGCCAAAATGGCGGTTCAGGCTGTCCATGATGGGCGCCATCAGGAACTGACCCACTGAGCCTCCGGCGGAGGCCAGCCCCAGTGCCCGTGAGCGCTGCTCCGGCGGGAAGGCGCGACCCACGGCACTGAGTACCAGTGGGAAGGTCGTGGCGCCCACTCCCAGACCCAGTATCAGACCCAGATTGAGATTCAGTTGCCAGGCGGTGGTGACATAGGTGGTCAGCACCAGCCCTCCGGCATAGATCAGGGCTCCCAGCGCCAGTACCCGCGCCGTCCCGAAGCGATCAGCCAGCATGCCTGCCAGTGGCGACGCCACACCCCAGATCAGATTCTGGATGGCAAAGGCCAGACCCATGGCTGACAGGCTGAGGGTGGGCATGGTCAGCATATCGGGGATCAGCAGACTCATGGTCTGCCGTATGCCCAGGTTCAACGCCAGAATCAGACTGCCTGCGGCCAGCACCAGCCAGGGCAGTCGGGAGGAAGAGGTAGACATGGGGCAGGACTCCCAGATGGGCCTTCAAGTCGGACTGAACACTATAGGAGACGCAGCTCAGCGCTGCCAATGAGCAAAATTGCTGACTTGCATCATCAGACGTAATGGCTGCCGGCTCATCTTGCAGGTGGGGTGTCGTATGGTGGGATGAGTGATGGTTTTTTATTCAGGCTTGAACTGCCTGAATAAGCTCTTTACACTGCCTGCCCTATAGCGACCGCCGCAGGGCGAGTCATGTTACTTGTCGGGGTGCCGTGAACAACGGCTGAGATGATACCCGTGAACCTGATCCAGTTCGTACTGGCGTAGGAAACAAGCAAGTCTGGTGCAAGTGAGTTCCATACTCCGGGTGTCTGCCGATATCTTATCCCGCACCAGCTCCTGTTCTCCCTCCTGAGTATTGCAACTGCCGGTCAGACTGGTTGGCAGGCTATGCTGCACATTCCAGTTCTGATGGTGGTTGTAAACCCGGGGACGATGTCAGCAATTGGGTTCTGTACGCGGGTCTTCTACCTCTTTACCAGCGACGGCTGGAAAGGCAACAAGGTGAGACCTGGTGACCACTTCTTCTCTTTCGACTTCGGACAGCCCGATATCTTCTGCCGCGCAGGAGGGGCATCGTCATCACATCGCGCAGGCCCTGACCATTGCAGGCTCGGATTCAGGTGGTGGGGCAGGCATTCAGGCTGACCTGAAGACGTTCTCTGCACTCGGCGTGTACGGTGCGTCGGTCATTTCAGGTCTGACAGCACAGAATACTCAGGGCGTGCACGGGTTGTTTGACGTCAGTGCCGACTTTGTCCGGCAGCAGCTGCAGGTTGTGCTTGATGATTTGCGCATCGCGGCCTGCAAGACCGGGATGCTGGCAAGGGCTGACATCATTGTCGCGGTGGCTGATGAGTTGCGTGGCCGGGTCATACCTCTGGTAGTGGATCCGGTCATGATTGCCAAAAGTGGCCATGCCCTGCTGGCCGCTGAGGCGGTAGACAATCTCTGCCGTCTGTTGCTGCCGCTTGCCACACTGGTTACCCCCAATCTGCCTGAAGCAGCAGCCATGACCGGCCTGCCCGAAGCGGTCGACGAAGCGGGCATGCAGCGACTGGGAGAGCGTCTGCTGACCATGGGCGCACAGGGTGTGCTGATCAAAGGCGGGCATTTGCCCGGTGACAGCGATGCTGTTGACTGGCTGTTCACGCCCTCTCAATCCTGGCGTCTGGTCAGTCCGCGAGTGGCCACCCGTCATACCCATGGCACCGGTTGTACCCTGTCTGCCGCCATCACAGCAGGTCTGGCTCGTGGGCTGGCACTGCCCCGTGCCGTGGCGCAGGCCAAGGCCTATCTGGACCATGCCCTGAGCGCGGCAGATCAACTGCAGATCGGCCGTGGGCTGGGCCCGGTACACCATTTTCATCACTGGTGGTCAGACGACGCTGCCAGCCGTTCATCAACCTATATCAATCAACCCTAGCACTGCCGTGAGGATCCGGGCCTCGCGCGCCGTTGCGCCGGGCGGAGGATCTGGCCGAGAGAACAACAGAAAAGGACAGAGCCATGCTTGAACATCATCTGAGTCAGCGCGCCAAGGTCGACGATGCGGCCGTTCAGCCGTTTCCTGCTTCACAAAAAATCTATATTCAGGGATCGCGGGAAGACATCCGTGTGCCCATGCGGGAAATAACCCTGACGCCCACCCCCGCGCAGTTTGGTGCCGAAGAGAATCCTCCGGTGAGGGTATATGACACTTCTGGCCCCTATACCGACCCTCAGGTGCAGATCGACGTACGCAAAGGCTTACCGCATCTACGCGCGGCCTGGATTGATGAGCGTCAGGATACGGAGCTGCTGACCAGCCTGACTTCCGAATACGGTCGTCGTCGCGCCAATGATCCCAGTCTGGATGCGCTGCGTTTCGAGCTGAAGCACAATCCCCGCCGTGCCAGAGCGGGCCAGAACGTTACGCAGCTGCATTACGCCCGGCGCGGTATCGTCACGCCGGAGATGGAGTTCATCGCCATCCGTGAAAACATGAAGCTGCAGCTGGCCAGAGAAAATGGCCTGCTGCAGACTCAGGCGCCAGGTCATTCCTGGGGTGCCAATATTCCACAGGACATCACCCCTGAATTTGTACGTCAGGAAGTGGCCCGTGGCCGTGCTGTTATCCCCGCCAACATCAACCACCCTGAGCTGGAGCCGATGATCATCGGTCGCAACTTCCTGGTGAAGATCAACGGCAACATCGGCAACTCGGCGGTCACCTCTTCCATTGAAGAAGAAGTGGAAAAAATGACCTGGGGCATTCGCTGGGGCGCGGATACCATCATGGATCTGTCGACGGGCAAGCACATTCATGAAACCCGCGAGTGGATTCTGCGTAACAGCCCGGTGCCCATCGGCACGGTGCCGATCTATCAGGCGCTGGAGAAGGTCGGTGGCATCGCCGAAGAGCTGACCTGGGAACTGTTCTGCGACACCCTGATCGAGCAGGCCGAGCAGGGTGTGGACTATTTCACTATTCATGCCGGTGTGCTGCTGCGTTATGTGCCGATGACCGCCAAACGGATGACGGGCATCGTTTCCCGTGGTGGTTCCATCATGGCCAAGTGGTGTCTGGCGCATCATAAGGAAAACTTCCTCTACACCCACTTTGAAGACATCTGCGAGATCATGAAGGCCTACGACGTGTCCTTCTCTTTGGGGGACGGCCTGCGCCCCGGCTCGGTCTACGATGCCAATGACGAGGCACAGTTTGCCGAGCTGCATACCCTGGGTGAACTGACCAAGATTGCCTGGAAGCATGATGTACAGACCATCATTGAAGGGCCTGGCCATGTGCCGATGCACAAGATTCAGGAGAATATGACCGAGCAGCTGAAGCACTGTGACGAAGCGCCGTTCTATACCCTTGGCCCGCTGACCACCGACATCGCGCCGGGCTATGACCATATCACTTCGGGTATCGGTGCCGCGATGATCGGCTGGTATGGCTGCGCCATGCTGTGTTATGTCACGCCCAAGGAGCATCTGGGTCTGCCCAACAAGGACGACGTGAAAACCGGAATCATCACCTACAAGATTGCCGCCCATGCTGCGGATCTGGCCAAAGGGCACCCGGGAGCACAAATCCGTGACAATGCGTTGTCTAAGGCGCGTTTTGAGTTCCGCTGGGATGATCAGTTCAATCTGGCACTGGACCCGGATACCGCCAAGGCTTTCCACGATGAAACCCTGCCCAAGGAGTCGGCCAAGGTGGCGCATTTCTGCTCCATGTGCGGACCCAAGTTCTGTTCCATGAAGATCAGTCAGGAAGTGCGTGAGCTGGATGATCAGCAGGTTGCTGAAATCAATGCACTGGCGGAGGAAGGCATGCAAAGCAAGTCTGAGGAATTCCGCGAGCAGGGGCAGGAGTTGTACCACCGCGTCTAACGGGCGGTTCAGCTGAAAAACACAAAAGCAGGTCGATGACCTGCTTTTGTCGTTTCTGCCTTTGCCTCTGCTTCTGCCTTATGGCGTATGGCGTATGGCTCAGGGCGTGAAGGGGGTTAACTGCGGCCAAACAGTCCGACGGTGCGTAGCGTGGCGCCGGATTTCACGCCCAGCGCATCGGCAGTTTGCTGATTGATAGTAATGATGCCCTGACCGAGCGCATCGGTATGGGCCATGCAGCAGCGGAAGTCGGCCAGCGACAGGGTGGCCAGCAGACTCAGCTCGCCACGGCCACTGGTTTCTCCCACCTGTACTTTGACATAACGACTTTCGCGGATGGCGCGTATGTCCTGCACCCGTGCTTCCAGCGTCGGGCCTGCATCGAAAATATCCACATAGTTGTTGTAGCGGAATCCTTCGCTTTCCAGCAGGCGACGGGCGGGCGTAGTGTGCTCATGGGTTTGGCCGATGGCTGCCTGAGCGGCACTGGGCAACAGGTGGGTATAGATGGTGTGTTTGGGCATCAGCTCGGCGATAAAGCCTTTGTCCTTGGCTGACAGCCGATCCGCCTGGGCAAAGTCCATCGAGAAGAAAGTACGGCCCAACCCTTCCCAGAACGGTGAAACACCGTCTTCACTGAAACCGCGCATTTCAGCGATGACACTGTGATAGAAGCGCTCGGGATGCTCGGCCATGAACATGAAGCGTGATTTGGACAGCAGATGGCCGTTTTTACCCTGACGATATTCAGGGTCGAGGAACAGGGTGCAGAGTTCGGAGTAACCGGTGTGGTTGTTATTGAGGGTCAGGGTTTCATGACGGGTGTAGACATTCAGCTCGCGTGAGGCATGAACCTGAACGCCGACATGGTAGGTGTACCAGGGATCATGCAAGCCCACCGCAGCCTCGATGCCGCAGATACCGACCACTTTCCCCTGCGACAGATCTTCCATGACGAAGACATAGCTGGCCTCACCGTCGCGGCTTTGCTCACTGAATGCCGCCAGGCCATTCTCGATCTTGGCGCTGATCTGCTGGTCGTCGTCCTGCAGGGAGGTGAAGCCTGGGCCGGTCTTTCTGGCCAGTTCATGCAGAGCGTCGCGGTCTTCAGCCTGGATCGGGCGTACTACCATCATGGACTCGGTATCCTCTTTTCGAACCTGCACTCATTATTATGCAAAGGCTGCAGTCGCGACAGGCAGCGACTGTTGCTCAGGCGACGCGTATTTTACTGCGCTGGCTGAATGTACCGATTTGCCGGTAAGCGCGGCGGGTAGCCATTGCCCGGACGATGGCGCACAAGTCACGCCGATGTCGCCATGCTTGCCTGGATGCCAGCCCCTAAACTGACCAACTGATCAGGCGCTCTCGTCAGTCCTCTCCGCAAAGGTGGCTTTTAGCCACCTTTCTGCATTTGAGCGTGGGGTTATGGGCATAAACAGTATCCCTTCGTCCTGTCTGGTAACCCTCGGCCACGTCTGTTGCCTTGCTGTCTGTCGATACAACCCCATCCATAGAAAGAGCCTGCCTTGTGCCCCCTGGCAGGTCGTTGAAAATCTATC
>NZ_LAPT01000078.1 GCF_003194385.1 Pokkaliibacter plantistimulans
GTCCGGTAGCGATGCGTTTTAACAGGTCGTTGAAAATCTACCTGCGTTGCCGAATACCGCGTCAAAAACAGGCTCACAGCCAAAGGCTGAACGTGCTTTAGCACGGCCCCGAAGAAATGCTCATTTAGTTCACTAAACTCCGCTTTTTCGCCTGTGTTTTCCTTGTCTCGGCTGCCTCGATAACGTTTTTTAACAGCCTGTTAAATCGTAAAACGTATTCATAACTCTGTGCTGTGCTACTGCCAGGCAGGCCCGCCCATTACTTGCGGCAGATACAGCGCCACCTGCGGGAACAGCAGCACCGACAGCAGCACCAGCAGTTGCAGCACGATAAAAGGCACCACACCGCGATACATATGCTGCAGGGTAATTTCCGGCGGGGTGATAGCGCGCAGATAGAAGATCGACGGTGCCAGCGGCGGCGTCAGATAGCTGGTCTGCAGAATCACCAGAAAGGCCACGCAGAACCACACCTCATCAAAGCCAAGCAGGCGCACCACCGGCATCGCTACCGGGATGATGATCAGCACCACCGACATCATGTCGAGGACAAACCCGGCGAGGAAGGCAATCAGCAGAATCAGCGCCAGAATCGCCCAGGGCGCCAGCCCCGTACCCATCAGCATCGACTGCACGATAGCCATGCCGCCTGCAGCGAAGAACACCCCGGCAAACATATTGCCGCCCATCACGATCATCAGAATCATCGCCGAGATGGAGACGGTGCGTTTGCAGGAGCCCCACAGCACCGCGAGGGACAGGTTGCGATAGCAAAGTGCCAGCAATACCGAGCCCAGCGCGCCGCAGGCGGCGGCTTCGGTAGGAGTCGCCAGACCCAGCAGAATGGTGCCAAGCACGGTAAAGATCAGCGCCGCCGCAGGCAGTAATGCCGTCACCGTAACCTGCAGTTTTTCCGCCATGGAGAAATGCTCACGGTCAGCTGCCGAGTGCGGGGCCAGTTCAGGCTTGAGATAGGTGATGATGATCACGTACAGCAGGAACAGCACCGCCATCATCAGCCCCGGTAACAGCAGGCCACTGAACAGTGAACCGACCGATACGCCAGCCACCGGCCCTAGTACCACGACGGTAATGGAAGGTGGAATGGCGGTGCCCAGCGAACCACTGGCACAGATCACCCCGGACAGCAGGCGTTTGTCATAGTGGTGTTTGAGCATGATCGGGATGGCCAGCATACCGATCACCGCTTCGGTCGCACCGACCACGCCGCTGGCGGCTGCAAACACAGTCCCCAGCAGAATGGCGCCGACACCAAGGCCGCCGGGCAGATTGGCGGTCCAGACATGGATGGCGCGGAACAGCCGTTCAGCAATCCCGGCCTTTTCCAGAATGGCGCCCATAAAGATAAACAGCGGCACTGCCGCGAGAATGGCATTGGTGGCGGTTTCCTCGATCTTGGTCAGCAGCTGATAAGCCGCCACATCACCAAACAGCAGCAGGCCGAAAATGCTCGCCACCAGCATCATGGCAAAGGCGATCTGCACACCGGCAAAAATGAACAGCATCAACAGCGGGAACATCAACAGCGACAGATACTCACTCATGCTGCGTAGTCCTCTCTGCCCAACGCCTGACGAATGGATTTGATCAGTTCAGCCAGCACTTGCAGGCTGAGCACCAGAAAGCCGACAAACCACGACAGATAACTGGGCCACAGCACCGGGTTCCAGGCGGAGCGACCGGAGCGCTCGCCACTGCTGAAGGCCTCCATAAAGTAGTGATACAGCTCCAGCGTCAGCCAGCTGCTCAGCGGCAGAAACAGCAGGTAGGCGAGGGTGCGCAGCACGCCGTTGGTGCGTCTGGACAGAGTAAGGGTGATGACATCGACACTGACGTGCTGGCCGATGCGCAGGGCATTGGCGATACCCAGCATAAAAATCGCACCCATGACCATGTAGCTGACTTCAAAGGCCCACAGGGTCGGGGAGTTGAGCACATAACGGCTGAACACTTCCGTGACCAGTGCGCCGACCAGTGGCAGGGTGAGTAAGGCGGCTATGGCACCGGCAAAGCGGGTGATGGCCTCAATGATTGTGATTAACTTCATCTTGTTTGCTTCATCGAAGTACCTGAGAAGGCAGCAGCAGACGGGTGTCACCCGCCACCCCGGCGAGGCTTCTGTGGGTACAGAGCCACGGCCGGGCGGGTGACGGTATTGCTTTGCCGGGCTGTTGCTCAACAGACCGACAGTCAGAATGGGGACCCGGCTGTGTCTGCCTGCCAGACGGCTGCGAGGTTGCTCTGTCAATCCGCTAGCGGGACAACTGACAAAGCGGGGGAGACACAGCAGCCGGGTCGGTACCTGTTGCGCGGGTGAGGTCACCCCGCCCGCGCAACGGGCTTACAGCTCGGAAACACCGATCTGCAAGCGGTACTCAGGCCAGCTCTGCATGTCCTTCTTGAAGGTGCGCTGCGAGTCCAGCACGCGTTTGAACCACTCGTTCTTACCGGCGTATTCGTCTTCCCACTTGGTGGTTTCCTCATACACGGCTTTGATGAACGAAGGGTCCAGACGCACAATTTCGTTTTTGCCGTTCTTCAGCTCTTCGTAGGCTTTCAGGTCGGCATAGGAAGAAGACAGCCAGGAGTCGAACACCGACAGCTTGGCCGCATCACGCAGTACGGTCTGCTGTTGTGGGTTCAGACCGTCCCAGACTTTCTTGTTGATCTGGCATTCCAGCACGCCACCTGACTGGTGAATGCCGGGCAGCACCACGTATTTGGCGACATCCTGAAAGCCGGTGGGGCGGTTCATTTCCGGGCTGCCCCATTCGGCGGCATCAATAACGCCACGTTCCAGTGCCGAGTAGATTTCGCTACCTGCCAGTACCACGGTGGAGGCACCCAGACGCGAGGCAATTTCAGCCCAGGCCCCGGAGGTACGCAGGCGCAGACCTTTGAAGTCTTCCAGCGTGCGAACGGGCTTGTTGGAATGCAGGAAAATTTCCGTACCCAGAATCGAGCAGGGGAAGGCCACCACACCGAACTTGTCCAGACGGTACTGTTCGTACAGCTCGGCGCCGCCGCCCTTGTACATCCACAGCATGAATTCTTCCGGCGTCAGGCCGCTGGAGTGACCGGCCAGCAGCGCGGTGGTCTGGTCTTTGCCGTAGTCGTAGTTGATGTAGTTATGGCTGACCTGTGCCACGCCGGATTTCACCGAGTCAGTGACCTTCAGGGCGCTGCCCAGCGTACCGCCGGGAAAGACTTCGATATTGATGCTGCCGTTGCTCAGCTCCCTGACGTGGGTGGCGAATGACTGGGCATCGCGCTCCAGCCAGGGGCCGCCGGACCAGGGCGTAGCCATACGCCAGTTGGTGGTGCCGTCAGCGGCAGCGGTGAGCGATACCGATGCAATGGCGGCGGAGAGGGCTGCGGTAGATAGAATTCTTGTTAGCTTACCCATGGCATTTCCTTTCTCTGGTAAAAGGCGAGTCTCTGGTCATCAACGCAACGCTGGCATGGCTGTTTGCGAGGGTCTTCATGGCGCATTCGCGCCCAGGTTGGGGGCCGGGGCTCATGCGCTGCCTGCTTCAACCGGTGCGGTAAAACAGGCAGTGCGTGAGTGAGTCCATCGGCCTTTATCAGCAGCCGAATTCCGACTGCATTTCTTCAGCACGCTGCGCGCAGGCATCCATGGCATCCTGGACAATCTGACGCAGCTGCTTGTCTTCAAAGGTGGCGATAGCGCGTTCGGTGGTGCCTTTGGGTGACATCACGTTGCGCATCAGCTGTTCGGTGGAGTGTTCGCTGGCCAGCGCCATCTGCGCCGCCCCCAGCCCGGTCTGCAATGCCAGTCGGCGTGCGGTGTCGCGCGGCAGGCCGAGGTTGACTCCGGCATCGGTCATGGCCGTCAGGAACAGGAAGAAATACGCCGGGCCACTGCCGGAAATGGCGGTCACGGCATTGATCAGCGTTTCGTCGCTGACCCATTCAACGATGCCGACGGCACCCAGCAGCTGTTCCGCCGCTGCGCGCTGGGCCGGTGACACTTCGGCACTGGCAAACATACCGGTGGCACCGGCACCGACCAGCGCCGGCGTATTCGGCATGGTGCGGACGATGGCATGGCGACCTCCCAGCCAGTGGTCGAGGGTGGCCACCTGCGCGCCGGCCGCGATGGAGATAATCAGCGGGCGTTCGCTGCGCTGTTGCAGTACGGCGGCCAGCGGCTCACACACCTGCTGCATGATCTGCGGCTTCACCGCCAGCACGATGATGTCGGCATCGGCTGCTGCGCTCAGGTTGTCGCTGCTGGTATGAATGCCAAAGCGCTGCCGGACGCTGTCCAGCTCCGCCTGTACCGGTGAGGTGGCGGTGATCAGACTGGGCGAATAGCCGCTGCTTATCAGGCCGCCGAAAATAGCGCTGGCCATGTTGCCTGCACCAATAAAGGTAATTTTGTTAGACATGGTAAAGACGTTCCGCAGGGTGGCTTCGTGCTCTTCTCGGGAGAGCCATACGAATCCATTTATTCTTGTCAGTATTACTGCAGGCGGTCTTGTTTCAGGCTCATAAGCTTTTGATTTATTCTCAGATGCTTATTTTGCTGCCAATTTATTGCGTTATTTTTCGGCGGCAGCTTGTCCTTTTATTTTCTTTCCTATATTTTGCGCCGGTATCGATTTTCTAATTCAGTTGGTATGGGAATTCAGTTAAAGGGATCGTTCAGTTTTAGGGACAGTTAGCCGCCCGGGATAAATCGGCGCTTGCACCGAGCCTCCCGAAGTTGAGTCGCCGCCATGTACACACGTATCAGTTCTCGTCCGTTGCCCAACAGTTGTCTGCATCATGACCACGATTACCACCAGCTGGTGATCGCGCTGCGCGGCCGGGCCGAGTTCGAGATCAACGGTTGCAGTGGCCGGGTTGACCCGCTGCATGGCTGTCTGATTCCCGGTGGGGATGTGCACTTCTATGAAGGCATAGGCAATAACACCCATATCATCGTTGATCTGCCGCTGACAGTGGTGGAAGGGGAGCTGCTGCGGCTGTTCGATGCCGCTCAGTACTTCGAGGCGGATACCAGCATGCGGCTGCTGCTGTCTTACCTGCACCGTGAAACGGCGATGTGGGAGAAAAGCCCGGAGGCCGCGGAGGGCGTGGCTATCTGCCTGCTGACCTCACTCTATCAGCGCTCTTTCGACAACCGCCGGACGCTGCTCAGTCGCGGCAAACTGGACCTCCCCGCACTGGAGGAATACATCCTCCGTCATCTTAATGAACCTCTGCCGGTGTCCCGTCTGGCGCGTTTTGCCCATGTCAGCGCCGGCCATTTTCATGCCCTGTTCCGAGAAGAAGCCGGTATGACACCGGGCCAGTACCTGTGGGAACTGCGTCTGAAACGCGCCCAGCAGCTGTTGCTGGAAACGGCACTGCCGCTGGTGGATGTGGCAGAGCAGGCCGGTTTCTCCAGCCAGAGCTCCTTTACCCACGCCTTCCGCCGCCGCTTTGGCGTTTCTCCCGGTCGCCTGCGCAAGCCCTGCTGACGGCCTTTGTGCAGGTCGTATTCAACTAACGTCTTATTCCTTTTTAATTCCCGCTGGTAGCACGTCACGCCTTAATTGCCTTTTTGTTCAACGATCTAAACGTTTAAGTGGTTATTGCCAGGAGTTATCTTTCTGGAAGTGTAAACTTATTTATATCTGAGCTTTTCTGATAACAATAAATAACGGCTGGTATTCCATTCTGGTTAATGTTGTATAGCGTTTTTTATATATGAAATGGCGAATAGGGAATGACGGCTATTAATTGTGCTGGCGAAAAAGTCTATTTTTAACTGAATGCAGATGCTGGAATAGCGCTATTTCCGTGAGCTATTTTTTCTGCATTTAAATGGAATAAAGCGGGAAAAGTTCGTGAACTTCGTTCATCTTGCAGCAAGTATCTGATAATGATTATCAGAACGGAGGTTTATCCTGTTGCTGCTTCTGCAATCAGCAATCCTTGCTGGCTGAGAGGGAATGAGGTCAGGTTCTGCCTGAATCGGACTGCCCTCACTCCCTCTCCTGAGCTTGTCAGGCTGCAGCGGCGGCAGGTGACGGATTACCCTGACGCAGAGTGAGGCTGGGTTCGCCATTGACTCCCACTGCCGCGGCACCGGCCACCGTCACGCGCCGTACCACCCGGTGCTGATCGCCGTAGTCGTTGACGGCGTAATGCTGGGTGGCGCGGTTATCCCAGATCACCACATCATGAGGCTGCCACTGCCAGCGCACGGTGTTTTCCTGCTGGGTCACACGCTGCTGCAGCAGTTCAAAAATGCGCGCTGAATCACGGCTGCTGAACCCCTTCAGCTGTTTGACAAAGTGACCAAGCAGCAGGGCTTTTTCGCCGGTTTCCGGGTGGACATGCACCACCGGGTGCTCGGCTTCCCATACGGTGGAGACAAAAATCTGCTGATGGTGCTGCAGCCGTCGCTGTTCCTGTACCAGCCGGTCAGCACCGTAGTCATAGTCGTTGCTGTGAATGGCCCGCAGCGATTCGGCAAAGCGCTGCAGGGGTTCGGGCAGACGCTGGAACGCCACGGCGGTATTGGCCCAGACCGTGTCGCCGCCAAAGGCAGGCAACTGCACGCTGCGCAGGATGGAAATCTTCGGGAAGTCAGCGACAAAGGTGACATCGGTGTGCCAGGAGTCGGCGCGGCCACCGCCGTTGGCTGTATCCAGCTCAAAAATCTGTGTGCCCTGCGGTGCCGGTACGGTCGGGTGGGCAACGATCCTGCCGAAGCGTTCGCCGAAGGCCTGATGGCTGGCATCGGTCAGATGATGCTGACCACGGAAGAACAGCACCTTGTGCTTTAGCAGGGCCGCATTCAACTGGGCGAAGGTGCCTTCATCCAGTGCCGGAGTCAGGGTGATATTGCGAATCTCCGCACCGATATGACCGGCGACGCGGTGCAGATCCAGTAGTGGAAAGTCTTTGCTGAAGTGATGGTGAGTCGTCATGGTGCAGCTCCCTGTGCCTGATGCCTTGGGTATCGTGAGTGGTCGATCAGTCGTTGTTTGGCTGTCGATGGGCGCAGTGTAGGAGAGCCGGGTGCCGGCACAAATCTGACTTGCCGATATGCATTTCAGCGCAGTGTTGATATGCAATCCCGTCAGCCGGGATAGAGATAAATCGCGCAAAAGGCACCTTCAGGTGCCTGATTGCTGTGTGTTTATCTCATGGCCCTTTCTTCAGTGGCTGAGTGGGCTCAGTGCCAGCATGGCCCCCAGACCCATGAGTACGGTGCCGATCAGCTGGTTGATACGCACCTGCCAGTTGAGCACCTGCTGGCGTAGCTGCGGATGAGAAAACAGCACCGTCACCAGCGCAAACCAGAGCAGATGAGCTACCGACATAAAGGCGCCATAACCCAGCTGTACCGCCAGAGGGGTGGTGGGCTGCACCACCTGGGCAAAGGTGCTGACTACAAACAGCGTGGTTTTGGGGTTCAGCGCATTGGTGAAGAAACCACAGCGCCATGCCTGCCAGCGGCTGAGGCTGCCTGCGGGTGCATTCCCCCCGCTACTGACCGGGGCGGAGCGGAAAATACCCAGACCCAGATAGAGCAGATACAGGGCGCCCAGCCATTTCAGCGCCGTCAGCAGCAGCGGTGCGTGGTGCACCAGTGTAGTCACGCCGATCAGTGCATAGCTGACATGCAGCAGCACGCCGCAGGCAATACCCAGCGCTGCCAGCAGCCCGATAACACGTCCGTACATCAGGCTGGTACGGGTTATCATGGCAAAGTCGGCGCCGGGGCTGATCACCGCCAGACAGGTGATGGAAACGATGGCAGCAAGTTCGTTCATGGTGGCTCTCATCAGACAGGGGAAACAGGTTGACGCAGGCAACACCGCCAGGCGTTGCGGGGGCCAGTCTGCCATGCGTGGGGACTGCTAAAAATCGATGATTTGGTACAGCCTTCTGTGAGATAAACTCACACTCATTTTGTATTGATCCCTGTTTTTGACGCGGTATTCGGCAACGCAGATAGATCCTGCTAAAGCGGTTTGTGCTGCAGCCTGCCGTTGCGACGGCGCACGTTCTGAGGAGTCACCATGGCCCGACGCCTTCCCCCACTCAATGCCCTGCGCGCCTTTGTCGTTGCCGCCCGGCATCAGAGCTTTTCCCGTGCCGCAGACGAACTCTGCGTCACCCACGGTGCCGTCAGCCGCCAGATCGCCACGCTGGAGCAGCATCTGGGCGTGGCCGTGTTTGCCCGTACCCCGCAGGGCGTGGTGCTGACTGACAAGGGCAAGGTGCTGCTGCAGGGATGCGCGCAGGCCTTCGCCCTGCTGCATGACAGTGTGGATGAGGTCATGACCCCCAGCCTGAGCAGCGTGCTGGTGTTGTCCTGTGAGCCGACGCTGGCAATGCGCTGGCTGATTCCCCGGCTGGATGATTTTCAGCAGCAATATCCCGACATCCAGCTCAGTCTGCTGACCGCAGGCGGCGTACCGGACTGGCAGCGTGGCGGTGTGGATCTGGCGTTGCGGCGCAATGACTTCCTGCTGGCAGCGGGCACGGTAGTGCAAAGGCTGGCGGCAGAGATGACCGGCCCGGTGTGCGCGGCAGGGCTTGATGAGACACAGCCGCAGTGTCAGCTGCACGCTGCGACCCGGCCACAAGCCTGGGCCGACTGGCTGGCACAGAGCGACAGCGCACCGCTGTTCAGCGGGCAGCAGCGCCAGTTCGAGCATTTCTACCTGACGTTGCAGGCGGCAGCGGCGGGGCAGGGGCTGGCCATGGCGTCGCTGTATATGGTGGCGGATGAGGTACAGCAGGGGCGCTTGCAGGCACCCTGGGGATTCCGGGCGGATGGCTCGGAATACGTGCTGCTGGCGCCACAGGCATTGGCCGCAGGCAGCCCCCAGCAGCTGTTTGCGGACTGGCTGAAGGGGCAGATGCAGCAGACGCTGGCGCAGTTAACCGTACGAGGCTCTAATTGATAGTCATTCACATCTTTAATAAGGTCCGCAACCTTTGCTGATAGATGAGGCGCGGGCCGCACGCAGCGGCTGGCTATCAGCAGTGAGCCGCAGGCCTGGTACAACCTCTGTGTCGAAATGGCCGTGCCCTGGAGCTCCGAGCATGGGGTACAGATCGTCGTGCTGGGCAACTGTTGCAGGACAAGCTCAAGCAGCTGGTGCAAGGCATCTACCTGAACTGACTCAGACACCACCGTCACTGGAACTGAACGCTGACGGCCGTCAGCAGGTAGCAAGCAACCTTGGCCGACTGCGGCTGGCAGAGGGACAGCTGGGTCGAAGGGGGGCCTGATCAGCGTATCGCCGAAGGTTCTGTACTGAATAAGATTGATGCCTGCCATCCGGCGTTTATGCTCGTCACTTGATTCAGGTAAAAGCATTTTTCCGTAAAGAACGCTGCAATGCTGTTTCTGTCATCGAAATAACGATTGAATCCAGCTACCATCCAGCCTTGGTGTACAAGGGTGGCTTGTGGCGAGTCGAACAGTATGGGGCGCAAGTGGTATGACCCAGACAGCGGGCAACGGCTCAATTCCTTTCAGTTTTTACCCTGAATCTTTAACACCTGCGGGGGCGCAGTAATGGCGGATAAAGAGGCTGCTGGTACCTGCCCTCTGTGTGGTGGACCCAATTACTGTGCCTTTCTTGGCCAGATGTCTGTACATGCTGTGCAGGAGCAGGTGGCGGCAATGCATACCTGCTGGTGCTATGGGGTGGACTTCAGTCAGGCTCTACTTGGTCTGGCCGCCCTGCAAGGCGGTACACCTTCCTGTATCTGTGAACTCTGTGCACGTAAGTCTGAGCTACACTCGGAGAGTGGCAGCGAGCCTGTTGCCGCCGAAGACTGGTGGCTGAGAACCTGCTCACGATCTTGCGAGCTAGAGTCAGACAAAGCGAAAAGCGCTGAGGAAGCGGGGTTTAGTCACCTTAAATGAGCATTCCGAAGATCTTTTCAACGCCGTATGGCCGACGCACAGCAGATCGTAAATATGTTCTAGGCGAAGAGGATCATCGCTGACCGGTAGGCTTTGTAGCTGCTCAGGTGACAGGGCAGTCTGGAGAGTATCAAGATGACGACCAGAGTAATGTTGAGTGGCAAGCAGCAGGGTGTGCTGCAGGGTATGGTCATCGCCGCACTGACGGTGGTGACCGCCGAAGGGGCCGCGCTGTGGTTCACCCCCAGCTTTTTGCTGCCGGATATCGACGTTGCCACCGGAGTGGTCAATCACGCCAGATGGCTGGTACTGCTGGTGTTGCCGCTGCTGATCAACATTGCCCTGCTGGCCAAGCATCGTTTCTTCCATGCGGAAGACATTGATGGCAGCGCCCTGAGCGAAGGCTCACAACGTGCCAGGCTGTTGCAGGCGACCCTACAGAATACGCTGGAGCAGACGGTGCTGGCCTTTGCCGTACAGCTGATCTGGCTGATCGCCATGCCGATCAAGGCGCTGACGGTACTGCCGGTGGCCGCGCTGCTGTTTCTGGTCGGCCGGGCGCTGTTCATGCTCGGCTATGCCCGCGGCGCTGCGGCCCGTTCGCTGGGCTTCGCGCTGACGTTCTATTCCTCGGTCTTTCTCTGTGTGGGCGAGCTGATCTGGTTCGTGCAGCACTGAGTGTCTGACCCCCTCCTTGTTGCTGTAAAGACCGTCCCCAATTACAGGCTCGGATGGAGGCAGTCAGAACGTGTTCACGATCTGCTGCGCGTCGGCCACACAGCGTTGAAAAGTGCTGCGGAATGCTTATTCAAGGTGACTCAATTCCGCTTCCTCAGCGCTTTTCGCCCGCTCTGGCCTTAGCTCGCGAAATTGTGGGCACGTTCTTGGATACCGAGGTTCTTCTGCATGATGACTTTTAAAGGCTGGAAAAAACCTTTCTCTGCGCTGGCTGGCGGGGCGCTGTCGTCACCTGCCCGACGGGTGTTGCCGCTGCTAGTGCCCGCCCTGCTGACGGCCTGTAATCAGGTCGAGCCTTCTGCGCCACCGCAGGCTGAGCCGATGCCCGATGTAGTGCCGCTGCCACCGGGGCTGGCCAGTGTGCTGGTGAAGGGGCAGGACTTTATCGCTTATTCGACCACGCCCTGTTTTGGCTTCTGCCCGGTATTTGATGCGGTGTTGCTGGCCGATGGCACCGAGTACTTCAATGGTCATCAGCATGCTGCGCAACAGGGGCTGACCCGGCGTCAGCTCGACCCGGCGGTGTTCAGGCAGGCCAGTCAGATCCTGCAGCAGACTGACTTCTTCACATTGCCGGGTAATATCACCAATCACAGTGAAGATGGCAGCGGCCCCGCCGAGGTCTGTCAGCATTACCGCACCGACGGCCCGTCAGTGCAGATCAGTGCCCGCAGCGGGCAGCTAAGCAAGAGCGTCGATTATTACACCGGCTGCAGCAGTAACAGCATCACCGACCGGGCGGCGCTGGCCAGTGAGCAACTGCGCGAGATACTGAGGCTGGATGAGCTGGCTGTCAGCAAGCGCTAGCCGGTCGCCGTAAGCCAGTTCACGCTCGCACAGCCCGTGAACTGGCTCTTACTTCCTTACAGTCCCAGTTCACTCAGCCCCGGATGATCATCGGGGCGTCTTCCCTGTGGCCAGTGGAATAGCCGCTGCTCGGCACTGATGGCCAGATCATTGATGCTGGCATAGCGCAGTCTCATCAGGCCCATTTCATCAAATTCCCAGTTCTCATTGCCGTAAGAGCGATACCACTGACCATCGTGGTCCAGCCATTCGTAGGCAAAGCGCACGGCAATGCGATTGCCGCTGCAGGCCCACAGTTCCTTGATCAGCCGGTATTCCACCTCCTTGGCCCATTTGCGCGTAAGAAAGGCGACGATCTCGGCTCGGCCACGGGGAAATTCGTTGCGATTGCGCCACTGGCTGTCTTCGCTGTACGCCAGCGAAACCCGCTCCGGGTCGCGGCTGTTCCAGGCATCTTCCGCCAGACGGACCTTGATGGCCGCCGTCTCATCGGTGAAAGGGGGCAGCGGTGGCCGGGGCTGCTGGCCAGATTGCTGTGGGTTAGCTTGCGGCTGGTTAGATTGCGGTTGGGTAGACATAAAATGTGCTCCTTGAAGTAGGTGTTCACGCAGATCATCTGCTAAAGGTTATTGCCCTGTGGCGATGGCCTGACTGGCCGGTGAAAAGGCCAGCAGTTGCCATGGCTGGGCCAGTGCCCGTGAGCGACGCAGCACCCTGTGCACCCGCAGCTGCCACAGGCGTTCGGCACCGGGCAGGGCGGCAATGCGCTGACGGTGACTGGCCGAGTCAGGGAGCAGAATTTCCACTTCTCCCTGTACGTGCAGCAGGTCGCCCCGTTCAAAATCGATAAACAGCAACCCGCAGCGTGGCTGCAGCAACAGATTGCCGAGGGTGTTGAAGTAGCGATTACCAGCGTAGTCAGGAATCAGCAGGCAATCGCCCTTGATCCGGACAAAACCCGGCGGGCCGCCGCGGTGGGACACATCCATTTGCAGATGACCCTCGCGGGAAGCGCCGCTACCGGCATGACTGGCAACGAAGAAGGTATCGGCATGGCTGATCAGACGGCGTGCTGCGGCGTCCAGTGCCGGTAGCTCTTCAACCTGAGCACTGGTGGCTGCAGGCAGGGGCGGCAGCGGCAGACGTTGCTGGATAAAGCGCGGGCAGTTGCCAAAGGCCTGTTCCACATGCAGCTCAATGCGGTGCGGGCCGTAGCTCTGCACCACGCCATTGACCCGGTTGCGGCGTCGGGTACCCAGCTCGATACCCAACAGGCCGAGCCCCTGACCGGCATCCAGCCAGGGCGCCAGCGGATCATCCGGCGACAGCACGGCGGCGATATGCAGCTGCTGCGGATCGGGGCTGCTGACAAAGCCCGGCTGACCCTGCCACAGGCTGGCCCAGGGCCAGCCGTCTTCATCCGCCGCCGCGGCAACTACGAAGGGCAGCAGCGGGAAGAAGCTGCGCAGCTGCTCGGTCAGATAATCGCGCAGCACCTGCTGGCCGACGGAGGCCAGCCGTTCCTGCATCCCGATACTGGCCTGCAGCTGCTGTTCACCCGGATGCCATACGTCAGTGGTCATGATCTGCCCTCCGCTCAGTGTTGATGGATTCTCGTTGTTCAGGCAATCGCCTTCAGGTCACCCGTTCAGGCGCGCAGCCCGACGGCGGTCTGTGGCATGGCGATAAAGCCGGGTAGCGCCTCAATGCGTTGCAGCCAGTGGCGTACGTGCGGATAGCTGTCGAGGCTGACATTGCCCTCGGGTGCGTGGGCGATGTAGGTGTAACAGGCCACATCGGCAATGGTGGGCTGCTCACCCACCAGAAAGGCGCGCTGTGACAGCTCTGCATCCATGATGGTCAGGATCTGATGGGCGCGGGCAATCACTTCAGCGGCGTTGAACGGGCTGCCGAAGACGGTGATCAGCCGCGCCGCGCAGGGGCCATACGCCACCTGACCGGCAGCGACCGACAGCCAGCGCTGCACGGCGGCCTGTGCCTGAGCTGAGCGTGGCAACCAGGATTCATCGCCGTAGCGCTGGGCGAGGTAGACCAGAATGGCATTGGAGTCGGCAATCACGGTGCCGTTGTCATCCAGCACGGGCACCTGTCCGAAGCTATTGAGTTCAAGGAAGGCGGGCTGTTTATGTTCACCGGCCGCCAGATTGACCAGCACCCGTTTGAACGGCAGCCCGAGCAGCGACAGCATCAGCTCGGCACGGTGAGAATGGCCAGACAGGGGGAAGTGATACAGGGTCAGAGCAGGGTGTGACATGGTGTTCTCCTTGTATGCCCTGATGGGCTTGGCGAGGTGAACACCATGGTGCGCCTTTCATTTTCTGCGCAGAATGACCATAAATCGCAATCCATTATTTCACTGAGTGTAATTATCAGCCGTTCTGCAGTGCCGGGTGGTGGCTCAGGTGCTGTTGCAGAAAATCCACCAGCGCCCTGACACGGGCCGCGGCCCGTGGCCCTTCACGATACAGCAGCGACAACGGCTGGGGGGCAGGCTGCGCCTCGCTGAGGATGCTGACCAGCTGGCCGTTTTGCAGCTCCCGGTGCAGCTCAAAGCGGTTGGCGCAAACAATCCCGGCGCCATGACAGGCGGCATTGATGGCTGACTGGGTGGTAGTGGTGTGCAGGCTGGCGGGCAGTCGCCAGAGTTGCGGCTGCTGATCCTGTTGCAGACGCCAGAGCACCTGACGGCTGTCGATGCGGTCGTGGATGATGCGATGGTCGGGCAGGTCAGCGGTGGTGTCTGGCACACCCGCCTGCTGCAGGTAGTCGGGGCTGGCACAGAGCAGCTGCTGCAGGGTGCCGATATGACGGGCATAGAGAGTGGAGTCGGGCAGGGTGCCGATATGCAGTGCGACATCGATACCGTCCTGATGCAGGTTGACCGGGGTATCGCTGAACTGGCAGTGCAGCTGCACCAGCGGATAGGTGCTGAGAAACTGGCCAAGCAGATCGGGCAGGGCATGACGACTGAAACACAGCGGGGCGGCAAAGGTCAGTTGCCCCTGCGGCTGATGGTGCAGGCCCTGCACCGATGCCTCGGCCTGCTCCGTGTCCCGCAGCAGCTGGCGGCAGTCACGGGCAAAGCGGATACCCGCTGCGGTCAGCTGAATACCTCTCGGGCTGCGTTGCAGCAGCGGCGTGCCCAGACGCTGTTCCAGTGCACTGATGCTGCGCATCACCGTCTGGATCGACAGCGACAGGCTGCGAGCGGCGGCGGCCAGACTGCCACCCTCGGCGACGGCGACAAAAATGCTCATCTGCTGCTGGCGACTCATGGCAGGGCAGTGACACCGCTGTTGGCGGCCAGTTGCTGGCGCAGATGCTCGACACAGAAGTCGACGAAACTGCGTATTTTGGCACTGTTACGGCGACTGCCCTGATAGACCACGTGAATCGGCAGGGGCGACTGTTCATATTCTTCCAGCAGCACTTCCAGCGCGCCGCTGCGTACTTCACTGGCTACCTGATAGGACAGCACCTGAGTAATACCCCAGCCTGCCACGGCAGCATTGATGGCCGCCTGTATGGCGGTGACCACCAGCCGTGGCGAGGGCTGAAACGGCAGCTCGACCCCCTGATCGTTAAACTGCCATTCGGTAAACAGCCCGCTGCTGGACGACATGACAAGGCGGGCCTGATGCAGATCGTCAGGATGGCGAGGGCGGCCATACTGTTGCAGATAGGCCGGGGCGGCGCACACCACCCGGCGCACCTGACCGACGCGAATGGCGTTGTCCTGCGCGGGCAGATGGCCAATACGCACGGCCACTTCGACCCCTTCATCGACCATGTTGACCACACGATCCACCAGCAGGGCGCGGATCTCCACCTCGGGGAAGCGCTGCAGGTAGTCCACCAGTACCGGCGTCACGTATTGCTCGCCAAACAGCACCGGTGCCGTCACCAGTAGTTGCCCCCGTGGCGTACTGTGGCTGCCGGCGGCGGACTCTTCGGCTTCCAGCAACTCCGCCAGAATGCGCCGACTGTCAGCGGCATAGCGTTGCCCGGCTTCGGTCAGACGCAGGCTGCGGGTCGTGCGCGACAACAGCACCACGCCGAGGCGTTGTTCCAGTGCGGCGATGGCGCGGGTAACCGACGGTGCCGAGGTGTTCAGCCGTTCGGCGGCACGGGCAAAACTGCCCTGTTCAACCACCGTCAGCAGCACCTGCATTTCCTGAAATCTGTCCATGGTCTGCCTTTGTCTGCGCCCTGTGGCCCTGAGCATGTGTTGTGAAGAGGTGTTGTGAGAGTGTGCTCTGAGTGTAACCCGCTGGCGGTGAACGTCCATGCCATGAGCTTGCGTGTCATCAACGTTCACGCCGTGGCGTCGCCTGTCACGCTGATGAGCGTTACGACTGGCTCCGGGACACACTGGCCTCGGCGGGCGCTGCACTTTCCTGCCGGGCCCGGCGGGTTCGGCTGTAGCTGAGCGCCAGTGCCGCAACCGATGAAGCGGCGGCCAGCCACAGGCTGTAATGCAGTGCCTCGGCCTGCAATGGCAGGCTCTGCTGTGCCGTCATGGTGGAAGACACCAGCAGCGCCAGTGCCACACCGACGCAGGCCGCGCCCATGCACTGGCCGAAGGTGCGGACAATGGACAGCACGCCGGAGGCATAGCTGCTCAGTTCGCGAGGTGCATTGCCGAGCATTTCGCGGTTGTTGGGGCTCTGGAAGTAGCCGAAACCCAGTCCGCACAGCAGGCTGCGGGCGGCAATATCCCATACGTTGGGCTCGGCAGGCAGCAGTGCCAGTGCGATCAGACCCAGGCTGAAGATCAGCAGGCCCACAGTCGAGACCAGCGCCGGAGAGTGGCGGTCCGACAGGCGGCCAGCGTGCGGAGCGCTGAGCATGATGCCCAGTGGCCAGGGAATAAACAGCAGGGCGGCAATCAGGGCGTTATAACCGTAGACACTCTGGAACAGGATGGGCAGGGCGACAAAGGTGATGCCCTGACTGACAAAGGAAGCCAGTGAGGTCAGCGCCGCCAGCGAGAAACGCATGGAGCTGAACAGGCTTAACGGCAGCAGCGGAGCCGGAGCACGACGCTGGCGACGGACAAAGGCTACCCCACTGACGATGGCCAGTGCTGCGAAAGCGGCGGCCCTGAGCCATTGCTGCTGGCTGGCCTGATCGATGGATGAGGGGGTGGTGGATGACGATGCGGTGGATGACGGCGAGATGGCTTCCACCGCCATGATCACTGCACCAAGCATCAGCGCTGACCAGATAGCGCCGGCGATGTCGAAAGGTGCCTTGGTGTCGCTTTTCTGGTTGGGCAGCACGCGGATGCACATCAGCAGGGCAACCAGCCCCAGCGGCACGTTGATGGCGAACAGCCAGCGCCAGTCCAGCAGCGACAGCATGGCCCCCGCCAGCAAAGGCGCGGCGGCGGTGCAGGTGGCAATCAGCAGCGCATTGATGCCGAGAATGCGGCCGAGCAGGCGGTTGGGGAAAATCGAGCGGTGAATGGCTGGCGCAATACTTAAGGTCGCGGCTCCACCCAGCCCCTGCAGCAGACGCATGGCGACCAGCATCGGCAGCGAAGTTGCCGCGGCACACCCGGCCGAGGCCAGCACGAATACCACCAGCCCGACAGTGAACTGGGTACGAAAGCCCACCCGTGCCGCCAGCGCGGCAAACAGGGCGAGAGTCATCACCGTGGTCAGCAGATAACCGTTGGTCACCCAGATGGCCGCACTGGTGCTGACCTCCAGCGACTGGGCGATATGGGGCAGGGCGATATTGATCATGGTGCCGTCGAATACGGCCATGATGGTCAGCAGCATGACCGCACTCATGGCCAGTGCGCGTTGCCTGCCGGGCAGGCCTTGATCGCCGGGGCGATCAGAAAAGAGTTCCATCTGGGATTTCCTCGCAAGGAGGCTCAGCCGGTAATGTTGAGCACAGTGATTGTTGTCGTCGTCATGGCAATATACGTATGCTCGATACCTGTCGGAAGGCGCAGCCGTTGCACTTTATAGTTGCAGCAGACGCCATGTATCTGTTCATGCCAGGAGCCTTATCACCATGTCCGAGCCTGATTTCAACCTGCTTGCCGCACTGGATGCCCTGCTCAGTGAAGCCAGTGTGGCGGGGGCTGCGCGCCGGCTCGGGCTGAGTGCCTCGGCCATGAGCCGGACCCTGTTACGGCTGCGCACAGTAACCGGAGACCCGCTGCTGGTGCGCGCCGGGCGACAGATGGTGCTGACCCCTCACGCGGAGGCGATTCGTGAGCGCTGCCAGCTGGCGCTGCGCGAGGTGCAGGCGCTGCTGCGTCCGGCACTGACCGAACTGCAACCCGAAACGCTGCAACGTACATTCACCCTGCGTGCTAACGATGGCTTTATCGAAGCCTTTGGTGCGCCACTAATTGCGGCGGTAACGGCCGAAGCACCGGGTGTGCGCCTGAGCTTCGCGCCCAAGCCGGAGAAAACCTCCCGCTATTTGCGCGAAGGGCTGGTGGATCTGGAAGTCGGTGTACTCGGGCAAACGGGGCAGATGGGGCCGGAAATCCGTGTGCAGTCACTGTTCCGTGATCACTTTGTCGCGGTGGTCAGAGCAGGGCACCCGCTGGCCCGGCTGGCAGAAGTGAGTGCCGAGCAGTATGTGGCCTATGGCCATGTGGTGGTGTCGCGCCGTGGCCAGAGTGTCGGGCTGGTGGATGAGGCGCTGGAGCAGGTCGGCCTCAGCCGCAATGTAGTTGCGGTGGTGCCGAGCTTTCCCGCAGCACTGGCGGTGGCACGGGCATCCGAGCTGGTGGCGCTGGTGCCGGCTTCCTTTCTGTTGCATCAGCATACGGGGGCGGCGCAGGGCCAGCCCGCTGCCCTGCATACCTTTGCTCTGCCAGTGGCGACGCAGAGCATCACTGTATCGCTGATGTGGCATCCGCGTAACGACAATGATCTGGCCCACCGCTGGTTGCGTCAGCTGATCAGAAAGACCTGTCAGCAGCTGGTACCGGGCTGATTTTTATCAGTAACCCTTACCAAGGGCTCTTATCAGAAAGCGTTTAACAGAAGCGTTTGTCAGAAGCGTTTGTCAGAAGCGTTTGTCAGAAGCAGCAGGTCTTCGTTATGGCCTGAGCTGCACTTTTCTCCCTCCGTGCCGGTCATTTTTTCGCGCTGCAGCAATTTGCCCGCCGCGCTGCCACGCTAAGTCTCTTATCCATAAGCGATTTTTCTTGTCATCAGCAATGGCATTGATTATGCATGTGCTCTGCAGAGTGCATGTTTTCTGCGTTTGCGCAGAAAGCCTGCGAAAGTTGGGCTGGATAACAGCCCTTGCTGGAATGCATGAACCTGCTTTGGAGGAGATTGAAGTGAGCCTGCCAGACAATCTGATGGTGCTGACGGATCTCGATGGGTCACTGCTCGATCATCACAGCTATGACTGGCAACCTGCGGCGGGCTGGTTGCGCTTTTTGCGCGAGCAGCGTGTGCCGGTGATTGCCAATACCAGCAAAACCGCTGCCGAACTGGGCACCCTGCGACAGGAACTGGGGCTGACGGACTACCCCTGTGTGGTGGAAAACGGCGGCTGTGTGCTGCTGCCTCCCGGCTGGCGGGCCACGGCGGATCCGGCGATGGATGAACAGGGCTGGACCCGCATTCATCTGGGGGCGGACTATGCCACCCTGCGCCGGGCGGTGGCCGCGCTGCGTGAGGAGCACGGCTATGCCTTTCGTGGTTTCGCTGATCTTGGGGTGGAAGGGGTGCAACAGAGTACCGGACTGCCCCTGGCCAAAGCGCAGCAGGCCCATGCCCGCGAAGCCAGTGAGCCGTTGCTGTGGGAGGACAGTGAAGCCCGATTGACGGCGTTCCGGCAGGCGCTGCAACAACAGGGATTGTCACTGGTGCGTGGCGGTCGCTTTTATCACGTCACCGGTCGCAGCAGTAAGGGCGTGGCCCTGACCTGGCTGGCCGGACGTTATCACCAGCTGCACGGGGTGCAGCCACTGACGCTGGCGCTGGGAGATGGCGCCAACGATCTGCCCATGCTGGCCACTGCCCGCTACGGCGTATTGATTCGTGGGGCTGACTATCAGCCTCTCCTTCCTTCGTTCATGGATGATCCTTCCCGCTTGTATCGCACAGCATCCACTGGGCCGACTGGCTGGGTGGAAGGGTTGGACTACTGGCTGGTCGCTGGCCTGGAGCATAACAATGAGTGACTTTTATCAGAACGGTATTATTACCAACTTTCATAACCTGACCCGGCGCCCGGTTGAAGCGCTGGAGGCCGATCTGGTGCGCTTTGCCAGAAAGCGGCCAATGAGCCTGATCCTGCCGTCGCTGTTCTCCGAGCTGGAAGGACCGGCGCTGGACAACATCGTCAACTGTCTGGCCAAGGTGCCTTATCTGTCCGAAATCGTCATCGGTCTGGACCGCGCCGACCGCGAGCAGTTTCTGTTTGCCCGGGAGTTTTTCTCGCGCCTGCCGCAGCATCACCGCATCCTCTGGAACGACGGCCCACGGCTGCGGGCGCTGGATGCCGAACTGGAAGCAGAAGGGCTGTCCCCGCAGGAGCCGGGCAAAGGCCGCAATGTCTGGTATTGCAGTGGCTATGTACTGGCCTCGGCACGGGCCGAAGCGGTGGCGCTGCATGACTGTGACATCGTCACCTACGACCGTGAGATGCTGGCGCGGCTGATCTATCCGGTGGCCAATCCGCAGTTCAACTACGAGTTCTGCAAGGGCTATTACTCTCGCATTGCCGAGGGGAAGCTTAACGGCCGTGTCAGCCGCCTGCTGGTGACGCCGATGATTCGCGCCCTGAAGAAGATCTATGGGCCGCTGCCGTACCTCGAATACCTCGACAGCTATCGTTATCCGCTGTCCGGTGAGTTTTCCATGCGTGTCGATGTGCTCAACGATATCCGTATCCCCAGCGACTGGGGGCTGGAAATCGGCGTGCTGTCAGAGGTGCACCGTAACTACTCGACCAAGCGCCTGTGTCAGGTGGATATTGCCGATGCCTATGACCACAAGCACCAGTGCCTGATCGACAAGGAGGCAGAAAAGCGCGGCGGCCTTGACCGCATGAGCCTCGATATCGCCAAGGCCATCTACCGCAAGCTGGCCACCCTCGGCGTACAGATCAGTGCCGAGTCGTTCCGTACCATCAAGGCCACCTACTACCGCATTGCGCTGGATATTATCGAGACCTACTACAACGATGCGGTGATGAATGGCCTTAAGGTCGATCGCCACAGCGAGGAGCAGGCAGTGGAACTATTCGCCCAGAATCTGATGGAGGCCGGACGCATTTTCCTCGATAACCCGCACGACAAACCCTTTATTCCCAGCTGGAGCCGGGTGCAGGCCGCCATCCCTGATTTGCAGGAGCGTATGCATGCGGCGGTGGAGGAGGACAATCTGGGTAACGTCTGAGCATGGGTTAACGATCTGCTGCGCGTCGGTCATACATCGTTGAAAAGACCTTCGGATGCTCATTTAGACCCACTAAACTGCGCTTCCTCAGATCTTTTCGCCTTGTCTGACGCTAGCTCGCGAGATCGTGAATACTGCGGCTTGTCGGTCATAGGAATCGGGTAATGACAGTGTGGCCTGCACTGCTGGCAGTGACGGGTCAATCCGGGCTTTCTGTGGCCAGCAGCGTCTGTACGGCCTGAGCTTCGAGCCAGGCCAGACAGCCTTCCAGCGGTGCCGGGCTGGCGATGCCGTAACCCTGCACATAGTGCACGCCTATATCCTGCACGGTGCTGCGGATGGCGTCGTTTTCCACATACTCGGCCACGGTGATGGCATCGATACGGGTCGCCAGCCCGTGAATGCACTCGACGATGGCGCGGTCGGTGGGGTTGTCCGGCAGCTGTTTGATAAAGGCCCCGTCGATCTTGATCACATCCACCGGGAATTGCTTGAGATAGGCAAAGGAGCTGAGGCCACTGCCGAAATCATCCAGTGCGATCAGGCAGCCGCGCTCCCGTAACCGGCTGATCAGCTGGGTCGCCTGTGCCAGATGGTTGATGATGGCGGTTTCGGTGACTTCAAAGCAGATGCGCTGCGGTGGCAGTGGCGACTGCTCGATACACTGCAGCAGAAAGTCGGCAAAGCGCGGATCATCCAGCGAGTTGGCCGACAGGTTCATTCCCACGATCAGCCCCGGATAGGCGGCCAGCATCGTGCCTTTCACCTGCAGGACCTGTCTGACCACCCAGCGGTCCAGCTGCGACATCAGGCCATAGCGCTCCGCAGCAGGGATAAAGGTCATGGGCGACAGCAGTTCGCCACTTTCATCCAGCATGCGCAGCAGAATCTCGATATGGGCATGGGGTGTCAGTGCCGAGGTCGCCACAATCGGCTGGGCGTACAGCACACAGCGGTCATTCTCCAGCGCTTCCCTCACCCCGGAGGCCAGCAGGATTTCACTGTGGTGGCGGGCCACATCGCCATTGTGCGGCTGATACAGCGCTACCCGGCCACGTCCGGCATGCTTGGCGGAGAAGCAGGCGACATCGGCGCGGCTCATCAGCTCGGTAATATTGCTGTTGCCCTGACTGATGCTGGTGATGCCGATGCTGGCGCTGACATCGTAGGCCCGCTCGTCCCATACCAGCCGCAGCGATTCGATGGCCTGAATCAGCTGCTCACAGATCAGCCGGGCCTTGTCCAGACTGCAGTTGTAGAACAGCAGACCAAACTCATCACCGCCCAGTCGCGCAAGAATATCACTGCCCCGAATGCGCTGGCCGAGCAGCCCGGCAATCTGCTTAAGGAAGGCATCGCCTGCGGCATGACCGGCCGAGTCGTTGACGATCTTGAAGCGATCCAGATCGATAAAGGCCAGCACATGCTCGGCATCTTCATCGTTGAGGTCCTGCAGCAGGGTGGTCAGCTCATGTTCAAACTTGCTGCGGTTGAACAGCCCGGTGAGGGCATCGTGGCTGGCCTGATGGCGCAGGGTGCGCTGCATCTCCCGCGCCTGGGTGACGTTCTGGAACACCAGCACGGTGCCGAGCAGCTGTCCATCACGGGTACGCACCGGGGCGGCGGAGTCATGAATATCCAGCTGCTCGCCATGGCGGTTGATCAGCACCGAGTTGTCATTCAGGCAGGACTCATGGCCTTCTTCCAGACAGCGCCGGGCCGGGTTGGGCATGGCTTTGAGGGTATCGGCATCACGGATAACCAGCACCTCTTCGATATCCTTCTGTGCCGCTTCGGCCAGTGGCCAGCCTGTCAGGCGTTCGGCAGCCGGGTTCATGAAGGTGATGCGGCACTGGTTGTCAGTACAGAGCACAGCGTCGCCGATGGACTGCAGGGTGATATGCAGGCGCTCTTTTTCCTCGAACAGGGCATCGGTCATCTTCTGCGATTCGGTCACATCCCAGTCAAGCCCGACCAGCCGTTCAATCTGGCCTTCGCCATTGCGCAGCACCATGGCCAGAGTACGGATATAGCGCAGACCACCATCACAAGCCTTGATACGGAACAGGGTGTCGAGGGTGGTATTGCCGGAGGCCGCCAGATAGGCCAAGCGGGTCAGCTTTGCCCGGTCATCCGGGTGCACCAGTTCTTCCCAGTACTCGCGGCTGAGAGTGGTCTGCTCGGCCGGCAGCCGGTACAGCGCGGCCATGCGAGCATCGATGATCAGCTCGTCGCTGCCGGGGCGCCATTCCCAGACGCCCATGCTGCCCGCCTGCAGGGCCAGCTGCATGCGTTCATGCAGATGCTGGTTGGCCAGCTGCAGACGTTTTTCGCGGTCGATGTCGTGAATCTGGGCGACGAAATACATCGGCTCACCCTTTTCATCACGCACGATACTGGTGGCCACATGGCACCAGAAGGCCGTGCCATCGCGGCGGATATAGCGCTTGTCGAGATGTACTTCACTGAGCTGCCCTTGCAGCAGCCGGGTGTCCAGCAGCACGTTGTTAGGCAGATCCTGAGCGACGGTCAGATCCTGATAGCGAATCCTGCGCAGTTCCTGCGCACTGTAGCCGAGCATCCGGCACAGGGCCTGATTGACCTCGATGTAATAGCCATCAGGGGACACCAGCGCCATGCCGAAGGCCGAGCTGTTCATGGCACCGCGGAAGCGCTGTTCGTTTTCACGGATGATACGGCGGTCATGGTGTAGCCGGTTGATATAGGAGGCGAACACAAAGGAGGCGATCACCAGAATAAAGAACGGCAGGCTGTGCAGGGCGGCAATGCTGTCGGTCTGCAGGCCAGCGATCGGCAGTGGTTTGAAGTCATGAATGAAGGTGGCCAGCAGGACGGTGTAGCCGTTCAGCAGCAGACTGGTGAAATAGGGCAGGAACAGCGCAGCGGCGAGAATAGGCACCAGAATAAAAATGTAGGGATAAGGGAAGTACATGGCCGCGTTATAGGTAGCGGCTGTGGAGATGCCGAGAATGAGCAGATTGGCCAGCGGGCGGTCTTCCCGCAGCTGGCGCAGACGTTGGGTATTGCAGCTCAGTGCCAGCGGCAGGCTGATCATCAGGCCGTAACTGTCGCCCATCAGCCAGCGGATCCAGGTGGCTTTCTCCGGCAGCTGCAGCCCGGGGTAGAGCGTGGTGGCCAGCACCTGCCCCAGTGTTGAGCTCAGCACCGGCGGCAGTACCACGGCGAGCCCCAGTACGGTAAATATGCGCTCCGGTTCATCGGGGGTGAGGCTGTCGAGCTGCAGTCGCTCAAGTAGCTGACTGAGCAGCAGGATGGCAGGCAGGTGGGCCAGTACCGGCAGTGCTGTCATGCTCAGTGGCATGGTGTAACTGAGATGCGAGGCGGCAATGGCCAGAGCGATACCTACCCAGATCCATGGCCGTCGTGCCGGATGGGTACGAAACAGCAATGCCGCGGCAAGACCGTCTGCCAGCCAGATGGAAGTGGCCCCTTCGGGCAGCCAGATCAGTGACAGGCTGAGCAGGGTGGTGGCCAGCACCAGAACAAAGCTGAAGACCAGCGCAGACAGCCCGCCATAACGGGAGGCAGGGGCAAACAAGGCATGCCGCGGGCAGAAGACGTATTTCAAGGGGCGTCCTGTTGCTGAACGTCGTTGTTACCGTGTTCGTCCCTGAATGCGATGTCCGGCAAGAATCGGGAGGCTTCTTGCTGAGCCCACTGAGCTTCAGTATAGCCAAGCGGGTGATGGAGGAAGTGCGTGGTGCCGGAATAGGCGATATTGGTGCGTTAACTGGCGCTTTCGTCGCGGTGGTGGCGGGAACTGTTGAGATGAAAAAGCCACTGCCCGAGTCAGGCAGTGGCGAGTGGTTGTTGTTGTGCTGTTTGCGGCGCCGGGCGACCGGTGTGCCGCGCGTCGTGTTTTCTTAGTTACCCAGCATGCCCAGCAGATAGGGGTCCACAAAGCCTGCCGGGTAATCGATGCTCATGAGTTTCCCCATACCGATCAGGAACAGTGTCAGCCCCAGTGCTACGGTGCCGGACAGGCGCCAGCGGGCGAGGGTGGCAAAGCGCAGGAAGAACAGGGTGAACACCGCCGTGGTGCTGATGAATCCGACGGTGAAGTACAGCACCGCCAGCGCGAAGAAGGCGAGGATATACACCAGTTCGCGACTGATACTAGCGGCCATGCGGGTGGTCGAACGCATCCAGTAGCGCACTACCACCATGGCTACGGAGAAGCCCATGATACTAATGGCCATCAGCGGGAAGGCCTTGGTCAGTTCAGAGGCCGACCAGATATCACCCACGGCCAGTACCGAGGCCAGCAGCATCAGGCCGATGATCACCCAGTCCAGCAGGGTAACGGCTTCCCGTTCGGCAGGTTGCTTCACTTCTGCCGCGGCAGACTGACCGGCCTGTCGGGCATCGCGGCGGCGTTGCAGCCAGCTGCGTACCATGGGGGCGACAAAGCTGAGCAGGATCAGACTGGCGATGGCGATCACGCCGGGGCGCTGCATCCAGCCGTAGCCGTAGAACTGGATACTCTGGAAGAAGTAGTTCTCTGCACCCGGGGCCAGCACGAAGCCAATCAGGAAGGCTGGGCGTGGCCAGTTGGCGCCTTTCAGCAGTACACCGATGCAGGCGATGGCGCCGAGGGCGATGAAATCACCGAGGCTGCGAGTAGCCTGATAGGCGGCAAACAGGATCAGTGTCAGCAGCACCGGAGCCATGCGTGAGAAGGGAATGCGGGTCAGCATGGCTACTGGAGAGGTGAGGCCCAGACACAGCAGAGCACCGAGAATATTGGCCAGCGCCAGTGACCAGATAATGGTGTAGGTCAGGTCCAGATGCGCACCAACCATGGAAATACCAGGTTGCAGGCCAAGCAGCAGCATGCCGCCAAGGAACACTGCCGCAGTGCCAGAACCGGGCACGCCGAACAGCAGCGTGGGGATCATACTGCCGCAGGAGCAGGCATTGTTGGCAGATTCCGGCGCGATAACCCCTTTGATTTCACCCTTGCCGAAGCGTGACTTGTCCTTGCTGGACTGCATGGCGTAGCTGTAGGTCATCCAGTCAACCACCGAGCCACCGAGGCCGGGGATGGCGCCGATCAGGCTGCCGAATACCGAGCATTTGCCCACTAATGGCAGGTTCTTGAAGACATCCTTAATGCCCTGGCTCCAGCCCTGACCCAGGCTGTTGGGTTTGTTGGCAATGGCGCGGTCCTTGATCAGCAGGTCGATGATTTCCGGCAGGGCGAAGATACCCAGACCGACCACCACCAGAGGAATGCCATCAAACAGGTAGTCGATCCCCAGATTCAGGCGGTATTCGCCCGTGGCAGGTGCACTGCCGATGGTGCCCAGCAACAGGCCAGCACCGCAGGCGGCAAAGCCCTTGAACACGTTCCCTCCGGCCAGACTGGCTACCACACTGAGACCGAGCAGGGTGAGCATGAACAGTTCAGCGGAAGAGAACGACAACACCAGTGGCCGGGCCACCACGATAAACACGCTGAGAATCATGGCACCGGCCACACCGCCGAGCATGGAAGAGGCGAACGCGGCAGACAGGGCGCGGGCCGCCATGCCCTGCTTGGCCAGCGGGAAGCCATCCATGACAGTGGCCTGTGAAGCGCTGGAGCCGGGAATGCCCATCAGCACAGAGGTAAAGGTATCGCCGGTGGGGACCACCGCGACCAGACCCATCAGCATGCCAAGGCCGACCGAGGGTTCCATACCGTAGAGAAAGGGCAGTAACAGTGACATACCAGCGATGCCACCCAGCCCCGGGATAATCCCAATCACCAGCCCCACCACCACGCCGAGGGACAGATAGGCGAGATGGGTGAAGGTCAGCAAGTGTTGAAAGGCGTCTAAGAATTCAGTCATTACTGCTTGTCCATCAACTGTTATTTTGGTGACAACCGTTACATCGGGTTTGGAGTGGCAGGGCAGCGGCGAGTGTGCTGCTGCCCTGCTGCCGGATCAGTTGACGGAGACGTTGAACTTGGTTTGCAGCCAGTCTTTCACCCACTGCTGGCGCTCTGGCGACATGTTGACGGCATCACTGATGTACTGCTCGGCAGCGCGGCCAGTGATGTTCTCATACGGGCCGATCTGTTCGACGGCTTCCTTGTTGAAGTCAGGGTCTTTCACCATCTTTTCCACTGCACTGATGTAGCTGTCATAGACGGCAGCAGGCACATCGGTCGGAATGAAGAGCACTTTCTGGAAGGCGAAGCCTGCCGCAAAGAACTTGAAGTACACCTCGTATTCAGGGCCTGAAGGCTCTTCACCTTTGTACTCCTTGTAGACCTCCTGGAAGGTAGGAATATCGGGGAAGGCCGGATCACGGACGACCTTGCCATCGCCATTGAGAATGCCCAGCGAGAACAGCGGTACAGCCTTGCCCTGTTGTTCCAGATCCTTGACCGAGGCCAGATAGGCCGAGGTGGTCTGGAAGTCTACCTTGGCTTCGCCGCGCTCAAAGGCCAGACGGCCCTCGCCACGGCTCTTCATGCCGAACACCGGTTTCAGATTGAAGCCGAGCATATCCAGCGCCATCATCACCGGCAGCTCCAGCTGGGTAGGGCCCTGTGCGGCAAAAGGCATCGGCGTGTCTTTCAGCTTGGCCAGATCCGCTGCGCTTTTCACACCCAGGTCCGGCTGGATGTAGACCACACCGCCGGTGGGGGAAGCCAGAATGGCTGTCCACTTGTTGAAATCGTAGCGCACCCGCTGGTCGCCCAGCATATAGGGGTAAAGGGTGGAGGCTGAGGTGCCAATAATGTCGCTGCCATCGCTGCGGGCACGGTTGTAGAACAGGTTGGTGCCGGTGATAGAGCCGCCCCCCGGTACGTTCTTGATGACCAGCGTGGGCGAGTCAGGCAGGTATTTATCCAGATGCGGCGACACAAAGCGTGCCCATACATCGGTGCCACCGCCGACGCCAAAGGGAATGGTCCAGTTGATGGTTGAGGGCAGGGTGTTGGCTACGGCCTGGCCTGCGCCACTCAGGCTGAGGGTCAGGGCGGCGGAGGCGAGGAGTGCAGTCAGCTTTTTCATGATGAATGTACCTTGTTGTTTTTGTGATTAATGCAGTGGTGCCGTGCGCTTCAGGGCAGAAACACGGTGCCGGACAGAATCTTGCGGGCGGTGCGCAACAGCGACACGGCCTTGACCTGAGCGGGATTGAGCTCATCTCGCACCACCTCCAGGTCAATGCTGCCGGTCGGGTGTTCGATCTGCACCAGCGACAGTTCAGTGGCTGGCGCAATCAGTTGCCCGGCCACGGTTTCGGGGAAGCCCGCCGCAGTGGCAATGGCGATGCTGCCGGTGACAGCCAGCGCCTTGTGGCAGCGCTGCGGAACGAAATATCGCGCCTGCAGGGTGCCGCCGTGGCGGGCCGCAGAGAGCAATACCGGTTTGGGGATGACCTGCTCGCTGACGTCCCCCAGACCCATTCGTTGCCCGGCCTGCTGGCGCAGCTTCTCCAGCCGTGCCATGAACACCTCGTCGCTATCCAGTTCGGCGGGTGTTTCGCTGCCGGTCTTGCCCAGGTCGCTGGCGTGGATCAGCACGCAGGGCATGGCAGCATCGATGCAGGTCACGGCGATACCGTCGATCTCCTCCAGCAAATGTCCGGTAGGGAACAGTCGGCCGGTCTTGGCACCCTGTACGTCGATAAAGGTCAGTTTAATCGGCGCAGCAGGATTGGGGGCGCCACTGATCAGTGTATCGCCGTCATAGACGACATTGCCGTCCACGGTAGGCACCTGGGCATGGATGATCTTGTTGGTGTTGAGGTTGCGGATACGCACCAGGGTGGAGCACGCCTGAGGCATAACCAGTCCGGTTTCAATGGCGAAGGGAGCGACCCCGGCCAGCATATTGCCGCAGTTGGGGGAGAAATCGACTTTCTTCTCGGCGATGCCTACCTGGGCAAACAGGTAGTCGACATCCGCTTCGGCGCAGTCCGAGCGCCCCACCATGGCCACCTTGCTGGTCAGACTGTTGCCGCCGCCAATACCATCCAGCTGCAGCTCATGTCCGGCTCCCATGATGTGTTGGAGGATAGCTGCACACGCCTCACGGTCGTTGGGCAGGTCCTCCAGGCGCAGGTACGGTCCCCGGGAGGTACCGCCGCGCATGATCATGCAAGGAATACTGTGTGACATGGAATCAAGCCTGTTCAAAAGCTAAAAGGGAGTGATGTCGACAACGGGGCCTAGGTTGTCACAGGGCTGATAGATGCATCAAATGCAAAAATTACTGTTAATTGATTTGTTTTGTGCATTAAATGGTGCAGGGAAACCGGCAGGAAAAGGTGATGCATCAAATCGAATTCAAGGATCTGGCGATCTTTGTGCGTGTCGCAGAATCAGGCAATTTTCACGAGGCAGCAGAGGCCATGCATCTGTCGCAACCGGCGTTGAGCCGACGCATGCAACGGCTGGAAAGCATCCTCGGCACCCAGCTGTTTGAGCGCACCACGCGCAAGACCTGGCTGACCTCGGCCGGGCGCGAATTTTTGCCTAAGGCGCGCCGTATGCTGGAGGATTTCGAGGTGTCGGTGCTGAGCATCAAGGAGATGGCCACGCAGCAGAAGGGCAAGGTCACCATCGCCTGTATTCCCACTGCCGCGTTCTACTTCCTGCCCAGCGTGATCCGTATTTTCAACGAACGTTATCCGGGGATTCGCATCCAGATTCTCGATGCCAGTGCCAATGAGGGACTGGAGGCGGTGATCCGTGGCGACGCCGACTTCGGTATCAACATGGCCATTGCCCAGCACCCGGAAGTCAGCTTCACACCGCTGGTGGATGACCCCTTTGTGGTCTGTATCCGCAAGGATCATCCTCTGGCCAGCCAGTCCAGCATCAGCTGGGAAGATCTCACCCCGTACAAACTGATCACCGTCAGCCGTGCCAGTGGCAACCGTTCACTGCTGGACAGCGCACTGGTGCAGGAAGGGGTCAAGCTGAACGGGTTTTACGAGGTGCAGCACCTGTCCACGTCACTGGGGCTGGTGGAAATGGGGCTGGGGGTATCGGTAGTACCGCATATGGCGATGCCCCTCAACGAGGCCTCGATGCTGACCTGTCGGCCGCTGGCCCATAGCATCATGCGTTCCATTGGTGTGGTGCGACGTAGTGCAACCGGTATATCTCCGGCCGCAGAGCTGTTTGTGGCGATCCTGCTGGAAGTGTGGCCCTACCACGTCAAAACCAATGTGGCAGCAGTTTGAGCGTTCTCATCAGTCTCTGCACTCCTCTGAAAGTGAGGTGGCTATCGCAGGTGATCGCTGTACTTGAGTTTGCTGCTGAGGAGCCTTAGGTGAAACGAGGATAGGCTAATAACGACTAACCGGCAGAGTGTGGAACGTATATGAGTATCGTCAGTCAACAGATTGTGGTTCCGCCATCCGCGCAGGGAACATTGCTGGTGGAGGGAATACTGGCGAGTGCAGCCAGCTATGAGGTGAAAGTGTTCGCTGTGCCTGCAACGGGTACAAGTGTCGAGGCGGGGCAGGATGACACGGAACAGTGCACTGACGAGCGCTTTTACATCGGAAGCATTTTTAGTTACGGCTTCGGCAGTGGGTTTGCGCAGCAAGGTGAGATTGTGGAGCTGGCAGCCGATGGTGAAGTGCGGCATAAATCACCGGAGTCATATCCTGCCGTACTGGATCTGCGGAGGTCAGCGGCTTATGTTGGCGGAGCGCAAGAGCAGCTGCTGACGGTGCTGTTTGTCCCCCAGGTATCGGCCCGGCAAGGTGTTGATGACGAGGGCGGCGGTATTCGGTTCAGCACGCTGCGGGTGGAGTAGCAGACGGCGCAAGTGAAGGTGGTTCAGAGCCAGTCGATACGACCAGCTCTGAGCAAAGTGATATACCACGCTGGTGGCCGATTGCAGTGATCACTCGTCAGTATTCTTTATCACTCGTGAGTCACAATCGAGGCGCCGCGCATTTTCACTTCTCTGGTGTGGGTTGCATTGGCATCACAGTCATACACCTTGAGGGTGACTCTGACCTTGTCATCCTCAACCTTGTAACGCTTCAGTGCCTCGGTGATGTCGACATAGGTGTTATAGGGCTTGAGGTGACTTTCCGGCCTGCGATCAAAAGGTTGCTGGTGATTGGCATACTGACAGTGGCCTTTACCACCCGCGCATTGGCCGTGGCCAAACAAATAGAGAGTGCTGGCAAAGCCTGCGGCCGGATCAGGTGAGTCCGCACCACTGCTGTCGCTGCCGTCTCCCAGATAGATATTCACCTTGTAGCTGTCTTCGGTCTTGGCCACCCCCTGCAACTCAAGAAATGCATGCTTGAAGGGTGTGGTGTGGAAGGGAATCTGAAAGGACAGTTCATTCCCTGTGTCTGTTCTGGGCATGGTCTCCTGATTGATTTCCACAAAGGCCTCGGCATCCACATAGGTATAACCGAAGAATTTGGTATCCAGTGTCTGTTCGCCTGTGTAGGTGAAGGGCGCGCAGACAAAGTCCAGCTGTGCCTGTGGCACGGTGCTGTCACCGTTCTGCCGCTGCCACTCGAACCACTGGCGATCCACATTGCAGTGGTGCATCCAGAAAATCGGGTCGTAGGCGGCTGTCGGTACACTGGCCATATCGCCGCCTACCCAGACGTGCAGACCGCCATGGGGGTTTTCCAGCGCGGGAGAGAAGCGATCATAAGTTTTCTGCCGCAAAGCCAGTTCTACCTGTAGCTTGAGTTGCTCAAGCGCTGATGAAGGGCTGGGGCTACGCTGAGTCATGGTGCCGGTCACCTGACTGAAGGCGGCGTACAGTGGATTGGGTTTGGTTTCACCCGTCTGCAAATCGACATACGTCTGGTCGGTCACTGCTTTGGGGAGTCCGTTGGCGATGGCTTCAGCGGAGGTCCAGTCCCAGTAAGGCAGCATGACCCCGGCAACCTGATCCTGCAGGCGCAGCTCAAACTCGTAGATGTATGCACGGTGCCACGTCGGGAAGTTCAGATTACCGTGCTGGCAGTAGAAGGGGATGGGCAGTCCGTGGACGCCAGCGATCCACTGATAACCCCGTTCGTCGTTGTTGCCTCCGTCAGCCGATACGGCATAGAGTCCCTCGAAGGCATTTCGGAGATCATTCAGTTCACTGTCGGTAAGGCGATAGACGCTTTTTCTGACTCGTACATTGCGATTGGCACTGCGTACCAGGGCTGATGATTCTGCTCCGCTCATGATGTGTTCCTCGTTGTCTCTGAATTGGTTTTTGTATTTAAAAGTAATTCATACAGGAATTTTATTTATGACGTGGGTGGTAATCAGTTGAAGCTGATTTTTTAGTCTGTCTGGTTTGGTTGCTTCTGGTTGATAGATTGCTAATGTTCGGTTAGGTGGTGAGTAAGTTGTTTTTTATTTGCTCTTTGAATATGAGTAATAAGCCAATAACAGCCAGAACCTCCGGTGATCATTCCGAAGACCATTAAATAATGCATGCTAAAGGGGGGCATCAATGTATGACTATGTGGAATAAAGAGAAGTGACCACATCACAGCGTACATACCGAGCAGCATGCAGAGTGAAATCCACAAGTTGAAAAGAATGAGCCTGACTTTTGCATTGCTGGGTCGTCTGTCACCTTTATACAGATCCTGTTTGCATGCGCTATAGCAAAAGGGCACAGAGAACAGCAGCATCAACACCAGTGGCAGATTAAAAAAAGACCCCGATCCGATATGGTGCATAGGTGCGTCCTGCCACTGATCTGTCAGCCAGCCGCCCAGCAGCATGCCAGAGCCACCAGCCGCCCAGCAGATAATGCTGTGCATCGCCAGCCCTTTTATGCGGGCATTGCGGGTTAGCCACAGCAGTCGGCCAAAGAGACTGAACAGGATTACGAGCCAGATGAGTGACCAGGTGACTGGCAGCGCGGCCAGATAAATGGCGATGAGCGTTTGTAGCAGGAACAAAGCACACATCAGGTTAAGCATATTGTGGGTATTGCTTGAGCAATTATGCGGCATCTTGACCCCCTGAGCCTCAATCTCTCATGGTCAGTCTTGAACCTTTCGTCAAACGGCATCCACACTATCTATGACTGTAAAACTTACTTAAGAACATCAATGGTGATCAAAGATGGTTCCTAATAAAGAATACGGCTACATGAATTAAATAGCTGATATAGACAAGGAAGACTTTTTGTTTTTGGTGCTCTGCTGAAACATGTCTGTATTTGATGGTTTATCAGTATGGAGAGTTGGGTTAGTTTGTCAATTAATGCTTTTGGGGTGAAGGGGGATCTCGATGGGTATTCGATAAAATGAGATTTGCAAGATTTTCCTGTGAATATTGCATGTTGCATAAGTATTTGTATTTCAGGTAGTAAAAATTAATTTAATGGTATTTTATAAAAAAATACCTCAGTGAAAGTAATATTAACGATGGGCGTATATTTTGAAAAAGTCTAAGCCCGAAGCTCTCAAAGCGTTTGGCGATAGGTATCAATCAACACCTGCTGCATGGCTTCGGCAGCCACTGACAGGCCGGAGCGGCGACGGGAGAGAATGCCCACTCGGCGGGAAATCACCGGGTTACGCAGGGGCCGGCAGATGGCGCCAATTTCTTCCATCTGCTGACGGCACAACGCCGGTACGGCGCTGACGCCAAGGCCGGTGGCCACCATGCGGCCAACGGTGGCGAGCTGGTGGGTATCGAAGGCGGTCTTGGGCATCAGGCCCATTTCACTGGCGCGGCGTTCAATCAGCAGGCGGACGCTGGAGGGGCGCTGCAGGGTGATGAAGTCATAGCTGAACAGCTGCTCCCCTTCGATCACGTCACAGTGTTGCAACTCATGACCGTCAGGTAGCACCGCAATGAACTCATCATCAAACAGGGTGATGAAGTTGAGGTCTTCCTGCGGGCCGGGGTCAAAGGAGATGCCCAGTTCGACCCGCCCCTTGCTGACCATTTCCACCACCTGCTCGGCGATGACGTCGTGCACTTCCATGTTGATATTGGTATGCAGCTGACGAAAGTTGCGCAGTGCCTGCGGCAGCAGATTTGCCGCGAAGGACGGCATGGCCGCAATGGCGACCTTGCCACGGCGCAGTTTGAAGCGGTTATGCAGATCTTCCTGAGCATCGTCCCAGTCGGCTACCAGTCGCTGCGCCACTGGCAGAAAGGCCTCACCATCGGGCGTTAGCGCGAGGCTGCGGGTGGTGCGACTGAACAACCTGCCACCGACCGACTCTTCCAGACTTTTGATGGCCAGACTGAGGGCCGGTTGCGACAGGTGAACCCGTGAGCAGGCTTCGGCAAAGCTCAGGGTTTCGGCGACCGCGACAAAGGCACGAAGTTGCTTGATGGTCATAAGTGATCAGCAGCGCTACAGGTATGGGTACGGGTATAGTGCTCGAAATCGACCACGCTCAGGGGGCGGGAAAAATAGTAGCCCTGTCCCTGTTCACACTTCAGGTGCAGCAGCAGCCTAGCCTGACTCTCGGTTTCTACCCCCTCCGCCACCACCTGACAGCCAAGATTATGGGCCAGGGTGGTGATGGTTTCGGCCAGTCGCCGGTCTTCGACATTGTTCTCGATACCCGTGACGAAACTGCGGTCAATCTTCAGTACCTGCACCGGTAACTGGCGCAGGTAAGCCAGTGAGGAATAACCGGTGCCAAAGTCATCGATGGCTGCGCTGATACCGACTTCACTGAGGCGGTTGAGCTGATCGATGGCCTTGTGAATATCGATCATCAGGGTCGATTCGGTAATCTCCACCTGAATCACTTGCGGCGGAATCGACCAGTGCAGGCAGCGGCTCAGCAGTTGTTCGGCGAAACCTTCCTGCATCAGCTGGCTGCCGGACAGGTTGATGGCCAGCACGAAGCTGTCGTCAATGATGCCCTGAGTACGCCACTGGCTGAGCTGCTGCATGGACTCGTCCAGCAGCCATTCGCCCATCGGCAGGATCAGGCCGGTGGTTTCCGCCAGCGGGATAAATTCCAGTGGTGAAATGGCACCAAGCAACGGGTTCTGCCAGCGCATCAGGGCTTCGGCCCCCAGCAGCTGGCCGGTTTGCAGATCGACCTTGGGCTGATAGACCAGATGCAGCGCCTGCTGCTGGATAGCCAGTCGCAGCTGCTGCAACAGCTGACTGCGGCGCTCCAGCTGGCGGGTCATATCAGCGGAATAAAGCTGGCAGGTGAGGGACGAGCCTTCTTTGGGCAGGGCCAGAGCCGCCTGGCGGATCAGCTCCTGAGCAGTGCTGTCCCGACTGCTGTGACTGATGCCGATGCGCACCGTCAGGCTCAGGCGCATGTCATCCACCTCGTGTTCGCCACTGAGCAGACGGGCGATACGCTCAGCGGAGCGCAGGAGCCGCGCGGCATCGGCCTCCTGACCGGCAGGCTGGGGCAGCAGGAAGACAAATTCATGATTACCCCAGCAGCCAAGCATGCCCTTGCCAGCCAGCGGACTGCGGCTGAACAGCTGACCCAGCTGGGTCGCCAGGGTTTCGGCAATGGTGTAACCGTGCAGGCGGGCAATGTCATCGAGGCCATCGGCGACGATAAAGTAGCCCGCCAATGACTGCGCCTGTTTCAGCCACTCGGTCGCCTGCATGAGCAGGGCGCGCCGGTTGGGCAGCCCGGTCACCGGTTCCTGCAGCGACTGCGCCTGCAGTTCGGCAGTGCGCTCGGCCACCATGGCTTCCAGCTCCAGCGAGCGGTTACGCCGCTCCATGGAGCGGGAATGCACCGCCAGAATATTGTGAATGCGTTGCAGCACTTCGTGCTGGTCGAAGGGTTTGGTGATGAAGTCGAGGGCGCCCATGGCCAGCGCCTTGCTGCGGGTCTCGGCATCGGTTTGGGCCGTCAGCACCACCACCGGTGGCGCCGATTCACCCAGGGTCTGGTCAATCAGTTCCAGCACTTCATAGCCACTGAGGTAGGGCATGCGAATGTCCAGCAGCACCAGATCCGGTGCGGGCTCATAACGCAGTAACGGCTCGACCTGACGCGGGTCGGTCAGCCCGTGCAGCTCGGTGTAGCCAGCTTCATCGAGAATAGACTCCAGCAGGTGAACGTTTACGGGAGTGTCATCGACGATGAGTATGCGTGCCTGGCTAAACTGCTGTGTATCCATGGTGGTTCCTTGCCTTGCCCTTCCACTTTGTTTGCTGTTGTTTGAGCACGGTGAGCAGGCGGTCAATCCTGGCGGGCATAGGTTTCAATAGCGTTGATCAGTTTGGAAATATCGAAAGGTTTGGTCAGGTAATCAGTAAAGCCCTCAGACAGACCTTTGTCGATATCTGTTCGCATAGCGTTGGCTGACAGCGCGATCACCGGGATGTGCCTGGTCATGCTGTCCTGCGCCAGCAGCCGACGTGCCTGAAAGCCATCCATACCGGGAAGGTTGATGTCCATGATGATCAGTGCAGGCTGCTCCACCCGCGCCAGTTCAATACCCAGGGGCGCATCATAGGCGCAGATCAGCTGAAATTCATCGAGATCTTCAAATACGTCCATCATCAGGCGCTGGTTGGCCGGGTTATCCTCGACATACAGAACGCGTCGTTGCAGCGACGGCAGCGGGGACGCGACATCGGTGGTAGCCGGGTCGGTGCTGTCGGCTACCGTGGGAATGTCATTGCCATCATCGGCGGCGGGCAGGCTGATCCAGAATTCGCTGCCTTTGTGCTGTTCACTGTGTACACCAATCCGGCCTTTCATGTTCTCGACCAGCTTTTTAGTCAGTGCCAGACCGACACCGGTGCCTTCGATGGCGGTGTTTTCCGCTCCCAGCCGGCTGAAGGGCTGGAACAGTTCATCCAGCCGACTGTTGTCGATGCCGATACCGGTATCGATGATCCTGATGTGATAGGTGTGATCCTCGTGGCGAGCCCACTCCAGCCGCACACTGCCCTGTGGGGTGTTGTACTTGATGGCATTGGACAGCAGGTTGATCAGCACCTGTTTCAGGCGGGTGTAGTCCGCCATGACCCGCGGCTTCCGGGCGGAGTTGGTGGTAGCGCGCAGCACGCGGATACCGGCGGCTTCGGCAATGGATGACACGGTGTCCAGCGACTCGCTGATCACGTCTTCCAGAGCGATAGGCTCGATGGAAAAGCCAATAGCGCCGGATTCGATACGAGCCAGATCCAGCACTTCATTAATCAGCGTCAGCAGATGCTGGCCACTTTTAAATATTTGCCTGGCTTGAGTTTCCTGGCGTTCAGAAAGGGGAGACTTGCGGCTGCTGAGCAGCAGCTGGGAGAAGCCCAGTATGGAGTTCAGCGGCGTGCGCAGTTCGTGGCTCATGGACGACAGAAACTCAGTCTTGGCGCGGCTGGCGCGCTCCTGTTCATCGCGTGCCTGTCGTAGCTCCTCGGTAAAGCGGGCGCGGTCATCCATCTGCCGGTACAGCTTGATCAGCAGAGAGCAGGTGGCGGTAAAGGGTTGCAGCCAGGTCACCAGATCATCATTCAGCGGTTTGTGAATGTTGGCGATGGCATACATGCCGATCAGCTGCTCATTGTCGAAGATCGGCACACCCAGATAGTTCTGCAGGGGCGGGTGGCCCGGCGGGAAACCGGAGCGTCGTGGCTCGCTGGCAAGATCGGTGGTCAGTACGGTTTCGCCACCGGCAAATACCCGACCCAGCAGGGTGTGCGGGTTATTCAGCAGGAAATCGCCCGCCTTCAGTTTCTCCATCAGATTGCGTGACTCTTCGCTCCATGACAGGTCAGTAATGGCATGGATTTTCAGAGAAGGCACCGCATTGGGATAGATCACCTCGCCGATCAGGGCGAAATCACTCCTGGTCATCTTGCGCAGCGCCTGCTTGAGGAAGGCCCACAGCTGGTCACCGGACATCAGGGCTGAATAGTCGGTCAGGCCACGGTGCAGCACGCTCAGTAACTGCTGCTGCTCACTGATCTTGGTGTTGGCTTCAAGAATGGGGGTGATGTCATGGGCGACGTTGACGATGCCGCGGATGCGTCCGCCGCTGTCATGCATGGCGGATTTGGTGATTTCCAACACCCGATGCTGACCCTGCAGCTGACGTACTGTCAGCTTTTCCGGCTTGCCACTGGCCAGCACCCTGGCGTCGGCATCCGCGATGGACTGGTCATCCTCATCATCAAGGGGGATGGTCGGGAGGTAGTCACCGTTTTCCAGCTCGGTCAGCCCCATCACATTGATACTGGCCTGATTGGCGATGATATAGCGGCCTTCCACATCTTTCACATAGATAGGCACAGAGCTGGCATCGATGATGGCTTTCAGCAGCTCGCGCTCAGCCTGTTCACGCTGCTGGGCATTGCGCAGTGCCGACAGGTCGGAAAGGATGCCGATGAACTCCGGTGGCTGACCGTTGGTGAGCTTGACCTGACTGACGGCCAGATGGACGGGAATCAGCTGGCCGGATTTATGGGTGGCCAAGACCTCGCGCCCGGTGCCAATGATGGTGGGCGGGCGCCCCTCCAGATAGGTGCTGATATAGCGATCATGACCCTGTGCCCAGGGAGCGGGCATCAGGCAGCTGACGTTGCGGTGCAGCAGCTCGTCGAGCTGATAGCCGAGCAGGTTGAGGATAAAGGGGTTGGCATCCTGTATCAGGCCCTGACTGTTGATACGGATGATACCTGCTGCCGCTTCGCTAACGATGGCGCTGTAGCGGGCCAGTGCCTGGGTATTTTCCAGACTTTCCCGCTCCAGCTTGATCCGCGAGTAGTGGTGGCGGATAAGCTCTTCTACTTGCTCTGCCAGCCCCAGCAGAACCGTTTTGTCCTTGTCGTTCAGCTGCCGCGGCACGGTATCAATGATGCACAGTGTGCCGATATCAAAATTGCTCAGCGGGCGGATCGGTACACCGGCATAAAAACGGATGAAAGGCTCACCGGTCACCAGCTCATTGCTGGCAAATTTCGGGTCGGTGTGAGCATCCTCGACGATCAGCAGTTCGCCATCTTTGATCACCTTGTCACAGAAGGCGATCTCACGGGCGGTCTGGCATACCGGCAGGCCGATGGCTGACTTGAACCACTGACGCTCATGGTCGACCAGTGATACGGCCACCATGGGGACATCGAAAATGGTTTTGGCCAGGGCGGTGATGCGGTCAAAGCCGGGGTCGGGGTTGGTATCAAGCAGGTTGAGCAGGTGCAGGGTTTTTAAGCGTTCCTGTTCGAAACGGCTTGAAGCGTCGGTCGTCATAGGAGCATGCCATTGGTCAGGTGTATGCAGTATAGAGTCTTGCAGCCGTTGTGGATCATCACTGAATGGGTTTTGCGTCATTAGTGGCACAAATGGCAGTTTGCATTTTTCTTGCACTTTTCTTGCGCTTTCTCTTGCACTTCCTCTTGCACTTCCTCTTGCGCAACGTGCGACACGGGCAGTTAAGTGACGCTAGTCTGACGGATTATTTATTTGAAAAGCAAAATAATGAATTGAAAATTCAAATTGGATAAATATATCGGGCTGGTCCAGTATTACCCCCATTCGACGCCCGGTCTTCACTCAGGCTCTACCGGGCAGGCTGCCTGCCAGCGTTGCTCAATTCATACCGCAAATGCGGAAAATTGATGCTTGAAATCCTGGCAGTGGGCGTATAACTAGCAGTGACAATAATCTGATAACAAACATGCTGCGTTGCTGAGCTGGTGCACAAAATCCAACCGGATGCATAGCGGGTTCCGCTGCTTGTTACCTGACTACTCGGGCTGGTTCCCTTAGCGGCAGCTCTCACCCTTCAAGGAAAAGGCTATGGCAGGTTTCGACAAGGTCGTAAGTTCATACGAAGAGGCATTGGCAGGGCTGCAGGACGGTATGACCGTTATTGCAGGTGGTTTCGGCCTGTGTGGTATCCCGGAAAACCTGATCGCGCAGATTAAGAAGATGGGCGTCAAAGGGCTGACTGTGGTGTCCAACAACTGTGGCGTCGATGGCTTTGGCCTCGGCATCCTGCTGGAGGACCGCCAGATCAAAAAGATGGTGTCTTCGTATGTGGGTGAAAACGCCCTGTTTGAAAAGCAGCTGCTGAGTGGCGAGCTGGAAGTGGAGCTGACCCCTCAGGGCACGCTGGCAGAAAAGATTCGTGCCGGTGGTGCAGGTATCCCGGCGTTTTACACCGCCACGGGCTATGGCACGCCGGTGGGGGAAGGCAAGGAAGTGCGTGAATTCAATGGCCGTCACTACATCATGGAAGAGTCCATCGTCGGTGACTTTGCCATCGTCAAAGGCTGGAAAGCCGACCGCTATGGCAACGTGGTGTATCGCCACACGGCGCAGAACTTCAACCCGCTGGCGGCCACCGCAGGCAAGATCACCGTGGTTGAGGTGGAAGAGATTGTCGAACCGGGTGAGCTGGACCCCACCCATATCCACACTCCGGGAATCTATGTGAACCGGGTGATCAAGGGCAGTTTTGAAAAACGCATTGAGCAGCGGACGGTCCGTAAGGGCTGACACTGACTGCGCAGCGTACAAACCTGAACCAGCATCCTCGCCTGCCTGCCGCGTGTCGGCCAGCTAGAGCGGGATGAAACCGAACAAGTGTGGAATGTGAAAGAGGCAAGACGATGGCACTTTCTCGCGAACAAATTGCAATGCGTGTAGCCCGTGAGCTGCAGGATGGTTTTTACGTCAACCTGGGGATCGGTATCCCCACGCTGGTTGCCAACTATGTACCCAAAGGCATGCAGGTCATGTTGCAGTCTGAAAACGGTCTGCTCGGTATGGGGCCTTTCCCCACCGAAGATGAAATTGATGCCGATTTGATCAACGCCGGCAAGCAGACGGTCACCACCATTCCCGGTGCATCGATTTTCAGCTCGGCGGAATCCTTCGCCATGATCCGGGGCGGTCATGTTGATCTGACCGTACTCGGTGCTTTCGAGGTGGATGTGGCCGGTAACATCGCTTCCTGGATGATCCCCGGCAAGCTGATCAAAGGCATGGGCGGTGCCATGGACCTAGTGGCCGGTGCTGACAATATCATCGTCACCATGACCCACGCCTCCAAGAACGGCGAATCCAAACTGCTGACCCGCTGTTCGCTGCCGCTGACCGGCGCAGGCTGTATCAAGCGCGTGCTGACTGATCTGGCCTATCTGGAAATTGATAACGGCGCTTTCATCCTCAAGGAGCGTGCTCCGGGAGTGAGTGTTGAAGAAATTGTCAGCAAGACCGAAGGCAAACTGATCGTGCCGGATCATGTGCCTGAGATGCAGTTTGATGAGGAGGCGTAATCGGCCTCTGTCAGTCTTTATGTTCCCTCGTCGTGATGACGATGTGGCCTGTTGCCGAGGAGTGGCGGCGGGCGTGCTTGTAAGTAGTTGTGTTGTCCCTAGCGTAGCGCATGACCAGGATGACTGGTCCGCAGCGATAGGATGCTTCGGCATCCATTGATAGTCGGTATCGCTGTGCTCTGTTAGGCTCTGGTTCTCCCGGACCAGCGCCTTCTTTTTTTGTAGCAGTGCCGTGGCTAGCAGCCCAATGGCGAAGGCGTTATTTACTCAGTCTGCAAACAGATGCAGGGCTGCATACTGCAGCAGCATGATGGTCTTGCCGTCGCAGATACGTCCGTCGGCAATCTGTGCCAGTGCCTCCTCGATGCCCAGCTCGAACACACCAATATCTTCCCCTTCACTGTGGATACCGCCACCTTCACTGACTCGGTCTTCTGCCCGGTATTCGGCCACGAAAAAGTACAGCTTCTCTGTTACTGAACCGGGGCTCATAAACGCCTCGAACACCTTTTCCAGCTGCTGAATGCGAAAGCCGGTTTCCTCCTCGACTTCCAGACGAATGCGCTGCTCGGGGGCGACGTTGTCCAGCAGCCCGGCGGGGGGTTCCACCAGCAGCTCTGCGTAACCATTGACGAAAGCGGGGTAGCGGAACTGACGGGTGAGAATCACCGTGCGCTGCTGGCGGTTATACAGCAGCAGGGTGGCGCCGTTGCCGCGATCATAGGCAGGGTCTGCCACTCGCCGTCGCTGCGCTGAAAATCAAACGAGGTGGTTTTCAGGATGTACCAGTTGTCGGAAAGCAGGCGTTCTTCGTTGATGCGAATACGGTCGGCGATGGCCATAGCAATGCTCCTTCACCACAGGGGTGAGGTGGTCTGGGTACGATTTCAGGAATGTTCGTGCATTATCGTGCAATTTCATGTGGAGTCAATTTGAAGCGTGCAATATCGTGCAGATGTTGTGTGGATGTTGTGTGGTTGTTGTGTGGTTGTTGTGTGGTTGTTGTGTGGTTGTACGAAGTAGATTCCGCCACAATAACCAACCTTCCCGGAGATGGACCGCCCTTCATGCTGACCAAACAACGTAAGCAGCACATCCTCAACACCCTGCAGCAGCAGGGTAACGTTGTCGCCAAGACGCTTAGTCAGGAGCTGGGGGTCTCGGAAGATACTATCCGCCGCGATCTGCGCGAGCTGGCCAAAGCCGGTGTGCTGCAGCGTGTTCATGGCGGCGCTCTGCCAGCCTCTCCGGCGGTGGTGGATCTGACCGGTCGGCAGCAGTTGTCCAGTGATGAGAAAGCGCTGCTCGGCAGGGCAGCCGCCAGACTGATCGAGCCTGATCAGGTGGTCTTTGTGGATGGTGGCACGTCGACACTGCAACTGGTGCGTGCATTGCCGGTAGATTTGCGGGCTACCATCGTTACCCATAGCCCGGTAATCGCAGCGGAACTGATCAGCCACCCGGCGATACAGGTGGTGCTGATTGGCGGGCAGCTGTTCAAGCACTCGGGCGTGGCGGTCGGCGCTGCAGCGCTGGCGGCAATTCGCAGCATCCGTGCTGATACCTATTTTCTCGGCGTAACAGGCATTCATGCAGACTATGGCCTGAGCACCGGTGATCTGGAGGAGGCTCAGATCAAACGGGCGCTGATCGAACAGGCGGCAGAAACAGTGCTGATGGTCACGGCTGATAAGGTCGGCAAGGTGTCCCCTTATGTGATTGCCAGTGCGACGGCGGTGTCGCAGCTACTGGTTACCCACTCGACTACCCCGGCGCAGTATCAGCCGCTGGCTGACCTCGGAATTGCTGTCAGCCTGTGTGAATAGCCTCATCATCAGGCGCCAGCGGTGGTCTGCTGGCGCTGTCTTGTATTAACTCTCTGCACGAAATTGCACGTTTTGCTTTGTCATTGGCGCTGAGGCGATGCCAGAACGCCATTGCCCGCCTGCTGACCTTTTTTCTGATGACCTCGTTTTTTCTGATTCTCTCTTTTTTCAGACTTCCTCCTTGTGCGCTGAATAACTCGCCCTTATAAACGCCAAATCAATTTAGGACTGGTTGGTCCTAAATTGATTTGCAGACCCGATAAGGCAGAGGACAACAGCATGGCCAGTGGCCGTCCACGAACATTTGCAGAAGACGACGTATTGCAGGCCGCCACTCGCACCTTCTGGCAGCAGGGTTACGACGGCACCAGCCTGCAGGATCTACTGGAAGCGACCGGCCTGTCCAAGAGCAGCCTGTATCAGAGCTTTGGTAATAAGCAGCAGCTGTTTCATGCCTGTGTGCAGCGTTATGCCGAGCACAGCGTCAGCAATCTGCGTCAGCAGCTGCAGGCGTCGGCAACGGTACAGGCGTTTCTGCGGGAGTGGCTGGGCACGGCATTGCGTGAGTGCGGTGGTGATGACAGCGGACAACCGGCCAGGGTGCCGCGTGGCTGCATGCTGGTCAATGTTGCCACCGAGTTCTCGCAGCGGGACCCGCAACTTGCAGCCATCATCGACAACGGCATGGTGGCTATTCGAGCAGTGATCGCTGAAGCCCTGCGACAGGGGCAGGGCAATGACCCCCGGCGGAACCTGTGGGCAGAAAATACCGCGATGACGCTGCATACCCTGATGGTCGGTTTGCGAACCCAGGTCAAGGCAGGGGTCTCTGCGGCAGCGTTGAGTGCGGTTATTGATCAGGTGATTAGCAGTCTGCCATTGGCGGAGTGATGCCTGCTGTGGCGCGTGTTAACGATCTGACAACCTAAATCTATCCCGAAACAGCAGGAGCGGAGTGCTTTTGCGAAAGACGAGAGAACAACAATGATCGAACTTTACGAGCTGTGTGGTGCCAATCCGGCACATCTGTTTTCCCCCTTTTGCTGGCGGGTACGGATGGCACTGGTGCACAAGGGCCTGAGCTTCAGGAGCAACCCCACCTGTTTTACTGACAAGGAGCTGATTGCCTTCTCCGGGCAGGGCAAGGTGCCGGTCATTCGTGATGGCGACACCGTGGTGTACGACAGTCTGGCCATCTTTGCCTATCTCGACAGCCAGTACCCTGAACAGCCCCTGCTCGGTGATGCGGTGGCCAGCGCCCGTGCGAAGGCCATCGATGCGCTGTGTACCAGCGTGCTGCGTGGCGGTCTGCTGAAAATGGTGCTGCTGCGCGTGCTGCAGGCCAGTGACCCCAAGGATCACGCGTATTTTCGCAGCACCCGCGAGGCGTTCTTCAGTGACACGCTGGAAAACGTGGATAACCCCGAGCAGGGGCAGGCATTGCTGGAGGCGGCGTGGCCCGTACTGGCGGCGGTGCTGAAGACGCAGCCCTACTTTGATGGCGATGAGCCGGCAGGGGCGGATTATCTGGTGTTCGGTTACTTCATGTGGGCCTATACCCTTGGTATCGCCCCCTGGCAGGACAATGCGCCCGTCAATGACTGGTTCAACCGCCTGCTGAATATCTATGAAGCACAGCGGGGCACGGTCGTGCGTACCGCCTGAGCCCGTCGTCTCACGATGAAATCTGACATCTGGCTAACTACAGGAGCCAATCATGATTGATCTGTATTACTGGACAACGCCCAACGGTCACAAGGTCACTATCTTTCTGGAAGAAACCGGGCTGGACTATCGGATTTTCCCCGTCCATATCGGCAAGGGCGATCAGTTCAAACCGGAATTCCTGCAGATTGCTCCCAACAACCGTATTCCGGCCATTGTGGATCAGGCGCCGGCTGATGGCGGGGAGCCGCTGGCGTTGTTCGAATCGGGCGCCATTCTCGAATATCTGGCGGACAAGTCGGGCCAGTATCTGCCGTCATCCGGTCGTCAGCGCTATGAAGTGCTGCAATGGCTGTACTGGCAGATGGGCGGTGTGGGGCCGATGGCAGGGCAGAATCACCACTTCAACCGCTATGCGCCAGAGCCGATTCCCTATGCTATCGAGCGTTATGTGAAGGAAACCGCACGCCTCTATGGCGTGCTGAACAAACAGCTGGCACAGCGGGATTACGTGGCAGGTGATTACTCGATTGCGGATATGGCTATTTTCCCCTGGGCCAAGTTGTGGGAAGGGCAAAAGCAGAACATCGAGGACTTCCCGCACATGGCTAAATGGCTGGTGCGGATGGAAGCCCGTCCGGCGGTGCAGCGTGCCTACCAGCTGGTGGAAAGCATCAATACGGATACCTCAGCATTGCTGACGCCGGAAGCGCGCAAGCTGCTGTTTGGGCAGTCTGTGTAACGCAGAGCTTGTAACTCAGTACGTTTAACCGACGATAAAGTCTGCATCGGTAATATGCCGATGCAGACTTCACTGCTGTTCTTACCGGTCAGAACGCCATACCTACCAGCATCATTGCGGCTATCACTGCCAGTAACGGCAGTTTGAGCTGCCTGAGTGCGAACCATCCCAACACGATCCAGGCCAGATCACCGGGTTGCTGGACGGCACTGCTGAAGACCGGCTGATACAGCGCTGCCAGCAGCAGACCAGATACGGCGGCATTGACCCCGGCCAGTGCCTGCTGCAATGCGGGGTGCTGACGCAGGTGTTGCCAGCCGGGCAACACGGCCAGTAACAACAGAAAACCGGGCAGAAAAATCGCCAGAGTGGCCAGCAGGGCAGCAAGAAGACTGTGGGCAGGTATCAGGCTGGCGCCGAGAAAACTCGCCAGCGTAAACAGCGGACCGGGCATGGCCTGAGCTGCCGCATACCCGGTGAGGAACTGGTCATTGCTGAGGGTATGTCCCACCAGCTGCTGCAACAGCGGCAGCACCACATGTCCCCCACCGAACACCCAGCTACCGGCCTGATAGAACTGGCTGGTCAGCATCAGCCAGGGTGAAGCACTGGCCAGCCACGGCAGCAGCACGAGTAGTGCCAGAAACAGCAGCAGTGGCAGGCGACTAAGGCGGCCCCCTTGCTTCTCCGTGCTGGCAGAGTGCGGTGTGGCGGGCGGCAGCAGTATTTTGCCGAGCAGCGCTGCCGTGATGAGGGTGAGCAACTGGCTACCGATACCCGGTGCCCACCACTGGATCGCCGCGGCAGACAGGGCCAGAGCCAGCGGCAGAGCGGTGGGGCAGAACTGGCGCAGCATGCCCCAGACGGCATCGGCCACCACAATCACGGCCAGCAGCTTGAGACCATGCAACATCCCCTGAACCCAGCCGACACCGGCCCAGTGCTGACCGGCAATCGCCACCAGCCACATCAGTACAAAGGAGGGCAGGGTAAAACCCGCGAAAGCAGCAATGGCACCTTTAAGCCCGGCGCGCTGATAGCCAATGGAAAAACCCAGCTGGCTTGACGCCGGGCCGGGCAGAAACTGGCAGAGTGCCAGCAGAGAAGAAAAGGCCTCATCATCCAGCCACTGGCGCTGTGCGACAAAGGCCCGGCGGAAGTAGCCGATATGCGCCGCCGGGCCGCCAAAACTGAGACAGCCCAGCTGCAAAAACAGCATGAATATCACCCGCACTGTACCGTTCTCCCCGTGTGGTGGTCAGCCCGAAAAATAGCACCTGCCCGTGACAGCACGATGCCAGTGATGCCCGTAACCCAATACCGCTGTTCTCAGCCGAATCGCTGGCGAATCATCTCCAGCATGGTCTGGGCAGCGAACGACAGGGTGGCACGTTTGCGCCAGATCAATGACAGTTGCCAGCGTAGGGTGGAACTGTCCAGTGGCTTGATGACCACTCCCGGCAGGGCATGGCGCTCGGCGATCAGTTTCGGCAGCAACATGGCTCCTGCGCCAGCGGCGACCAGAGCCAGCCCGAAATCCGCCTGACTGACCTGGGTGACTTCATGCGGAGTGAAGCCGCTGGCGACACAGGCATCGTGGATCAGCTTGTTGAGCATGAAGGTGGTTTCAAAGGCGACCAGTGGCGTACTGGCCAGATCGTGCAGCTGCAGAGTGTGCTGGGCGCAAAGCGGGTCGCTGACGGGGAGCGCAACCATCATCGGATCATCACGAATCTGCAGCCATTCGATGTCGTCCTTGCTGGGAATCAGACTGGTGGCCAGCTCAATTTCACCGTTACGCAATGCATCCTCCAGCTCAGCGCCGCCACGTTCCATCAGATGAATATCGATCTGCGGATAACGGCTGCGAAACAGGGCAATGACGGGGGCAAACATCTCGGCGCTACCCAGCGGTGACAGGCCAATGCGCAGCTCGCCACCCTGCAGATTGCGCATGGCGTGCAGCTCATTGACCATCCGCTGCCTGCCTTCGAGCAGCTGCACCGCATGGCGATGCACAACCTCACCTGCAGCGGTAAGGCGAATGGTGCCACCGCGTTTGCCACGCTCCAGCAGCGAAACGTCCAGCTCTTCTTCCAGGCCGCGGATAGCCTTGCTCAATGCCGGCTGAGTCAGGTGTACCTGCTCGGCAGCTTTGCCAAAGCCGCCGGAGGCAACAATCTCGACCAGATAGCGCAGTTGTCGGAAGTCCAATTTGATGACCTTTAGTTATGAAATTCATATTTAACATTCATTATATTTATTTAAAAGCAGCCCTTACACTTTAGTCCATGTTGTGCAGTCGCAGCACAAAGCTAATCGGACTAAGTGGAAGATACCTCCATGGCCAAGACCACCTCCTTTTGCAAAGTAATACTGCAGCTGGCGTTGTTCTGCGGCCTGTTGTGGCTCTGTAACCTGTGGGTTAACCACGCCGGCTGGAGTATTCCCGGCAGTGTGATTGGCCTGGGAATACTGGTGTTCCTGCTTGCTACCCGGGTGTTGCCCGTGCGGGCAGTGCAGGCCGGTTCCACCTGGTTGCTGGGTGAGCTGCTGCTGTTCTTTATTCCGCCGGTAGTCTCAATCCTGAAGTATCAGATGCTGATCCGCGAAGATGGCCTGATGATTCTGGCCTCGGTAGTACTGGGGACGATGATGGTTCTGACAGGTACGGCCTGGGTGGTGGACAGGGTCTTTACGCTGGAGCAGCGCCTCAATGAGCGGCGACTGCTGGAGTCAGGCGGCCATGTCTGACTCGCTGCTGGCGCTGTTCAGTCTGGCGGCGACGGTCGCCTTCTACTACCTGACCAAGCTGGCCTATCAGCGTAAGCGGGTCGTATGGCGGGCGCCGATACTGGTGGCACCTCTGGCGGTGATTGCGCTGGTGATGGGATTGCGTATCCCACTGGATGATTATTTTCACTACACCCATTTGCTGGTGATGATGCTGGGTCCGGCGACCATTGCCTTCGCTGTGCCGATCTACCAGCAGCGCGGGATTATTCGCCGTTATCCGGTCACGCTGGTGATTGGTGTACTGACCGGGCTGCTATTGGGCCTGCTCTCGTCCTGGCTGCTGGTGCGGTTGTTTCCGCTGCCTGTGGAGCTGGCTAACAGTATGCTGGTGCGTTCGGTTTCGACACCGTTCGCCATGGAAGCAGCCAGCACTTTCGGCGGCGTGCCGGACATCACTGCCATGCTGGTGCTGATTACCGGCATTACCGGCATGGTGCTCTGTGAGCCGGTCTTCAGGGTAGTACGTATTCGTACGTCACTGGCCAAAGGCGTGGCGCTGGGCGCTTCGGCTCATGGTGCCGGCACGGCCAAGGCGCGTGAGCTGGGCAATGAAGAAGGCGTGATCGCCAGCCTGACGATGATCTTTACCGGCATTGCCATGGTGATGGGTGCGCCGTTGTTTGCACACGTACTGGGCTGATCAGGATCGTGAATCGCGTTCGGCAGGTTCGGATGGGCAAAGTGAGCACTGTTGCTTGCTGGCGAATCAACGGACACAGGTTTTGCGGCACGTCGGAGCAATCCGACGGCTGCGTTTTATTTCTCAGGGTCTGACCGCCCTGGAATAGTCGCGTTACTCTTTCCTCTTCCTGTTTAACCCGGCTGCAGGTTCGTCCTCAGCCGGGATTTTTTTATCTGCGTACCGCCGTCTGCTGAGTGAAGGCTGATGGAGCGCAGGTGTGCTGTTACACCAGCCCCAGACCGATCATGCCATGCCAGCCCATATACAGACCCACCAGAGCGATCAGCGCGCTGGAAATATAGGGTGCACGCTGGGCCAGTTTGTTGAGCCCGGGCCAGCGACGTGACAGATGACGGGCACTGAGTGCAGCACCTACTCCGACCAGCACCAGCGTCAACGCCAAACCAATACTGAAGCCCAGTACCAGTAGTGCGCCAAGACTGATGGCTTTCACCTGCAGGCAAAGCAGCAATACGGTGATGGCCGCCGGACAGGGGATAAGTCCGCCGGTCAGACCGAACAGTATGATCTGGCCTGTCGTGACACTGCGGTTGGCAAAGCGGCGGCGGATATCCTCGGCGTGTGCCCGGGCATGGGCATCCAGCGGTTCATTGTTGTCTGTCAGGGCGCTGAACTGCTGCCACTGTGGCGCCTGTGTGGCCAGCTTCAGCGGCGCGGCGGTCTGGGCCTGCAGCAAGCCCAAGCCTGCATGGACATGGGTGGAGTGACTGTGACCATGGTGATGATCGTGATGATCGTGATGATCGTGATGATCGTGATGATCGTGATCGTGATCGTGATCGTGATCGTGGTGATGATGAGGGTGGTGATTATCCTGCCAGGTGCGCAGCAGCATCCAGCCTGCGGTCAGCAACACGATGCAGCCTGAAGCCAGCTGAAAGTAAGGCTCCAGTTCTCCGCCATCGACCTTCTGACCAAGATAAAGCCCCGCCAGTGCGACCAGCCAGACGATCAGAGTATGGGAGAACGTCGCGGCCAGACCCAGCAATATGGCCTGCCTGACGGTGCCTTTTACCGCCACGATAAAGGCCGCCATCATGGTCTTCGAGTGACCGGGCTCCATGCCGTGCAAAGCGCCCAGTACCACTGCGCTGGGGAGATACAGCCAGGCATGGCTGCTGCCTTGTTGCAACAGCGCGGCAAAGTTATCCATGATCTGCTCCTACAGGTGACGGGTAATCTGGTGGAACTCAGCCAGGATTTCCTGCTGGTCGCCCTGACCATCCACCAGATGTTCCAGCAAGTGGTCCACATGCTCCTTGATCAGCGTGCGCTTGGCCTGACAGACCGCTTTCTCCACAGCGTGCAACTGCTGCACAACATCAGCGCAGCTACGCTGCTCCTGCATCATGGTGATGATGCTGCGCAGATGTCCTTCCGCTCTCTTCAGCCGCTTGAAAATATCAGGGTGTGATTCCTGTAGGGGAGGATGTGCTCCCGTAGCATGTGTCATGGTGTCTTCCGGAAAGTAATTATCTATCCCCCCTGGGGGGATGTGGTGCGGCTATGCTAACTGTACTCCATGGCGGAAGGCAATCCGTGCGTCAGGTGGCACTGCCGGCTGCGCATCCTCTTCGACATCATGCTGCCGTAGAGCAGGCGCACCCTGGATGATAGGGCTGGTACGTTCGGTGGTGGGCATGCAGGCGGCTGCCGGGCTGATGGCCAGTGCTATCTTTGTCGGTATTCCGGAAATCAAAACCCTGCCGGTGCTGCTCTACAGTGCCAGTATGGAAGGCAATTATCATATTGCATCCATCACTGCCCTGATCCTGCTGGTGCCCTCTATCGGCTTTATGCTGATGATCCATCGGGTGCTGAAGGTGGAAACGCTGGGCAAGATCGGCGCGTAACAAAAAAACGTTCAGTACTCGTCTTGTCAGCCCTCAGGCGGCATGGCTTAATGCCAGCCGCCTGCAGTCAGGTGATTGCAGACCTTGTTCCTTTCCCTTTGGTACGCGTTCGCGTGGCAGTCCATCAAACATGAAAAAGCTGGTTTTCGTTTCTGTTCTGGCAGTGGCAGGTTGTGCTACTCAGCCGCAGGTTATCAATTTCTGGAAAAAAGACGGCGCAACCTACGAGGATGCCATCACGGCTGAGGCGGGCTGTCAGTACAAAGTGGGCATGGAAAAGTTTCAGGACAAGGATGAGAAAGACGCGCTGATCGATAACTGCATGAAGATGCAGGGCTATCGCATGGGCAAGTACCCGCTGTAAGCATGTTGCAAGCACCTCTTCAGGTGCGGATAAATGCCCTCAGCGGGCTTATGCTGATAAAAATGCCGGTGCTTCCCCTCACCGGCATTTTTACGTTCAGTTCAGATATATTCCTTTACGCCAGCCGGCCTGTCTTATTTGCCGAACAGGGTTTTCAACAGGCTGGTGCTCTGCGCTACCGGGTCTTTACGGATCTGCTTCTCTTCCTCTCCGACCATGGTAAACAGCCCGCTCAGGGCGGCATTGGTGACATAGTCAGTCAGATCCAGATTCATACCGCCGAGCATCGGCACGGCACTTTTGGCGGAGCTGCTGAGGCTTTGATAAGCCGAAGTGACGCCGTTGCTGGCCATGGATTTCTCGATACTGGGGCGGAACAGCCTGGCCAGCTGGTCCTGCGTCTTGCCACGGAAATACTCGGTGGCGGCGGTATCGCTGCCCTGATAGATACGTTGTGCATCCTGAATGGTCATACTTTTGATGGCATCCACAAAAATCGGTGTGGCTTGCGTCACGGCCTGCTCGGCAGCGCGGTTCATGCTCAGCTCAAAGGCATTCACCTGAGTACCCAGCCCCGCCTGACGCATCAGCCCGGCGGCACTGCCCAGCATCCCCGGCAGGGGGATATGTGCCCTGGTGTTTTTCATATAGCCATCGGTTTTGGCCAGGCTGCTGACCGCGCGTTCAGTGCCGACCGACAGCGCCTCTTTAAGTCCGCTGATTACCGTCTGCTGGCTTAGGCTGCTGCTGTTCGAGGCCGAAGCTGATGAAGTGCTTGATGAATTGCTTGACGACGTGCTGCTGGTAGTGCCTTGTTGCTTCTGCTGTTGCTCCAGAATTTTCTGGCCCTGATTCAGCAGGCTGTTGAGGTCGGCATGGGCGTAGCCACCTGCAGCCAGTGTCAGGCACAGCAGGCTGGCACTCAGTACCGGGCGTCGGATCGTGGCGGGAAGGGCAGTGTTGTGGGGAGTGGTCATGGTCAGTCCCTGAAGTAGTTATTTGAACGAGCGGCGCTGTGTCAGCCGGTCTGCTGGCATGAGCACGAGCCCGTCAAGAACAGGTTGTCAACGTCGGTAGTGAGTATAGATGAGGGAGATTACGCCCGACCAAGCACGAGCCGGGGCAAGGTGTTTCAGAGTGGGCAGAGTGTGGAGCAAATAAGAGTGTGGAGTAAACAAGGGCAGAAGGAGTCTGGGCTGACAGCGGGTCCGGGCTGGTCTATGTTGCCCTAACAGGTCGTTGAAAATCTATCTGCGTTGCCGAATACCGCGTCAAAAACAGGCTCACAGCCAAAGGCTGAACGTGCTTTAGCACGGCCCCGAAGGGGCGAGCAAAGCGAGTCAAATGCTCATTTAGTTCACTAAACTCCGCTTTTTCGCCTGTTTCTTGTGCCCTCGGGGTATTTCCTTGTCTCGGCTGCCTCGATAACGTTTTTCAACAGCCTGCTAAGTGAACTTTCCTGCTGCTGAGTGAAGGCTATGAACCCCTCTGGAAATACCGCGTTAGTGATCATCGATATGCAAGTCAGTCTGATGGATGAGAACCCCTGGCAGCCGCAGCCGGTGATTGCCACCATCAACCGGCTGATTCATCAGGCACGGGAAACGGACGCCGTGGTGTGCTTTGTCTGGGATGAACGGGTGGAACCGGATGCCGGCATTCTGCCAGTGCTGAGTCAGCAGCCGTCAGACTGGACACAGAGCAAGCATTTTCGCGATGCCTTTATGGACACCCCCCTGCATCAGCGTTTGCAGCAGGCGGGGGTACGCCGTCTGGTGATGACCGGCATGCAGACGGATTACTGTGTCGATACCAGCTGCCGTGCGGCGGCAGCACTGGGGTATGAAGTGATACTGGTCAGCGACGGTCACACCACGCCTGACAGTGATCAGCTGACGGGGGAGCAGATCGTCCGCCACCACAACCGTATTCTCAACAACCACCTCGCGGGGCAGGGCAGTATTGCCGTGGTACCGGCGGCAGAGGTTACCTTCTAACAGGCTGTTGAAAAACGTTATCGAGGCCGCCGAGACAAGGAAATACCCCGAGGGCACAAGAAACAGGCGAAAAAGCGGAGTTTAGTGAACTAAATGAGCATTTTGAGCCTGTTTTTGACGTGGTATTCGGCAACGCAGATAGATTTTCAACGACCTGCTAGTGCTCTGCCATACAGCCCTGCGGCTTCACCACCCGCCGTGTGGAGGCGGGCGAGCTGAGCAGCTTCTCTGGCGAGCGGCGGG
>NZ_LAPT01000079.1 GCF_003194385.1 Pokkaliibacter plantistimulans
CATCAATTTTCAGCTGTTTGATGTCTGCTGCGGGCTGTACTGGGGCGGCTGCGACCGGTGTATGTTCTGCCTGTTGCAAGGCGTGCTCTGCCTGTTGCGCAATGGCATTCAGCTGATTGAATTCGGCTTCCAACTGAGCCACATCGCCTTCACCACTCTCCCGGGCGGCAGCCAGTGCTTTCTCGGCTTTTTTCGCTTTGGTGCGGGTAATGGCAGCATCAATCTTCAGTTGCTTGATGTCAGCAGCCGCTTGAACCGGTGCTACTGCCGCAGCGCTCTGCTCGGCCTGAGCCAGTGCCTGTTCCGCAGCCTGGCTGGCGGCGGTCAGCTGGCTCAGTTCCTGCTCCAGCTCGGCGGTGTGCTCACCTGCTTGCTGAGCGGCTGACAGTGCCTTTTCCGCCTTCTTCACCTTGGTGCGCGCGATAGCAGCGGCTGTCTTCAGTGCTTTGATATCACTTTCTGCCGCGGCTGGCGTCGCTGCTGGTGCGGTCACTGCTGCGGGTTGCTGGCGGGCTGACTGAGCTTTGGCGGCCTCTTCGGCACGAGCCTTGCGTTTGGCTTCTTTCTCATCCAGCTCGCGTTGCAGTCGAGCCTGACGTGCTTCAAAGCGCAGACGGGCATGTTCCGCTTTTTGCTGTTCCTGACTTTCCTTGCGGATGTCATCTTTCGCATGGCGATAGTACTGCACCAGTGGAATAAAACTGGGGCAGACATAGGCGCAGGCGCCGCATTCGATACAGTCAAAGAGATTGAACTGCTGCGCCTTTTCGTATTCCTTGGCCTTGGCAAACCAGTACAGCTGCTGTGGCAACAGATCGGCCGGGCAGGCCTGTTCACACAGGCCGCAGCGAATACATGCCTGCGCAGGTGGTGCCGGTGGAAACTCTGCCGGGGTGGATGCAATCAGGCAGTTGGTCAGCTTGGTAACCGGGATGCTCAGGTCATTGAGGGGGAAACCCATCATCGGGCCACCCATCACCAGTTTGCCCAGCTGTTGAGACTGCAGCCCTGCGAAGGCCAGCAGTTCATCAACTGGGGTGCCGATCAGCGCGTCGACATTGCGAGGTTGCTGCAGCGCCTGACCGGTCAGGGTGGTCACCCGGCTGATCAGCGGTTCGCCAAGATAAACTGCGCGAAAGGCGGCAGCGGCGGTACCGACGTTACAGCAGACCACGCCAATCTCGGACGAGCGGCCAGAACTCGGGACTTCCTTGCCGGTCAGCAGGTACGTCAACTGCTTGGCACCACCGGAAGGGTATTTGGTTGGGACCACACCGATCTCGACCGGCACCAGACAACGACTGGCTGCTTCGCGCATGGCGGCAATGGCTTCAGGCTTGTTGTCTTCAATACCGATAACAATCTTCGGGTTGCCCAGCAGCCAGGCCAGAATCTCACCGCCACGGATCACCTCATCAGCACGCTCACGCATCAGCATGTCGTCAGCGGTGATGTACGGCTCACATTCGGCACCATTGAGAATCAGGGTGTCGATGGGGTGGTGGTCGGGGGTGTTGAGCTTCACATCGGTCGGGAAGCCCGCTCCGCCGAGGCCTGCGACACCGGCATTGCGCAGATAGCTCAGTACGGTTTCCCGCGACTCATGGCGGTAATCAGCCAGCCGCTGGCGTTCACCCCAGGTGTCCTGACCGTCAGGTTGCAGATGGATGCACAGGTCCTGCATGCCAGAGGGGTGGGGTACGGCAAAGGGCGATATAGCCACAATGGTGCCCGAGGTGGGAGCGTGTACTGCGGCACTGACACGGCCGAAGGGCTCGGCAAGCATCTGACCTTTTAGCACTTTGTCGCCGACCTGCACGATGGGTTCAGCCGCCGCTCCGGCATGCTGCTTCAATGGCAGGATCAGGCGCGAGGGTAACGGAGGCTGTGCAATCGGTAGGGTGGTCGACTGGGTCTTGTTTTCGGGAGGATGTACGCCGCCGTTGAAGTCCCAGATACGCAATGCGGTGGTCACCTGCTGTGCTGGTGCAGTGCTGTTCAGTCCCATGGGCGCGTTCATGCTGCCTGTCCCCTTCCACGATCAGTGATGATCAGTTGTTCGGGTGCTGGCGGCGCCGGCCATGACCAGTTTTCCACAGTGGTCTCGATGGGGATCATATCTATACAGTCAACGGGGCAGGGTTCGACACACAGATCACAACCGGTGCATTCACTGCTGATGACGGTGTGCATCTGTTTGGCTGCACCGAGGATGGCATCGACCGGGCAGGCCTGTATGCACTTGGTACAGCCTATACATTCATCTTCGCGGATGTAGGCAATGGAACGGGGCTTCTCGACACCGTGTTCGGCGTCGAGCGGCACGGCCTCAACCCCCAGCAGATCGGCCAGTGAATCAATGGTGGACTGGCCGCCGGGTGGGCACTTGTTGATGGCATCGCCACCGGCAATGGCCTCGGCATAGGGGTGGCAGCCAGGATAACCACATTGCCCACACTGGGTTTGCGGCAGCAGGGCGTCAATCTGATCGACGATGGGGTTGCCTTCGACCTTGAAACGGATGGCGGCATAGCCGAGCACGGCGCCAAAGACCAGCGCCAGCCCCAGCAGGGCAATAATGGCGTAAACAATCAGACTCATGGCGTGCTCCTCAGATCTGTACCAGGCCGGTAAAGCCAAGGAACGCCAGTGAAATCAGGCCCGCGGTGATCATGCTGATGGCGGCACCGCGAAACGGCATGGGCACATCTGCCACGGCGATGCGCTCACGCATGGCGGCGAACAGAATCAATACCAGAGAGAAGCCCACCGCAGCACCGAAGCCGTAGAACACCGATTCCACCAGTGAGTTCTGTTTGTTGATGTTCAGTAATGCCACACCGAGTACGGCACAGTTGGTGGTGATCAGTGGCAGGAAGATCCCCAGCACCTTGTACAGCACCGGGCTGGTTTTACGCACCACCATCTCGGTGAACTGCACCACCACGGCGATCACCAGAATAAAGGCGATGGTTTTCAAGTAGCCCAAACCCAGTGGCGCCAGAATGTAGGTGTAGGTCAGATAGCTGCACAGGGAGGACAGGGTCAGGACAAAGGTGGTGGCCAGTGACATACCCATGGCGGTTTCCAGCTTGTTGGAAACGCCCATGAACGGGCACAGACCGAGGAACTGCACCAGTACAAAGTTGTTGACCAGGATCGTGCTGACGAGGATCAGGGCAAGATCAGACATTCTTAAGCATCACTTATCCGGGGTATGCGGCTGGGAACGGATATCGCCGCAACAGGTTAATCTTCACGGTCATTCGTCATACGGTGGGAGCCTGCCTGAGTTTCCTGCCTGGTAAGCCAGCGAAGCATCGGCGATCGTATGTCGGTTTTTGGAACAGGCTATTCTAATTGTCGCGGCGCCAATTTGCTGCACGTCAGTTAGAACTAAACTCACTACGTTATAAGAAAACGTTCTGTAGACATTCGCTTATAGCGCTTATGGTTATTATTGATAAAGGCCATCTTGCCATAGCTGGCTTTGCTAGATGATGGCTTTTGCTGTTGCCTGAACGGTAAATCAACAACGGGATACCTTGGTGCTGCCTTTCATGACGCAGATACGCTGTTAGTGCGAGGGGCTCAGGCACCAGAAACGCCAAAGCGCTGACTTGCAGCGCTTTGGTATATGACAGAATGTATATCGGTTACTTGATCCGCATCCCTGGCTGGGCGCCGGCATGGGGCTCCAGCAGCCACAGGTCTTTGCCGCCGGGGCCTGCCGCCAGCACCATGCCTTCCGACAGACCGAACTTCATCTTCCGGGGAGCCAGGTTGGCGATCATGATGGTCAGTTTGCCTTCCAGATCTTCAGGCTTGTAGGCCGACTTGATACCGGAGAAGACATTGCGGGTTTCGCCACCCAGATCCAGAGTCAGGCGCAGCAGTTTTTCTGCGCCTTCAACGTGTTCGGCCTTGGCGATCAGGGCTACACGCAGATCCAGCTTGGCAAAGTCAGCAATGTCGATGGTCTCGGCAATGGGTTCGTCTGCCAGTGGCCCTTTGACGGCCGGTGCAGTGGCTGCAGCCTGCTCTTCTTTGGATGCATCGATCATGGCATTGACCTTATCCATCTCCACGCGGGTCAGCAGGGCGGTGAAGGTGCTGATACGGCTGCCCAACAGCAGCGTCTCAGCACTGGCCCAGTTCAGCTGATCCTGCAGGAAGGCTTCGGAGCGTTCGGCCAGCTGCGGCAGCACCGGTTTGAGGTAAACAATCAGCAGACGGAACAGGTTGATGCCCGCGGTGCAGACGGCCTGCACTTCCGCTTCCATACCTTCCTGCTTGGCCAGCACCCAGGGTGCCTTGTCAGCGATGTACTGGTTGGCCTTGTCAGCCAGCGCCATGATGTCGCGGATGGCACGGCCGTATTCCCGCTTCTCATAGTACTGAGCGATAGTTTCGGCTGCGGCCTGGAACTCGGCAGTCAGCTCGGGAGCGGCGTCGGTATCGGCCAGTGCGCCATCGAACTTCTTGCTGATAAAGCCTGCACAGCGGCTGGCAATATTGACCACCTTGCCGACCAGATCACTGTTGACCCGCTGTACGAAGTCTTCCAGATTCAGGTCGAGGTCATCGACGCTGGAGGTCAGCTTGGCCGCGAAGTAATAACGCAGGTATTCAGGATCAAGGTGATCCAGATAAGTACGGGCCTTGATAAAGGTGCCGCGTGACTTGGACATCTTCTTGCCGTTAACGGTCAGGAAGCCGTGAGCATTGACTGCTGTAGGGGTACGGAAGTCAGCCGCATGCAGCATGGATGGCCAGAACAGCGAATGGAAACTGATGATGTCCTTACCGATGAAGTGATACAGCTCGGCGTTGGAGTCCTTGTTCCAGAACTCGTCGAAGTCGACACCTTCACGGTTGCAGTAGTCCTGGAAACTGGCCATGTAACCGATAGGTGCATCCAGCCAGACGTAGAAGAATTTGTCTTTCTCGCCGGGGATTTCAAAACCGAAGTAGGGTGCATCACGGCTGATGTCCCACTCCTGCAGGCCGCTTTCCAGCCATTCCGCCAGTTTATTGGCCACTTCGTTCTGCAGAGTGCCGCTACGCGTCCATTCCTTCAGGAAGGCGTCAAACTCAGGCAGCTTGAAGAAGAAGTGTGTGGACTCCTTGTTCACCGGTGTGGCGCCAGAGATGGCTGAGCGTGGGTTGATCAGTTCTGCCGGGGTGTAGGTCGCGCCGCAGGCTTCGCAGTTGTCACCGTACTGATCGTCAGCTTTGCAGCGTGGGCAGGTGCCTTTGATAAAGCGATCGGCGAGGAACAGGTTCTTCACCGGGTCATAAGCCTGAACGATAGTGCGTTCAGCGATATGGCCCTTGGCCTTCAGGCGATTGTAGATCAGCTCTGAGTAGTGCTTGTTCTCGGGCGAATGAGTTGAGTAGTAATTGTCGAAGCGCACCAGAAAGTCAGCGGTGTCCTGGCGATGCTCGGCATTCACCTCGTCAATCAGGGCTTCCGGCGTGATCCCCATCTGTTCAGCCTTGAGCATGATGGCGGTGCCATGTGCATCATCCGCACAGACGTAGGTGCAGTTATGACCACGGAGTTTCTGGAAGCGAACCCAGATGTCAGTTTGGATCTGTTCCAACAGGTGGCCCAGATGCAGGGAACCATTGGCGTAGGGCAGCGCACTGGTGACAAGAATCTTGCGAGTAGCGTCAGACATAATCTTTGGATGGCTCGGCATGTGTCAGGAACGAACAGCAGGGAAGGGCAAATCACGTTCTATACTGCTATGAATTAAAGCGCACGTGTCTTTATGGAAACCCTTCCCGAAAAGTGCACTTACTATAACGACAGCAGCACGACCTTGCATCTGTTTTGCCCGAAGCGGTGCTCCGGCAAGGGGTTTGAGGTTGCAGGCGGTGGCGCCATGGTTAGCAGATAGATAACGCAGGCAGTATGGAAGTCAGATAGCTATGTACTCTGAAATGACAGCAAGTCGGGGGCTGCAGCCGTCGAAGAAAAAGCGTGTCCTGTTGGTGGATGATGATCCGCTGATCCTCAGCAGTCTGCGTCGGGCGCTGCGCAAGAAGCAGGAGTCCTGGGAAATCAGCTTTGTCCAGAGTGGCCCGGTGGCGCTGGCGTTGATGAAGCGCGAGGAACCCTTTGATGTGATTGTTACCGATATGCGGATGCCGGTAATGGATGGTGTGGGGTTGTTACGCCGGGTGGTCGAACGCTTCCCCGGCGTCGCCCGTATTGTACTGACCGGTTATGCCGAAAGTGATGATATTGCCATCGCTGCCGAGCTGGCGCACCAGTGTCTGGCCAAGCCCTGTGATATTGACACCCTGGTGGAGGCCATCAATCAGGCCTGCCAGGTACAGGAGATGATGAGCAATCCGTGTCTGCGCGAAGTCATGGGCGGCATCGGTAATTTGCCTGCGGTGCCCTCCATCTGCCAGAAACTGCAGGCCATGCTGCAGGATGCCGATGTGACGGTACGTGATGTGGCCAGTTTGATCGAGTCTGATATGGGGATCTCCAGCCGCCTGCTGCGGATCGTCAACTCCGGGTTCACCGGTCAGACGCGCACCATCGACACTGTTCACGATGCGGTGGTACGGCTGGGCATGCAGCATGTCAATGACTGGGTGCTGGTCTGTCACATGATGCATGAGCTGGAACAGCATCACTGGCAGCGTTATTCCTTCGAGAATCTGCGCCGACGCTCGGTGGCGGTGGGTAAGTTTGCCCGCCATATGGCACTGCAGATTGGCCTGCCGAAGGCCGTGGCTGATCAGATTATGATGGGCGGGCTGTTGCATGATCTGGGTATGTTCCTGCTGGCGGCACGTATGCCTGAGGCCTATGCCGAAGCCTTTATCCTGTGTGAACGCCAGGGCATGAGCCTGCATGATGCCGAGCAACAGGTGCTGGGAGTCAGCCACGGTGAAGTCGGCGCTTACCTGCTTGGTTTGTGGCGCTTCCCGGCTGCCATTGTTGAGATGGTGCTGCGCCACCATTGCGATAAGGGTTATGACAGCTGTTCTATCGATGTGGTTCTGGTCAGTATCGCCGATGCGTTGCTGCCGCCCCTGTTGCACGATGTGAACTATGCACTGTCCGCCCGGCTGAATGAGCAGGATCTGGCCGCTGCGGGTTTACTCGAACACTTCAAAACCTGGCAGGAGCAGGCTGCCGAGTTTGTTGATGGCTGGTAAACAGGTCGTGTTGAGCCATTGCCAGAGCGCTGTCCGCTAACCCCAGTGTGGCGATAAGTGTGCTAGAATGCCGCCCCTTTTCATCACTGCCTGATGAAGGCCGGTTTTCCACTACAGCTTGCGTATGTTGAGGTTCGCCCTTGTCTCACTCTGATCTGCCCCTATCCGAACAGGCATCGTCTGCTCAGGCTCCGTCTGCACGAAGCGGCTTTACCCAGCCTGAGCGTTATGAGGCGCTGCTGACAGAAAAAGCGGCTGAGCTGGAAGCCCAGTTCGCCGAGTTCTCGCCACCTGCTCTGGAAGTATTTGCCTCGGAGAAGGAGTTCTTCCGCATGCGTGCCGAGTTTCGGGTATGGCATGAGGAAGATGATTTTTACTACGTGATGTTTGAGCCGGGCGATAAGTTTACCCGTCACCGTGTGGATCAGTTCCCGGTAGCAGGGCGCCTGATCAACGAGCTGATGCCACGTTTGCTGGCTGCGGTTAAACAGCACGATGTGCTGCGGCGCAAACTGTTTCAGGTGGACTTCCTGACCACGCAGTCCGGGCAGGCGCTGATTTCCCTGCTCTATCACAAGGCACTGGATGACAGCTGGCTTGAGCCTGCCCGCTGGCTCAAGCAGGAGCTCGGCGTTGAGCTGGTAGGGCGCAGCCGCAAGGTCAAACATAAGGTGGATCAGGACTGGGTGGTGGAAACCATGACCGTGGCGGGCAGGACCCTGCACTATAAACAGGTCGAAAACAGCTTCACCCAGCCTAATGCCGGTGTGGCAGAGAAAATGCTGAACTGGGCGGTAGATGCCAGCCGGGGGCTGAGCGGCGATCTGCTGGAGCTTTACTGCGGCAATGGCAACTTCAGTCTGGCTCTGGCCGACAGTTTTGACCGGGTGGTCGGTACCGAAATCGCCAAGAGTTCAGTACAGGCAGCACAGTACAATATCGAGCGCAATGGCATCAGCAATGTGCGTATTGCCCGTATGGCCAGTGAAGACTTCAGTGCGGCGATGCTGGGGCAGGGAGGCGGCCGCCGCTTCCAGGAGCTCAATCTGGCGGAGTATAACTTCACCACCGTGCTGGTGGATCCTCCCCGTGCCGGGCTGGATGACGACACGGTGGAGCTGGTGCGTCGCTACGACCACATTCTCTATATTTCCTGTAACCCCGATACCCTGCATGCCAATCTGACGGCACTGGCAGACAGCCACTGCATTGAGCGTTTTGCCCTGTTTGATCAGTTCCCTTACACCCATCACAAAGAGTGTGGTGTGTTGCTGAGTCGGCGCCAGTCACGGTAGAGTTTGCCCCACTGAAATGCTCGGGTAATACGGCATCCGGTGCAGAGGTTTTTCATCCTTGGCCCGAGTGATGGCCGACCCGGGTGGAGCGAGCCCCGGAGGGACGATGGCAAACTGGTTGTCTAACCCTTTCAAACGCAGGAACAGAACTATGTCTTCACCGCAGGACTCTTCAACCCAGCAGGCGTCAACTCAGCAGGCTGCGTTGGTGGCGATATTGGAAGCGCTGGTGGATCCGCTGTTGCAGCGCCCCTGGCAGGAACTGGCAGCGGTGGAGTCGGTCAGCATCGTGGCAGGCCAGTGTCAGGTGGTGATTGGGCTGCCATACCCCTGGTTGAGTGTGGAGGCGGACTTGCGCCGCAGGGTGGAAGCTGCCGTGGCTCCGCATCTGCAGGGCGCGACCCTGACGCTGGAGCTGGTCAGCCGTATCCCTGAAACCACTGCGCGAGCCAATGTGGCCGCGTTGCAGGGGGTGAAGAACGTTATTGCGGTGGCCTCAGGCAAAGGCGGTGTCGGTAAGTCCACCACCACCGTCAATCTGGCCCTGGCCATGGCGCAACTCGGTGCCCGAGTCGGCATTCTGGATGCGGACATCTATGGTCCCAGTCAGGGCATGATGCTGGGTGTGCCCAGCGGCACCCGGCCTCAGCAGATCAATGACAACACTATGGCCCCTATCGATGTGCACGGTGTGCAGGCCATGTCCATGAGCTTCCTGATTGATGAGCGTCAGCCCATGGTCTGGCGTGGCCCAATGGCCAGTGGTGCCCTGCAGCAGCTGATGACGCAGACGCAGTGGCAGGATCTCGACTATCTGTTTGTCGACATGCCCCCCGGCACCGGTGACATCCAGCTGACACTGGCACAGAAGATGCCGGTAGCTGGCGCGGTGGTGGTAACGACGCCGCAGGATATCGCTCTGTTGGATGCACAGAAAGGCATTGAGATGTTCCGCAAGGTGGAGATTCCGGTGCTGGGTGTGGTGGAAAACATGAGCCTGCATCGCTGCACGCAGTGCGGCCATGAGGAGCATATCTTCGGTGAAGGTGGTGGCGAGCGGATTGCCACGGAGTACCAGACCCAGCTGCTCGGCAGTCTGCCTCTGACACTCAAGATTCGCCAGCAGGCTGACAGTGGCCAGCCGACAGTCATTACCGATCCTGACAGCAGTGAAGCCGGGCATTATCGGGCGATTGCCCTGAAAGTGGCGCTGGCTCTGATTGGTCAGGCTACACCGGCCATGCCCGTGTTCAGCGTCAGTGATGACTGATCCTGTCGCTGGTCAGGATTGAGCTGACCTTACTTTGCCTGCAGGCAGCGTGTCTGCAGGCATTCAGAATGATTGCAATGGAGCCCATGGCTCAAGACGGACAATATGGCTATCAAATCAGACAAGTGGATTCGCCGTATGGCTGAATCGCATCAGATGATCTCTCCCTTCGAATATGGCCAGGTGCGCCATACCGATGGCGGTAAGGTGATCTCCTATGGCACTTCCAGCTACGGCTACGATGTGCGCTGTGCCAATGAATTCAAGATTTTTACCAACATCAACTCATCCATCGTTGACCCCAAGAACTTCGATGACAAGAGCTTTGTCGATGTGGTGTCGGATGTGTGCATTATCCCGCCGAACTCCTTTGCTCTGGCGCGTACGGTGGAGTACTTCCGCATTCCCCGCAGTATCCTGACCGTGTGTCTGGGGAAAAGCACCTATGCCCGCTGCGGCATTATCGTCAACGTCACTCCTCTGGAGCCTGAGTGGGAAGGGCACGTGACGCTGGAGTTCTCCAACACCACGCCGCTGCCTGCCAAGATTTACGCCAATGAAGGCGTGGCACAGATGCTGTTCTTTGAATCCGATGAAGTCTGCGACGTCAGTTATTCTGACCGTAATGGTAAATATCAGGGGCAGACGGGCGTCGTCGTTCCTCGCACCTGATCTCTGCTTGCCACCTGCTACCTTCGGCGTTGTGCCGGGGGTAGCAAGCTGTATCTGCCTTGCTCTCTCCCTGACGCTCCCACCGATTCCATTGATTCCACGCTTGCTGCTGACCTGTGTCAGCCTGTCGAACACTACACACCGTGCCTCGTTACTGTGAACGGCTTGTCTCATTACTGAGATTGCGCCGGCAGCGGTTCCTTGCTGTATTGCAGCTGGAACGCATCGGCGTTGAGCAGCAGGTTGTCCCAGAAAGTAAAGCGCTGGGTCACACACTGGCGCAGTTGAGCGGTGATGTCATCATCCCTGACGCCTTGCGCTGCCAGTTTGCCGGGCTCGATCTGCTGCTGGCAGCTGGGGATGTACACTGACGCTACCTGCCTGGCGCGATAAATACCGGCAAACTCCCAGATGGCAAACACCACGGCAGCTACGCCAACGGCCTGAATCAGCCTGTTAATGATCATTCCTGCTTCCTCTGTGTACGGCTGCGACACACCTTAAAATCTTGCCGATGGCCAGGCAATCCCTGTTTCCCGCCCGGTAGAAGAGTGCTGATCAGGATCAAGTGCAGGGATATGCAGGAGCAGGGCATGGACGCGAGCAGAAGATGACACCCTGATGAACTAACCATGGCAGATATTCATATCTATAAAAATGAGTTATCTCTGTTCGGGTAGTGTCCTGTCGTGCTGCCGGGTGCTGCTGATATGAATGACATACCGACGATTCATTGCTGTTTTCGTCATTGTGCAGGTCAGAGCACGGGTATGTGTGGCTATTGCAGTGAGGCGGGTCTGCAGGGGGCACTGGCCGTCAGAGACAAGGTGGTGCCCGATGCTGGTGCAGGGGTGAGAAAGAGGTGAGAAATACCGTCATTTGCTGGCGCAGATAGACCAGTATGTGACCCGGTCTAATAAGAAAAGGTGATAGCTATAAATAATGTTCAGATGTCACCGCCGTAGCACTTTGTAATATCGGACAGAACCAGCTGGCGCACCTCTCCATAATCCTTGGAAATAAAGAGGACCTAACCGTGACCATCAGTTCTGACATGAGTGCAGATCCCTCTGTACTGACGGCGTCGCCCCAGGCCACGCAGACTCGTAAATCATCCGCCTCCAATGTGGTGGCGATCGTGCTGGGTAATGGCCTTGAGATGTATGATTTCACGGTCTATAGCTTCTTTGCTGCCATTATCGGCAAGCTCTATTTCCCTGTTTCTTCATCTCTGGGTGCGCTACTGCTGTCGCTGGCGACCTTTGGTGTCGGCTTCTTCATGCGTCCTCTCGGTGCAGTGCTGATCGGTAACTATGCCGATAAACGTGGCCGCAAAGCGGCGTTGACCCTGACCATTCTGCTGATGACCATCGGTACGGCGCTGATCGCCTTTACCCCGACCTATCACCAGATCGGTATTGCTGCCACCCTTTTACTGGTGATGGGGCGACTGTTGCAGGGATTATCTGCCGGTGGCGAAATCGGTGCCTCCTCTGCCATGCTGATGGAGAGTGGTCTGGCTCATCGCCGCTGCTTTCTGGTGAGCTGGCAAACTGCCAGTCAGGGCGCCGCCGCACTGTGTGGCGCTCTGATCGGCGTTGGCCTGTCCACCGCGTTCACTCCTGCTGAGCTGGAGTCAGGCTGGTGGCGACTGCCCTTTATCCTCGGACTGCTGATTGCTCCGGTGGGCATGTACATTCGCCGTCAGCTCGACGAAACACATGTGGTGACGGCAGAGCATGAGCACAAAGTCAGCCTGCTGGACGTGCTGCGACAGCACTACCGGACACTGCTGCTGGGTATCCTGCTGATGGTAGCGAGCACCTCTTCCATGTATCTGGAGGTGTTCTACATGCCGACCTATCTGATTCGCAATCTGCACTTCCCCAGCTCTACCGCGTTTGCGGTGGCGAGTCTGGCAGGAGCCATTCTGTTTCTGGTGCCCCCTTTCGTTGGCAAATACTGCGACACCCTGAAAAGCCGCAAGACCCTGCCGGTCTGCGCCATGGTGCTGTCCCTGCTGGTGACCTATCCCGCGTTCCTGCTGTTGCAGCAGTCCACAGAGTTGCTGCAGGCCATGCTGATTATTGGCGGCCTGATCCTGATCATGACCGCTGTCGCCAGTACCATCTTTGTACTGATGATGGAGGCTTTCGAGCCGTTCTCCCGTGCCACCGGCATTTCCATCATGTATGCCTTCGGTGTGACCATCTTTGGTGGTTTTGCCCCCTTCTTTGTTACCGCGCTGATGGCATGGACCGGCAGTGCACTGGTCCCGGCCTGGTACCTGATGGCAGCCACCTTTATCAGCCTGATTGCCATGCTGCTGTTCCCTGAGCGCCGGTTGCCCTGACGCTTCTGCCTTTCACCTGATTATTTCTGTTGTCGGGTAATCGTGGCGGTGCTGCGGTTACCTGCGCCATGCCCAAGCGTTACCGGAGGTTCCCATGACTCGTCTTATCAATGACCCGGCCTTCTTGCGTCAGTGCGAAGACTTTGTCTCCATCCGTCAGGATATTCACAGCTACCCTGAACTGGGTGCTGATGTACCCCGTACTTCACAGTTAGTCGCCGACCTGCTGAAGGAGTGGGGTTACGAGGTACATACGGGGATTGGCGGGCTGGGAGTGGTCGGAGTGCTACGCCAGGGTAACGGCAGCAAACGCCTCGGCATTCGTGCCGACATGGATGCCCTGCCTATTCTGGAAAAGACCGACGTTCCCTATCGCAGCAAATGTGATGGTCATATGCATGCCTGTGGCCATGACGGACACACGGCCATTCTGCTGGCCGCAGCCCATTATCTTGCCCGTCACCGTTGCTTTGATGGCACGCTCAACCTGATCTTTCAGCCTGATGAGGAAGGGCTGAGTGGCGCTAAAGCGATGATTGAGGATGGTCTGTTTAGCCGTTTCCCTTGTGATGCGGTGTACGCATTACACAATATGCCCGGCATTGCTGAAGGGGTGGCTGCCGTGCAGACCGGCATCATGACCAGCTCTTCTGACCGCGTCACTATTACCTTCCGTGGTAAGGGCGGGCACGGCGCACTGCCACATCGTGCTATTGACCCCACCGTCGCCATGGCCGCCACCATCATGGCACTGCAGACGGTCGTGTCACGCAACCTGTCACCGATGGAGTCAGGCGTGGTCAGTATCGGCACGGTCAAGGCAGGTACGACCTCCAATGTCATTCCGGAGACGGCTGAAATTGTACTGAGCGTCCGGGCGATGGCCGTGGATACCCGTCAGACGCTGGAACGGCGTATTCGCGCCATTGTGGAAGGGCAGGCCGCGGCTTTCGGTATTGAAGCAGACATTCGCTATGACCACATGGTGCCAGCGATGCTCAACACCCAGGAGGAGACGGTGATCCTGCGTCAGGCAGTGGCTGCGGCACTGGGAGAGGAGCGACTGGCCAAGGAGCATCTGCCCGCCTATGGCAGCGAAGATTTTGCCTGGATGATCGAAGAGGTGCCCGGCAGTTACTTCATGCTGGGCAATGGTCTGGAAGGGGCAGTGGGGTGCTCAGTGCATAATCCGCACTATGACTTCAATGATCGGCTGGTTCCGGCTGGTGCGGCGTGCTGGGTTGAGCTGGCCCGTACCTTCCTTGCCTGAGAACCTGTCCACGATCTGCTGCGAGTTGGCCAATCTGCGTTGAAAGGCGCTTCGGAATGCTTATTCAGTTCATCTGAACGCCGCATCCTCAGGGCTTTTCGCCTTGTTGGGCTTTGGCACACGAGAGCGTGAATACGTTCTGGTTCGGTGGGTAAAGCAATTGGCCAGACCGCTGGGTTAATCATGCTAGACTCGCGCCATTGGCGGTGTCTTACCGCCCTGTGCCGGGATCTGTAGTAATGAAAATCCAGCAACTGAAAGCCTTTCTGACCATTACCGAGGTGGGGAGCCTGCAAGAGGCTTCCCGCCGTCTTCACCTGACCCAGCCGGCTCTGAGCAAGTCCATCAAGGAGCTGGAAAGTGAGCTGGGCATCAGCCTGTTTATCCGCGGCGCACGTGGAATCACCATCACTGAATACGGTCAGCGTCTGCTGGGCCATGCCCGCCTGATCGTCGAGACGGAAAAGCGTGCACGTCAGGATATTGAAGACATGAAGGGCATGATGGTCAGTGAAGTGGTGCTGGGGGTAACGCCCATCACCTCGGTGCTGCGCCCTCTGGCCGATGGCATCGTGGCGTTTCGCCAGCAGCATCCCGGTGTGACTTTGCGGGTGCTGGAAATGCGGCCTTATCAGTTACTGGAGCATCTGCGGGAAGGGCGGGTCGATTTCGCCATCACTTCGCAGGTGCCTGCCGTAGGTCACGCACTGGAGTGGATACCCATCTGTCGCATTCCCAATCTGGTCGCCGTTCGTCGTGGCCATCCGTTGCAGGGCGTGAAGTCGTTGCGCGTGCTGCAACAGGGGGACTGGATCAGCCTTGATCCGCTGAGCGATCAAACCACCTACTTCCACCAGATGTTCAGCATGAATGGTCTGCCGTTACCGCTGAAGGTGCAGGAGTGCTCATCGATGACGCTGGCGCGCACGCTGGTCAACACTACGGATGTGATCGCACTCTATACCAAAGAAGCGTTCGACAGCCCCGATCTCAGTCACGAAATCAGTGCAGTGCCGATTATTGAACCGGTGCCGGACAGCGTCATTTCGCTGGTCACCCCCAAGCGCGATCTGCTGACGCTCAGTGCTACCCAGCTATTTGATATGATCCAGTCTAAACTGCAGTTGCGTTACCCCCATTTCACCTGAGACACCCGGCTGTCGGGATAAGGAGCGGGATTGTGCTGATCATGCAGACTGACCGTCTGGCACTGCGAGAAGTGCAGGTTGATGACGCCGGGTTTATTCTGGCGCTGATCAATGATCCTGACTGGATCCGTTTTATCGGCAACAAGGGCATCCATAGCGAACAGCTGGCGCGTGACTATATTCGTCAGGGGCCGCAGCAGATGTATCTGCGTCATGGGTTTGGCTTGTGGCTGGTCAGTGACCGCCTTACCCGGACCCCAATGGGCATGTGTGGTCTGATCAAACGCGACAGCCTTGAGGATGTCGATCTGGGGTTTGCCTTTATGCCGGCCTTTCGCGGTCAGGGTATTGCTGAGGAAGCGGCGCGGGCCTGTATGACCTTTGCCCGGCAGCAGCTGGGTATGCAGCGACTGGTCGCCATCACGACCCCGGACAATATTGCCTCGGGGCGTTTACTGGAGCGTCTGGGCTTTGTGCTGGAAGGGATGCAGCCGGGTGAAAACGGCCAGCCGCTGAAGCTGTTTGCGATTTCACTGTAAGTTGGCGATTTCACTATGAGTTGGCGATGTCGCAGGGATCAGCCCGATTTCATCAGCCGGTCGCGCAACCCTTCCAGCTGTGACTTGATACTGGCCAGCTCATCAAGGCTGCAGGCCATGGAGCACACCATTTCCTGGGGAACGGTTTCAGCAGCCTGTTGCTTCAGACTTTTGCCCTTGTCGGTCAGGCTGATGATGACCTGACGTTCATCCTGCGGGGCGCGATTGCGCTCAACCAGACCAGCGCTTTCCATGCGCTTCAGCAGCGGCGTGAGGGTGGCGGAGTCCAGATAAAGGCGCTCGCCAATTTCTGACACCATGCGCTGGTCGTTTTCCCACAGTACCATCATCACCAGATATTGCGGATAGGTCAGGCCCAGTGCCTTGAGCACTCGGCGGTAGACCTTGTTCATGGCCAGTGAGGTGGAGTACAGGGCAAAGCAGATCTGATCATCGAGTTTCAGTGACATGCTGGGTCCTTTGGCCTGATTATGACTGGGGCAGGTTATGACGGGTGTGATGGTATATAGCGAGCGATTTAACCTCAAGTTACCTTTTATTGCCTCTGGTCGTGAACACGTGCTTCGGGGTTACTACTGACCGGCCTGACCAGGCCCCATTTGCGCCAAGTTATCCGATAGCGACATTTTGGCAATTGCCAAGTGACGTTGGCAGTGATCTGGACTATCTTTTTGCGCTTCGCATTTTCTGGCCGGCGAGCGTTCACCTAATTACAAGGAATATCGCTGCCTGCCGAGAACAATAATGAACTAACAGCCACACAGGGAGATGAGGGTGAGCACAGTGCAGGAGTGGGATCAGCAGTGATAACGCGTAGATTGCGCAGGGAAGGGCCATTTTTCCGCTGGGGCGGCAGGGTGCTCGGCGTGCTGTGCTTCTGGTGGCTGGCTGCCAGCGTTGCCGCGGCTGTTGTACCGCTGGACGATAAGGAGCGTGCCTGGCTGGTGAAGCATCCGGTGATCACCGTGCATAACGAAATGAACTGGCCACCGTTCAATTTCAATCAGAATGGCCAGCCCACTGGCTTTTCTGTCGACTACATGAATCTGTTGGCGGTAAAAATGGGCCTCAATATCCGTTATATCTCGGGGCCGGAGTGGGATGAGTTCATGGCGATGATCAGAGATGGCCGCCTGGATGTCATGCTCAATATTGTCAATACGCCCGGTCGCCGGGAGTTCATGAGCTTTACTAACCCCTATCTTTCGTCACCGTCCGGTATTTTTGTCACCCGTGACAACGACAGCATCCACAGTCTGGAAGACCTCAATGGCAAGACGGTGGCTATTCCCCGTGGCTTTTTCTTTCAGGAGGTACTGGAAACCAGTTACCCCAAGATCAAGCTGCTGCTGGAAGATGACACCCTCGATAATCTGGAGTCAGTTGCCTTTGGCCGTGCCGATGCCACCGTCGGTGAGCCGGGCGTGGTGCAGTATCTGATCGATACCCATTTTCTGACCAACATCAAGCTGGCAGGGCAAGCGACGGACCGGCGTTTTACCAGCGTCATGAGTATTGGCGTTAACAAGGATCAGGCCATTCTGCGCGATATTCTGCAGAAGGGAGTAGAGTCCATTACCCAGCAGGAAATGCAGCATCTGTTCGCCCGCTGGAATCTCGCCGCTGCCGATCAGGCCGATGCCACTACCCTCAATGATGAAGACCAGCGCTATCTTGTTGGGCTGAATGATGTGCAGGTCTGTGTGCAGTCTGATCATATGCCCTATGAGGGGCAGGCCAATGGCCAGCTGAGCGGCATCAGTGCCGATCTGCTGCGCCAGCTCAGTCAGCGTCTGAAGCTATCCTTTCACCCCCGTTTTTACTCCACCAGCGCCGAGCTGCTTGAAGCGGCAGGCCGTGGCGACTGTGATCTGGTACCACTGATCTCCATGGCGGCCGGACAAAGCGGCTTGCGTTATACCAAACCTTTTCTGGACATCCCCATTGTTCTGGCGACCGGTTCGGATGAAATATTCGTCGGCGATGTGCAGCTATTGAAAGATCGTAAGCTCGGCTATGTGCCCGGGCTGTTTAGCTTCGATGCGCTGAAGAAGCGTTATCCGCAGCTGCAGCTGGTGGCAGTGAGCAGCATGGCCGATGCGGTACGGCGTATCCGTGACGGTGAACTCTATGGCTATGTCGACTCCGTGGCGGCCATTGCCTACGGTATGCAGCAGCATGGCTGGTATGACATCAAGATTGCAGGCCGGTTTGACGAGCAGCTGCACATTGCCATGGGCGTGCACAGCAGTACTCCCCATCTGCTGGGGGTGGTACAGAAAACTCTCAATGCTATGGGAACCGAAGTCCCTAAACGTATTTATAACCAGTGGGTGTCCGTGCGTTATGTACAGTCCGTAGACTACACCTGGATCTGGCGTGGCGGGCTGGCACTGGCGGTGCTGATGGCGTTTCTGTGGTACCGCAACTATCAGCTGAAGAAGTTCAACCGCAAGCTAGAGCGGATCACCATCACCGACCCTCTGACGGGGGTGAGCAATCGCAAGCTACTGGATGAGGTGCTGGCCCGCGAAGTCGATCTGTGCGCTGCCGGGCAGTACAGTGTCGGCCTGATTCTGCTCGATCTGGATCATTTCAAACTGGTGAATGATCGCTATGGCCATCAGGAGGGCGACGCGGTACTGAATATGGTGTGCCGCAGTGTCGAGCAAGTCATCAACCATAAGCATGTTTTTGGCCGCTGGGGTGGAGAGGAGTTCATGGTTATCTGCCCCGGGCTGAATCTGGCCGCGACCGGTCATCTGGCAGAAATCCTGCGACGGGAAATCAGTCAGGCGGTACAGGGGCCTGCCGGTAACCAGACTGCCAGCCTCGGCGTGACTGCCTATCAGCGCGGAGATAGCTGCAATGATCTTATTCGCCGTGCTGATGCGGCGCTGTATCAGGCCAAAGAGGCAGGTCGCAACCGCGTCCAGCTCCATCCCCCGGCAAAACAGACAAGCCGTGTCACCAGCAGCTTTAAGGTGTGACCGCCTCTTAGTTAAATACCCTTTTCAGATCAATGTGTTGCTGCATCTTTGCCGGTAATCCACGAGGTGGCCATCGCCAATCACAGAGTGCTGGTCGATAATCCTCGCCTGAACCTAAAACGGGATGAGGAATACGCATGCAACCGCATTTTGATTGCATCGTGGTGGGTGGCGGGTCCATGGGTATGGCTGCCGGTTATTATCTGGCCCGCGATGGGCATCAGGTGGCACTGTTCGACAGCTTTGATCCGCCCCATACGCAGGGGAGCCACCATGGTGAAACCCGTATCATTCGCCATGCCTATACCACCGAAGGTGATACCTATGTGCCGCTGGCAAAACGGGCTCAGCAGCTGTGGAATGAGCTGGCGGAGCTGACCGGCAAACCCTTGTTTCTCAATACCGGCAGTATCTGCATCGGTGCCCCAGGCTCAGGTTTTGTCGCCGAAGTGGAGCGCAGTGCTCGTGCTCATCAGATTCCACTGGAAGTGCTGACAGGAGCGGAGGTGCGCGCGCGGTTCGAGGGTCTCAATGTGCCGGATGACTATATCGGCTGTTATGAACCTGAAGCCGGGGTGCTGCGCTGTGAAGACTGCATCAGTAGCTATCGTGAGCTGGCGCTGGCGGCCGGAGCAGAGCTGCATACCCACACCCGGGTAACCGCCATTGAGGTTCAGCCGGAGGGCGTGACCGTACGGACCAGTAAGGGGCTATTCACGGCCCGCCGACTGATTGTCAGCGCCGGCGCCTGGAGCGAGCAGTTGCTGCAATCACTCTACGGCCATTCCCTGCCACTGCGCCCTACCCGCAAGACAGTAGGCTGGTTCCTGCCCGCCGGTACCGCTTATAACGCCCCGCAACATGCCACCGATGCCGGTGAGTTTCCGGTGTTTATCTTCGATCTGCTGCAACGTCAGTACTATGGCTTTCCGGTGCTGGACGGACTGGGCCTGAAGATCGGGCGCCACGACAGCGGTGAGCGGATCAACCCGGATGACGACGACAGAAGCTTTATCGCCGAGGATGAAGAAGAGTTGCGCTGGCTGCTGCAGCGGTATATGCCGGGCGCGAACGGCGATCTCACTCAGGGTAAGGTCTGTATCTATACCGTTACCCCGGATGAGCATTTCATCATCGACACACTGCCAGATCATCCTCATGTCGCGGTGGCTGCCGGGTTCTCTGGCCATGGCTTCAAGTTTGTCAGCGTGATGGGGGAAATACTGCGTGATCTGGTGATGACAGGGCAGAGTGAGTTTGATCTCAGCCTGTTCCGCGCAGACCGCTTTGGCCCTAACGGCTGATCGCTGTTATCTCGATTTCAATGGCGCCGGCAGGTTTGGGCCACAGTACTGTGTCTCCCTGCTGTTTGCCGAGCAGCGCTCTGGCCAGCGGGGAGGCCCAGCTGATGGTGCCCTGTTCGGCATCCGCCTCATCCTCGCCGACGATCCGAAACTGAAAGTGACGCTCGTCGGCATCAACAAAACTGATCTGACAGCCAAAGCTGATCTTGTCTGTCTGAGCCGGAGGAGACAGCAGCTGGGCTGATTGCAGACGCTGGCGATAGTAGCGCAGGTCGCGCTCCAGCATCGGCCGTTCGGCGTTGGCGGTAAAGCTGCTGCTGGCCTTGAGCTGTTCAAGTTGCTGCTCAAGTCTGGCCAGGGTCTGCTGCATCTGCTGATACCCCGTCGCGGTCATGTAGTTGGGTAGATCACTGATGGGGCGATCTGGCAGGGTTTCAGGCTGATCGCTGTCTTCTTTGACGAATGCTCGGCTCATGATGATGACTATGGCTGATAGGGGGAGATGTCGGCTGTGCCCTGACAGGCCAGCGCCTCACTGACAGTGCGCGATAGTCGCTTGCCGGGCAATGCCTGAGCGTTGCAAGCTCCGCAACGGGTCGCTGTTGAACAGCAATCTGTCGCTAATGGCTATGTCCGGCGCTTATGGCTCGGACAGTGCAGAAGTAACGCTTAATCAGAGTGATCGGCAGGGGCGTCGCTGGTCGCTGGCTCCTCATATTGAGCAGCAGAAAGCATGGCCAGACGCTCGGCTAGCAGGGATGCCAGCAGGGGCGTCACGATCGGGCTGACGAAGCCCCAGATCATGCTCAGTCTGGATGGGCGGGTGTGAGTGGTAGGGGGTGTTTCATCGTCCTGATAGACCACCGTCTGTTTGATGGGGCGCAGCAGGCCCGCGATGATGCCTGCCCCGAATACGGTGGCCAGTGCCTGCCTGCTGGTGATGGCCTGATACACTCGGGCCTTGCTGGCGGTGAGGCTGATGTCCTGTCTGACCTTGCCGTCATGCAGGGCAAGGCGCTGGTCATGAATGTGCTGCTTCAGGGTCGATTGTCCAAACATGGCTGAACCTCCTGCCTTACTCTGCGGTGTCGTGCTGAGGCTGGGTGTATTCCCTGAACACCGAACGGGTTGCCGGGAATGTGGCGTCTGCCGACTTGCGCCGGATGCGTAGCACGATCCAGACACAGGCTGCCAGATTGGTGACCAGCAGCACGGTGACGCTTAGCCAGAGCGGCAGGCCAGCTGCCATCAGCGCCAGGGCGATCAGTACCAGCACCAGTAGCCACGCTGTGATGGCAAGCACCGCCAGAGTAATCGCCAGTGCCAGCATCTCCAGTAGACTCAGTGCTGCCAGCCGGGCTTCCAGTGCGGCAAGATCGACGGCACCGGAAATCTGCGACAGCACGGCATGCCAACTGTCAGATAACTGCGCCAGCAGCGAAACCTGCGCGGTATCGCTGCTGGCTGCTTCCTGTTCGGCCTGAGATTGCATATCAGGCTCGGGTGGGCTCAGGGGGGATTGGGATGGCTGCATAGGGTTTATTTACGACGCAGCAGCGCAGTCAGCAGTACACCGGCACCAAAGGCGATCCCAAGCGACGTCATGGGGTTTTCCTTAACATAGGTGGAGACGGCATCACAGGCCTGCTGGCCTTTTACCTTGGCCTGGGCGTACTGCGCCTTGACGCTGTCATCCACTTCTCCCGCTTTGGCGCGGATGTTCTCCTCGGCTTTCTCTGCATGGATCGCAATACGGTCAATGGTTTCATGTGCTTTGGCAGCGGCGGCAGCAGTTGTAGTCTGGGTTGCTTTTGCTGTACTCATGGTAAGTCCCTCTAAGGTTGAGTCGCGGTTTGAAAATCGGTGTTCAGTGTCCTGTGCAGAAGCCGTCATGGCGGAGTGAGCTGACAGGGACGAAGAATCTGACAGGTCGTTGCAAAGCGTGGTATGCGCAGCGCAGACAGACGTTCAACGGCCTGCTAACTATTACCTACGAACTATGACCTGCTAACTATAGCTGAGCTGATCCGGGGGTTAGATGACAATAAGCAGCGGCTGTTTTCATAGTGTTTCCCCGGTTCCATCCAACTGCGTAGCCTGTGCTTTGTTCAGAGGCGGTAAGTCGCCTTGAGTTGTTTGAGCCGGTGATGGCTTTCCAGAACCAGCACGATTTGCTCGCTCAGCTCTTTCGCCAGCAATCCACTTTCGATCTGGCGAATGGTTTTATACAGCATGTTCAGCGTGTGGTCCTCCAGCTTCTCCAGCTGGCTGAAGAGTACGCTCAATGCGGCGTGCTCACTGCCGAATCGCTGACCCAGTTCAATACACCATTGCTGCAACAGGCCCTGAACGGAACGTGGATGATGCAGTTGCTCGCCACTGTGCAGTTCGTAGCGTGGTTTGAGTGCATTGATAGTCTTGCTGCGGGTGCTGGCCTGATCGGTCAGTAACTTCTGCAGCCCCGGATCATCCGTGTGTGCAGCTGCCTCTTCATAGATCTGCCGACCGTCTTCACAGACCATGAGAAAACCATGCAGCCTACGGGCATCCGTGGCAGATAGCGTGCGGTGGTACATCGGCTCCTCCTGAGTGTTTCTGCTACTGGCCATCCCCTGGCCGGTGAGCCCCTTCCTGTCCCTGAAAATCCGTCGTAATCGTCCCTGAATCGTTCTTCCCTGCCAGCATTCCCGGCCTTTCCATCTCTCCCTGATTTTCCATCTTTCCCTGAGGAGCTATCCCTGAGTCAGGCTTGCTGTGTAGTGGTCAACTATTTCCGGACAGCTTCTTAGCTTCTTTTTCCCTCATCACCGGGGTTAAACCACCGTTGTGGCAATGAGGCCTCTGTTCGTTGTAATAGCTCATCAGGTAGTCACCGATATCCTTGATCGCCTGATCCAGGCTGGTGTATCCACACTTCGGTACCCACTCACTTTTCACACTGCGAAAGAGCCGCTCCATAGGCGCATTATCCCAGCAGTGA
>NZ_LAPT01000008.1 GCF_003194385.1 Pokkaliibacter plantistimulans
CAGGCTGTTGAAAAACGTTATCGAGGCAGCCGAGACAAGGAAATACCCCGAGGGCACAAGAAACAGGCGAAAAAGCGGAGTTTAGTGAACTAAATGAGCATTTGACTCGCTCCGCTCGCCCCTTCGGGGCCGTGCTAAAGCACGTTCAGCCTTTGGCTGTGAGCCTGTTTTTGACACGGTATTCGGCAACGCAGATAGATTTTCAACAACCTGTTAGCGCAGGGCGTCGATACCGACGGGTATACCGCCAAACTCCTCCATGGCATCCAGCACGGCATCCCAGAAATAGTTCAGCGAGGCACGGTCACACAGCAGATGGAAGCAGGGCAGCGGCTCGCTGCCCAGATTGGCGACGATGACATTGATGCGGGCGGCTGAGGTTTGCGCCACGCTGCCGGGTGGGAAAGCCTCGGCGCGCAGGTCGACGCCACAGAGTTTGGCCATCACCTCGGCCACATGGTTGCCGGTGAGCAGCAGCCAGGCGTGGCTGTCCTGACGGGGCAACAGGTACACCGATTCATCGGACAGGCTCCAGGCGGATTCTTCTGCGCGAATGCGCTGGCCCAGATCACCGAGACTGCCGAGCAGGAAGTACTCCGTCTGCGACAGCCGCAGAATGGCGCTGCCATCGCTCTGCCCCAGCGCCTGATTAGGCGCCTGTGGCAGCTGATACTGGCGTGCATTCAGGTAATCCGCCGCCTGACGGCCACGCAGGCCCACCCGGGCCAGCGGGGTCAGGTCCAGCAGGGCGCACTGGCCCAGCTGCTGGCGCTCCTGCTGCGGGTCGTTATAGCAGGTAATGATTTCGGTACTGGCAAAGGCCTGCCGTTGTGCCTGCGGGTAACGGTACGCCAGCGGGCTGACGTCCATCACCGTGCTGGCGAAGGAGAACGAGGCGAGCGCCGCAGCGCTGGTCATCTGGCTCATGCTTATTGCTCCTGACGCAGGTTGCTGGGGTCGTAGAACGGCAGGCTGACCACCTCGGCCTGCACGGTCTGACCGCCTTCGACACGAATGGGGATCTGGCTGCCGGGCTCGCTCTGTCTTACCGAGGCATAGGCCAGACCGATGATGGCATCCACCGTGGCGGAGTATTCACAGGAGGTGACATTGCCGCTGATGTCGTCGCCCTCCAGCACCAGATGGCCTTCCAGCGGTTTGGCGCTGCCACTGGGCAGGCGGAAACCGACCAGTTTGCGTTTCAGCGGCTGGGCTTCGAGGATGTCGATGGAGCGCTTGCCGACAAAGAACGGTTTCTTGCGGCTGATGGCCCAGCCCATGTCGATCTCTGCCGGATGGGTCATGCCATCGGTATCCTGACTGATGATGACGTGGCCTTTTTCCAGACGCAGCAGGCGCTGGGTTTCCACCCCGAACGGGCGGATGCCTTCATCGGCACCGGCGGCCATCAACGCCTGCCACAGGTGGGCGCCGTAACGGGCCGGAACGTGAATCTCATACCCCAGCTCGCCGACAAAGCCGACGCGCAGCAGGCGTGCGGGCACACCGGCCACTGTGCCGCTGCGTACCGCCAGATAGGGGAAGCCTTCCGGGCTCAGGTCGATATCGTCACAGAGTTTGCTCAGCACCCGGCGGGCATAGGGCCCAGCCAGATTGACCGCGGCCAGCGCGGCGGTGACGTTAGTGATATCCACATCCAGCCGCCACTGGGCATTCCATTTCAGCATCTGTTGATAAATACGGTCGACGCCGCTGGTGGTGGCGGAGACATAGAAGTGGTTGTCGGCAAAACGGGCGCATACCCCGTCATCAATGACGACGCCCTGCTCGTTGGTCATCAGCGCATAGCGCGAGCGTCCTACCGGCTGTTTGGCAAAGTTGAAGGTATACAGCCGCTCCAGCAGTTCTGCCGCGTCGGGGCCGCGCACGTCCAGTCCACCGAGGGTGGAGACATCAATCAGGCCGACCTTTTCACGTACATGGCGGGCTTCCTCCTGCATCAGTTGATCGCGGGACGCAGTGGAGGAGGCCGGGGCATAGTACGCCGGGCGTTGCCAGATCCCGGCGGGCATCATTCTGGCACCGGCCTGCTGGTGCAGACGGTGCATGGCGGTTTGACGGTACGGGTCAAAGGCGCGTCCGGCGACGTGCGCCAGTTTCTCCGCGACAAAGGGCGGACGGGCCGTGGTGACGCCGGTTTCACTGACGCTGCGCTGGGTCGAGGCGGCCACCAGACGGGCGGTAGGGAGCGCCGAGTGGCGCCCCTGCGACGGGCCCATGCCGACGGTGGAGAAACGTTTGACCAGCTGCACGTCGCGATAGCCGTGGCGGGTGGCATTGACGATATCGCGCACCTGCAGGTCTTCATCGAAGTCGACAAAATCCTTGCCATCCGGGTGCGGGAAGATCGGCCAGGGGAAGTTGTAACCGCTTTCGCTGGCGGGGGGCTGCTGTTCGGTCGGCGCGACCAGACGCAGGGCGGCACAGCAGGCATGGGCGACCTGCTGGCTGTCCTCCAGTACCTTGTCGAGCTGCTGGTAGCCTTTGACCGAGCCACTGATATGCAGATGTGCGGGCAGGCCACTGATGGTGAAGACGGCCTGAGCATCGTCATAGCTGAGCTTGCCGCCGGCCTGACAGAGCAGCTGATAGACCGGCATATAACCGGCCGACATGCACAGCAGGTCACAGGCGATGCGCTGGCCGCTGCCTGTCACCTGACCCTTGCCACTGATGCGGCGAATATCGGCTGCGACAACACGACCCTGATCCTTACCGGCAATGGCCTCATAGACGGTGCTGCCCTGATGCAGGGGAATCTGACGCTGCTGCAGGGCGGCGGCGAGGGCGGCAAAGCCACTGTCCTGCGCTGCGTCGGCTTCGCTGCGCATATCGACCACGGCCATCACCCTGACGCCCTGCTGGTGCAGGTCGAGGGCGGCCAGATAGCCGTCATCGTTACCGGTCAGCACCACGGCCTGTTGTCCGGGTTTGACGCCATAGAGTTTCATCATGCGCTGGGCGGCACTGGTCAACACCACGCCGGGCAGGTCGTTATTGCGGAAGATCACCGGCTGGTCGAAGGTGCCAGCGGCGACGATGCATTCTCTGGCGCGCACCTTGTACATGCGCTTGCCCTGAATGACCGGCAGGTAGTTGTCGGTGAACCAGGCGTTGCAGGTGGCTTCGGTCAGTACCTGAATATCCGGGTGCTGTTCCACCGCTTCCACCAGCGCACTGCGCAGGCTGGCTGCACGCTCACCGGCGATATCAAAACGGGCCCAGTTGAGGCTGCCACCGAGCAGGCGCTCCTGCTCCACCAGCATGACGCGGGCGCCGTTGTTGGCGGCGGTCAGTGCTGCCTGCAAGCCGGCGGGTCCGGCACCGATCACGACCACGTCAGCAAACAGGTAAGCCTTGTCGTAGTAACCGGGCTTGAAGCCCAAATCGAGCACGCCGAGGCCGGCTTTCTTGCGGATCAGCGGTTCCCACAGCTTCCACGCACCTTTGGGTTTGTAGAACGAGCGGTAGTAGAAGCCCACCGGCATAAACTTCGAGAACTTGCCGAGCAGCGCGTCGCGATCCTTATCAAGGGAGCCGGCATAGTTCTGACCGCTGACCTGCATGTCGGCCTGCAGCTCCTGCAGATCAGCCAGCACGTTGGGCTCATCAGGCAGCTGCACCAGAGTATTGGCATCCTGCCCGGCCATGGTCAGGGCCGCACGCGGGCGGTGATATTTGAACGAGCGTGACAGCAGCCAGCGGTCACTGGCCAGCAGGGCACTGGCAATGCTGTCACCGGCAAAACCCTGATAGGTCTTGCCGTCAAAACGGAAGCTGAGCGGGCGGTTGCGGTCAATCAGAATGCCCATGGGCGCTGGCAGGCGGGTACTGCTCATGCTGTGGTCTCCTTGCTGCCATCGGCGCCGAAGTCGATGCGCTGGGTAAAGATTTCCTTGGGATCAAAGGTGCGGATGATCTCGTCAGTGACGGTATGGCGCTCAGCCAGAAACCAGTAGCTGGAGGCATTGTGCATCCACCATTCAGTGACCAGCCCGGCACGGTTGTCGCTGTTGAACACATAGTCGGCCCATTCGCTGTCGCTGCATTGGCGCGGATCGGGCATGGGTTTGTATTCGCCGCCGTAGGTAAATTCGCTGATGTTGCGTGGCCCGTTCAGAGGGCAGTGCATGATTTTCACGTTCGTTCCCCTTGGATCGAGAGCCGGTTGTCAGTGGCTGGCGGCTGTCGCGCCCATTTCATTGACCTGCTGGAAGGTGGAGAAGCGCGCCAGACTGAAGGGCGCAATCAGCTCCGGCACCTTGCCGCCACTGGCGATCAGCTCGGCCATGGTTTTGCCGCAGATGGGCGTGGCCTTGAAGCCCCAGGTGCCCCAGCCTGCGTCGAGGTAGTAATTGTCCAGCGGTGACAGACCCATGATCGGGCTGTAGTCCGGGGTCATGTCGGTGATACCGGCCCATTGCCGCATCAGTTTGGCATTGGCCATGAAGGGGAACATTTCGATGGCATGGGCCAGCAGGCTTTCCTTCAGATCAAGGGTGGAGCGGGTGTTGTACAGCGGGTAGGGGTCAGAGCCGCCACCGATGACGATTTCACCGCGGCTGGTCTGCTGCACGTAGCAATGCAGGGCCGAGGAGCTGACCAGCGGATCAAGGAAGGGTTTGAACGGCTGGGTCACCATGGCCTGCAGCGGGTAGGTATGAATGGGCGCGCGAATCCCCAGTTTGTTCAGCAGCAGCGAACTGGAGCCTGCCACTGCCTGCACCGCACAGCCACAGCGGACGGTGCCGCGGTTGGTCCTGATGGCGGTGACGTGGTTGTTCTCCACCACGAAATCCTGCACTTCGGTCAGCTGATGGATTTCCACGCCGCGTTTGGCCGCCTGCTTGGCATAGCCCCAGGCCACGGCATCGTGACGGGCGGTCGCACCGTCGATATGCCACAGCCCGGCCAGCACCGGCAAATGGCCGGGGTCGAGATTGAGAGTCGGCACCAGCTCCCTGATCTGCTGGCGGTCGATCATCTCGGTACGGCCACCGAAGTGCTTGTTGACCTCGGCCCGCTGGCGAAAGGCCCGCACCGTGGCATCGGTATGGGCCAGCGTGAGCTGACCACGCTCGGAATACATGATGTTGAAGTCGAACTCGTTGGACAGATCACGGAACAGCTTTACCGACTCGGCGTAGAAGCGCACCCCTTCCGAGGTCAGATAGTTGGAGCGGATAACGGCGGTGTTGCGTGCAGTGTTGCCGCCCCCGAGATAGGCCTTTTCCAGCACCGCGATGTTGGTCACCCCGTGGTACTTCGACAGGTAATAGGCGGTCGCCAGCGCATGGCCGCCCCCGCCGATGATGACCACATCGTAACTGGGCTTGAGTTCCTTCGGTGCCGGCAGATCCACTTCTGCCGGATACTCCGAGGACAGGCCGTATTTCAGGAGACTAAAAGGCATCTTGGCATCCTCACGCGCCGGTCTGTCCGGCTGTTGGTGCGGGTGAAAGCGAATGACGGGATAAATGATCAGGCGCCAGCCCCTGTTGCAGCAGGGTGGCGGTGACGGTATTGCGCATCAGCATGGCAATGGTCATCGGCCCGACGCCGCCGGGGACGGGGGTGATGGCAGCGGCAACCTGCACGGCGCTGTCGAAATCGACATCACCGACCAGCCGTGAGCGGCCATCTTCTTCAATGCGGTTGATACCGACATCAATCACCACTGCGCCGGGTTTGAGCCAGTCGGCACCGATCATGCGCGGGCGGCCGACTGCCGCGACGACAATATCGGCCTGACGGCACAGGGCGGCGGCATTGACGCTGCGGGAATGCAGTACGGTGACGCTGCAGTGGGCCTGCAGCAGCAGGGCGGCCATGGGTTTGCCGACAATATTGGAGCGACCGACTACCACCGCGTGCTTGCCGGACAGGTCGCCGCAATGGTCGTGCAGCAGGCGCATGCAGCCCGCAGGGGTGCAGGGCGCCAGCACCTCACGGCCCTGACTCAGACCACCGACGTTCTCGCTGTGAAAACCATCGACATCCTTGCGCGGGTCGATGGCCTGCAGCACTTTGTTTTCGTCGATATGCGCAGGCAGGGGCAGCTGTACCAGAATGCCGTTGACCTGCGCTTCCTGATTGAGCTGCTGCACCAGATCCAGCACCTCCTGCTCACTACTGTCCGCCAGCAGGCGGTACTCAAAGGAGTTGATGCCGACTTCGTTGGCGCGCAGCACCTTGTTGCGCACATAGACATGGCTGGCCGGATCTTCGCCGACCAGCACCACCGCCAGACCAGGCGTCAGCTGCTGTGCCTGCAGGGCGAGCACATCGGCACGTACTTCTGCCAGCACCTGTGCCGCCGCGGCCTTGCCGTCGATCAGCCGGGCGCCGGGCAGCGTTTGGCTGAGCCCGCTCATCGGAAGATCACCGTTTTGTCCTGATTGAGGAAGACGCGGTGTTCGAGGTGGTATTTGACCGCCTTCGACAGCGCCACGGTTTCGGTATCGCGGCCGACAGCGACCAGATCATCCGGCTGGTAGGAGTGGTCAACGCGCTGTACTTCCTGCTCGATGATGGGGCCTTCGTCCAGATCGGAGGTGACATAGTGCGCGGTGGCGCCGATCAGTTTTACGCCGCGCTCGAACGCCTGATGGTAAGGCTTGGCCCCTTTGAAACCGGGCAGGAAAGAGTGGTGAATGTTGATGGCGCGTCCTTCCAGCTGCTTGCACAGATCGTCGGACAGAATCTGCATATAGCGCGCCAGTACGATCAGCTCGGCGCCGGTTTCATCGATCAGGCGCAGCAGTTCTGCTTCCTGACGGGCCTTGCTGTCTTTAGTGACGGGCAGGTAGATAAAGCGGATGCCCTCGCGCTCGGCCATGGGCCGCAGGTCAAGATGGTTGGAGACCACGGCGACGATTTCCATGTCCATCTCACCCTTGTGGAAGCGGTAGAGCAGATCGGCCAGACAGTGGTCGTACTTGCTGACCATGATCAGCACCTTCATGGGTTTGGCGGTGCTGAACAGCTGCCAGTCCATTGCAAAGCGGGCTGCCACATCCTCAAAGCCCTGCTCGACGCTGGCCAGATCGGCGCTGGCATCGCTGTTGAAGCGAAACACTGCCCGCATGAAGAAGCGACCGTTACCCTCGTCATCGTACTGCGCCATCTCACTGATATAGCAACCCTGGTCGGCCAGGTAAGACGCCACGGCGGCGACAATACCGGACGTAGCCGGGCAGCTGATTTTTATAACGTATTGATTCTGTGCGTGTTGCATAACGAGTCCTCGGGTCAGTGGGCAGCTGGCGCAGGGCGGGGTTATGGGGTGATGTCTAACACTGGTAAAAGCACTCTTCAGATATGAAGAATTTTTAATATCAGGAATATTGTTTTCCTGGTGAGGGATTTTATAAGCGAAGAAGGCGGCAAGCGTCCAGCCTTTTTAGGAATTTATTTTTCCTGTTAAGAATTTTTTATAAGCCGAAGTTGGCAGGTAAAAAGAGTCGTTGAGATATGAAAAACGGCTGCAGAGGCAGCGCCTGCAACCGAAACAGCCCGCGGCTGTCCCGGTGAAGTGGCGCTGCAAGCTGGTGGCGATGATGGGGGCTGTATTCGGGAAAGCGAGACAGGTGAGCAGCGGCTTATGGCCGCTCAGGCACTTTCTCTGGCGACCAGTTCAAAGCCGAGGTCAAAGGCGGTCTGCTCGGGTGTTTGCCCTTCGGCCAGCTGCAGGAACAGCTCGGCAGCGCGTTTGCCGATGGCATAACGCGGGGTGGCGATGCTGGTCAGCGATGGCACCGTCCAGGCGGAGGCGGCCAGATCGTTGAAGCCGACAATGGCCAGCTGTTCAGGCACCCGGATGCCGTGGCGCTGACAGTAAAACAGGGCGCCCTGCGCCAGGTCATCGTTACAGCAGAACACGGCATCCAGATCGGGCGCCTGTTCCAGCATCTGTGCCAGCAGTTCGGCGCCGAGGCCCACACTGGAAGAATCCGGGACATAATATTCGCGGCGAGGGTCGTAGCGGTCAGCCTGCTTGAGACTGTCCTGATAACCCTGCCAGCGTTTCAGTACGCGCGAGTCACCCTGCACTGCCATAAAACCAATGCGCTGATAGCCGCGCTGCAGCAGGTAGTTGGTCATCGCCAGCCCGCATTCGTACTGGGAGAAACCGACGCAGGGGCGCTGGCCCTGTTCATCCATTTCCATCATGTACACCACCGGGCAGCCGGCGTTGGCCAGCAGGCGCTCGACTTCAGCGGTATGTTCAAAGCCGGTGACCAGAATGCCGTCAGGGTTGTGGGTCAGGTAGGCCGACAGCAGGCGCTCTTCCTCTTCCTTTGAGTAGCGCGAGTTGCCGATCAGTACCTGATAGCCGCGTGGGTGCAGGGTCTCGTAGATGCCGCTGAGAGTGTCAACAAAGACCTCGTTGGACAGCGACGGCACCAGTACCACCACCGTGTGCGAGCGTGCCGACGCCAGGGCGCGGGCGGCGTAGTTCGGGCGATAGCCCAGCTCCTGCACCGCTTCATCGATACGCTGGCGCAGAACTTCCGAGACCTTTTCCGGTGTGCGCAGGGCGCGGGAGATGGTAATGGCACTGACGCCTACGCGTTCGGCCACATCATTGAGGGTGACTTTGCCAACCGCACTGCGCTTGGCTCTTGCCGGTGTTTTCATGGTTATTGTCCGGTCCTTGCTGGCTTACCCGGCGGCTGCCGTGCTGGCAGGTCTGATCAGGCGGGGTGATCAGACGGCAGGGTAGTCATGATTGGCGAGCTGCGCAGATGATAATTTTTCTTGTTGCAGTGCCGTTATTAAAACACCCGGGGCGTTGTCCTCTGCCGGGCCTGAATATCACGAGCTGTGTCAGGCGACATCTTACCCCGGCGTGCAGCAACGTGCCGGGGAAATGCAAATCCTTCATTCGCAGGCCGTCGCAGCTGCATCATTATTGTGCGAAGAGGGCGCCTCGTAGCTGTATCGCACAAAAAGTAGGCTTGACAGTCGCCATGTTACCGCTAACATTGGCGCCTATCCAACCAAAAACAACTAAGGTGGAAACCCCGGGAAGCGCCCTTGATAAACGCTCCTCAGCACAGGCTGAGCCGCGTGGTTCGTGGCTTTGATGACACTGGCTTCCCAGTCGCACGGCAATCTAAACCCTTGCCGATTTTTTAGCAAGAAGGATGTTAGCGCTAACATGAAGCACCCTGTGATTGTCGTGATGGGCGTGTCTGGATGCGGCAAAAGCCTGATTGGGCAACGGCTGGCTGACCGCCTGGGTTTGTCTTTCGTCGAAGGGGATGCCTATCACCCCCAGTGCAACGTCGACAAGATGAGCCAGGGGATTCCCCTGACAGATGAAGACCGCCGTGACTGGCTGGCATTGCTGGCTGACAAGCTGGCGGCGGCTGATAGTCAGGGGACGGGGCTGGTGCTGTCATGTTCGTCTCTGAAAGGTATTTATCGCGACCAGTTACGGTCGGGATGTGCATCCCTGCAGTTTGTCTATCTGCAGGGTAGCTACAGCACTATCAAGCAACGGATGGCTGCGCGGCAGGGGCATTTCATGCCGACGTCTCTGCTCGACAGTCAGTTTGGCACACTGGAAGAGCCATTGGAGGAGCCGGGTGTGGCCGTCTGTGACGTGCGCCAGAGCCCGGATGACCTGGTGAGTGATGCCATGGCAAAACTCAGTCTCTGAGTCACTTGTTGTCCTGGCGCCTGCTCCGGCAAGCGCCGCTGCGGCCGAATGAGTGAATGAATGAGGATAAAGATAAGATGACAGCCCTCATCAACCGTGTTGAAAAGCTGATCGAGTATCTGATGGCTGCCGCGCTGGCAGTGATGTTCGTCGCGGTTTTCGGCAACGTGATCCTGCGTTATGTGTTTGGTTCCGGCATTGCAGCGTCGGAAGAGCTTTCCCGTCTGCTGTTCGTCTGGCTGATTTTCCTCGGCGCGGTGCTGGCCACCGGGCGCCATATCCATATTGGTTTTGATCTGGCCCAGCGGGCACTGCCTGCACCGCTGCGCAAGCTATGCATGATCGTCAGCCACGGGCTGATGCTCTATGCCCTGTGGCTGTTCTGGCAGGGGAGCTGGCATCAGTACCAGATCGGCTGGCGCATTACCTCTACCGTGATGAAGTATCCGCTGGCACTGATGGCCGGTGCAGGGCTGGTCGCTGCGCTGGGCATGGCGCTGTATATCTTCGCCAATCTGATGCGCGCCCTGACCGGTAGTAGAAAGGCCTATATTCCCGGTGAAAGCCACCCCTTCCATGCTGACGAGGAGACGCATTAATGACTCTGGGTCTGTTCCTTGTCGCCCTGATGGGCTTCATGGCTCTGGGGATGCCCATTGCCTTTGCCCTGATCATGACCGGCGTGGTGCTGATGTGGCACCTGGATTTCTTCGATGCCCAGCTGGTGGCGCAAAACCTGGTCAGTGGTGCTGACAGCTTCCCGCTGATGGCGGTGCCTTTCTTTGTACTGGCCGGTGAGGTGATGAATGCCGGTGGTATTTCCCGCCGCATTATCGATCTGGCCATCAGCTGTGTCGGCCATCGTCGTGGTGGACTGGGGTTTGTCGCCATTATTGCGTCGGTGATTCTGGCCAGCCTGTCCGGCTCTGCCATCGCCGATACGGCGGCACTGGCTACGCTGCTGCTGCCGATGATGCGTGACAACGGTTATCCGGTAGGGCGCTCAGCCGGTCTGATTGCCTCAGGCGGTATCATCGCGCCGATCATTCCGCCCAGCATGCCCTTCATTATTTTTGGGGTGACCACCAACCAGTCGATCAGTGATCTGTTCATGGCCGGTATCGTGCCCGGCATCATCATGGGGCTGGGTCTGGTACTGGCCTGGCGCTGGAGCATGAAGACCATCGACGTGCAGCCACAGCCACGGCAGAGCATGAAACAGCGTATGGCCACGGCCAAAGACGGCATTCTGGCCCTGCTGATGCCGGTGATCATTATCGGTGGTCTGCGCGGTGGGATCTTTACCCCGACTGAAGCAGCCGTTGTGGCTGCGGCCTATGCCCTGTTTGTCAGCGTGGTGATTTACCGCGAACTGAGTATCAAGGATCTGGTGCCGCTGTTTGTACGTGCTGCCAGCACCACCAGCGTGGTGATGTTCCTCTGCGCCGCTGCCATCGTGTCTTCTTATATGGTGACGCTGGCTGACCTGCCGTCCGAGCTGGTTGACCTGCTGGCACCGGTGATGGACAGCCCGCGCCTGCTGATGGCAACCATTGTGCTGGCCATGGTGCTGATCGGCATGGTGATGGATCTGACCCCGACCATCCTGATTCTGGGGCCGGTACTGATGCCGCTGGTGATCAAGGCCGGGATCGATCCGATTTACTTCGGCGTCATGTTTGTGATGGTAGGTTGCGTCGGTCTGATCACGCCGCCTATCGGTACGGTATTGAGCGTGGTTTCCGGTGTGGCCCGTCAGCCCATGGAAGTCATCGTGAAGGGTGTCATGCCTTTCCTGCTCGTCTATCTGGCCATCATTGTGCTGCTCGTACTGTTCCCGGGCATTGTCACTGTGCCGGCCAGCTTTTTGTAAACGTCAAACCATAACACCGGGGTGGCTACGGCCACACCCGACCGTCACAGGCTGTCAGAACCTGCTTGCGGTTGCGTGATCAGGTTGTATGGATAACCACAACAAAGAGAACAAAAGCCATGAAAAAAACGATGCTGAAAACCCTCACCGCCGCCGCTCTGGGCCTTGCTCTGGGCGTATCTGCGGTCAGCGCCAGCGCGGCTGACATCAGCACCCGCCTGATCCGCTTCGGTTACGGCCTGAACCAGGACAGCAAGCAGGGTCGTGCGGCTGACTACTTCGTGCAGCGCATGAGCGAGCTGTCGGGCGGCAAGTTCAAGGTCAAGGCCTTCGGTGGTGCTTCGCTGGGTAGCGATATCCAGATGCAGAACGCCCTGATCGGCGGCGCACAGGAAATGATGGTCGGCTCTACCTCCACGCTGGTGGGGATCGACAAGCGCATGGGCGTATGGGATCTGCCTTTCTTGTTTGACAGTGCCGAGCAGGCTGACAAGGTGCTGGATGGCCCCTACGGCCAGAAATTGCTGGACAACCTGCAGGATCAGGGTCTGGTCGGTCTGGTGTACTGGGAGAATGGTTTCCGCAACATGACCAACTCCAAGCGCCCCATCGAGAAGATGAGCGATATGGATGGCGTGAAACTGCGTGTGATGCAGAACCCCATGTATCTGGATCTGTTCAAGAGCATGGGCGCCAACGCTGTTCCCATGTCCTTCTCTGAGCTGTTCACCGCACTGGAAACCAAAGCGGTTGATGGTCAGGAAAACCCTGTGACCACCATCGAGTCGTCCAAGTTCTATGAAGTGCAGAAGTACCTGAGTCTGACCCAGCACGTTTACAGCCCCTGGATCGTGCTGATGTCGAAAAGCTTCTGGGACAAGCTGAACGATGACGAAAAAGCTATCGTGATGCAGGCGGCCAGGGACTCACGTGACTTCGAGCGTAAAGATAGCCGTGAGCAGTCCGTCAAGGCCATGGCGTTCCTGAAAGAGCACGGCATGGAGATCAACGAAGTGGCTCCTGAAGAACTGGCCAAGATGCGCGAGAAAGCCGCTGCGGTGATCCAGACCCAGGCCAGCGTGCTAGGTCAGGACACACTGGATGGTCTGAATGCAGCGATTGCAGCGGCCAAGCAGTAAGCCGATCCGCTGATGTCACCCGGCACAGGGTGAGGCCACTGGCCACAGCCTATATCTGCGACAGCAATGCCACCTTCGGGTGGCATTGTGCGTTCTGGTGACAACGGTTTTCTCATCCGTGGGGTGGTGACCTATCTGCAGCGTAATAACGGATACCTATGCTGGGAGCGAGTGCTGTTTTGCACAGAAATTGCTTGGGTTTAACAGTCACTGCAGACGTTCGATAGACGCACAGGTGTCAGCGTCCTGTAAGGTACGTTCAGTGTGCAAAAAAGTGTGCCGGACCGGGTGGTTCTGCGCTTGAAATCTTCGCTTGTTATAGCTAATCCTTTCTAACGCGTTCTATTTTTGGATAAATTTCTTCGTTCGCGCCTTTGTGAAGTCAAAAACGCACTAAAATGTTCTTTTTACGACATTCAAATAATGAACGCTTCGTTAATGTGACAGCTTTGTGACATAACAGTATTGGTTGGCGGGTTGCTGTTATTCCGACGTTATTGAGCCAGATTCTGCCGAGGTCCCCTCATGAACGAACTTATCCACCTTGCTGGTGCTATTGCCCTGTTGTTGTGGGGAATTCGCATGGTGCGAACGGGCTTCGAGCGTGCCTATGGCCGGCGTCTGGAAACCGCCGTGCGGGTGCTGACGCGCCGCCGCCCGATGGCCGCCTTGCTGGGCGTCGGGGCTGCCGGGGCGTTGCAGTCTTCGACGGCAGTGGTGCTGCTGGCCACCGGTTTTGTTGCAACCGGAGCGCTGGGGCTGATGCCGGCACTGGCGCTGTCTATCGGTGCGGAGATCGGCTCCAGTCTGGTGGCGTTGCTGCTCAGTCTGAATCTGTCGTTACTGTCACCGCTGTTGCTGCTGGCGGGCTATCTGGCCTTCAACAATGCCACTGCCCGGCTGACCAAATACTGGGGCCGCATCGGCCTTGGCCTTGGCCTGTTGTTGCTGGCGCTAAAGCTGATTGCCCAGACTACGGCAGTTATGCGCAGCGGCGACGGCATGGAATATCTGACCGCCATCCTGGCTCATGACACGGCACTGACGCTGTTCCTGATGGCATTGTTTACCTGGGTCGTGCATTCCAGTTTGGCGGTGATCCTGATTACCGCCCACCTGACCATGGACGGTGCCATTCCGCCGGAAATGGCCATGATCATGGTACTGGGCGCCAATCTCGGTGGTGCCTTGCCCGCGCTGTCTGCTGGCTGGGCCATGGGGCCACAGGGGCGGGTGGTGATCTGGGGCAATCTGGCCATCCGCCTGTGTGCGGTGCTGATCGGCTTCCTGCTTTATGGCGTCAACAGCCTGCCCAGCCACTGGCTGACTGGCTGGGGGCTGACCTCTCCTGTGCTGTTTCACGTACTGATCAATATGCTCAGCGGTCTGCTGTTGCTTGGCCTGTTGCCCAGACTGTTGCCCTTGCTGGTGCGTCTGGTGCCTGCCCAGCAGCCGGTGGCGCTGGATGAGGCCCAGCCTATGTATCTGTCGCGGGAGGATATCCGTAATCCGGCGCGGGCGATGGCTAATGTGGCCAATGAGGCGCTGCGCATTGCCGATATCGCTTATCGCATGCTGGAAAGTACGCCCCGCGCCTTCGCCGACCAGACGGTGATTGCCCAGATCAAGAGTCTGGATGACGACATCGACCACATTCACCGCGAGGCGACCTATTATCTGGCCGCGATTGATGACAGCGAACGTTCTGACGAAGAGCAACAGCGCTGGCAGGATACCTTCAACTTCGTCACCAATCTGGAGCATGTCGGCGACATCATTGATGCCAGCCTGATGGTGCTGGCACGGCAGAAGCACAAAGCCAATGTGGAGTTTTCACCGACCGGGCAGGAGGAACTGGACAGCCTGTTTGAGGATCTGTTCGAGATTTTCCGCCTGTCGCAGGCAGTATTCCTCAGCCAGAATCCGGCGCTGGCGAAGGAGCTGATCGATGCCAAGCGGCAATACCGCAGTCGCATCTTCAACTGCCGCGAACGCCATGCGGCACGCTTGCGCAGCCGGGTTCCTGCCAGTCTGGGCTCTTCCCGTATTCACATGGACATCCTGCGTGATCTGCAGCGCATCAGTTCACATCTGGTCGCGACGGCCTATCCCATCGTCGAGCGTGCCTGAGCCAGCCGCACAAAACGCAATATCTATGCAGACACCGGGGAAATATCCCGGTGGGCTGGAGTCTGGGTAATGGCTGACTATGCTGGCTGCTGAACTGATCAATCGTGGGAGGGATGGAGAGTGAGCTCAGTACATGATGCGGCACAGAGTGGTTACAGTCAGGCCTCGGCGACCTATCGCCGCGGTCGCCCGGAGTATCCCGCAGAAGTCGACAGCTGGCTGACCGCTACCCTGGGGCTGGGGCCATCCGCCACGGTAGTGGATCTTGGCGCAGGCACCGGCAAGTTTACCCGACGGCTGGTCGCCACCGGGGCAGAGGTGATCGCGGTGGAGCCGGTGGCTGCCATGCGCGCCGAGCTACAACAGGCCCTGCCGCAGGTGCAGGCGCTGGAAGGCAATGCCGCGGCCATCCCCTTGCCCGATGCCAGTGTCGATGTGCTGGTCTGTGCCCAGTCCTTTCACTGGTTTGCCACTGAGGCGACTCTGGCGGAAGTGGCCAGAGTCCTCAAACCCGGTGGTCGTTTTGCGCTGATCTGGAATGTCCGTGATGAGCGGGTGGACTGGGTAGCGGCTATCACCGAGATCATCACGCCGTACGAAGGCGATGCCCCCCGCTTCTACAAAGGCGACTGGCGCCAGCCACTGCAGTCGGCCCTGTTTCAGCAGACGTTCACGCCGCTGCAGCAGCAACTGTGGCCCCATGCCCATATCGGCAGCAGTGAGGAGGTGATTATCGCCCGCAGCCTGTCGGTCAGCTTTATCGCCGCCCTCCCTCAGGCAGAACAGGACAAGGTGGAAGCAGCGCTGCGAACGCTGATTTCCCGTTATCCCCAGCTGCGTGACCAGCAGGAGCTGGCCTTTCCCTATAACACCGAAGCGTACTGGTGTCAGAAGGCTGGTAGTTAGCAGGGGCTAGTGTCAGTAAGGCTGACACCGGTGCGATTCGCGGTGCTCATCGCACCCTACCTGCGCTCTGGTGCAGGGTGGCGGTGAGGATCGAACCGCACCAGAGGGTGAGTCATTAACCGGTTATCTTTTCAACTAATCAGGGTTGCTTTCCATGGATGGAAGTCATGCTGTGCTTGTTTTGTTCTTGTCGCTGGTAATGGTGCCCACAGTGACCTGGTCCGAGCAGACGGATCGTCGGTTTTCGCCTAATCTTGCCAGTGTCACACGACCTCCGGTGCGTTTCGCTTCCGGTGCAACGGCTTCCAATTGTGAGCAGTATCTGCAGGCCAAACGTACATCGGTACTGGCTGAAGACGTCAACAACATCAGGCAGTCTGCTAACTACCTGACCTGCGATACCCTGGTCTTGCTGCAACACGCGAAGGTCAGCCTGCCAGTCGCGGGGCAGGATTATGGCAAGGCTTTGGCAGAGTCTCTGGATCTGCGCAGTTTTCCTTCATCACTTGCACAGAGGCTGGAAGATGATCGCTATACCCTGAGCCAGCTGGACAACCCCGCGTTGCAGTTGAGCAATGAGGTGGTGAGCTATAGCACGGATGAACTGAATTTCAGTTTGCAGCTGATGGCGTTGGCGGATGCAGATGGTGATGGCGTTGATGACTGGATTGTCTGGATGAGCGATGAAGCTAAAGAGGGGAACTATGCCGATTACGAAGTACTGCTGATCCACGACCCTCAGCCCGGAAAGGTGATGACGGTGGCGTTGCCGAATCACTGATGATAGCAACAACAACGGAGCCCGTGGGCTCCGTTGTTGTTTGTGCGCGAATAGCAGGCGGCAGTTACTCCGGCACCAGCCAGTCGATGGTGCAATTGGCTTCTGCGCCGCCCAGATGGCGGGCGAGCCAGTCACCGGCGGGCTGAATACGCTGTTCAATCTGCCATGGCGGGTTGATCATCACCAGACCCGAGCCGGTAAATTCGCCATCGGTGGGGCGCTTCATATTGAGCTCGGCACGCAGGATGCGACGGATGCCGCTCAGCTCCAGACGGCGGTAGAACTGCTGTACCTCGACACGGCTCTTGATCGGATACCACAGGGTGTAGATGCCGGTGGGCCAGCGCTGATAGGCATTCTTCAGGCCATCCAGCAGCTGGCGGAACTCATCGACCTTCTCGAAAGGCGGGTCGATCAGCACCAGCCCGCGCTTTTCCTTGGGTGGCAGGCAGGCAGTCAGGCTCTGGTAGGCATCTTCATTGCGGATGCTGACCTTACGCTGACGGTGGAACAGGTCGCGCAGGGTTTCGACATCAACAGGGTGCAGTTCATTACAGATCAGTGAGTCATCTTCCCGTCGCAGCAGGTTGGCCAGCCAGGGTGAGCCGGGATAGTAGCGCAGGCTGTCGCCTACGTTGTCGTCCGCAATCAGCTGACGGTATTGCTGCAGCAGCTCGGGCAGATCCGTAGCCTGCCACAGGCTGGCGATACCCTTGTCGGCTTCGGCGGTTTTGCGTGCCTCTTCGGCCTGCAGGTCGTAACGGCCAATACCGGCGTGGGTGTCCAGATAGCAGAACGGTTTGGCTTTTTGCTTGAGGGCATCAAACAGGGCAACCAGCACCGCATGTTTCCATACGTCCGCAAAATTGCCTGCATGATAGATATGGCGGTAGTTCAACGGCGCATCTCAACTGACAGAACGGGAAAGCGGCCATTCTACCACAGCCGGATTCACCCGCATGGTTACGATCTGCCTGTCGGGGCAGGGCGTTGGCGCAACAGGCGTATGAGGGTGCGATAGGCATGGCGCAGTCTGGCCGCAGACACCTGCTGGCCGGGCTGGTAGAGCCGCTGTTGCAGCAGTGCGAAAAAGCCATCGATGGCGGGTTGCTGAGCGGGATAGGCCTCCATCAGCATCTGGGCCAGATGCTGTGGCGTCATGCTCATGCTGGCCGTCAGCCCTCGCTGTGCCATGCGTGTACACAGCTGTTCCAGCAGCTGTACTTCCAGTGCCTTGGGCTGGCGCCGCCAGACACCGCTGATGGTGGCAAAGGCGGTAAACAGGCCGAGCAGAGCGGCCAACGGCCACAGCCAGTGACGCCAGTCGCTGCTGAAAAAGCTTTGCAGTTGCTGCCACAGCTGGAATTGCTGGTTGCTGCCGTAGTTGACCACCGCCCGTTGCCAGGCGTACTGCCAGGCATCCATCTGCTGTCTGGCCAGCTGCAGCCAGGGCAGGGCATGCAGAGTGCGGCGCAGTAAGGGCGCGCCTTCCATATCGGCCAGCTGATCGGTGCTGCGTTCGATACGATCCGGTGCCACCATGGCCGTCGGATCGAGCCGCTGCCAGCCTTTGTCACTCACCCAGGCTTCGGCCCAGGCATGAGCTTCTGCCTGACGGACGGTGAGAAAGTTGCCGCGACCATTCCACTCCCCGCCCTGATAGCCGACGACCAGCCGGGTCGGAATGCCAGCAGCGCGCAGCAGATAAACCAGACTGCCCGCGAAGTGAGCGCAGAAGCCTCGCTGTCCGTCGAACATGAAGTCATCAATGCTATTGAGCCCGCTGTAGGTCGGCGGCGTCAGGGTGTAGGTGAACGGCTGCTGACGGTAGAGCGCCATGGCGGCCTGCAGTAACAGTGCGTCGTCGTTGTAACGGTGTCGCAGCTGCTCGGCCAGCGTGCGGGTGCGGGGGTTGCCCATGGCGGGCAGTTGCAGGCTCTGCCGTTTCAGCCAGTCAGGCAGCAGGCGGTCACGCGGGCTGTCAGGGTAGCTGCGCAGCCGTAGTCCGAGGGTGTCGTCCAGACGCTTGCTGGCCTGCAGGGTATCGTCATAGCTGACCGTGGCCTGGCCCTGCAGTATTTCTGCCGGAGCCAGGGCAAACAGCCAGCGCTGGCCACTGGGCTGCATAATGAGTGAATAGCTGACCGCCTGACCGGGGTCGGCATCGGCCAGCGTGCGCAGCTGTGTCTGTGCCAGCTGCTGTTGCTGACTCGGGCCGGGAAAGGGCGCCGGTACCCAGGCACTGCCGTCGTAACGGTTCAGCACCAGACCACGCCAGTACAACTGACGCTGGGCAGGGGGCGCACCATCAAAACTGACCTGAAAGGCCAGTTCGTTGGACTGCGCCAGACTGGCCAGCTCACCGGGTGCCACGCGATCGCTGATGCCCGTCAGACCCTGACCACTTTGCAGGGGCATGGTCCACAGTGGCGGCAGGCGTGGAAATACCAGATACAGCACCACCATCAGTGGCAGACTCTGGGCCATCAGCACAGCCGCTCTGCTGAAGCAGGGCTGCCATGGCGAACGTCGCTGCAGTGGCGGCTGATGCAAGTGCAGCAGGGTGGCCAGGAGTATCCACAGGCAGAAAATCACATAGCAGCTGGCCCACAGCGACTGGTCAAACAGAAAACTGCAGGCCAGCACAAAGCTGCCCGCGAAGATCACCACCAGACCATCACGGCGTGAGCCTACCTCCAGGGTCTTCAGGGCAAAGCCACTGGCCAGCAGGGCGACGACCCCTTCCATGGTTCGTAATGACAGATGGGTGAAATAGAACACGGCGATGCAGGCACCGATCAGCAGCAGCTTGACCGGCAGTGGCGGCATCTGCCAGGCATGGCGCGGGCGTGACAAGCGCCAGCCGGCACAGCTCAGCAGAATCCCCAGCAGCCACAACGGCAGATGGGGAGCGAGGCTCAGCATCACCGCCAGTTGCATCAGGCTGAGGCTATACAGCTGCGGGCGCTGCAGCAGTCCGCCGCCGTTCATCGGGGTTCCTCCAGTCCGTACAGGGCCAGCGCTTTTAAACAGGTCGCCTGATGAGCCGTGCCGTGCCGCGGCGCAAATTGCTGATTGGGCAGGCGCAGCCCGTAAGACTGGTGAAGCTGTTCCATCCGCAGGATTTCACTGCACAGTTGTGACAATCGGGCTTCGCTGCCGGGGCCGGGCATTGCCTGCCAGTCCAGCCAGTCATGCTGACGCAGACTCTGGCTGAAGGTGCGACTGTAGAGGCGACCGCTGCGAGCGTAGGCTGGCCAGTGGATGCGACGCAGACTGTCGCCTGCCTGATAGCTGCGCAAACCATGGAAATCCTGACCGCCGGCACTGAGGGGCTGGCTGTCGCTGTGTTCGCTTTCACTGTCACTGCTGAGGGCGGGCGGCACCGCCATCGGAGCCGGGTAGACCAGTGCCTGCCAGTCGAAGATCAGGTAGGTCCAGGCCCGAATCAAGCCGCCGGGATAGGTGGTCTGCAGGGTGAGCCGTGGTGGACGCAGCCAGCCGCGCTGGGTTGCCGGGTAGGGCAGATCGACGCTCTGGCTGGCATGGTTGAGCAAATCGACACTGATCGCCGGTCCGCCGGGCCAGGATAACGCCAGTACACAGCCACTCTGCTTCGCTTCCCGCTGCAGATGCAGACGGAATAGCGCCGTTTCCCCGGCAAAGCAGGGCTGGCCGGGCAACGTATGTACCTGCAAACCATGCAGACCACGGTAGGTGTGCAAAGTCAGGAGCAGCATGATGGTCGCCAGCCAGAAACACAGACCATAGATCAGCGCATTCTGGAAGTTGATCGCCAGCAATAGCAGCAGCACCAGTAGCGCGATAAAACCCAGCCCGCTGCGGCTGGGCAGAATGAAGATGCGGCGCTGATCGAGACGCACGCGGTCATGGCTGGCCAGACGCTGACGGCTCCAGTCCTGCCAGTAGCGGCGCCAGCTGAGGAGCAGGGAAGGCGGGTTCTGCAGCCAGGAGCGCATCAGGCGACCACCTGTACCTGTTGCAGGCAGAGGCGGGCCAGGTGGGCGCCGGGCTGGTCCCCTGTGCCGTGCAGACGATGCCCGGCCACCGCAACGAATACCGCCTGCACGTCATCGGGCAGCACATAGTCGCGCCCGCTCAGCAGTGACCAGCTGCGGGCGGCCCGCAGCAATGCCTGAGCCGCACGCGGTGACAGGCCCAGTTCAATCTGTTCGTGCTGGCGGGTGTAATTGACCAGACGCTGGACATAGTCCAGCAGCCCTTCACTGACGCTCGCGTGCTGGACATCCTGCTGCAGCAGCTGCAGCTGTTCGGCACTCAGCACAGGCTGCAGGCTGTGCAGGGCTTCGCGGCCGGAATCACCGCGCAGCAGGCGTCGCTCAGCCGCCGGATCGGGATAGCCGAGCGACAGGCGCATCAGAAAGCGATCCAGCTGGGATTCAGGCAGGGGATAGGTACCGGCATGGTGCTGGGGGTTCTGGGTGGCAATGACAAAGAAGGGTTGCGGCAGCGGCCAGCTTTCGCCTTCGATGCTGACCTGATATTCCTCCATGGCCTCCAGCAGAGCGCTCTGTGCCTTGGGCGTCGCCCGGTTGAGCTCATCGGCCAGGACCACCTGACTGAAAATAGGGCCGGGATGAAAGCGAAAATGCTGCTGCTCAGGGTGATAGACCGATGCGCCCAGTATGTCGGCGGGCAGCAGATCGCTGGTGAACTGGATGCGGCGATAACTGAGCCCGAATACTTTGGCCAGAGCATGAGACAGGGTGGTCTTGCCCATCCCCGGCAAGTCTTCCAGCAGCAGATGGCCGTTTGCCAGCAGGCAGGTAGCGGCCAGCTTGAGCGTTAGCTCCTTGCCAAGAATGATCTGATTTAACGCCGGCAACAGGGTGTCGCGCAGGGTGGCGACGGGCACAGAGGATGGGGCTAGGGTCATAGTGCTCTCAATAGTCGGCATAGAAGAACGTGTTCATGAGTTGCTGCACATCGGCCATACGGTGTTGAAAGGTGGAAGCTCATCCGTGTCTGCAGCCCTGTGTCACGGATATAAAGGCGCTACCTCAGCGCTTTTCGCCCTGTCTGGCTCGTGAATACGTTCTGGGGCTGATCCTGTTTCCTTTATAGAGTCGGACTCCGGCACCGATCAACCCTCTTTGCACTAATCCGTGGCGCGGTGGCGGATTCGTCCTGCCAGCAGGCTGCTAATTCGCGCCAATATGTTTCTTGTCATAGGGAAGCTGCGGGCAAGGGTCTACAATTCGGCATCACTTTACGGCAATGATCTGGAACCGGCAGGCACGGCAAGCTGACTGCGCTATGTGAACAGTGGCGGTTAATGGGTGGCTTGGCGCTGTTGCGACCAGTCGCCAGCCGCAATAACGGTATTCACCCGGTTTCATGACCCGTGGCGAGGATGAACTATCCTTGCAACTGGCGGCCTCAGGCGTATTCTTGCCGGGCCATGTCATGCTGCTGTCATAATTTTGTCAAAGAATAGAGCCCGTGCGTGTAGGAGGCCTCAAGTGCGTTTTAATTCCAGCCAGCGTTTTTATCCGGAAACCCGTATGCGCCGTAATCGAGCGGATGATTTTTCCCGCCGACTGGTGCGTGAGAACGTGCTGACTACCAACGATCTGATCTACCCGGTATTTATCCTTGAGGGTGACAACCAGCGTGAGCCGGTGGCCTCCATGCCCGGCGTTGAGCGGATGAGTATCGACTTGCTGGTGCGTGAAGCCAAAGAGCTGGTCAGTCTGGGTATCCCGGCCATGGCACTGTTTCCGGTCACCCCTGCTCATCTGAAAAGCGAGCTGGCCGAAGAGTCCTACAATCCTGACGGCCTGGCCCAGCGTGCCACCCGCGCCATCAAGGACGCCTGCCCTGAACTGGGCATCATTACTGATGTGGCTCTGGACCCGTTCACCACCCATGGTCTGGACGGCATCATCGACGCCAGCGGTTATGTCCTGAATGACCGTACTGTCGATACGCTGATTCGTCAGGCGCTGTCCCATGCCGAAGCCGGTGCCGACATCGTGGCACCTTCCGACATGATGGATGGGCGTATCGGCGGTATCCGTGATGAGCTGGAAGAAAACGGCCACATCAATACCCGCATCATGGCCTATTCCGCCAAGTATGCCTCAGCCTACTACGGCCCTTTCCGTGATGCGGTGGGCTCAGCCGCCAACCTCGGCAAAGGCAACAAATTTACCTTCCAGATGGACCCTGCCAACTCCGACGAAGCACTGCATGAAGTGGCACTGGATCTGGCGGAAGGCGCTGACATGGTGATGGTCAAGCCCGGCATGCCTTATCTGGATATTGTGCGTCGCGTGAAGGATGAGTTTGGTGTGCCTACCTTCGTTTATCAGGTTTCTGGCGAGTACGCCATGCACATGGCCGCCGGGCAGAATGGCTGGATTGACGCCGATGCCTGCCTGATGGAAGCGCTGGTAGGGATGAAGCGAGCAGGCGCGGATGGCATCCTGACCTACTTTGCCAAGCGCGCGGCGCAACTGATTAACAACTGACGCAGAAAGCCCGGCTACGGGAGGCCGGGCTGCTGTCAACGATAAGAGTTTAAGTGAGGAGCGCTATGAACACGGTCGCACAGGAAATGGTAGCGGAGCAGGTGCCCGCGGCGGTTGAAGAGCCTACTGCCGAACAGGATACCCTGCCGGCGGTGGAGCCGGAAAAGGACACCGTGGTTGAGGAAGTGGTCGAAGAGCCGGTGCCCAGCATCGATTTGTCTTCACCCGAGCTGTATATCAACCGCCACCTCAGCCATCTGCACTTCAACATTCGTGTGCTGGAGCAGGCTCTGGATGAGCGTTACCCGCTGCTTGAGCGTTTGCAGTTCCTGCTGATCTTCTCCAGCAACCTGGATGAGTTCTTTGAGATCAAGGTGGCCGAGTTACAGCGTCAGGTACGCTTCGGACGTGAAAAGGTCGGTCCTGATGGCCTGCAGCCACACGAAGTCCTGCGCCGTATTCGTGAAATGTGCCATGAGCAGACCAAGCGTCAGTACGAGATCCTCAATGACACGCTGATCCCGCAGTTGCAGACGGAAAATATCCGTTTCCTGCGCCGTCGCGAATGGACCAAGGCACAGCGTGAGTGGATTCGTGAATACTTCTTCAACACCCTGATGCCGGTCATGACGCCCATCGGGCTGGACCCGGCGCACCCCTTCCCGCGTCTGGTCAACAAGAGTCTGAACTTTATCGTGGCACTGGAAGGGAAGGATGCCTTCGGTCGTGATTCAGGCATGGCCATTATTCCTGCTCCGCGCTCCATGCCGCGCCTGATTCGTCTGCCCGATGAACTCTGCCGCGGTGGTGACAATCTGGTGTTCCTGTCATCGGTGATTCACGCCTTTGCTGACGAGCTGTTCCCCGGCATGGAAGTGCTGGGTTGCTACCAGTTCCGCCTGACCCGTAACGCGGACCTCGATTTTGACTCGGAAGAAGTCGACGATCTGGCCCGCGCCCTGAAGGGTGAACTGCAGCATCGCCAGTTTGGTCAGGCGGTACGTCTGGAAGTGGCGGATAACTGCCCCGAGGACATGATTGCCTTCCTGCTCAAGGAGTTTGGTCTGGGCGAGACCGAGCTGTACAAGGTCAATGGCCCGGTCAACCTGACGCGTATGGGCGCGGTGCGAGAGCTGGTGAACCGTTCTGAGCTGAGCTACGCCTCATTCTCGCCCGGTCTGCCCAAGCGCCTGCGTGATCGCAAGTCCATGTTTGAGACCCTGCGCCAGCGTGACCTGCTGCTGCAGCATCCCTTCGAGTCCTTCACTCCTGTAGTCGATCTGCTGCGTGAAGCCGCCCGTGATCCCAAGGTGCTGGCGGTCAAGCAGACCCTGTACCGCACGGGTAATAATTCGGAAATCGTCGCGGCGCTGATTGAAGCAGCACGTAACGGCAAGGAAGTGACCGCTGTTATTGAGATCCGTGCCCGCTTCGATGAGGAGAACAACCTCAAGCTCGCCAGCCTGTTGCAGGAAGCCGGTGTGGTCGTGGTGTATGGCGTGGTGGGCTACAAGACTCACGCCAAGATCATGATGATCGTCCGTCAGGAAGATAACGAGCTGCGCCGTTATGTGCATCTCGGCACGGGTAACTATCACCAGGGCACTGCCCGTGTGTACACCGACTACAGTCTGCTGACCGCGGATCAGGAAGTAGGTGAAGATGTGCACAAAATCTTCCAGCAGCTGACCGGCATGGGCAAGATTCTGCGTCTGAGCAAGGTGCTGAATGCGCCGTTCTCGCTGCATCCCAAGATGGTGGAGTTCATTCTGCGGGAAATGCGCCATGCGCAAGCCGGCAAGGATGCGCACATTATCATCAAGGTCAACTCCATGACCGAGCCACGTTTGATTCGTACCCTCTATCGTGCTTCGCAAGCTGGGGTGAAAATTGATCTGATCGTGCGTGGTATGTGCTCATTGCGCCCTGGTGTACCTGGGGTGTCAGAGAATATCCGTGTGCGTTCTATCATCGGTCGCTTCCTTGAGCACAGCCGGGTGTGCTACTTCCTCAATGACGGTGCGTCGGAAATCTATGCTGCCAGTGCCGACTGGATGGAGCGCAACATGCTCTACCGTGTGGAAACCTGTTTCCCCATGGAGCCATTGCGTGTCGCGCCGCGTGTGAAGAAAGACCTGGACCTGTATCTGGAAGACAATACTCAGGCATGGGAGCTGCAACAGGATGGTTCCTATGTGAGAGTGCAGATGCAGGAAGGCGAAGAACCCATTTCCGCCCAGCAGATCCTGCTGGAACGTCTGGCCGCCGCAGCTAACTGATTATTGTCGTCAACCTTTTACCCAAGTAAGCCGGTGCCTCAGGGCACCGGCTTTTTTACGTCTGTTGATGCCGGTGATGTGTGGCGTGTGTGATAAGGTCGGTGGCTGTTATGCCGTCTGTGCTGGCGTATCGTGCCCCATACGGACGACCAGAAGGTCTTGGAAGGGAGAGTTCAGGTGAAATCATGGCAACTGTCGACGGTTGTGCTGACAGCCGTAATGGCGCTGGGAGGCTGTTCAGACAAAAACGAGGTAGGAGATGTCAGCCTCGGGCTGTTCACCACCAAGGACATCAAGCTGGAAATGCTGTCTGACCCCAAAATCGAAGGTGTGACCTGCTATATCAGCCACATCAAGGCTGATTTGGATCTGGCTGATCCATCGGATATGTCCATTGCCTGTCGTCAGACCGGGCCGATCACGCTGCAGATGCTGCAGGGCATTGATCGTTCAAAGAGTGGTGAGGTGATTTTCTCGACATCGAAAAGTGTACTGTTCAAAAGCCTGAAAGTACGGCGCATCTATGATGAGGCTAACCGGACACTGCTCTATGTCAGCTATTCCACCAAGGAAAGCAATGGCAGCCCCAAGCACTCGCTGTCGGCCGTCCCCTTGTGGGGCAACCCGGTGTGGGAGCAGCTTGAGCAACAGAAACGCGAAGTACAGAGCAAAAACTGATTCAGCCTGACGGGCTGATAAAGGGAAGGTGGTGACGTTCGCAAATGCGGTCGTCACCATTCAGAGGAGTGGGGCGCTGCGCCTCAGGCGATCTCCAACACCATACCTGCATCACGCCAATAGCTGGCCTCTTCGGTCAGTTCGTCACGGGTAAGCGGACGACTGTCCAACCAGCCGACCGGGAAGGACACGGTAACCTTGTTGCCATCGACACTGAGCGTGAATGCCGGCTGGCGCTGTTTGTTGCGATTACGATGCAGCAGGACTGACAGCCGCAGCAGCAGACAGAGTTTGAAGCAGGCTTCACGGTAGTTGCCCGGCAGAGATTCGAATACGCTCTTGCTGATCTTGCGGCGATGGCAGCGCACCAGACTGGCCAGCGCCATTTGCTCCTGTTTGGTAAAACCCGCCAGATCGGCATTTTCCAGAATATAAGCACCATGCTTGTGGAAGTTGGAGTGGGCAATGGCCAGTCCCATCTCGTGGACCCGGGCGGCCCAGCTCAGCAGGCTGTGGAACTCTTCTTCGTCCAGCAGCTTCCAGTGTGGTTTCACCTGCGCCAGCGCGATCAGGGCTGAGTTTTCCACGCGTGCTGCCTGACGGCGGTCGACATGATAGCGGCGCATCTGCACATCAACGGTCTGCTCACGGATGTCCTCATGGTGCATACGGCCGAGCATGTCATACAGCAGGCCTTCACGCAGGGCGCCATCAGACTTGCGCATCAGCGTAATATCGAGGCTGAAGAAGGTGGCCCACAGTATGGCCAGACCTGCTGGCAGCAAATGCTGGCGGTCAGGTTTGAGACCTTCGAACTTCAGCTCGCTGATATGCTTGCAGGTCATCACCTTTTTGCGCAGCTTTTGCAGCGCCTCGGGGGTAATACCCTCAGTAGTCCAGCCTTGCGCAACGCAGATGGCTTCAATGGATTTGATGGTGCCGGAGGAGCCAATTACGCTGTTCCAGCCAACCCGACGGAACTGGTTGCGGATCGTCATCAGCTCACGCTGAGCAGCTGACACAGCACGGCGGAAGGCTTTGTCGGAAATGACGCCATCGGCGAAAAAGCGCTGGTTATAGGAAACACATCCCATATGCAGGCTTTCAAGATGCATCGGCTCGAAACGTTCGCCAATGATGAACTCGGTTGAGCCGCCGCCAATGTCGATGACCAGACGACGGCCTTTGTCATCGGCCAGCGCATGGGCTGCGCCCAGATAAATCAGGCGTGCTTCCTCACGACCGGCAATGACTTCGATGGGGTGCTGCATGACTTCTTCAGCACGCAGGATGAATTCTTCACGGTTGCGGGCTGCACGCAGGGCATTGGTGCCAACAATCTTGACCGCTGTCTTGGGCATACCAGCAATGCGCTGGGCAAAGCGAGTCATGCACTCCAGACCACGCTGTATGGCCTCTTCTGACAGGTGGTCCTGATCATCCAGGCCAGCTGCAAGCTGCACCTTTTCACCCATCTTGTCGACGATCTGGATGTCATCCTGCACCAGGCGGGCCAATACCATGTGAAAACTGTTGGAGCCTAGATCGATTGCGGCGACGAGAGGTGAATCAGTGGTGTCTTGAGAAAAAAGCGTATCAACTACCATCGTTTCCCTTGAAATAGCTTGGGCAGGCCATATTTAAGGAGTCACTGATTGTAGAGGCATTAGAACTGCTGCCTTTCAGACAGGCTCCTGAATGAGTCGTAGAGTAGCAGAATAGCCTTTAAACCCAAGCAAAAATTATCTTCTGGTCGTCCCATATCATGCTTTTGACCTCTTTGTTGTCGATGCTAAGATGTTGACCAGTCGCCTTTGCTAAGTCCATCCATCTGGAGACAAGATTCATGAGCGAGATTGTTAACGTTTCTGATGCATCCTTCGAAGAAGAAGTGCTGAAGGCCGCTGGTCCTGTGCTGGTTGACTACTGGGCAGAGTGGTGTGGACCCTGCAAAATGATCGCTCCCGTACTGGCAGAAGTGGCCAAAGAGTACGGTGACCGCCTGAAAGTGTGCAAACTAAACATCGATGAAAACCCCGATACTGCGCCCAAGTTCGGTATTCGTGGCATTCCTACTCTGATGATTTTCAAGGATGGCAACGTCGAAGCCACCAAAGTTGGCGCACTGTCCAAGTCTCAGCTGAGCGCCTTCCTTGACGCTAACCTGTAATAGCGCAAGTGTTACAAGGGTTCTGCCTGTGCAGGACTCTTGTTGTTTATGATGTAGCCCGGATTCCCTGCCATATATCAACATCGGGCAGAAATTAGCGCGGAAATAAGCGCTCATTGAATAGACAGCCTGTTATTTTTTACCTATTATCGCTCAACCAGTCTGGACATCAGTCGTCGATATGTTCCTTTCCTCGGCACCAGTACTGATCTCCGTTACTAGCTACACATACTTATCGAGAAACTCGTTCTTTTAACCTCGCCTTGGTTTCTCCGGCGTCTTCTCAGTCATCTAAGACTTTGCTTTTCACCAGTCATTTGACCTCGATCTCGTTTCCGGAAGGCCTAAGCTACTCGTTATTCGTAGGCTGCATGGCGATCCCGTCCGTTATTTAACTGCGACCATTCGCGTCTCTGACTGCAAGTTATGAATCTAACCGAGCTCAAACAAAAACCTGTTCAAGAACTGCTGGAAATCGCCAACCAGATGGGCTTGGAAAACATGGCCCGTTCCCGTAAGCAGGATGTGATTTTTGCCATCCTCAAGTCGCACGCCAAGAGTGGCGAAGACATCTACGGTGATGGCGTTCTGGAAATCCTCCAGGATGGCTTTGGTTTCCTCCGCTCTGCCGACAGTTCCTACCTGGCAGGCCCAGACGACATCTACGTCTCGCCCAGCCAGATCCGCAGATTCAACCTGCGCAAGGGTGACAGCATCTCTGGCAAGATTCGCCCACCCAAGGATGGCGAGCGCTATTTCGCCCTTCTCAAGGTCAGCGAAATCAACTATGACCGCCCTGAAGCCTCCAAGAACAAAGTCCTGTTTGAAAACCTTACTCCCCTGTTCCCCAATGAGCGTTTGCTGCTTGAGCAGGGTAACGGCAGTACAGAAGACCTGACCTCCCGTGTAATTGATCTGATCTGCCCCATCGGTAAAGGCCAGCGTGCTCTGATCGTGTCACCTCCCAAAGCGGGTAAGACACTGATGCTGCAGACCATCGCCAACTCCATCTCGCGCAATAACCCTGAATGTTACCTGATCGTTCTGCTGATCGATGAGCGTCCTGAAGAGGTGACCGAGATGCAGCGTACCGTGCGCGGTGAAGTGGTGGCATCGACCTTCGACGAACCTCCTGCGCGTCACGTTCAGGTCGCAGAGATGGTTATCGAAAAAGCCAAACGTCTGGTTGAGCACAAGAAGGATGTTGTCATCCTGCTGGACTCCATCACGCGTCTGGCCCGTGCCTACAACACCGTTATTCCTTCCTCAGGTAAGGTACTGACCGGTGGTGTGGATGCCCATGCCCTGGAAAAACCCAAGCGCTTCTTTGGTGCTGCCCGTAACATCGAAGAGGGCGGCAGCCTGACCATCATCGCAACCGCGCTGGTGGATACTGGCTCGAAGATGGACGACGTTATCTTTGAAGAGTTCAAAGGTACGGGTAACGCGGAAATCCATCTGGATCGTCGTATTGCTGAGAAGCGTACCTTCCCGGCCATTAACATCCGTCGTTCCGGTACTCGCCGTGAAGACCTGCTGACCAGCGATGAAGAGCTGCAACGCATGTGGATTCTGCGCAAGCTGCTGGATCCGATGGAAGACGCTGCTGCTATCGAGTTTGTGCTCGACAAGCTGAAGGACTTCAAAACGAATGATGAGTTCTTCCTGTCCATGAAGCGGAACTGATCTGCCGGACCGCGAAAGCAACAGGTACCAATGCGTCGACAGGCGTATACAGAGAGGGTAAGCACTGCTTACCCTTTCGCTTATGTGAACCCATCACGTAGCAACCAGGACACTGTCACCCCATGAAATATCAGGACTTGCGCGATTTCATCCGTGAGCTGGAAGCACGCGGACAGCTCAAGCGCATCAAGGTCGAAGTTGACCCCTATCTGGAAATGACCGAAATCTGCGACCGCACATTACGTGCTGGTGGCCCGGCATTGCTGTTCGAGAATCCCAAGGGTTTTGACATCCCGGTACTGGCCAACCTGTTCGGTACGCCCGAGCGCGTGGCCTTGGGGATGGGCGCCGAGAATGTGGAAGCGCTGCGTGAAGTGGGTAAACTGCTGGCCTTCCTTAAAGAGCCCGAGCCACCCAAAGGCTTCAGGGATGCCTGGGAAAAACTGCCGATATTCAAGCAGGTCCTCAATATGGGGCCCAAGGTTGTGCGCTCCGCCCCCTGTCAGGAGGTGGTGCTGGAAGGGGATGCCGTTGATTTGCACAAGCTGCCCATCCAGACCTGCTGGCCGGGGGATGCGGCGCCGCTGGTCACCTGGCCGCTGGTTATTACTCGTGGCCCGGCCAAGGAGCGACAGAACCTTGGTATCTACCGGCAACAGCTGATCGGTCGTAACAAGCTGATCATGCGCTGGCTGGCTCACCGAGGTGGCGCACTGGATTTCCGCGAATGGTGCCAGGCTCATCCCGGCGAGCGATTCCCGGTAGCGGTGGCGCTGGGCGCTGATCCTGCCACTATTCTGGGAGCAGTGACACCGGTACCGGATACGCTGTCTGAATATGCCTTTGCAGGCTTGCTGCGCGGTAGCAAGACAGAGGTAGTGAAGTGTATCGGCAATGATCTGAGTGTGCCTGCCAGCGCGGAGTTTGTGCTGGAAGGCTATATCGAGCCCGGCGAAATGGCTGACGAAGGTCCCTTTGGCGACCATACCGGCTATTACAACGAGGTAGATCGCTTCCCGGTCTTTACCGTAGAACGTATCACCCATCGCAAGAAACCCATCTACCACAGTACCTACACTGGCCGTCCGCCGGATGAACCCGCTGTGTTGGGGGTGGCGCTGAATGAAGTATTTGTCCCCATCCTGCAGCGCCAGTTTCCTGAAATCGTCGATTTCTACCTGCCGCCAGAAGGCTGTTCCTACCGGCTGGCAGTGGTCAGTATGAAGAAGCAGTATCCCGGCCATGCCAAGCGGGTCATGCTGGGAGTGTGGTCGTTCCTGCGACAGTTCATGTATACCAAGTTTGTTATCGTGGTCGATGAAGACGTCAATACCCGTGACTGGAAGGACGTTATCTGGGCGATTACCACCCGTATGGATCCTGCTCGGGACACCGTGCTGATTGAAAATACCCCGATTGATTATCTCGACTTTGCCTCACCGGTGTCGGGGCTTGGGTCGAAGATGGGGATGGATGCGACCAACAAATGGCCGGGGGAAACCCAGCGTGAATGGGGCGAACCGATCAGGATGGACGACGCCGTCAAGCAGCGGGTGGATGATATCTGGCAGGAGCTGGGTATCGATTTAACATAGCCTGCACCCAGGTATTTGCTTGCATGATCTCTGCACAGGCCTGCTGGCTGTGTAGAATCATGCCACTTGTTAGCAGCGACATGCCGCCAGTCCAAGGGAAAAATGAGCGGATGCGACTGCACACCAGAAGCACACTACCCCGTTGGCCGTGACCGAGGGGCGAAAGAGTCAGAGGAATTGAGAGTGATAAAGCTGGAGTGCCAGATCGTCTGTGTAGACGCCATGAGCGATGATGTGTTTCGCGTGCGTTTGCAGGCACCCGATGTAGCGTGCCCCTATCAGGCCGGTCAGTATGTATTGCTGGAACTGGAAAGCGGCGAAAAGCCTGCCTTTTCGCTGGCCAGCAGCCCCGTTAACTGGCCTCAGCTGGAGCTGCATGTGCGTGTGATGGCAGGTAATGGCCTGTCTGGCCGGGTGGTGGCGCGCATGCAGGAAGGTGGCAGTATCAGCCTGCATGTGGCAGCGGGTGATGCCGTCTGGCAGGCGCCGCTGGATGCAGAAATTCCGCTGATCATGCTGGCAGCCTCCACCGGTTTTTCGCAGGCCAAGTCACTGGTCGAGACGGCACTGGCGGAAGCGGTACCTAACCCCATTTACATCTATTGGGGAGCGCGTGAAGCGGCTGATCTGTACTGGAGTGGTCTGCCTGAACTGTGGGCCAGTCAGCATGCCAATGTGCACTTTATTCCCGTGGTCAGCGATGGTCTGAACAGCGATGACTGGCAGGGCCGGACAGGTCTGGTGCACGAAGCCGTACTGGCTGACAAGCATGACCTGTCGCGTGCACTGGTGTGGGCCTGTGGCTCGCCGGGCATGGTCTATGCTGCCTTTGATGCTTTTACTCTGGAAGGTTTGCACAAGGCACAGATATTTTCTGATGTTTTTGCCTATGCGCCACGTGACTGAGTAAACCGTATCCTGGCCGGGTCAACAAAGGGCATCCATCGGGTGCCCTTTGCTTTTCTGAACATGTTGTTCTGAGGAGGCTTCTCCGAAGAAACCGGCAGCCGGCGAACTGAGCGGATTGCAGGAGCAAGGCGGTAAAAGCCTGTTCAAATCCACAGTGGTCACTATACAATGGCCCGGTTTGCAATGATTGGGCAGTGAAGGGGCTTATGACAGATAGCACGACTGATAACAGCTCGTTCGACAGCGGCGGGTTCGAGCGTTTACCCCTCAAGGCATATACCGAGAAGGCGTATCTGGACTACTCCATGTATGTCATTCTGGACCGCGCCTTGCCACATATCGGCGACGGCATGAAGCCGGTGCAGCGCCGTATCATTTATGCGATGTCCGAACTGGGGCTGAAAAACAGCGCCAAGTACAAGAAGTCGGCCCGTACCATCGGGGACGTGCTGGGTAAGTTCCACCCGCACGGCGACAGCGCCTGCTATGAAGCCATGGTGCTGATGGCGCAGCCTTTCTCCTACCGCTATCCACTGGTCGATGGTCAGGGTAACTGGGGCTCAGCTGATGATCCCAAGTCCTTTGCCGCCATGCGTTATACCGAAGCCCGTCTGGCTGCCTTTGCCGAGCTGTACCTGAGTGAGCTGGGGCAGGGCACGGTCGACTGGGGCCCCAACTTCGATGGGACGCTGGATGAGCCGCTGGTGTTGCCAGCCCGCTTGCCCGGTGTGCTGCTCAACGGTACGACCGGTATTGCCGTGGGTATGGCCACCGATATTCCTCCGCATAATGCCCGTGAAGTTGCCTCCGCCTGCATCCGCTTGCTGGATCAGCCACAGGCGACACTGGAAGATGTACTCACCCATATCAAGGGGCCGGATTACCCTACGGAAGCCGAGATCATCACGCCTCGTCGGGACTTGCTGGACATGTACCGACAGGGACGCGGCAGCGTCAAACTGCGTGCCCGCTATATCATCGAAGACGGTGACGTTGTGATTACCGCGTTACCGCATCAGGTCTCCGGTGCCAAGGTACTGGAGCAGATTGCGGCGCAGATGCAGGCCAAGAAGCTGCCGATGGTCGCGGATCTGCGCGATGAGTCAGATCACGAGAACCCCACGCGACTGGTCGTTATTCCGCGCTCCAATCGGGTAGATACCGATGCGCTGATGAATCACCTGTTCGCGACCACCGACCTGGAAAAGAGCTACCGGGTCAACCTCAATATGATCGGTCTGGACGGCCGCCCACAGGTCAAGGATCTGCTTGGTCTGCTGAAAGAGTGGCTGGTGTTCCGTGAAGGCACCGTACGCCGTCGTCTGGAATTCCGTCTCAACAAGGTCAATGATCGCCTGCATATCCTGGCAGGCTTGCTGATTGCCTATCTCAACATCGACGAAGTGATTGCCATCATCCGCCATGAGGATGAGCCCAAGGCCGAGCTGATTCGTCGTTTCGAGCTGTCAGAGATTCAGGCCGAAGCCATTCTGAACCTGCGCCTGCGTCATCTGGCCAAGCTGGAAGAGTTCCAGATCCGTACCGAGCAGGAAGAGCTGGAGGCGGAGCGCAAGCATCTGGAGCATCTGCTGTCTGATCAGGCTGCGCTGCGTGGTCTGATCAAGCAGGAGCTGACCGACGATGCTGAAAAATATGGCGACGCCCGCCGTTCACCGATCAAGGAGCGGGAAGAGGCCAAAGCCTTCAGCGAGACGGACCTGCTGAGTAATGAGCCGGTGACCGTGGTGCTGTCCAAGCAGGGCTGGATTCGCTCCGCCAAGGGCCACGACGTTGATGCTGAAGGCTTGAGTTACAAGAGCGGTGATGCCTTTATGCTGGCAGTCAAAGGCCGCAGTAACCAGCCTACGGTGCTGTTCGATAACCATGGTCGGGCCTACACCCTGGCGACCCATACGCTGCCTTCTGCCAGAGGGCAGGGTGAACCGCTGACCGGCCATATCAAGCTGGATAGTGGTGGCCAGATCGTGCATGCCTGTCTGGCTGACGATAAGCACAAGGTGTTGCTGGCCAGCGATGCAGGCTATGGATTCGTAACCGAAATGGCCGAGCTGACCGGTAAGAACCGGGCGGGCAAGGCGGTGCTCAGTTTGCCGAGTAACAGCCAGATGCTGGCGCCGGCACTGATTCCGTCCGGGGAGGAGTTGCAGGTGGTGGCAGTCAGTAATGAAGGCCGCATGCTGGTGTTCCCGCTGGCGGAGCTGCCTGAACTGGCCAAAGGCAAAGGCAACAAGATGATCAATATTCCCTCGGCCCGTTCTGAGGCTCGTGAGGAGTTTGTTGTTGCCGCCATGGTCATGCCGAAGACGGCAGTGCTGATCATCACCAGTGGTAAGCGTGATATGCGTATCAAGGCCGATGACCTTGATCATTATCGCGGAGAGCGCGGACGGCGTGGCAGCATGCTGCCCCGTGGCTATCAGCGTGTGGATGCTCTGGGCTGGGAGTAATCCCCCAAAGCGTTTCTACGGTTGGTATATGCAGCAGAAAGGGCACCTCGGGTGCCCTTTCTGCTATTCGCGTCATCACTGGCGACGTCGGTAGATCAGTTCAGGTCACTGGCAATCTGATACTGCGGATCCTCGATCAGGTTGATCTCTACCAGCCCCTGAGCCTTGGCGTTGAGCAGCGCCCGGCACTTGGTGCTGAGGTGGCGCAGTAGCAGGGTTTTGCCTGCCTGACTGTAACGCTCCACCAGTTGCTCGATTGCTTCCAGACCGGAGTGGTCATATACCCGTGAGAAACGGAAATCGATCACCACCCGGTCCGGGTCAGAGCCGGGCTGAAATAATCCCTGAAAAGACTGGGCTGAGCCAAAAAACAGCGGGCCATGCAGTACGTAGACCCGGGTATCGCCCTCAAGGTGGGCAAAAACCCTGACGTGTTTGGCATGCTCCCAGGCAAAGCCGAGTGCTGACAGGATGACGCCCACCAGCATACCCAGGCTCAGGTTGGTGGTCAGGGTGGTCACGGCGACCAGCAGGGTGACCATCTGTTCCCGGCGCGGGACCTTGCGGACGATACGGATAAACGCCAGCTCGAAGGTAGAGAAGGCGATCATCAGCATGATGCCGACCACAACGCCGACCGGAATATCATCCATCCACTGGCGGCCGGAGGTACTGAAGTAAATGATCAGGGCCACGGCAACCAGTGTCGACAGGCGGCTGCGGCCACCGTTCTGCAGGTTGACCATGGACTGGCCGAAGTGACCACTGCCGGGCATGCCGCCCAGACAGCCGCTGGCCAGATTGGCAATGCCCTGTGCCAGACATTCCTGATTGCTACGGCCACGGGTGTTGGTGGCTTCATCGGTGACGTTGAGGGTAAACAGCGTTTCGCTGAGGCCGACGATGGCCATCAGCAGGGCATAGGGCATGACGATGGCCAGCGTCGGCATATCCAGTGGCAGGCTGGGCCACTGCAGGTGCGGTGGGGCTCCTGACCAGGCGGTGACTTCTGCCAGCGTCTGCACATCGATATGGAAGCCAATGCAGATCCAGCTCAGCACCACGATGGCGATAAAGCCGGGAGACAGATAAGGCACATAGCGTGGCAGGAAGCGGATCAGCAGCATGGTGACCAGACAGATTGACAGCATGCTGACCAGCGTAGTGCCGGTCATCCAGGTGCCGGATGCGGTCGTGGGGGTATGGAAATAGCCCATCTGCTGCCAGAAAATTTCCACTGTCAGGCCGCAGATACAGCCCAGCACCACGGGTTGCGGCAGGATGCGGATAAATTTACCCAGCCGCAGTACCCAGGCCCCCAGTTGCAGCAGACCCATCATGATGACGCTGGCGAACAGATAGCGCAGGCCGTGGGTGACGGCCAGATCGGCCATGATCAGTACCAGTGCCGGCGTGCTCATTGCTGCCATGGCAGGGCGACCGCCGAGCAGAGAAATCACCAGCAGCATCAGTGCCGCGCTGTAGAGGCCGGTCAGGGGGGCCAGCCCGGCAGCAAAGGCCAGGGTCATGGCTTCGGGGATCATGGTCATGGCCAGGGTTGTGCCGGCCATCAGGTCCGCCCCCAGGCGCTGTACTCCCAGCCGAATCGGCTCAATCATCAGCATGCCTCTTTATGGTTCCAGACCATGGATTCTAGTGTACCCGGTTCATCTGTCTCAAGTTTGCAGCGGTTGCAATCGGCGACAGCGACCGTCAGCCCTGTGTTGCGACACTGATCTGGCGCAAGCAAGATCGCCACGGCAGTGGCCGGGGTTGCGCCCTTTTCAGTAGCATGAAGGCACGGTCGCTCTGAAAGTACCTGGCGATCATTAACCGGTGCTGAGCAGGTTCTGCCTGTTCAGGCAGTATCCCGACTTCTTGCGGTAGAGCATAGATGAGTATTGCCGATGGTCTGATTTCGGGCGCGGGCGTGTGGCTTGCCCATCTGCTCTACGGGCTGATGCTGCTGGTGGCCCTGTGGCGTGCGCCCTGGGCAATCCTGCACCGTAATAGCACCCTGCAGCATCTGGTACTCGGTGCCACGGTGCTGGTCATGATGATGTGGCTGCTGCGTGCCGGTATTTCCCCCGGCATGAGTGTGCACTTTCTCGGAGTGACGACGCTGACCCTGATGTTCGGCTGGGAGCTCGGCATCCTCTGCTCCTCACTGGCTCTGCTGGGGATGACGCTGATCGGCAAGGAAGCGCTGGATGGCATCAGCATCAATGGCCTGTGCGCGTCGGTGATACCGGCCTGCTGGTCCTACTGGGCATTGCGTCAGGTTGAGCGCTGGCTGCCGCAGAACTTCTTTGTCTATCTGATCATCGGGGTGTTTCTCAATGCCGCCTGTGCTGCGGCCCTGTCGGGTATCGCCATGATGGGCGTGCTGTGGGGCAGCGGTACCTACAGCTTCTATAAGATCTGGCAGGAGTACGTCATCTTGCTGCCGCTGATCATGCCGCCGGAAGGATTGCTTAATGGCATCCTGATGACGGCGATGATGGTTCATCATCCGGACTGGATCAGAACCTTCGATGCCCGCCGTTACATCGATGAGCAGTAAGCCAGGTTACTTCCCCACCACCAGCGAGTGTGCCGGGCACAGCCGCATGATGTCCTGCTTGAGCTGTTCGGCCACCTCCTGCAGATGCGGCGTAGCGGTATGCTGATGGCCCTGCACGATAAACAGCGCCGCACTGGTGTTGATGTTCACTGCACTGAATGCCGCCTGCCGATAATCCATGCGACACAGCACCTGCTGGTGCGCATCCAGATAGGCATATTCTCCTGCCGGTAAGGTGGTGGCGCCGTGGCTGCCAATGCCGGTGAAGGATTCGTCGCCGCGGGTCAGGCCCAGTCGTACAGGCAGATGCAGATGCAACAGATCGTGAGCGCCGATGGACAGGCCGGTCACCAGCGACCAGTGATTGTAGAGATCGACCAGCGGTGAGATCGGGCGCAGCTTGCCGTTGCGCTGATACTGCTCATGCAGGGCGACCGGAGAAGGGGGGAAGCGTTTGGCGGAGCGGTTGATGCGCTGGCGCAGGCTGAGAAATCCCTGATGCTGCATCTGGCTCTGCTCAGCGTCATAGTGCTGGCAAAGCTGCTGGATATGCTGCTTCAGCTCGGCGGAATAATAGTCATTGGCCAGACCATGCAGGGTAAAGGCAACGGCCTTGAGGCCGAAGTGACTGGGTAGATCGAATACAAAGACAGGATTCATCCCTGGAAGCCTCACGTCAAACCGGTGCCACCCCGGTTACGGGCCTTGCCGCTGGTTCAGTACCAGCTGAGAACGTGCTTGTGATCCTGCGCGCAGCCAGAGCGGGCGGAAAGAGCGGAAGAGGCGCTGCTTACATAACGCATTCCTAATATCCTTTCAGCACCGTCAGACGGCGAGCAGCGGATCGTGCACAGGTTCTGAGCCCTTACGCATGTTTCCGCCTCTGTGGAAACGCCAGTCAGGGAGCCTGACCGGCCTGTTCCTCAACAAGGCGACTGGAGGAGTCGTTGCACCCCTGGCTGGTCCCTCGAACCTGTTCTCGCAACAGCGAGAGCAGGTTCCTGATCGTACGTCAGGTCTCCCTGAACGCTACTTCTTGGTCTTCGGCATGGGGCTGCTATAGCTATGCTTTTCATGGCGCACGGTGGCCCAAATGGCAAACACCGTGACGGCCACTGCCACCAGCAGGATAAAGCCCATGATGGCGGGTTTGTCGGCGTAGGTGAAAACGGTGCTGGCACCGTCCCAGCTGGTAATCGGACTGCTCATCTTACGACTCCTATCTGTACCCGGTGCAGGATGCTTGCCATGTACCGGGTACTTTGATTTCAGTGCATTTCAGCGTTGGTCACACAGCCTGCATGATTGCCCTGGCGAGCGGATCAGGCAGGCTTGGCGTCATGCAGCTTGTCGTAGCTGCCGGTGTCGCTGCTGGTATTGGCCACCGTGGTGCTGGCACCGGTGATAGCCCACTCGGGATAGGCCTGAGCAGGTACTTCGACCAGATCCAGACCGCGCTCTTCTGCATGAGCAGGTACACGCAGCACACCCATTTTCTTCATGACCAGAGAGATGGCGTAACCAGGGATGAAGCCCAGCAGTGCCAGTACGATGGCACCACCAACCTGACCGAGGAAGTTCACCACAGGGGCTCCTTCCATCACGTTGGGATAGCCGCCGATGAACAGACCGCTCAGCACCAGACCGGCGAAGCCACCGTAACCGTGCACCGCAAAGGCGCCAACGGCATCATCCAGCCCTTTCTTGACCATGTATTTCTGCACCAGCGGCGCAGTGGCGGCCACACCCATACCGATGACATAGGCAAAGGGTGGGTAGTAAACGTCCAGGCCGGGAGCAACAGAAACGATACCGATCAGACCACCGGACATCATCCAGAAGGGTTCACGGGTGGTCAGATAGGCACCGATCAGACCACCGGCAAAGCCCATCAGGGTGTTGAAGGCAAAGGCTGACAGGGTAGTGTGCTGACCATAGATGTTGGTCCACTGCTCACCCGGAACATAGATGATGCAACCGCCGAGGAAGCCAAAGAAGCCAACGATAACCAGCATCAGACCGACCACGCTCATGGGCATGGAGTGACCGACGATATCGTTGGCACTGCCATCGGCATTGAAGCGACCGATACGGGCACCGACGTTGATGACCACACCCAGGGTAAAGAAGCCCGCGACTGTGTGTACGCAACCGGCAGCGCCGACGTCATGGAAGCCCCATTCCGTGGTCAGCCAGCCGCTGGGATGCCAGCTCCACGCTGCTGCCAGAATCCACACCACCGAACCGAGGATGATCGCCAGCACGATAAAGGCGCTCATGCGGGTACGCTCGATGATGGCACCGGACATGATGGAAGCGGTGGTGGCCGCGAACATCACAAACGCACCCCAGAAAATGCCGGTGGCGTTGTCGGTCACATCAGGGCCCATGCTCTTGGCCCAGGGCAGGGCACCGGCCGCACCGGCCAGATCAGGCGTGAAGCCGCCGTAGAAGGCGTTATAGATCCACCAGCCGAAGAAGAAAAAGGTCGGCACGATAAAAGCGAAGGCAAGGATGTTTTTCACCCCGGCGGTCAGGGCGTTCTTCAGGCGTGACGCCCCGATCTCGTAGGACAGAAAGCCCGCATGGATAACCACCATCAGGGCGATACACCACCAATAGAAGATTTCCATATTGATGGTGTCGGACATCTGGAGGAGCTTATGCAGCTCTTCCAGGGTGGGAGTAGCCTGGTCCATTACTGAATCCTCTTGCGTTTGTCAGAAATTTCACTGCAGAACGTCGCAGAAGCGTTTTGGTTGAACGTGCTTCCGGATGCGTCTGTTGCTCTCGGTGAATCTGGTATTGCTTAAGGGCGCACTCTTGTTGGAACCTGCTCACGATCTGCTGCGCGTCGGCCTCACGGGGTGAAAAAGAGGTCGGAGTGCTGATTCATGACAACGCCCCGTTGTCACCTTTACCAGGCACTTCCCCAGCCTTTTCGCCCTTTCTGGCTGTCGCTCGTTATATCGTCAGCACCTTCCCGCAAAGCGTGCCTTGGTTCAGTCGATTAGGGTGATCTATTTTTATTGTGGGTTATAAAAAGTTCTTTATATGAAAAGCAAGTCGTGTGCCAGTTAGCTCATCTGCCGCCGTGCCGCGTGCATTCACACTCGCACTGTCTTCGCGGTCTGCTGTGCGCGGGCCGCACCATGCTGCTCAGATGCCCTGAATACTCACTCAGCCCCTGAAGCGCATCTCATCAGATCGTGTCGCCCGGTCTGGTGCGGGTGCGTGAGTACAATCCTTTTCGTACCTGAGCACCTGAATGTGCCCCTTTTCTGTTCAACATCATGGCGATGCGCCTGAAAATGGTTCGCCTGTGGTACACCCGCTCAGTCTCTTTTGTTGAGCATGGTCTGGATTTGCTGCACCGAGTCCTGTGTACGTTTGGCCAGATTACGCACCTCATCGGCAACCACCGCAAAACCGCGCCCCTGCTCACCGGCACGGGCCGCTTCGATGGCGGCGTTGAGTGCCAGCAGATTGGTCTGCTCGGCAATGCCCTTGATGCCGCTGGCTACCTGCGCAATCTGTGCATAGGTCTGCTGAATGCTGGCCTGCTCCTGATGGCGCATGGCCTCGGCTGACTTCTCATCACTGATGTCGCGCACGGCACCGATCACCCGTACCAGCACGCCCTGCGCGTTCTGCAGGGCGCGGCCACGCTCGCGGAACCAGATCTCGCGGCCATCCTTGTGGCGCATGCGGTACTCCACGACATAGGCGCTTTTACTGCGGTTGGGGTCCGCCAAATACTGGTTGAATACCTGCATGACCTTCTTCACATCCTCGCTGTTGGCCACGGCAAAAAAGCTGTCCCAGCCATCGGGAAAGTCTTTGGCGCTGTAGCCGATCAGCTGGCGGAACTGTTCTGACCAGCGGATCACATTCCTGGCATGGTCTGCATCACCGTCCACCACAGTCAGATCCCAGCAGCCCTCGGTCAGCGTCTGTTTGGTCAGTTCCCATGCCTGCTGCTCCAGCTGCCAGTGCGCCTGTTGCTGTTTGGCTTCGGCCAGTTGCTCCTGCTGGCGTTCGAGTTGATGCTGCCACTGTTGTTGCTGCAGCCTTGCCTGTTGCAGCTCCTGCTGCAGCTGCGCATATTGCTCCGCGCTGCAGGGGGCGGCAGCGGTCGTCTGTGCACTGCGGCGAAACTGCAGCTGTTCCTGCCAGCGTTGTCCCAGCTGCTCGACGAAGCGCTGCAATTCAGGATGGCGCTGCAGCAGGGTCGTGCTGGTCGCTGCCGGACTGTCACTGATCAGCGAGCGCAGCACACCGGTCATTTCACTGGCTAGCTCGGCTGAGGTGTCTTTGAACCACATCAACGGATACTCCTTGAGACTGCTTCGAGATAATGGGGCTATGGATTGTCATGCTGCTTTGCAGCAACCAAGCAATTCTCTGGCCAGCTCGCCGTTATCCGTTTCCCGGCTGTATACCCATGTGGCCGATGCGCAGCAGATCGTTAACACACCCTAACTGCGTACCCGGGACTTGTCCGGGTCATAAAACACCGTGCCACAGACCTCCGCGCCGATGCGTTTCTGCTGACCATCCAGCTTGCCGATCTGTAACCGGGTGCCCGGCTGGGCATAGCCCGCATCAACCCGGCACAGGGCAATGTTGCGTTGCAGTACAGGGGAGCGGGTGGCACTGGTGATCACCCCAATCTGGGCGCGCTGATCTTCGGCATGTACACAGTCACCGTGGGCAGCGGTTTCATTACCCTCCAGCAGCAGACCGACCAGTTTGCGTTGTGGATGAGCCTGCCGCTGTTCCAGAGCGCTGCGGCCGATAAAGTCATCCTGCTTGGATTTGAGCGGTACGCAGAAGCCGATACCAGCTTCGTAGGGATCGGTCTGATCGCAGAATTCATATCCGGCAAAGATCAGCCCGGCTTCGATGCGCAGCATGTCCAGTGCCTGCAATCCCAGCGGCACCAGTCCCAGTGGTGCGCCCAGCTGCCACAGCCGCTGCCATACCGTCATGGCATCCTGCGGATGGCACCACAGCTCATAGCCCAGCTCGCCGGTGTAGCCGGTGCGGGTGACCATCAGCGGGCAGCCGTTATAGTCATCAAGGCGGCCCGTCAGCAGGCGGAACCAGCCCAGCTCAGTCAGCGCAGGCTGGCTGCCGGGCGTCCACACCAATTGGCTGAGCAGCTCACGGCTGAGTGGTCCCTGTACGGCGATATTGTGAATCTGCTCGCTGGCCGACTTGATCCATACCTTCATGCCCAGCTGCTGGGCCTGCTCGCGCAGCCAGATCCCGGCGTAGTCTTCACCGCAGACCCAGCGGAAATTATCCGGGCCAAGGCGCAGCAGGGTGCCGTCATCCAGCATGCCGCCGTGGGAATAGCACATGGCACTGTAGACCACCTGACCGACGGCGAGCTTGCGCACATCACGGGTCAGGCAGTAGTTGAGTAGGGCCTCGGCATCGGGGCCGATCACCTCAAACTTGCGCAGGGCGGAGAGGTCCATGACGGCGACTTTCTCGCGGCAGCCATAGTATTCCTCGATGGCACCAAAGCCGTTGAAGTGGCTGGGCAGCCACCAGCCGCGATAATCGGCAAAGTGACTGGTGAGGGCGGAGGTGCCGGGGTGGAAGCCGCTTTCTCGGGTCAGCACCGGTTCGGCGTCGGGGGTTTTACGATGGGCCATGGCGATACTGAAGCGCTCCTTGGCTGAGTAGATGCGGATATGAATATCAGTGGGCTGCCAGCCGTTGGCCGGATCGATATCGTCGGGGCAGGAGCTGCTGGCGCAGACCAGATCGTTCATGGCCTTGAGCAGCACATAGTCGCCCGGACGTGACCAGGGCTCATCGAGCGTCAGCTGCTGCTCGGCGTTGACTCCGGTATTGAAGAAGAAATTGATGGCGGGCCAGCCGGGGCGGCCTTCGACACCATGCCGGGCCAGTACGCGGCTGAGGTTATCGCTGCAGTTGGCGTGGCCAAAATAGCCCTGGCTTTCGTAATAGCGTGCGGTGCAGGCGAGGGCAAAGGTGTCGTGGCGGCCCACGGTATCACGCACGACTTCCAGCATCGGCTGCATGTGCCGGTCGTAGAAGCGGCTGTAGAGGCCGGGGCCGGGGTAAGCGCTGCTGTTGAGGGTGCGGGTGACGGTCGGGTCAAGGTCGATCTCGCGGCCGCGGTCGAGACTCCGCTGATCAAAGGCAACAAAGTCGGAGCACTGCCGCCCGGCCACATCCAGCACCTGAATGTACTGTCCGGCCTGCACCTGATAATCCCGTGCCGTGCCGGGGTGAATGGTGAATTCATCCACCACCTCGGCCAGCGGTTCAGGCAGGGGTGGCAGCCATAGCGCAGAGGGATGGGCGCGCTGGATGATCAGCTGCAGCTCGCTGGCGCGTTGCTGCTGGTTGACGTCTTCTGCACTGCCGGGCGCCGCTACCAGCACGGTGACAGGGTGTTCTGCCAGCAGGGTGCGCTGGCTGCCTGCGGGTTGCTCGGCAGGCCACAGCAAGGTGCCGGGGGGTAACTGTGCTGGCTGCAACTGATGCCGGGCCAGTCGTCGCTGCCAGTCGCGGTCGGCCTGCGCTCTTTGCTGCAGCGCCTCGGGGATGTAAGTGGCCGCGGCATTCGGCGCCAGACCGAGACTGGCCAGCGCCTGCAGCCCCTGTTCATCCACTGCTATCAGTTCCGCTGCCTGCAGGCCTTCGACATCAATGACGGTCAGGCGGTCACCGGCGGCCAGAGCCACAACGGTGACACCCGCGGGCGCTACCCGGTGGTATTCGACACCGGGAGCGCGGGCAAAGAGGGCTGGCTCCCGTGGCCGGGAGATGACCGGAGGCAACATCATGATCCGTTTTCCCTGAGTTGGAAGGGCGGCTGATTCAGGCCGTGCTGCGGTGCGCGGAGGCAGACCATGGTTCAGCCTGCCTTCTTGATCTGCTGCGGGCCGGGGGCCAGATAGGCTTCGAGGGAATCATCCAGTGCCTCCAGCCACGGCGTGTGGTGAGCCACAGCCATGGTGCCGGTCATCAGCGAGCGATAGCTCTTGTTGCGGTAGCCCATGATGTCTTCGTACTTGTCGTGCTTCCATTCCAGAAAGGTCTGGTTCACGGCGGCGATATCGAAGCTGGGGTAATCGGTGGCGTCGATCAGCTCCTGAATATAGGCGCCCTGGTATTCAAACATCTGCTGAGCGGTTTCCAGCTGCTCTTCCCGTGCCCGCCATTGCAGGTTTTCGCTGTGCATGTTGGCCTGCTCGGGCAGCGCAATCCGCTGCAGAATCACATCGCGGGCATACCAGGCCTGAGCATCAAACATGTTGAATGAGTACCACTGATCCTGCATGCCGAGGTACATCAGCTGCGGATTGCTCTCCCAGAAGATGCCCTTGTACAGGTTCAGCGGCCACAGACGGTTATTGGTCTTCAGACACAGCTCATCAGGCAGGAAAGGGAAATGATGCTGGTAGCCGGTGCAGAGAATCACCGCGTCAATATGCTTCTGGCTGCCATCAGCGAATTAGGCGGTATTGCCATCGACCTTCTGCAGCAGCGGTTTTTCTTCCCAGTTGGCAGGCCACTGGTAGCCCATCGGCGCGCTGCGGTAGCAGCTGGTGATGGAGCGCGCGCCGTACTTATAGCACTGCGAGCCAATGTCTTCGGCGGAATAGCTGCCCCCGACGATCAGCACATCCTTGCCCTTGAACTCCAGCGCATCGCGGAAGTCGTGGGCGTGCAGCACGCGGCCGCCAAAGGTTTCAAAGCCGGGGAAGAAGGGCACGTTGGGCGTGGAGAAGTGACCGCTGGCGACGACCACGTAGTCGAAGGTCTCGCTGTACTGGGCGTCCTGGCTGTAGTCCTGCACGGTGACGCTGAACTGCTGGCTGGCGGTGTCATAGCTGATCTGCCGCACGGCGGTATTGAAGCGGATATAGTCACGTACACCGGCTTTCTCTACCCGCCCCTTGATGTAGTCCCACAGCACGGCGCGGGGAGGATAAGAACCGATGGGGCGGCCAAAGTGCTCATCGAAGGTGTAGTCGGCAAACTCCAGACACTCCTTCGGGCCGTTGGACCAGAGGTAGCGATACATGCTGCCATGCACCGGTTCGCCGTTTTCATCCAGACCGGTACGCCAGGTGTAGTTCCACATGCCACCCCAGTCTTTCTGCTTCTCGAAACAGACGATGTCGGGGATATCAGCACCCTTGTCCTTGGCTGACTGGAAGGCTCGCAGCTGTGCCAGACCGGAAGGGCCGGCGCCGATAATGGCCACGCGTTTGCTCATCATCCTCTCCTCTCGTTGTTGTCAGAATCTGTGCTCAACAGGTGTGATATGCCTTTTAACCTATTACAGCTGCGCCGCTGGTGAACTCGGCTGGAGGAGATAGACCATTAGGGGGAGAGCAGGCCTTTGCCCGTTGCCGTCAACATGCACCAGAAGCAGGCTGCATCAGCTCTGGCGCGTCTGATTTCAGGGCATGGCGGGGAGCAGGAAGGGGATCGTTATTTTTCTTTTCAGGAAAGTTACTTTCTTATCAATAAGATAAAACGCAGTCGAGGCGATCCGTGTGAGCGGCATGGAAGTTGCTGAACAGCTCTATTCAGCCCGGACATAACGCTGCCGCGGAGGGACGATGACCGCTGCCCATTCCAGCCTTTACAGCAAGCCCGTCAGCCATGCCGTAGCCACCCGGCAGGCGGAGGAGCATCTGACCGAACGTGAACGCCAGACCCTGTCACTGATCGCCGAAGGCCTGAGCAACAAGCTGATTGCCCGTCGGCTGGGGATCAGCGATGGCACAGTGAAAATCCATGTGCGTCACCTGCTCGGCAAGCTCAATCTGGGCTCCCGTCAGGCGCTGGCCGCCTGGGCTTTGCAGGCCGGATTGTCGCGGGCTGCGCGGGTGCCGCGTTATCTGGATGAGGTCAGCCTGACCGAGCGAGAAGCCCAGACGCTGGCGCTGATTGCCGATGGCCACAGTAATCGTGTGATTGCTGACAGGCTGGGGATCAGTGATGCCACGGTGAAAACCTATGTCAGCCACCTGCTGCTGAAGCTGGAAGTGCATTCCCGTCTGGAACTGGTCAGCGCTGCCCATCAACTGGGGCTGGCAGGCCATCACCCGCGCGATGCGTTCAGCCCGCCGCCGCTGGATACGCTGATGCAGGCGCTGCCGGTCATGCTCTATCGCTGCCATAACAACCGGCTGTGGAGCATGGAGTATGTCAGCCCCGGTTGCCTGAACCTGATCGGTTATCAGCCGGAGCATCTGGTGGCGGATCAGCGGCTGGCCTATAACTCGCTGATTCATCCTGATGATCGGGAGCTGGTATGGCGGGCGGTGCAGAGTGGCTTGCGGCGGCACCTGCCGATCAGTGTCGAATACCGTGTGCGCTGTCTGGACGGTCAGGAAAAAACCGTGCAGGAACATGCCTGCGGGGTCTATTCCGCCAGTGGTGAAGTGCTGGGGATTGAAGGGCTGATTGTGGAGAAGCTGCTGCAACCGGCCCTGTCTGCTGGCAGCACAGCCTGAGTGCTGCGGGCTGTGCTCTTCTGTTTACCTGCGTTTCGCCTTAATGGCCTGTCGCTGGCCGCTTGCTAGCCGTTCACCTACAGAATCAGCGGCGCATAAAGATTGTGATCCCTGTTGCCCAGCTGGCTGCCGCCCTCACTGGCGTCATGGCCGGGTCGCTAGAGTCCGAGCAGCGGAATGACCGTCAGCTTCTCCGTCGCCTGCCAGACCCCGTAAAGATCCACCTCATTGCCGTCCAGATTGATGCTGTTGGTGTCGATGGTATCAAAGCGACAGGCCAACACCCCCAGACTCAGCTGGTCAGTGGGGGTGAGTTTCAGCCCCAGATGGCGGGCGGTTAACCGTGCTGGCTGATAATCGGGTTGAGCCAGGGCCGCAGGCCGCCAAGGGTGTAGCCACCGTCAACGGTCAGACACTGGCCGGTGACAAAGCGGGCATCCTCAGACAGCAGCCACAGCACTGCATCAGCCACCTCTTCCGGCGTACCGATGCGGGCCAGCGGTGTATGGCGGATAAAGGGGCGCTGACTGGCCTCGGAAGACAACACCCCCTCCGCCATCGGCGTGGCGATAATGCCGGGGCAGACATTGTTGACACGGATCTGATGGGCGCCAGCCTCCACCGCTACGGTACGCATCAGGCCATCCAGTGCACTCTTGCTGGCGGCATAGGCGGCAATGCCGGGCATCGCCCCCTGCGCCGTCCACGATGAGGTGTTGACGATGGCACCGGCGACGCCCTGTTTGCGCATGGCGTCGATCTGATACTTCAGACAGCAGAATACGCCGCGCAGATTGGTGGCGATGATGTGGTCAAAATCCGTCAGCGAGAAAGCTTCCACAGGAGCAAAGGCACCCAGCGTTCCGGCGTTGTTCCAGGCCAGATCAAGCTGGCCAAAATGCTGCACCGTCCGTTCGATCATGGCGCAGACCTGAGCCTCGTCACTGACATCGGTGGCGATGGCCAGCGCGCGGCCACCTTCAGCCGTAATGGCACTGACCACCTGTTCCAGCTCGGCAGTGCGGCGCCCGGCGACCACCACCTGAGCCCCTTCGCGCCCGAGACGTAATGCCGCCGCCTTACCCATACCGCTGCCACCACCGGTGATCAGTACGGTCTTGCCACTGAAGCGTGAAGGAATGTGTGTGGAACTGGAAGTGGATTGCATGATGTGACCTCGTTAGCCTGTTGGCGTTCGTCAAAGTGAATGCCGTTTCGGGGAGGTCTATTATTGGCTGACGGTCAGAAGAGATAACGGGGGCGCTGGTTGGTTGATTCTTAACTGGTGGTTTGGAGTGGCTTTGTTGCATAAATAGAACACAGCTTACAAAGCCCCTTT
>NZ_LAPT01000080.1 GCF_003194385.1 Pokkaliibacter plantistimulans
TAAATTGAGTGGAGCGTCGGCATCGTCACAGGTGTAGAAGCGACAGGCTTATAACCCCGGGGCGAAGGTCGTCAGGACTCATCTGACCGCCGCATACACATTCAGGAAAGGGCGATTACCGAAAGGTGATCGCCCTTTTCGCATTCTGGGGTTTGGAAAAAAAGCGTCGGGCTCGCGCGTGCTTATCCCCCTTTTCCACTCTGCCGCTAATAACATGTTCACGATCTGCTGCGCGTTGGCCACTGGTGCGCGAGATCGTGAACATGGTCTGAATGGCAGTCTGATCTGCCCGACAGAGACAACCCTCAGCCGAACGCCCGAATATGCCCCTGCTGCACCAGGGTGTCCCAGAACTCGGCGGGAATCGGCTGGTGATACCACGACAGGTTTTGCTCGATACGTTCGGCGTGAGTCATACCAACGACGACGGTTTTGACGCAGGAATAGAGCAGGGGGAACTGGATGGCGGCGGCCTGCAAGGGAATATGGAATGCCTGGCAGACTTCCTCCAACGCCCTGACCTGCTGGATGACGGCATCCGGTGTGTCGCCATAAAAGTAGTGGCCCGCACCCGCTGAACCTTTGGCCAGCACGCCAGAGTTGAACGGGGCGGCGACCACCAGCGATATTTGTCTGCTGCGACAGCGGTCGGTGAAGTGCTCGGTAATGCTGTTATTCAGCAGGGTGAAGCAGTTGGCCACCATAAAGCAGTCGAAGTCGGCATGGTCCAGTGCCTCATTGCAGACCTCCCATTCATTGACTCCAAGGCCAATGGCTTTGACCAGCCCCTGCTCGCGCAGCGCTACCATGGCTTTGTGGCCGCCCTCCATCGCCGTGGTGAAGTGAGCCTCGTGCACTGAACTGTGAGTCAGGCGGCCGATGTCGTGCATATAAAGAATATCGATCTGGCTGACGCCCATACGTTGCAGCGAGTCCTCGAAGGAGCGCATGACGCCGTCGTAGGAGTAGTCGTAGATGCGCTGAAAGGGTGCTGCCTGCATATAGCACTCGCCGTCGGCATGAGAGGTGTTGGCGATGGGGCTGAGCAGCCTGCCGACTTTGCTGGACAGCAGCAGTTGCTGGCGCGGCAGCTCATGAACAGCCAGACCAAGACGACGTTCAGACAGCCCTGAGCCATAGTGCGGAGCGGTGTCAAAATAGCGCACGCCCTGTTGCCAGGCACAATCGATGGCAGACTGCGCCTGAGCGTTACTGATGGGGCGGAACAGATTGCCGATACCTGCACCACCAAAGCCCAGTTCGCTGATAGTCAGATCACCGCGATCAAAGGTGCGTTGCCTGATGATACTCACCGTTATTCTCCCTGCCGTGTGACACGCTGCTGCTGTACGCCCAGCCCTTCGATACCCAGACGCATGACCTCGCCTCCTTTCAGGTAGCGGGGTGGTTTGAAGCCCAGCCCGACGCCGGGCGGTGTGCCGGTGGAAATGATGTCGCCGGGCTGCAGGCTCATAAAGCGGCTGCAGTAGGCAATCAGCTCGGGCACTTTGAACACCATGGTGCTGGTATTGCCGTTCTGATGGCGTTCACCGTCTACCTCCAGCCAGATGCTGAGGTTGTTGAAGTCACCGACTTCATCGGCTGTCACCAGCCAGGGGCCAATCGGGCCGAAGGTGTCGCAGCCTTTGCCCTTGTCCCAGGTGCCCGCACGCTCAAGCTGATATTCCCGCTCGGAAATATCATTGATCACACAAAATCCGGCGACGTGGTTCATGGCATCCGCCGCCTCGATATAGCTGCCACCGCTGCCGATGACCACGCCCAGCTCCACTTCCCAGTCGGTCTTTTCTGACCCTCTCGGGATCAGCACATCATCATCCGGGCCGACGATGGCGGAGGTCCACTTGCCGAAAATCACCGGCTCCGGTGGTACCGGCATGCCTGATTCCTGAGCATGGTCGGCATAGTTGAGGCCGATGCAGATAAATTTGCCGACCTGAGTCACGCAGGGGCCAAGACGCAGATCCTGCTGTGGTGTGCCACTGACGACGGGCAACTGGCTGATATCCAGTTGTTGCAGCCGGGCCAGACTGTCGGCAGTGAGGGCCTGCCCGGCCAGATCAGGGATGATGGCCGACAGGTCGCGTACCTGACCCTGCTCATCCAGCAGGCCGGGCTTTTCCTGACCGATAGGGCCATAGCGCAGTAGTTTCATATCACTTCCTTTGTCTGTCGCCGGTGAAAGCGTAAACGGGAAAGGGGGGAGCAGGGCCAGCTCAGATCACACTGAGCTGGCGACCAGTAGCTTATTGATAGAGCACGGCGGCGATTTTCGGATCGTCGATGTTGCTCTTGTCGTAATAGTAGAAGCCGGTATCGATAACCTTGGGCAGTTGCTTGCCCTGCGTGGCTTCGACGGCAGCCTTGACGGTTTCATAGCCGATACCCACCGGGTTCTGGGTAATGGCACCGGCTTCGATACCGCTGCGGATGGCGTCGGTCTGGGCCTTGCCGGAGTCAAAGCCGATCACCACCAGATTCTTGGCGTTCATTTCGTTGACGGCATTCACCACACCGATGGCAGAGCCTTCATTGGTGCCAAAGATACCTTTCAGATCAGGGTTGGCCGTGAGGATTGCCTTGGCCACTTCGGTGGATTTGAGCTGATCGCCCTGACCGTACTGCACGGTGACGACTTCAATATCGGGATGCGCTTCCTTCATGCGGTTGAGGAAGCCGTCGCGACGATCAATACCGGTACGGCTGGTCTGATCATGGGCAACCACCGCGACCTGGCCCTTGTTGCCGATCAGCTCCGCCATCTTGTCGGCGGCCCGTGCGGCGGCGGCAAGGTTATCGGTCGCGGCAGTAGTCACCGGAATATCGCTATCGACGCCACTGTCAAAGGCCACCACCGGAATGCCTGCCTCCTTGGCCTGACGCAGCAGCGGGATGGCGGCCTGACTGTCGAGGGCGGCAAAGCCAATGGCGGCAGGCTTGTTGGCCAGCGCGGCCGACAGCATGTCGATCTGCCGGTCGACCATCGCCTCGCTGTCGGGGCCTTCAAAGGTGATGCGGACGTTGAATTCCTTGGCCGCCTGATCTGCACCGGCTTTTACCGCCTGCCAGAACTGGTGCTGGAAGCCTTTGGAGATGATGGGGATATACATCTGCTCAGCGGCAAAGGCGGAGGGCAGGGCGGCGGTCAATGCCAGGGCGCCGAGGGTGCCCAGTAAAGTGCGACGTGACAACATGTTCATTACTCCGTTGCTGTTGTTATTTTGCGAGTGTTGCGCTGTTGTGATGCCCGGTTGGGCGGTGAGGCTCTGAAGCGGATCGCGATCTGCTGCCTGCTCCGAAGCCCTGAGTTATCGCGGTTAACTTTTCTTCCTGCGGGCCATGTCGGCATAGACCGCCAGAATGATGATGGCGCCGGTCACCACTGTCTGCCATTCCTGCGCGACCGACAGCACCCGCAGGCCATTGGTCAGGACAGCCATGATCAGGGCGCCAATCAGGGTGCCGAGAATGGTGCCCTTACCACCGGAAAGGGAGGTACCGCCGATCACCACCGCGGCAATGGCTTCCAGCTCGTAGCCCATGCCGAGTGCAGGCTGGGCAGAATTCAGGCGGGAGGCGATCAGAATCCCGGCAATGCCACAGATACCACCGGCCAGGGCATAGACCGCAATCTTCCAGCGATCAGTGTTGACGCCGGACAGCCTGACCGCCTCTTCGTTGGAGCCGAGAGCAAAGGTATAGCGGCCGAGCACGGTGCGACGCAGTACATACGAAGCAGCGAGGGCGACCAGAAACAGGATCAGCACGCCGTTGGGGATGGGCAGGGCGGGCAGCAGGTCACCGATCAGTGAGCCGCGTGAGATCTGGTCAAAACCCGGGGTGTTGTTGAAGTAGATTGGCCGGGTGCCGGAAATCACCAGCGACAACCCCTTGAGAATCAGCATCATGCCCAGCGTGGCGATAAAGGGGGGGATTTTCATCTTGGCGATAAAGCTACCGGAGCAGAAACCACAGAACACCCCTGCGGCGATGGCGGCGGCAATGCCCAGCGGCAGCGGCATACCGGCAAAGGTCAGCACCACCCCGGCGATCACCGCAGTAAAGGTCATCAGAGTGCCGACGGACAGATCGATCCCGCCGGTAATGATCACCAGTGTCGCCGCCACCGCCAGTACGCCGTTGACGGAGGTGGCCTGCAGGATGGCGATGATGTTGGAGGTCTGCATAAAGTGGGGTGATGCCACGGAGAACACCACCAGCAGAATGATCAGGCTGGTAAAGGCCAGCAGCCGCTGATGGGTGCCACTGCTGAGCAGGCGGCCCAGCAGCCCGGGCGTTGCCGTCCCTTTGGAGTTGTGCACGGTCGTTGTCATTATTGTTCTCCTGCCTGATGCATAACGGTTTCACGCTGGGTCGCCAGCGCCATGATCTGTTCCTGAGTGGTGGCCGCTCCGCCCGGCAGCACGCCGGTCAGGCGACCTTCACACATCACCGCAATGCGGTGGCTCAGGCGCATGACCTCGGGCAGCTCCGAGGAAATGACGATGACCGCCCGCCCCTGAGCGGCGAGTGCCTCCAGCAGGGTGTAGATTTCGGCTTTGGCACCGACGTCGATGCCGCGGGTTGGCTCATCGAAAATCAGCACATCGCAGTCACGCAGCAGCCACTTGGCTATCACCACTTTCTGCTGGTTGCCGCCTGACAGCAGTGCAACCTGCTGCTCATCAGACGGAGTGCGGATGCCCAGTTGCTGGATATAGTTCTGGGCGGTGTGCTGCATGCCGTGCTCATCGAGCGTGCCAAGGCGGCTGGCAAACTTGTCGATGCTGGTCATGGCAATATTGGCGCGCACATCCATGCCGGTGGCGAGGCCAAAACGCTTACGGTCTTCCGACAGATAACCGATACCGGCCCGTACCGCATCGTGCGGCGAGCGAATCTGACAGGGCTGGCCGTGGACTCTGATCTCTCCGGCTTCCAACGGGTCGGCGCCGAAGATGGCGCGGGCCACCTCGGTACGGCCTGCGCCCATCAAACCGGCAAAGCCCAGAATCTCGCCCTTGCGCACACTGAAGCTGACATCGCGGATTTCCCGTCCGCGTTGCAGACCCTGAACTTCAAGCACCACCTCGGTCGGTTGCTGCGCCGGAATACTCGCCACCTGCTGCCTGACCTCACGGCCCACCATCATGGCGATGATCTGGCTCAGGGGCGTATCCGCCGCCTGCACCGTGGCGACGTACTCGCCGTCACGCATGACCGTGACGCGGTCGGCAATCTGTTTGATCTCATCCATCTTGTGGCTGATATAGACAATGCCGACGCCCTCGGCGCGCAGCTGGCGGATGATGGTGAACAGCTCACGCACCTCGGCATCGTTCAGGGCGGCGGTGGGCTCATCCATGATCAGAATGCGTGAGCGGAACGACAGCGCCTTGGCTATCTCGATCATCTGTTGCTTGGCGATGGTCAGCTCACCGACGATGGCTTCAGGGTCGAGCTGCAGGTTCATGCGGGCAAAGATATCCGCCGTCTGGCGGTTGAGCTGGGCATCGTCCAGACGGCCAAAGGAGCGCCGTGGTTCGCGGCCGATAAAGACGTTCTGGGCCACGGTCAGGTCATTCATCAGGCTGAGTTCCTGATGAATGATGCCGATGCCCTGTGCCTGTGCTGCACGCGGGCCCAGCAGCTGCACCGCTTCGCCGCGCAGGCGGAATTCGCCGCCATCAGGCTGATAGATACCTGACAGCACTTTCATCAGTGTGGATTTACCGGCACCGTTTTCGCCCATCAGGGCGTGGACTTCACCTTCATGCAGATCGAAGTGAATGCCTTTGAGGGCATGCACTCCGGGGAAGCGTTTCTCGATGCCTTTCATTTCGACAAGTAAGGTCACCTGGTTACCCCCAGCGCCAATCGAATGGCGTGTTACTGATCGCGGTGTTCAGCAACGCAGATAGATTTCTAGCATGCTGTTGAAAAACGTTATCGAGGCAGCCGAGACAAGGAAAACACAGGCGAAAAAGCGGAGTTTAGTGAACTAAATGAGCATTTTTAGCCTGTTTTTGACGCGGTATTCGGCAACGCAGATAGATTTTCAACGACCTGTCAGATGGTGACCCCACCATCGACCAGCATAGCCTGCCCGCTGACGAAGCGGCTTTCATCACTCAGCAGATACACTACCAGCGGCGTGATGTCGTCGACCTGAGCCAGGCGCCCCATCGGCTGACGGGCGATGAAATCCTTCTCGGCCTGCAGCGGATCAGCGGCCGCGGCAATGCGACCACGCAGCGAGGGGGTATCCACGGTGCCCGGGCACAGGGCATTACAGCGAATGCCCTGCTTCACAAAGTCGGCGGCGATGGCTTTGGTCAGGCCGATAACGGCGGCCTTGGTGGCACCGTAGGCGGTGCGTACCGGGAAGCCTTTGATGGAGGAGGCCATCGACGCCATGTTGAGAATAGCCGCGGAGCCCTGACGCTGTGCCTGACGCAACAGGCCGGGCAGCAGTGCCCGGCTCATGCGCACCATGGAGGTGACATTGAGATCAAGGCTGAATTGCCAGTCTTCATCCGACAGCTCCAGCAGCGAACCGTGATGCACGAATCCGGCGCAATTGAACAGCCCGTCCAGATCCGGCAGCGTGGCCGCCAGCGCAGTGATGGCCGCCGGGTCGGTGACATTGAGGGTATGCACGCTGATGCGTGGTGACTGCCCGGCCAGACTGGCCAGGGTATCGCTGTTGATATCCGTGGCGATCACGGTAGCGCCTTCGCGGGCGCAGGCCAGAGCGCTGGCCCGGCCGATGCCCTGTCCCGCAGCCGTGATCAGAATGGTTTTACCTTCAAGCCGCATGTCATCTACTCCCGACTTATTGTTATGGGTGAGCCTTACTGCAGTGCTGTGAAATGGTGCTTTACTGTGAAACGTTGCTTTGTTGTGAAACGTTGCTTTGTTGTGAAAGGTGGCTTTGCAATGCGCTGAGCGGTGAAACGTGCCCGGCGGGCAGAGGCCACAGACACTGAGCCGCTGCCCGCCGGATGGCCCGTCACATCACCGCGCCAATCTGCCAGGGCACGAATTCGGCCCCGCCAAAGCCCAGCTCTTCGCTCTTGGTCTGCTCGCCGGAGGCAACCCGGATCAACAGTTCAAACAGCTCGTGCCCCTTGGCTTCAATACTGACGCCCTGATTGATGATGTCGCCGCAGTTCAGGTCCATGTCATCAGCCATGCGCTGATACATCTCGCTGTTGGTGGCCATCTTGATACAGGGGCTGGGTTTGAAGCCGGATACTGAGCCACGGCCAGTGGTAAAAATGATCAGATTGGCACCGGAGGCGACCTGACCGGTGACGGAACAGGGATCGAAGCCGGGGCTGTCCATAAAGACAAAGCCGTGTTTGTCGATTTTCTCGCCGAACAGGTAGACATCGGTCAGCGGTGCGCTGCCGCTCTTGGCTACCGCGCCGAGGGATTTTTCCAGAATGGTGGTCAGGCCACCGCGTTTGTTGCCGGGGCTGGGGTTGTTGTCCAGCTCGCCGCCGTTGCGGGCACAGTAGTCTTCCCACCAGTGCACCCGGGCAATCAGCTTTTCACCGACTTCGCGGGAGATGGCACGGCGGGTCAGTAGATGTTCAGCGCCGTAGATTTCCGAGGTTTCCGAGAGAATGGTGGTGCCGCCATGGCGGACCAGCAGATCGGACGCATAGCCCAGCGCCGGATTGGCGGTGATACCGGAATAGCCATCGGAACCGCCACACTGCATGCCAACGGTAATTTCTGACACCGGGATGGGCTCGCGCCGGGCACGATTGGCCAGCTCGGCGATGCCTTTCAGCTCCTCAAGGCCACGCTCTATGGTCTTGCGGGTGCCGCCTTCCGCCTGAATCGTCATATAACGCAGAGCGCCATCGGCACGGATGGGCTGGCCGCCCACCAGACTGTCAATCTGCATCACCTCGCAGCCCAGCCCGACCAGCAGGATACCGCCGAAGTTGGGGTGCTGAGCGTAGCCTGCCAGGGTGCGAAACAGCGTCTGGTAGCCTTCGTCCTTGCCGGACATGCCGCAGCCGGTGCTGTGGACAATCGGGACGATGCCATCGACGTGAGGGTAGTCATTGAGCAGGCCGGACTTTTCCGCCGCTTCGGCAATAAAGCGGGCCACCGAGCCTGCGCAGTTCACCGAGGTCAGAATCCCCAGATAGTTACGGGTGCCGGCCCGACCATCCGCCCGGCGATAGCCCTGAAAGGTGCGCTGTTCGGTCGCCACTGGCAGCGCTTCGCAGGCGCTGGCGAAACCATAATCGTGAGAGTGTTCACTCATGCCGAGGTTATGGACGTGGACATGGGCGCCAGCCGGGATATCCTGCCTGGCCTGACCGATGATCTGGCCGTAGCGAATCACATTGGTGCCTGCCGGTATGGGGCGGGCGGCAATCTTGTGGCCACGGACGATGTAGTCGGAGGTCACAGCGGCAATATCGGATAACGGCTGCCCTTCGGGAATATCGGCAAGCGCAACGACGATATTGTCATGAGGGTGCAGACGAATGGTGAGAGGGTGGTCGCTCATCCGGTGTCTCCAAGGTGATTTTATAATTGTTGTTCGCTGGAATATGGTGCAAGCTAGCACCTGATGAATTAGTCGTCAACTAACATGTTAGTTGGCATCTGCTGCGGTAAGGTAGCAGGTAATGTGTGAGTGAAAGGCTATGAGTGAAGACATCAAGATGCTGACGGATATCGAAAGCCTCAGCGGCTCTCTGGCGCAGCGGGTGTATCAGTCGCTGCGCGAGGCCATTCTGGCCATGGTCTATCCCCCCGGTTCGGTACTGAAAAAAAATGTCATCTGTGAACAGCTGGGGGTGTCGCGTTCGCCGGTAGCTGAGGCCATTGCCCGGCTGGCAGCCGAAGGTCTGGTGGATGTGATTCCGCAGTCGGCGACGCGGGTGTCATGTTTTTCCATGGAAGAAATCCGCGAGGCCAGCTTCCTGCGTGAAGCGCTGGAGTGCGCGGCGGTGGAAACCGTAGCGATGCAGCGCAGTGATGAGCAGCTGGCCAAGCTGACGCGCAATGTTCGGCTGCAGGAAATGCTGGTGGAAGACCGTGACTACGCCGAGTTCTACAAGGCCGATGAAGAGTTTCACGGCCTGATCATGGAGTTCACCGGCTTTCCCGGTGTGTCGTCAGTGGCGGCGACGGTGTCACTGCAACTGAAGCGTGTGCGCATGCTGCTGCTACCGGAAGAAGGTCGCCCGGCGGAAACCATCAAGGAGCATCGTGCCATTCTCGATGCCATCCGTGATCAGGATCCGGCGGCCGCGCAGGCCGCGATGAAAGCCCACCTGCGCATGCTGATTCCACGCCTGCTGCCGCTGGAGAAGGAACACGCCGAGTATTTTCGCTCGCGCTGAGCAGGCCGCCCCATCACTGCCATAACCATTGCCACAATAAGAACAAGAGGTCGCTAACCTATGCTTCGCAATATTCCTGCGCTGCTTTCCCCTGAGCTGCTGTATGCCCTGCGCGCCATGGGCCACGGTGATGACATCGTTATCGCTGACGCCAACTTCCCCGCCCACCGCAATGGCCGGCAGGTGATTCGCCTTGACGGCGTGTCGGCCACCGATGTGCTGGCGGCGGTTCTGCAGCTGATGCCGCTGGATACCTTTGTCAGCGAGCCCGCTCTGACCATGCAGGTCGTCGGCGACGGCGCTGCCGTGCCGGAAGTGGTGGGGGAGTTCCAGCGCATCGTCAATGAAGTGGCCGATCATCCTGCGCGCCTTGGCAGCCTAGAGCGTTTTGCCTTCTATCAGCAGGCGCGGGAAGCCTTCGTGATTGTGCAGACCGGCGAGCAGCGCCTGTACGGCAACATCATTCTGAAAAAGGGAGTGATCAAGCCATGAAGGGCAGGGCTATCCGAGTCGATGCTCATCAGCATTTCTGGCAGATCGAACGCGGCGACTATGGCTGGCTGAGCCCCGAGCTGGGTGTGCTCTACCGTGATTATCTACCTGAGGATTTGCTGCTACTGCTGGCACAGCAGCAGATTGACGCCACCATTCTGGTGCAGGCCGCACCGACGCTGGCGGAAACCGAGTACCTGCTGACGCTGGCTGAACAGTATGAGCAGGTTGCAGGCGTGGTTGGCTGGGTGGATTTTGCCAGCCCCGAGGCGGTGGCTGATATCCAACGGCTGGCCCGCCATCCCAAGCTGCTGGGCTTGCGGCCGATGCTGCAGGACATTGCAGATACCGACTGGATGCTGGGTGCCGCGCTGCATCCGGCTTATGAGGCGCTGATCGAGGCGGATCTGGTGTTTGATGCACTGGTGACACCACGGCATCTGCCCGGCCTGTTGCAGCTGCTGCAGCGTTATCCCGCCATGCGGGTGGTGATTGACCATGCTGCCAAACCGCAGATACGCGATGCGGCCTTTCAGCCGTGGGCAGAACAGATGGCACTGTTGGCATCGGAGACTCAGGCTTACTGTAAGCTCTCTGGCTTGGTCACCGAAGCCTCGGCGCAATGGACAGTGAGTGACCTGCAACCCTATGTGAATGTGCTACTCAATACCTTCGGCAGTGAGCGCCTGCTTTGGGGCAGTGACTGGCCGGTCTGCCTGCTGGCGGCTGACTATGCGCAATGGCGGCAAGCCAGCGAGCAACTGCTGGCAGGGGTGGAAAACACCGACGGTATATTTGGACTGAATGCTGTGCGAGTGTATGGGGTGGGCGGTGGTTAGGTGCTGCTGCTGACCCTTGATATAGGGTCAGCAGCTTCAATGCCATCGTCAGGTTATGACAAAGACCACCAGTATCACACTGGGTGACCACTTTGATGATTATGTCGTCAGTCAGAGTCGAAACGGTCGTTATGGTTTAGCCTGTTAAGCTATGTTTGACGTGAGCTGGGATACCCAAATACAGCCTTTGGACAGCTTTCTAGACGGAAGTGTTACAGCGACTACGGATGCCAGCTTTCACTGACTACAGTAGCCCCTGTGGAGTCTGTTTGATGTACGCTTATGGTCCGACGAAACCCTCTGACGGCCATGTGATCAGTAACTTTAACAGAGCCACAGGTCGTGCCATCGGCACGAACCACTGAGTAATACTCTACATCTTCCTCTTGCATGAAGCCTTGGCTGACGTGGCGCCCAAATTTCAATGATTCGCCTTCCTTTAAGACAACTTTACTTTCCCACTCTTCCATTTTTTGTCCTTCGTACAGGCTGGTGGTCGAAATCAAAGAGCTCTAACCCCCAGCTGTGAGCTGATAAAGCTTGGCTAAAATTGTGTGGCGAAGCGGGACCGAGCCAAGCTTTAGTAGTCCCGCAGAAGTTATGTGTTAGCACTAAAAAGGTACATCGCTTTTGAAGGGCTGCTGAACTTCGGGAGTTTTGGTATGAAGTACATCTTCATTTTGTAATAGAATATCAATTCCCATTTCAGTAATAGAGTAAACGTAGAAGTCATAACCATCATTTTCGTCTGTCTCTATAGTTTTGCTCACATATCCCATTCGTTCTAGTTTTATTAGTGATACTTGTAAAGATGAATCACTCACACCACGAAAATTATTTGAAATTTTATAAAATGGTAGACCTGTAGGTTCAGTGGTGTGACTTTGTAGGCAGGCTGCTAGATATTTGTAGTCTTGCTCTTTGAGTTCATAGTTTGTTGGATTGGCAATTATCTTTTTAGATTCGGAAAGATTTTCGTGATTTATTAGACCTAGTCTTGCAACTTCTGACTTTATTAATGTGCATGCTCGATTGGTTGCCGAAACCCAATCCCCATCGGAGCGATTTGCATCATAGTCTGCTGGGGTTACACCCAATAAATCAGTAGGTAGATGCATCTCTATATCTCGCGGTTTTAATATGAATGAACGAGATTTTCCAATTGCGCCTACAAATAAGCCCATTTCAAATATCACATTATCTCTAACTACATGTTCACTCCTACTACGGATTGTTGATATGTCATCAGGAGCAAAAATAAATAAAGCAAAATCTACAAAAGAGGATTTTTCTACAAGATCATCAATTGTTGACGAAGAAAGCTTAAATGTGCCATTTTTCCATAAAGTGACTTCAATCTCATAATCCAAATTTACATTTACAGCTTCGGCAATAGCTAGGCTCTCGATAGATGAGGCTACAAATAGTCTTGGTTTTCTCATTTTTTCTCTCTATGCTCTATTGAGTGCTAATGTTCCTGTAATAGATACAAGCTTTCAAATGTTCTTTATTCTAACCTAGAACGGAAAATCATCATCGTCCTCTTTAGACTCTTCTGGTTCGATGTAATGATCTTCAATCATTTGTTCCTTAAGAGAGCTATAGGAAATTTTTTTCTCATTAAGTTTTCGCCAAAAACCAACCCAAAGAGCTTTGTGGTTAAGTGGAGCCGATTTCGTCTCGGTATAAAGGCGCGAATAAAATTCTCCTATCGCGCCCGCATTTAAAATCTGATTTATCCCATATAGCCCTGTGTTCTCCATGGAACCAGTGAAAATTCGCTGTAAATCACTATCAATGAAATTTTTACTTATTGGGAGGAGTAGGCTGTTACCCCTATATTCAGCTGAGTCAAAACTTTGAGCCTTCGAAAATACTTCAATTGATTTATCTTTAAGGAAATCGGCTGGGTATGCAGCAATAATTTTTTCTTGCTTAGCACTGTCTAATTTATCTATTTTTTCTATTAGATTTGACCTGATGTCCGAGTTTACCTCTGCAAGCATTGTGACCTGATATTTTGATATTTCCTCGTGATTCATCGAGTTAATGAGCCCTTCAATTCTTACTCGTTCAGCATGGCCAACCTTAGACCATAGCTCATTGCGCAAACGTAAAAATAGAAATATTCTCTTTAACATCGTGTCATTTGCTTCTGACAGCATTGTCCCCAATTTTGTTGAAACTACCTCATCGTAGATTACTGGATAAAGTCTATAAATTACGCTAAGTGATGCGGATAGTTTATTTAATAAGGAAGGCGAGAGACCCGTATTGTCACGGAATAATCTTTTTAAAATTATGATGGATAAATTTCTTACCACGCTGTCTTTAACTCTGCCTAAGTTGTTCTCGGAAGATAAGAGGCTGTAGGCTTTTTCTTCATTTTCTGGAAAAGATGCTTCGCTGATTAAGTCGTACAGTCTTTGAACAATAATCTTTCCCCTAACAGGAGAATGGACTAGTAAGTAATTAGCTGCCTGTACAATATAAGATAAGGCAAGTTCAGCTGGTGGTGAAAATTGGCTTCCATCATCTGAAAACGTTGGGTGCGCACATACATTTCTATCGTCTTTTAATCTTTCAAGGTGGGACTTTTCTATGGTTGAAATGAGTTGAAGCTCGTCACAAGCAAAATTTAGTATTTCCCTTTCAAAACTCAGCATAGCAGCTGCATCGTTAGGTTGAATCTTGTCAAGCTGATTTTCTATTTTCTTGGCGGCAAGATCCCCGCTTAAACTTAACTCTCTAATTTTCTCAATAATATCCACGCATACAGCAATCCAAGTTGTAATAAGTGACGCTCTATAGGCACCAGTCCTATAAGCTGCTATAGACTCATTGATATAGTTCTTTGCATGTGCGTTGCGAATTTTTTGTATTAGTTCATCTAGATTGGTTAGATGTAGTTTCAACTTTCCTCTCCCCGGATGCGATCTATTAATGAGTGCAGAATGATTTCCTCATGAGGTCTTTGAATTCATAGGAATTATTAAAATGATATAACTTTGAGAAAGCCTTTATCTTAAAAGTAGTATGTAAGATTTCGTTTTTATTGGAAATGAATTAGCTAGCAAAAAATCGAATATTTGAAAAGTATTTAATTAATTTCAGAAAATATAAAAGGTATACCTTATTCAAAATTTTTCAAGGAAGAAGTGCTAAACATGTTGACGCCTACTTTTCTCATATCTGTCCGGATCGACATGATGCTACATCGATACAGTAAGCGAACCCTTGATGTCTATCGGTACTGGGTAAAATTTATTACCCAATTCCGCAATAAGCAAAATCTCTGTTTAACGTAGAACTGTTGATCTGTTCTGGCTACGCACCGCGCATCCTGAGCCGAGCACCGGCTGTGGTGGCAATCGGCAGAGTTGCCTCCATATAAGCTGCGACCGGTATTGCTTCGAGAGGGAACCATGAAAGAGATCAAAGGGCTGGATCTGAACCTGCTCAAAGCGCTGGATGCGCTGCTTGATGAGTGCAACGTGACACGCGCCGCCACGCGGCTGGGTATTACGCAGCCTGCTATGAGTGGCATGTTGACGCGGCTGCGGGACTATTTCGGTGACCCTTTGTTTGTGCGTGCCCAGCGCGGTATTGTGCCGACCCCGCGTGCGCTGGAGCTGGCCGCGCCGTTAAAGCAGGTTATCAGTGATATTGGCGTGCTGATCCAGCCACTGCATTTTGAGCCCTCGACCTCACAGCTGGCCTTTACGCTGGCCGCGACAGACTATGCCCTCAGCACCATTGCCGTATCCTTTCTGTCTGCACTCAAACGCCATGCGCCGCAGATCAGAATTGCGCTGGTGCCGGTTGATGACCAGCAGGTGCAAGCCCAGCTGGAGCGCGGTGATATTGATCTGGCGCTGATTACGCCGGAGACGGCGCCGCCAGATTTACACTGCCGCACGCTGTTTGATGAGCACTATGTTTGTGTGCTGCGTGCCGGGCATCCGGTCATGCAGCAGGGTACGCCGCTGACTGTGGACCAGTTCTGTGCACTGGATCATGCACTGGTGTCGTACAGCGGCGGGAGCTTCCGTGGTGTCACGGATGAGGCATTGCAGGCGCTTGGCAAGCAGCGTCAAGTCACGCTGTCGGTGAAAAGCTTTCTGGTCTTGCCCGATATTCTGCGTGCCAGCGATATGATCGCCATTCTGCCGAGTCGGCTGGTGCAGGGGGCAGAGGGGCTGGCGGTGTTCCCGCCACCGCTGGAGGTGCCGGGCTTTACCAAGATTGCGGTATGGCATGAGCGCAGACATCGGGATTCTGCCCATCGCTGGTTGCGGGAGTTGCTGTTCCGGCAGTACGACGGCTCCAAAGGCGCGGTGGAAGAGTAATGTCAGCAGCAAGTACAAGGCCATCGACATCATCATGTCGATGGCCCCAGTCATTATTGTGCCTGAGCCTTGCGGGCACGGGCGGCACTCACCAGACCGTCCAGCCAGTCCTGATGACCATTGATCATCGGGTTGGGTTTAGCGGCATGTAACTCTGTCGCAGGTTTACCTTTCTGCGTTTCCTGCGTCAGGATGCGCACTCGACCGCCTTCCAGATCTTCCACCAGCCAGGCATGGTGCACATCCAGCCGGGATTCGCTGCCTTCTTCACCTGCCCAGCCGTGCCAGGCAACCCGTCCGGGCTGGTCTGCCGCGGGAGCAACGAACTCATTGCACTGCGCTTCCACCGGAAAGCCGAAGGTCTCGAAGTAGAAGCGGTCATTACAGGCGAGCACCGGGCCCTGCTCATCATAAAAGCGCACATTGGCTGAGTTGGTGTAATAGCCGGGCCACTCCGAGGGGGTCGCGAGCAGGGGCCAGATGTCTGCGGCACTCAGGCCCGCGACAATCACTTCATTGGAAACGTAGTTTTCGGTATAGCCGGGCACATAGCCCTCAGGCCAGATGATGGCATTCATTTTCATGGTGTGTGTTCCGTAACAGGGTGAAGGGGGCTGGCTGACCCATGGCCGTTGCGGTGCATGGGGCAGCGTTACCGGACAAGGCACAGGCTTGTCGGAATGGCGCTATGGTGAAGAGGGGTGAGTAATAAATCTAATCCTGTAATTTTATTTTAATCATCACGTATCGTTATATCTGAGCGCAGGCGACAGCGGGCAGCAGGTCTCAGGACTGTCAGGAAGGCGGGCAGGTCGTGATGCAGAACATCACCAGAAATTAACCTACTGTTACGTTTGGATGCATAGTAAGATGCGCTGGCCTTAAAGTTGGCTATGCTTACCACAGGACGTGATACAGGACCCCTCCTCATGGCAGCCCGTGCTTATTCCCTCGTATTCCTGCTCTTTCTGACGACCTGGCTCAGTGGTTGTAACGACCAAGATGACGCTGCCAAAGCCGCCTCTGATGTGGCACAGAGTCAAACCACCAGCCAGACTGCAACGACTGCTTCACCGGCTCCGGCCGCTGCCGAGGCCTCGGCGAATCCCACCGATACTGCCGCTTCCACCGCTTCTACCCCGACTTCAGCAGAGGTGCCTGCAGATCAGGTGCAGCCTGCCGTGGCAGAAGGGGACGCTGAGCAGGGCAAGGCGCTGCAACAGCCAGTGCTCGACATGGTGGCGGTGAAAAAGAAATACGCCGATGTGCCGTTCAAGGTGCTGGATATTGGTCAGGGCAGCTACAAGGGCAGTCTGGCAGCTTCGGTCATCCTCTCGGCTCCGGCTGATCTGACGCAGGATCTGAGCAAATGGCTGACTCTCAGCCGCGCCGACGGCAAGGCCGTGGACGGTGGCTGGATTGCCGACGACAGCGGCACCCGCCTGTACTTCCCTTATCTGGAGCCGGAAACCCAGTATCACATCCGCGTCAATGAAGGGCTGCCCTCGGCACTGGGCGCCAGTCTGAAAATCACTGACCGGGTGGTGGCGTCCCAGCAGGCGGATATCACTACACCGTCACTGCAGAAAAGCCTGAGCTTTGCCAGTCAGGGTAACTTCCTAGCCCATCGCCTGACCAAAGGGCTGCCGATTACGGCGGTGAATGTCAGCGATGTGGAAGTCGATTTCTATCGCCTTGAAGACAATGACCTGCCCTGGTTCCTGTCGTCCTATGGCAACAGCAACCGCCTCTACGGCTGGGATGCAGAAAGCGTTCTGAAGCGCACGCCGCGGGTGTATTCCGGTCGTTACGACCTGCAGCTTCCTGCCAATACCCGTGGCACCCGTTATATCCCCATCAGCAATGTGCCTGCCCTGCAGAGCAATGGCGTCTATCTGGCGATTCTGCGCGAGGTCGGTTTCTACGGTGAAAAGTTCACCTCGACCTGGTTTGCGGTCACGGACCTGGGCGTGCATGTGCGCCTGTACGACAAGACCATGACGGTCAGTGTGGCCTCACTGGCCAGTGCCGACCCGGTTGCCGGGGTACAGCTGCAGATGCTGGACGGCGATGGCAACACGCTGTGGTCGGGGGAAGCGGATAAAGACGGTATCGCCAGTGTGCCTGCCACCGAGCTGAAATCCGGCAAGGCGCGTCTGCTGCTGGCACACAAGGATGGCGACACCACGCTGGTCAAGCTCTATGGCCCGGCACTGGACCTGTCAGAGTTTGATATTCAGGGACGGCCACAGCAGGCGCAGTCGCTGTTCCTTTACAGCCCCCGTGATCTGTATCGACCCGGTGAAACGGTGCCGATCAGTGCGTTGCTGCGTGATGGTGACGGCAAAGCGGTGCCCGGCGTGGTACTGCAAAGCGAGCTGCGCCAGCCTGATGGTCGTGTGGTGCGCACTGAACGCCTGCAGCCGGGCGTGCTCAACTATTACGAAGCCAGTTTCGCCATCGCCAAAGATGCGCCCACCGGTGACTGGAGTGTCAGCGTGACCCTGCCGGATCATTCCCGACAGGATTACACCTTCAAGGTCGAAGACTTCCTGCCTGAGCGCATGACGCTGGCGATGGAAGGCCCGCAGCAGATTCTGGCCCATGAGTCATTCAACCTGCAGCTGGACGGGCGTTATCTGTATGGCGCCCCCGCCAACGGAAACCGGGTGCAGACCCAGCTGGTGGCCAAACGTTCAGCCCATCCCTTCGCTAACCTGCAGGACTTCTACTTCGGTGACGTCAACGATACCTCCTTTGAGCGGCGCGAAGATCTGGATGATGTACTGCTGGATGATCAGGGCAAGGGGACTCTGGAACTGAGTTCATTCTGGGACCGCCTTGGCAGCCCGCTGCAACTGCGCCTGTACGAAAGCCTGCTGGATAGCGGTGGCCGCCCCGTGACCCGCCGCTTTATCAGCGAAGTGCTGCCCGCACCGCAACTGGTGGGGATTCGCCCACAGTTCAGGGACGATGAGACTGACAGTGACAGCGATGCCCACTTTGAGCTGGTGCTGACCGACGGCGAGAAAAAACTGGCCGCCAGTGGTCTGACTGCCACGCTGATCCGGGAGGAGCGTAACTATCACTGGACCTATTCCGAAGCGGATGGCTGGAGCAGTGACTACACCGTGCGTCAGTATCCGGTGACCAGTCAGACCATCAGCGTTGAGGCAGACAAGACCGCTACCCTGGCCATGCCGGTGGAGTGGGGTTACTACCGGCTGGAAGTCACCAACCCGGCGACCAAACTGGTCAGCAGCTATCGCTTCCTCGCTGGCTGGATGCAGGATGACAACGCGCTGGCCGGACGCCCTGACCGTATTGGTCTGGCACTGGACAAGAAAGCCTACAAGGTCGGTGACACCATCAAACTGAAAGTGCAGCCGCCGGCACCGGGCAAAGGCTTCGTCACGGTGGAGAGTGACAAACAGCTGTATCGTCAGGCGGTCAGCGTGCCTGCCGAAGGTGCCGTGGTGGAGATTCCGGTCGATGCGGCCTGGGATGGTCATCATGATCTGTATATCAATATGACGCTGGTACAGCCGGGCAGTGAGCGGGTAGAAAAACTGCCACGGCGGATGATGGGTATTCAGTACCTGCCGCTGGACCGCGAAGAGCGCCATCTGCAGGTCAGCCTGCAGGCCCCGGAAAAAGCACTGCCGGAAACCACCGTCACAGTTCCGGTGACCCTCACCCGCTCCGGCAGTCTGCCGAAAACCGCACGGGTGACGCTGGCAGCGGTGGATATGGGCGTGCTCAATATCAGTGACTTCAAAACGCCCGACCCCTTTGGCTGGTTCTTTGCCCAGCGTCGCTATGCCATCGACAGCCGCGACAGCTACGGTGATCTGATTGAAGGCGAGGACGGCGACTTTGCCAAACTGCAGTTTGGTGGCGATGGTGATCTGAATCGCGGGGGCAGTGAGCCGCCGTCCGATGTGCAGATTGTGTCGCTGTTCTCCGGGCTGGTGGATGTGGATGCCGAAGGTAAGGCGCAGGTGCCACTGACCCTGCCAGACTTCAACGGGCGTGTACGTCTGATGGCCGTGGCCTTCGGTGACGATGCCTACGGTTCTGCTGAGCAGGAAATGCAGGTGGCGGCGCCGCTGGTCACCCAGCTGACCAAGCCGCGCTTCCTGGCTTCCGGGGATCAGGCGGAGATCGTGCTTGATCTGCATAACCTCAGTGGAGTCACACAAAAGGCCAGTATCGATGTCAGTACCGAGAGCGGGCTGAGCTTCACCGACCAGCCTGATCCGCTGCACTGGCAGAAGCAGGTTGAGCTGGCCGTCAATCAGAAGCTGTCACTGCACATCCCGGTGACGGCGGGGCAGGAGTTTGGCCAGATACCAATTCGTGCTGCGATCAGTGGTCTGCATGATCTGCCCGAGGGGGCCAGGGATCACTTTGTCCGCGAAACCTCTCTGCGCGTGCGTCCGGCCTGGGCGCCCAGCCGCCTGAGCTGGCAACAGGTGATTCATCCGGGGCAGGCCTTCCAGCTGCCGCAAAGTGCTGCGGTGGCACTGATTCCTTCCAGTATCAAGGGGTCTCTGAGCCTGTCATCGCTGCCGCCGCTGAACGTCAGCGAGTATCTGCAGGCGCTGAAGGCCTATCCCTATGGTTGTCTGGAGCAGACCACCAGCGGCGTGTTCCCGCAGCTCTATATCAATGATGACCTGCTGGCACGCATGGGGATCGCCGGTGATGACGCCCGGACGCGCAAGCAGGCACTGGAAATGGCCATTCAGCGCTTGTTTGGCATGCAGCAGTCCAGCGGTGGTTTTGGCCTGTGGAACAGTGACAGCCCGGAAGAATACTGGCTGACGGTGTATGTCACCGACTTCCTGATGCGGGCGCGCGAAGCGGGCTTCGCCATTCCGGCCAAGAACCTGCAGGATGCCCTCAGTCGTCTCAATGACTATGTGCGCAGCCCCGATATGATCAACAGCTACTATATGGACGAGCAGGAGCGCAGCCGCTTTGCGGTGCAGGCTTACGCCGGGCAGGTGCTGGCCCGTACCGGACAGGCGCCGCTGTCTGAGCTGCGTAACCTGTACGATAACCAGCGTCAGAACGCCGCCCCGTTACCCTTGCTGCAACTGGGGCTGGCGCTGGCCAAGAGCGGTGATGCACCCCGCAGCCAGCAAGCTATCAGGCAGGCACTGGCCGATTTTGCCAAACAGCCCAAGGAGAGCCGTGGGTATGCCTATTATGCCGACTACGGCAGCCCCATTCGTGACCGGGCACTGGCACTGTACTGGCTGGTGGAAGCAGGGCAGCCTGCCGAGCAGTGGCAGCCGCTGCTGTTTGATCTCTCCAGCCGCCTGAAGCAGCGTGAGTGGTTCAGCACTCAGGAAAGCAACGCCCTGTTTCTGGCCGGTAGTGCGGTGATGCGTAGCGAGGGCAAGGCCATGAGTCTGATGCTCAGCCACGGTGACAGCAGCGAATCGCTGGATCAGACCAGTGTGCAGATGCCTGCTGATGCTGAACTGGTGGGGCAGGGTATGGAAGTGCTGAATCAGGGCAGTGCGGATGCCTATCTCAATCTCACCCTGCTGGGTTACGAGCAGCACCTGCCCAAGGCCATCAACAAGGGCTTGCAGGTGCAGCGCAGCCTGTTCAGTGCGGACGGGGTGCCGCTGCAACAGGCGGGCGGCGCTGACAATGGCACCATTACCCTGAAAACCGGCGATATGGTGCTGGTACGTCTTGATGTGCAAAGTGATGAGTCGGCCCATCACGTTATGGTGGTGGACCTGCTGCCCGCAGGACTGGAGCTGGAGAACCAGAATCTGGCTACCTCCGTTGCTCTGGCTGATGTCATGGTGGAGGGCAGTAAAATCTCCGAGGTCATGCAGTATCAGGACATTCGCCATCAGGAATATCGTGATGACCGCTACGTGGCTGCGGTGGAGATGAGTTCCCGCCGTGCCCAGCTGTACTATCTGGCGCGAGCGGTGTCTCCCGGCACCTATACCCTGGCGCCGACCTATGCCGAGGCCATGTATGACCCGCAGGTGCGTCATCAGGGCGGCAGGCAGCCACAGCTGGTGGTCAAAGGGCGCTGAGTGGCGGGAGCGTGTTCACGATCTGCCGAGACCGGTGGGAGCGTAAACACGCTACCGAAATACTTTCTGCACTGCTCACTATCGACGTGACTATCGACGTGGCCGGGGAAGGTTCATGCCTGACCGGTCACTGTTCTTATCTGCTGCTTCTGCGATGTATGACGTCTGACTGGCCTGTACCCGAATGAACATAAAGAGCGTAGCCACCCAGTACTGGCGAAGCCATGCGCGAGGTCTGCGTGTGGTGGCTGTTGTCCTGCTGGCGCTGCTGGTGTTGCTGGCGCTGGCCGGTTGGGCGGATCGTCGCTATCCGTTGCCTGCCGCTCCGCACTTCAGCACGGTCGTGCTGGACCGTCAGGGCGAACCCCTGCGCGCCTTTGCCGATGAGCAGGGGATCTGGCGTTACCCGGTCACGCTGGATGAGGTGTCGCCGGAATACCTGCAATTACTGATTAATTACGAAGACCGCTGGTTCTACTGGCACCCCGGTATCAACCCTGTCGCCATTGTGCGGGCCTTCTGGCAGAACGTCAGCAACGGGGAAATTGTCTCCGGTGGGTCGACCCTGACCATGCAGGTAGCGCGCCTGCTGGAGCCGGAGCAGCAGCTGACCGGCCAGCGTACCTATCTGCTCAAGTTGCGGCAGATTGCTCGTGCCCTGCAGCTGGAATGGCATTACAGCAAAGCGCAGATTCTGACGCTGTATCTCAACCTCGCCCCCTTTGGCGGCCCGCTGTCTGGCGTGCAGGCGGCCAGTTTCAGCTATTTTGGCAAACCGGTGCGCCAGCTCAGTGATGCCGAAGCCGCGCTGCTGGCGGTACTACCGCAACGGCCCAGTGCCCTGCGGCCTGATCGCTATCCGCAGCGGGCGCATCAGGCACGCGACAAGGTGCTGCAGCGTATGGCCGAGCTGGGAGTGTGGCCAGCGGCGCGGGTGGCGGATGCGCTGATCGAACCGGTCAGCGTGCTGCGCCAGCGTTCACCGATGCTGGCGCCGCTGCTGGCGCGTCGTCTGCACGATAGCTGTGCCGATTGCCAGCGCATTCAGTCCACTCTTAAGGTCACGGTGCAGCGGCAGGTAGAGCAGGCCGTGCAGCGCTATCTGGCCCATCTGCCCCCGGCGCAGTCGGTGGCGGCACTGGTGGTGGATAACAGCGATATGTCGGTGCTAGCCTATGTTGGCTCTGCTGACTTTCTTTCAGAAGCGCGTGCCGGTCATGTCGACATGGTGCAGGCAGTGCGCTCACCGGGCTCGACTCTCAAGCCTTTTCTCTACGGCATGGCGCTGGATCAGGGGCTGATCCATTCGGCGTCGCTGCTGATCGATGCGCCTCGCTTTGACCGGGCTTACCGGCCACACAATTTCAGCGGTGGTTTCAACGGCCCGGTCAGCGCCAGTGAGGCACTGCAGCGTTCACTCAATATTCCCGCCGTACAGTTACTTGACCATATCGGTGCCGGGCGCTTTGCCTCGCAGCTGCAGCATGGCGGGCTGCAACTGTTCGGGCCGGGGGCGCGCCAACCCAATGAATCACTGATTCTGGGGGGAATTGGAGTACGGCTGGAGCAGCTGGTCGGCAGTTATGCGGCGCTGGCACGCGGCGGCAAGGCCGCTCTGCCGCGCCTCACGTTGCAGCAACCTCTGCAGGAGCGTTACCTGCTCAGTCCGGGTGCGGCGTGGATTGTCTGGCGTATGCTGGCGCACAGCCCTTATCAGGTGATTCAGCGACTGACCGGCGACAGCTGGAATCTGGCCTGGAAGACCGGCACCAGCTATGGCTTTCGCGATGCCTGGGCCGTGGGGGTGACGCAGGGGCTGACCATCGGTGTGTGGGTGGGCAGGCCCGATGGCAGCCCCAGCCCCGGCGAGCAGGGCAGCACGGCGGCTGCGCCACTGCTGTTCAGCCTTTACAGCTCACTGGCATCGGCACAGGGGCGGCAGGCACTGCTACCGCCTGCCAGTGTCAGTCAGGCCGAAATATGCTGGCCCCTTGGCACCCTTGCATCGGCCAGCGAAAACCAGCATGGAAACTGCATGCGTAAAATGTCGGCATGGTTGCTCGATGGCACCGTGCCACCGACGCTGGCCGAAGGGGATGAAATCCAGCTGGCCTCACTGCTGGAGCGGGTATGGCTGCAACCTGACACCGGCCTGCGGGCGGAGCCAGCCTGTGCCGGTGGTGAGCACCTGCAGGAGCAGCAGGTCGCATTGTGGCCGATGGCGCTGGAGCCCTGGTTGCCCCGTGACTGGCGTCGCAGCCGCCGGTTGCCGGGCGTGGCTGAGGAGTGTGGGCTGCTGGGTGCCGAGCAGCTGCCACTGCAAATCACTACGCTGCCTGACGGGGCTGAAATTCAGCAGCCGGGCAGGGCGCGTGCGCCGATTCCGGTCAATCTGCATGCCGATGGTGGCAGTGGCGAGCGGGCCTGGTATCTCAATGGTGCCTTTATTGGCCGGAGTTCTGCTGTGGGGGTGTTGCCTTACAGCTTTAATCAGCCCGGGCCGTATCAGTTAAGTGTGACTGATCAGCAGGGCAATACCGACATGATCAATCTGGTCGTGAAAATGAAATAGATCCCATCATCACTGATGAAGTGGGCCTTGCTGAAGTAGGCACTGATGAAGTCGTCCCTGATGAAACATGCCTGTTTCAAGGGTTGTGCAGTGCTTCGCTGGGGTGGGATAAGGAAGAGGATAGTATCCAGGGATGTCTAGTGTGTTTACTTACCTTCGTGGTCATCGGCAGAGCCATCCATCCACTCCCCGCGTGTCAGCTATGCGCCATGGAGTAAGACTGCGCCTGACCGTGATACCGCTGGCGCTGATACTGGCAGGGTGTGCCGGGCGCAACATGCCGCCACAGAGCTATATTGGCCGCTACCATATCGAAGACCCCAGAGCGGATGCGTACCGCGTATGCTCGGTGGTCAACTGTGACGAGAACAGCCGTCTGAAGCTGAGTGCCGCGGAGCGCCAGCAGCTGCACGCGGTGTTTGAGCCTGCGGCGAGCGATGCGGTACAGGAGCGTCAGCAGGTGGGACAGGCTGTGGCGCTGCTGGAGCGTATCAACGGGGCGAAGAACAATACCGCCGGGGATGAGGCGCGCAATCACGGCACCTTTGCCGGTTCTCCGCAGCTTGACTGCATTGCTGAAACCATCAACACCACGGTGGCCCTGTTGCTGATGCAGCGCGAAGGGCTGCTGCATTTCCATCACACCGGCTATCCCGGTCATCGTGGACCGCTGCAGCTGCTCGGCCCGCACAATACCGCGGTGATGGTGGAAAACGAGAGCGGTCAGGAATACGCAGTAGACTCCTGGTTTTTTGCCAACGGTGTTGAACCGGTGATTGTGCCGCTGGCAGAGTGGCGTGCAGGCTATGACCCGGACAAGGACCCTGACAGGCTCAAGGGGTCTGCCGCGGCAGAAGCAAACTCAGCGCAGACGGCGATAACGCCCGCGAACTGAGGGTAGCTGAAGTTAGAAACGCCAAGTCCATAGAAGCTACAAATCCATAGAAACGATAAGGCCGGAACAGCTAACACTGTTCCGGCCTTATCGTTTTAGCTCATGGTAAGTAAGCCGCCCGGTTATTCCATGGATTTGACCGGGTTCTCGGCAAACAAGAAGCGGTCGTCCTGCATGTCATCGTTGATTTCTGACGCCTGAAACAACATCTGCTTGGTGTTTTCCAGATGCTGCCACATGGCCCGTTTGGCCCCCTGAGGGTCCTTGCGAATCAGCGCCTTGAGAATCTGCTCGTGGTCTTCACACCAGCTGTCGATGGAGCTGGCATCGATGTGTTCATGCAGCTTGCGCCAGTAGGGGTTCTGTTCCCGCTGGTGCCAGAGTTTCTCTACCAGCGTCACCAGTACCGAGTTCTGGGTTGCCTGAGCGACCTGGATATGAAAGCGCTTGTCCCACTCGGAATCACGGTAGCGGTCTTCCTGTCTGGCCTGCTCCTGAATGGCCATCAGCTGCACGATATCGCTTTTGGTGACCTGGCTGGCAGCAAACTCGGCAATGTTGCTTTCCAGCAGCTGTCTGGCCTGCAACATCTCGAACGGGCCGGCGGACAGGGTCATGAACTCGTTGTCGTGGCCTGCATCGGTCGGGGTCTTGATCTGCTGGGAAATAACGTGGATGCCCGAGCCCTTGCGGACCTCAACCAGACCTTCCACTTCCAGCATGATGATGCCTTCACGGACCACGGTGCGGCTGACGTTCATGTCTTCAGCGATATAGCGCTCAGCGGGCAGCTTATCGCCGATGGCGTAACGTCCGGCGGCGATCTGTTTCTTCAGCTCGGCAGCTACGTGCTGGTAAAGCCGTTTCGGCTCGTCACTGTCCATGTCTTTCAAGGTCTCTTTCAGCGTCTCTTTCAACATAGTGCTCGTGCAACCCTTCGGAGTAAGGGGTAATGGCAACCGCAGTCATCGCTGTTGCCGGTGGCTGAAACCATCTTCGCCCCGGCAACGGGCTCCTGGCAGGTTGTTGAAAATCTATC
>NZ_LAPT01000081.1 GCF_003194385.1 Pokkaliibacter plantistimulans
CAGGTCGCCATAGGGCGGCTCGCTCGGCGGCTGATCGGGCGCCCGGTCGTCGGCAATGGAGCCGTCGGCACTGGCGTCGTTCAGCGCCTGACCGTTGGTCTGGGCGTTGCTGACGCTGACGGTGAAGCCTTCCACGCCTTCGTAGGTGGCGTCATCGGCCGCCACCAGGGTCAGTTCGGCACTGGTGGTACCGGCGGGGAAGGTGACATCGCCAGTGAAGGCGCCGCCATTGCTGTCCCAGGTCAGGGTGTAATCCGTGCCGCTAACGTTGACCGTGATGGATTGAACATCACCCTGCTCAATGCCATTCGTACCACTCGGCGTCACATTGACAGTCATGGTGGTATCTGTAGCACTTGGGTTGCTCAGATCAATAGTGAATACCGCATTGGTCTGGCTGCCATCAGCTGCAGGCTCAGTGGCCTGCGGTTGCACTGCCGTCACAGAGACAGTGATGTTGTCGTTATCGACAATATTTGTGGTGAAGCTGCCGTTATCAGAAACCTGCGCACCACCATCCACAGAGATCACGGTGACCGTCAGTGTTTCAGACCCTTCACTGATGTTGTCATCGGTGATGGGCACAGTGAAGGTACCGGATGTACTGCCAGCGGGGATTACAACGGTGACGGTCGTTACGCCGGGCTGACTGTAGTCTACGCCTTCGCCGGTCGCCGTATCGGAAGAGGAACCTAACTGCACAACAATAGTCAGGTCAGTAGTGCTGGGGTTATCCAGCGTCAATGTAAAGGTGACGGTACCATCCGATTCCTGGACGGAGTCAGGACCAGAAATGGATACAGACACTGGCAACAGCGGAATAACATCGTCTTCAGTACCAGCCGTAGCGTTGGTCGGCCCGGTGGTATCAAAACCTGCTGTGGGCTCTGACTCCAGCCCGATACGATCAATACTTACAACAGTGAAGCCACCACCGTCGGGACCTGCACCACCTGCACCTGGAGCACCACCTGCGGCAGTCGCTTCAAGCACCTGAGTCGGGTCAACACCGGCCAGAATCGCTTGCTGGATCGCATCTACGCTGGTAGCACTTTCGGGTGTTGTTCCCGCAGCCAGATCAGCAGGATTCTGGCTCGTATCCTGATCACCACTGGAAGGAGAAACAGTGCTATCAAGCAGGGCTACATCATTGGCGCCCAAGGCGGTACGAGATCCATCCGCGAAAGTAATAACCAGAGACGAGCCGTCTCCGGTTTGTACCTGATCATCAGCATAAATGGTGTCGCCCAGGGCTAACGTACGAACCTGTCCATTGACATCTTTCGCCGTAACCTGACCCACCAGAGATGTAACCCGACCGATTGCAGTTGCCATGACTATCTCCCGTGCTTGAACACAGTTTGAAATGAATTGGATCAATAAAAGACCAATCCACCACGGGCAACAAGGTACTTAAGTACCCAATCACGAACTTAAAGCGAAGAGATTGAACAGAAATATCAGGCAGGTTCTGGAGAGAAACATGGAACCCAGGCCGGACCACACTGGTCCGGCTATCTGGATGGCCGTGCAACTATTCCACGTTGTGAAATTATCGGATTACCCGATAACAGGGGACGTAACGTGACGCGTTGATTTTCATACGCTTTTCTTCAACAAAAGCCTCAAGCAACGCATCAAGACGTTGCATCAAGCCGGTGTCACCACTGATGTGATAAGGGCCATGCTGTTTGATAGCCTGAATTCCGTTGGCCTTTACATTACCGGCGACGATACCGGACATCGCCCTGCGCAGGTTGGCAGCCAGCTTCCAGGGTTCCTGCCCCAGGTGCAGATTCAGACTGGCCATGTTGTCGTGGGAAGGCTCAAATGGCTGCTGGAAATGATCATCAACATGCAGTACCCAGTTGAAATGGTATGCGTCGCTGTGCAGCTTGCGAAATGCGGTGACCTTTTCCATGCCCTGTTTCATTGCCCGCGCTGCAGCAGCGGGATCATCAATGATGATCTGGTAGCGAGAACGAGCCTCCTCCCCTAGCGTTTCCGCAATGAACTCATCAATCAGACCGAAATAAGAAGCAGCACTTGCCGGACCGGTAAACACCAGCGGATAAGGCAGATCAGCATTGCGGGGATGCAGCAGGATACCAAGCAGATAAAGAATCTCCTCTGCTGTTCCCACCCCTCCGGGGAACACGATAATACCGTGCCCCAGACGAACAAACGCCTCCAGACGCTTTTCGATATCCGGCATGATAACCAGCTGATTAACAATGGGATTGGGGGACTCGGCAGCAATAATGCCCGGCTCAGTTATACCGATGTAACGACCATCACTGACACGCTGCTTGGCATGTGCAATGTTTGCTCCCTTCATCGGCCCCTTCATCGCACCCGGACCACACCCAGTACAAATATTCAGGTGACGCAGGCCCAGTTCATACCCCACCTTTTTGGTGTACTGATACTCATAACTATTAATGGAATGACCACCCCAACACACTACCGTGTCAGGCTTGATCCTTGGACGCAGCACATTGGCATGACGCAGAATGTGGAATACCGCGTTGGTGATACCTTCAGAATTGGAGAGATCCAGGGCGCAGTTACCCAACAATTCACCATGGATATAAACGATATCACGCAGTACTGAGAACAGGTTGTCGCGGATCCCCACAATCATTTCGCCGTCAACGAATGCACTGGCGGGCGCGTTATCAATTTCCAGCTTCAAGCCACGATATTGCTGAACGACATGCACATCAAAATCAGCAAAGCTGCTCAGCACTTCTTCTGCGTCATCCATGTTACTGCCGCAGTTGAGGACTGCCAGACAGCACTGACGGAAGATTTTATGCAAGCCACCATCGCTGATGTCCTGCAGGCGCTGAACCTCAGCCAGAGAGAGCACATCCATGTCACCTTCAGGGGTAACAATTGCCTTAGCCACTTTATTCTGAACAACTTTATCCAGCATATAGCCCCCTTAAAAACACATGACCGAGCCACCGGATCGGTCTTCAGGCTTAAGCTGTCGGCAGCATTACAAAGCTACAGTGACCGACATCAGTCCACTGCCGACATACCACCACTGAATTAATGCCCCCATGATGCAGTAAAGGCAAGCAAAATCAGAGAGTTGAGAAGATGTCAGCGCGCCGCTGGAGGACCGCTACGCCCATCGCGGAGATTCTCAAACATATCGCCCTGCCAACGATGACGCTGGCCGTGCTGCAGAAAGAGGTGAGTCAACGCAACCACACCTATTATCGGGACGAACAGGTTGATAAAAGGCAGAAAGCTCAGGCAATACGCCACTGCACTCAGCCAGAACAGCGGCATGTTTGACCAGCGATTAACCTGTTTGAACGTCACCTCATCGAGCGTATTTTCACCCACATCCTGCGCCAGCAGGCTGCGGAAATAGGCATAGAAAATGACTTTGAACCAGACAATATTGATTAACGGAATCCACAGTATTGGTAAGGAAAATACCATTACAGCGGCCAGAGCACAGGTTTTGAGCAGCACCTTGACTATCGACTCGACCAGACCGCCGTGTTGCTGCAACGGCACATCCGCGTAGTGCTTGTTGTGAATATGTTTGACAATACCTGGAGTCAGGAAAGCAGTAATCAGCATAGCAACAAGAATCATGCCCTCTCCCAGCATGAATACGCCGAGAAAAGAAAACAACATCCCCAATATCGCTTTAGCCACCAGCGCAAGCGCCACACCGATAAGAGGAACACCATCTAACCACTGCTGAACATGCTGAATGAGGCCATCCACGGATGACTCCCCCCCTGTCAGCATGCCACTGCCCCAGCTAAACACGAACAGGCCGGCCCACATCAGTGCGCACAGCGCTACAACGAAGCCAACCACAAACGGCAGCATGGCTTTTTTTAAAATAGTGGCAGACAGCAGATCACTGACTATCAACTCCACCATTCCAGATTTGACGGAGGGAGCATCCCACGACATAGCGTCTCCTAATTGCTATCTGGTGCCTCTGCACCTTTTATATGTTTGTCACTTGAAGCTGACTGAAACTCTGAATATGGTTACGGCTGAGACCCTACTCACGCAACAACACTCAGCCTGCCTGCAGGACAGCAGTGACCCAGTCTGGTACTACCCTCGATGCGGGCCCATAAGCTCCATCATCAAAAGCGTGGTGATTCTTGCTTGGCTCCAGATTCAGCTCCAGTGTCCTGGCTCCAGCCGCTCTGGCTTCCTCAACAAACCCCGCTGCCGGATAAACATGCCCGGAAGTCCCGATAGAGACAAAAAGGTCAGCCTGTGCAAGTGCGTTATAGATGTCATCCATATGCATTGGCATCTCGCCAAACCAGACAATATCGGGGCGTAACGTAGCTGATCGCTGACAACAGGCACAGCAACTATCTGTATCAAGGTCGCCGGTATGGAGGAATCGCTGCCCACTGTGCACACATCGAATCGAGTTCAACTCACCGTGCATATGAAGGACCTGTTGTGACCCCGCACGTTCATGCAAATTGTCAACGTTCTGCGTAATAAGCGTGACTATTCCATGAAATTCACGCTGCAGTCTGGCCAATGCCAGATGCGCAACATTTGGTTGCACTTCAGGTCGTTGCAGGTGAGCACGCCGGGCGTTATAGAACCGGTGCACGCGGGCGGGGTCATGGGCAAACCCTTGAGGAGTCGCCACCAGCTCTACAGGCTCGTTCTCCCATAGGCCATCTGCGGCACGAAAGGTAGGAATTCCTGACTCGGCGGAAATGCCCGCGCCCGTCAGTACAACAATATGTTTGATGGCTGCTGAAGGTTTGTGGAGCATGATGTTTCCCACAAAAATTGTCGACATACGACCAAGGACTCAGTGGGCATCAAAGTGGCTTTACTTTATAATGCGCCGCATCAAAAAAACCAGCGGAATACCAGAGCCGTATTAAGGTTTGATGACGCATTCCTACTGGACACCACGCCTGCGTCAAGAGCGCATGCAGGAGGCCTCACCACCCATGAGGTCGATAAGTCTGACCACCGATAAAGTGTAGCGATTATGCCTGATAAAAAGTTTGACGTCCTTATCATCGGCGGCGGTGTATCCGGCACTGCCCTGCTGTATGAACTGGCCAAGTATACCGATCTGACCAGCCTCGGCCTGGTCGAGAAATACGATGGCATTGCGAAGGTAAACTCTCACGGCCATAACAACAGCCAGACCATTCACTGCGGCGATATCGAAACCAACTATACGGTCGATAAAGCACGGACAGTGAAGCGCACTGCAGACATGATCGTTCACTATGCGACTCGTCTCCCGGCTGAAGAGCGCGACAAGATCATCTTCAAAATGCCCAAGATGGTACTGGGTGTTGGCAAGACGGAATGCGACTATATCCGCAAACGTTACACCGAGTTCAAAGAGCTGTTCCCAAAAATGGAACTGCTGGAAAAAGAAGACATCGCCAAGATTGAACCCAACGTTGCCATGATTAACGGCGAGCTGCGTAAAGACGAAATCGTCGCTACCGGCACTGTCGACGCTTATTCTGCTGCAGATTATCAGGCTCTGTCAGAATCGTTCGTCAGCGAAGTCAAGAAAATCGAAGGCAAAAATATCGAGCTGATGCTGGGCGCAGAAGTTATCGATATCGAGAAAGTGGGCAGCAACCATGTCGTCAAGACTAGCAAAGGCGAATTTGAAGCTCGCTTCGTTGTCGTCTGCGCCGGTGGCCACTCGCTGCTGTTTGCTCAGAAGATGGGTTACGGCCTGGAGTTCTCCTGCCTGCCCATGGCCGGAAGTTTCTACTTCGCTCCACAGGCTCTGAACGGCAAGGTATACACTGTTCAGAACCCTCACCTGCCGTTTGCAGCTGTACACGGTGACAACGACGTCAAAGCACTGGGCAAAACCCGCTTTGGACCAACTGCACTGATGCTGCCGATGCTGGAGCGCTACTGCCCATCCTCGTTCTGGGACTTCCTCAAGGTGCTGCGCCTGGACAGCAATGTAGCCAAGGTGTTCTACGACCTGTTCAAGGTTCGTGATATCCGTAACTACATTTTCCGCAACTTCCTGTTTGAAGTGCCCTACATCAATCGTCGCCTGTTCCTGAAGGACATCAAGAAAATTATCCCTTCTCTGACAGTGGACGATATCAGTTACGCCAAGGGCTTCGGTGGCGTGCGCCCTCAGCTGATCGATAAGAAAAATCGCAAGCTGATGATGGGTGAAGCCAAGATCAATCCTGGCACCGGCATCGTCTTCAACATGACGCCCTCACCCGGCGCAACCAGCTGCCTGGGTAATGCTGAGCGTGATATGCGTATCGTTGCTGACTACCTTGGTTGCACTATTGATGAAGAAGCCTTCTCTCGTGACCTGCTGACGCCCATCGAAGAGCTTGGAGCCGTGCAGGAGCCTAATGAGGCAGACGCTGTTAGCGCCTAAGCGTTATTAAGGCGCCTGCTGCAGGCAATAGAGCTGAAAAGCCCCGCCATTGCGGATTCGCATCAAACCGAACGTAAGTTCAGTTTTTTGGGAATCCTGTCAAAGGCGGGGCTTTTCATTTCATTCTGGCGTCTGGAACTACACAACAGGCACAGCAATGCGATGTCGCACAACTCCGTGCACATACCCAGCACTTATTCAGCACAAACAAAAAGAGGTAGCCAAGCCACCTCTTCGATTACCTCAAAATACTGCGCCACTCCCAAAGTTAGCCCTTGTAAAACAGAGGTACTCTTCGAGTCAGTTTGGTGACCAGCTCATAGGGTATGGCGTCACAATAGCTGGCAACCTCTGCCACCTTTAAATCACTCCCCCAGAATTCAACCCTGGCGCCTGCAGCTACCCCTTCAACCGGAGTCAGATCGACCGTCAGCATGTCCATGGACACCCTGCCGATCAACCGAGTACGTACACCATTGACAAGAACAGGAGTGCCATCAACTGCCTGACGGGGGAAGCCGTCACCATATCCCATGGCGACCACACCGACACGCGTTGGCGCCGTAGTGACAAATCTGCCACCATAGCCCACCGGCTCTCCGACAGACAGATCACGTACAGCAATCACCTCTGATGAAATACACATGGCAGGCTTCAATTGATCAGCCAAAGGATGGGACTCTGCATAAGGAGAAATGCCGTACAGCATCAGCCCCGGCCTCAACCAATCGCCATGAGCCATCGGCCACCCCAGTGTTGCAGGCGAGTTAGATGCGCTTACCGGGCCAGGCAGACTGGCAATCGTTTCACTGAAGGTATGCCATTGTTTGCGAGTGTAATCACAACTCAACTCGTCAGCTCGGGCAAAATGCGTCATTTTACCCAGCGTGGCCACACCGGGATGACGCTGTAACAATGCAAATACTTCTACAAAACGCTCAGGGAAGAATCCCAGGCGGTGCATGCCAGAGTCCATTTTCAGCCAGACATCGACTGGCTGCTTGAATGAATAAGAGGCAAATAGCGCCAGCTGCTCCTCACAATGAATAGCTGTACTCAGGCGCAGGGAGTCGATCAGTGGCAATTCATCAGCAGCAAAAAAACCTTCCAGCAGCAGGATCGGCCGTTCAATACCGGCCTCACGCAACTCAATGGCCTCTTCGATGCACGCAACACCAAAGGCATCTGCCTCATCCGCCAGCGCTCTGGCAACCTGCACCGCTCCATGTCCATAAGCATTGGCCTTGACCGTGGCCACTGCCCTGGCACCGGGCTTTTGCTGTTTGGCAAGACGGTAGTTATGGCGAATGGCATCCAGATCCACTTCCGCACGCAAGGCGCGCATATTTCTCACTCCTGAACACGGGTGCAGGTGCACCCCGGCGCCTATCAGGCAGACCGCTGCCGACAGGCGCTCGTTTGAAATTGATGCTCCGTTACAGAGACATCACACCTTCAACTTCTACATCCACACCTTTCGGCAGCTCTTTGACGCCGATAGCGGCACGTGCAGGATAAGGTGCAGAGAAGTAACGCTGCATTACTTCATTGACCGAAGCAAAATTGGCCAGATCGGTCAGGAAGATGTTGATCTTGACGAAATCAGACATGGTGCCGCCAGCAGCTTCGGCAACGGCTTTCAGGTTTTCGAAGACGCGAACAGCTTGCGCCTCAAATGAATCCCTAACGACCTCCATGGTCGCTGGATCCAGAGGAATCTGACCAGACAGAAACACCAGGTTGCCTACCTTCACCGCCTGAGAATAAGGTCCGATTGCTGCTGGTGCCTTATCGGTTGAAATAATGCTTTTGTTGCTCATGATCTATCCTGTCTTTGAGAGGTAAGAGGAACGCAATGCGCTCTTCAATTAGCTGTAGCGACTGACATCAAGGCCCGCAGGATCAATGTCCGGCTGGTTACCGCTGATGACATCGGCCAACAACTTGCCCGAGCCACAAGACATTGTCCAGCCCAGGGTTCCATGGCCACTGTTGAGGTACAGATTGGAGATTTGGGTCTTGCCGACCAACGGGGTACCGTCCGGAGTCATTGGCCGCAAACCGGTCCAGAACTCCGCCTTGTCGATGTCACCACCGTCAGGGAATACATCACGCACAACCATGGCAATGGTCTCGCGGCGCGGCTCGCGCAATTTAAGGTTGTACCCTGACAGCTCAGCAGTGCCCGCCACGCGGATACGATCCTCAAAACGAGTAATCGCCACCTTATAGGTTTCATCCATAACGGTGGATACAGGCGCCGCATCGGCATTGGCGATAGGCACAGTCAGGGAGTAACCTTTCACTGGATAAATGGGCAGTTCAAGCCCCAACGGATTCACCAGAAACGGGGTATAGCTCCCCATCGCTACTACGTATATATCCGCAGTTAACTCTCCAGCAGAGGTATCGACACCGATAATGTTGCCACCACGAGACAACAGTTTGTTTACTGTAGTGTCGAACAGGTACTCCACTCCCATCTGCTTGCTGATTTCGACCAGCTTATTGGTGAACTCAAAGCAATCACCGGTTTCGTCACCCGGCAGTCTCAGACCGGAGATGAACTTCTCACGAACACGCTCCAACGCAGGCTCAATGGCAATGCACTGATCCATCGAAAGCACTTCATAGGGCACATTACAACGCTCAAGCACCGCAATGTCGCTCTGCGAGGCCTTCACCTGCTTATCAGTACGGAACAGTTGTAACGTCCCCTGTTGACGATCGTTGTATTGAATTCCGGTGTCTTTCCGCAGTTGAATAAAGCAGTCACGACTGTATTCAGCGAGACGCATCATGCGCTCTTTGTTGACGGCATAGGCGCTTTCGGTGCAGTTGGACAGCATCTGCATCATCCACTTCCACATCGTGGTATCCATCTGCGGATGCAACTTGAGGGGTGCGTGACGCTGAGCCAGCCACTTCATGGCTTTGACGGGAATACCCGGCGCAGCCCAGGGTGCAGAATATCCGGGTGAAATCTGCCCGGCATTTGCATAGCTGGTCTCCAGTGCAGGGCCAGGCTGGCGATCAACGACAGTTACCGAGTGCCCGGCTTTGGCCAGATAATAGGCATGGGTAACACCGATAACACCACTACCGATAACTAATACTTTCATGACTGGCTCCACACGGCCTATGCTCAAGGAGGTATAGTGCGGATCTGCATTTTGATGCTATGACAGGCAATTCATCTACTGCAGATCAGATTTACCGAAAACATTCTCGGCATACGCCCCATGTTGTAGGTAATATTTATCGCTAGTATAGCGACACCTGAGAAGATTTTTTTTGGGATTTAGCCGCCAGCAAAGGTGATTAGACCTAAAAAATGGAAATAGACAGAAAAAGAAACCAAAAAATGACATCTAAAAATACAGAACGAAAATTAGACCGTATCGATCGCCATATATTACGGGCCTTGCAAGAAGATGCCCGCCTTTCTTACGTCGAGCTGGCCAACAAAGTGGGGCTTTCCACTACCCCCTGTATGGAACGGGTAAAGAAGCTGGAACGTGATGGCGTCATCATTGGCTACCACGCCCATCTTAACCCCCATCATCTCGACGCCAGCTTGCTGGTCTTCGTCGAAATCAGCCTGACTTATAACTCTCCCAGCGTATTTGAGGACTTCCGCCGAGAAGTGATGAGTCTGCCTCATGTTATGGAATGTCACCTAGTCTCAGGCAACTTCGACTATCTCGTCAAAGCGCGTATTGGCGAAATGTCTGCCTATCGCGGCCTGCTGGGAGAAATCCTGCAGAAGCTGCCTGGTGTCAGTCACACCCGTAGCTATGTAGTGATGGAGGAAGTAAAGGAAAGCACCAACCTCCACGTTCCAGATGGCCGCCGCTAAATCATCAGCATAAAAGCGTAGTCCCATTTATGGGACTACAAGTAAAAAAATACTGCGATGTCTTGCCGCACCTAACTGCCTTTGTCACCCAGACATCTACATTCCCCATTAAGCCAGCATGGATTCGCTGGCACTGCCCAAAAATCAGGCAGCTTCTGATCCCACATCTGTGCACAAGGTCTTTTATCTCACCAAAACAGCGCAGCAAGATACGTTTGAGCCCTTTCCTCTTGCTCCCCCATTCAAAGACAACTGCTTCAAAGTGCTTCAACTTCAGCTGCCTCTCGTGATACATGCCACCGCCAACCTCACAACCATCAGAATCGAATAGCCCCGAAGACAATCAGACAGGCCGAGCCAGCATCAACGTTTGCACCGTCAGGCACTGGCCTGTCACTAAAGCGCTAGTAACAGCTCTTTTCATGCAATCGCAGAACTTGGCGGGGAATTTGCTCTCTAATCAATTGAGAACAATTGAATATGCACCTATAGATGAATGTAAGAATGGCAAACCTGTAGTCATTGAAGGTGAAACAAATTACTAATCAGCTGCTGGTTTCATAGGGGTGTGAGCACCAGCCTGATCCGCACCTGCAACACGCTACATAACATGATTTGCCAGACTTGAGAGAGAGCGATAGACGTCTAGCGGCAACATAAGGCCCAGACGACTGGAACTGAATCTAACGAAGGGAAGGTGATGGTTATGAGTATCTTTAATAGTTACAAGCAACGTTACGATGCCACCCGTCATGAAGAATTCAGCCTGCAAGAGTACCTGGAGCTATGCAAACGCGATCCGACTGCGTACGCCACAGCATCCGAACGCATGTTGATGGCTATTGGTGAACCTGAGCAGGTTGATACGTCGCGCGATCCCAGGTTGTCACGAATCTTCTCAAATAAACTGATCAAGCGTTACCCAGCCTTTCATGAGTTCTATGGCATGGAGGAAGCCATTGAGCAGCTGGTCGCCTATTTCAAACATGCCGCACAAGGTCTCGAAGAGCGTAAGCAGATCCTCTACCTGCTCGGCCCTGTCGGCGGTGGTAAGTCTTCTCTGGCTGAGCGCCTGAAACAATTAATGGAGCATGTCCCTTTCTATGCCATTAAGGGATCTCCCGTATTTGAGTCCCCCCTCAACCTGTTTAACCCCGACGAAGATGCCACCATCCTGGAGGAGGAGTTTGGCATTCCCAGGCGTTACCTCAGTGGTGTAATGTCGCCCTGGGCAATCAAACGTCTTCATGAGTTTGGTGGTGACGTCGAGCAGTTCAGAGTAGTAAAACTCTACCCATCACGACTCAATCAGGTCGCTATCGCTAAAACTGAACCGGGTGATGAAAACAACCAGGATATTTCCAGCCTTGTCGGTAAAGTCGACATTCGCAAACTGGAAGAATTCTCGCAGAACGACCCTGATGCCTATAGCTACTCCGGCGCATTGAACCGCGCCAACCAGGGCATCATGGAATTCGTCGAGATGTTCAAAGCGCCGATCAAGGTGCTGCACCCCTTGCTGACCGCTACTCAGGAAGGGAACTACAACGGTACAGAGGCTATTGGTAGCCTGCCCTTTAACGGCATCCTGCTGGCCCACTCGAACGAATCGGAGTGGCAGAGCTTCCGTAACAACAAAACCAACGAGGCCTTTATTGATCGCATCTACATCGTCAAGGTGCCCTACTGCACCCGTATGTCGGAAGAAATCAATATCTACAAGAAACTGATAGAGCACAGCTCTCTGCGCCAGGCTCCCTGTGCACCTGACACCCTGAAGATGATGGCGCAGTTTACGGTGCTGTCCCGTCTGAAAGAACCTGAGAATTCCAGCATCTACTCGAAGATGCGAATTTATGATGGTGAGAATCTGAAAGACACCGATCCCCGCGCCAAGTCCCTGCAGGAATACAAAGACATGGCTGGCGTGGATGAAGGGATGGACGGTCTGTCGACCCGCTTTGCCTTCAAGATCATGTCCAAAGTGTTCAACTTTGACCCCACCGAGGTCGCTGCCAACCCGGTGCACCTGCTCTATGTACTTGAGCAGGAAATTGAACGCCAGCAATTTCCGGAAGAGACACAGGAGCGTTACCTGCGGTTCATCAAGGAATATCTGGCGCCGAAGTACATCGAGTTCCTCGGTAAGGAAATTCAGACGGCTTACCTCGAATCCTACTCAGAATATGGCCAGAACATCTTTGACCGCTACGTCACCTATGCCGATTTCTGGATTCAGGACCAGGAATACCGCGACCCTGAAACCGGCGACATTCTAGACCGTCAGGCGATCAACGAAGAACTGGAGAAAATCGAGAAGCCTGCTGGCATCTCCAACCCCAAGGACTTCCGCAACGAGATCGTCAACTTTGTGCTGCGCGCTCGTGCCAACCACAATGGCAGAAACCCCAGCTGGCTGAGCTACGAAAAACTACGCAATGTGATTGAAAAGAAAATGTTCTCCAATACCGAGGACCTGCTCCCCGTCATATCCTTCAATGCCAAAGCCTCTTCAGAGGATCAGAAGAAGCACAACGAGTTCGTCAAGCGTCTGGTTGAACGTGGCTACACTGAGAAGCAGGTTCGTCTGCTGTGCGAATGGTACATCCGCGTACGTAAATCACAGTGATGACCCAGTAGCCACAGGCGAATCCAGGAGCTGGATCTCACTGACACAACGGACCAACCCCGGTGGCTGGTCCGTTTACCAGTATGCAGAACCATGCTTCCAGGCATGGAGGAACGGACATGACCTATATTATTGACCGTCGTCTGAACGGGAAAAACAAAAGTGCGGTCAACCGCCAGCGCTTTTTACATCGCTACCGAAAACACATCAAAGAAGCCGTAGCGGAGGCCATCAATCAGCGTTCCATTACCGATGTCGACAACGGTTCCGATATCACCATTCCTCGGCGTGATATATCCGAGCCTATTTTCCATCATGGTCAGGGCGGCGCCGATACCCGCGTATTTCCTGGCAATAAGGAGTTTATAACAGGGGACGAGATACAGCGCCCAGGGGGCGGAGGCGGCGGTGGCGCCGGGCAGGGACAAGCCAGCAACAGCGGCGAAGGCGTGGATGAATTCACCTTTCACATCAACCGGGATGAATTTCTGGAGTTTATTTTTGAGGATCTCGAGTTACCCAATCTGGTAAAGAAGCACCTGAAAGACACTCAAGCCTTTGAGCGACGTATGGCTGGCTTCACCTCCCACGGCACCCCGGAAAAGTTACACGTGGTTCGCACTCTGAAGTCTGCTTACTCACGTCGCATTGCCTTATCTGGCAACGATAGACGCCAGTTGCGCGAGCTACGGGCGGCTAAAGAGCAGATTTTGCAGCACCCTCCGATTACTCCGGCATTGCGCCAACGCCTTGAAGAGATTGAAGAAGAAATTGAAGCATTAAAAGCCAATATCAAGCGCCTTCCCTTCCTTGATGACATCGACCTGCGCTACCGCAACATGGTCAAAGTACCGATGCCCTCCAGCAAAGCTGTGATGTTTTGCATCATGGACGTTTCAGGGTCAATGACCCGGGAAACCAAGGACATCGCCAAACGTTTCTTCATGCTGCTCTTCCTGTTCCTGCAGCGGAATTATAAGTCGGTCGAAGTCGTGTTTATCCGTCACCATACCCGCGCCAAAGAAGTGGATGAAGAGGAGTTTTTCTATTCCCGTGAGACAGGCGGCACGATTGTTTCCAGTGCACTGGAACTATGCCGAGATATTCAGCAGGCTCGCTACTCACCCGCTGACTGGAACATCTACGTTGCCCAGGCCTCTGATGGTGACAACTGGGATGGTGACTCGGCCACCTGTCGCAAGCTGATCACGGAAGCACTCCTGCCCGTCGTGCAATACTTTGCCTACGTGGAAATTACTACCAATCCACACCAGAACCTGTGGCACGAATACGAGCAGATTCTAGCGGGCTATCCTGATAGCTTCGCCATGCAGCGAATTGAGACCCCCAGCGATATTTATCCGGTATTCCGGGAACTGTTCAGGAGGAAGGTGTCATGATCGAAGCTGTCGTCGAGCGCAAGCAACCCATCTCCACCCAGTCTGAGTGGACCTTCGAGCTGGTGCAGGCCTATGACAAGGAAATTGCCCGGATTGCCAAAGCCTTCAAACTGGATACCTACCCCAATCAGATAGAAATCATCACTTCCGAACAGATGATGGATGCCTACTCTTCAGTGGGCATGCCGCTGAACTATCACCATTGGTCCTACGGCAAACAGTTTCTGGAAACGGAGCAGCGCTACAAGCGCGGCCAAATGGGTCTGGCTTATGAAATCGTCATCAACTCCAACCCCTGTATTGCCTATCTGATGGAAGAAAACACCCTGATGATGCAGATACTGGTTATGGCGCACGCCTGCTATGGCCACAACTCTTTCTTCAAAGGTAACTACCTGTTCAGAACCTGGACCGATGCATCCGCCATTATTGATTATCTGGTGTTCGCCAAGAGCTACATTTCCAAGTGCGAAGAGCGCTACGGACATGATGCAGTAGAAGAGACCCTTGATTCCTGCCATGCGCTGATGAACTACGGCGTGAACCGCTATGTTCGCCCTCGTCCTATTTCAGCAGAAGAGGAAAAGCAACGTCAGCTTGAACGTGAAGAGTATATCCAGCGCCATCTGAATGACCTTTGGACCACCATTCCACGAAAAGAAAGGTCGGGAGATGCAGATGATAAGACCCCGCACTTTCCAGCCGAACCGGAAGAAAACATTCTCTATTTCTTTGAAAAAAACTCGCCACTGCTGGAACCCTGGCAGCGCGAAATCATTCGTATCGTGCGCAAACTGGGGCAGTACTTCTACCCTCAGCGACAAACACAGGTAATGAATGAAGGCTGGGCGACCTTCTGGCACTACACCATCATGAATCGGCTGTATGACGAGGGCCTGATATCGGATGGCTTCCTCATCGAGTTTCTGCAGTCTCATACCAATGTCGTGTACCAGCCCTCTTTCGACAGCCCTTATTTCAGCGGCATCAACCCGTATGCGCTGGGCTTTGCCATCTATCAGGACATCAAACGCATTTGCGAAAAACCCACGGAGGAGGACCGCTACTGGTTCCCCGATCTTGCAGGTAGCGACTGGCTCGAAGCTATTCATTTCGCCATGAAGAACTTCAAGGATGAGAGCTTTATCCTGCAATACCTGTCACCCAAAGTTATTCGGGACTTCCACCTGTTTGCCATTCTGGATGACGAAAAGGCGCCGACACTCAAAGTCGAGGCCATTCATGACAACGAGGGCTACCGTAAGATACGTGATGCGCTGGCTGCTCAGTACAATCTCAGCGTCAGAGAGCCCAATATTCAGGTGTATAACGTCAACATCCGAGGTGACCGTGCACTGACACTACGTCACTATCAGCATAATCACCGTCCTTTGGGCAAAACTACTCAGGATATGCTGAAGCACGTGCATCGACTATGGGGCTTCGATGTGCATCTGGAGACAATCAGCGACGACAACAAGGTGACCAAGGTATTTCATTGCCCTGATCCGGCGGAGCGCCATTAGCAGTTAATCGATAGTGACTCCGATTAATCAGTGATACTCCATAGCCCACTCACGTATCATTCCCTGAGCGGGCACTGATAGAACACTGGAGACCTGCTGCTTTTCTGGCCAATACTCGGAAGATGCAGCAGTCTCTACCTCTGGCGAAAGTTTTCATTCTGTTACTCCCATACATATCCACAGCTTTTTTGGATAAGTTAGGGGGTTCTTATCAACGCCAACCTGCCTTAACAGGTTGCTGTGGACAGGATGGCAGCGTTTTAGGCATCGTCATAACTGCCCACTGCAGGTGAGGAACGTTACCAGCGGACCTTGCCAACCTGGTAGCTGGCATTCTTTTGACTATGTAATTTAAAGGAACCCATACATGGTATTGGCACGTGTATGTCTGTTGACTGGACTGGCTTCGTTTTCCTCCGCTCTGTGGGCACAAACAATGTACGTGTCAGACGTACAGTTCGTCGCCATTCGCTCAGCACCCAATGGATCGGCCTCCGTCGTCGAGCGTGCAATTAAAAGCGGTGAAGCAATGGAGATCCTGCAAAAGGGAGATGAGTTCACCAAGGTACGCACCCACGACGGCAACGAGGGCTGGATTCAGAACTACTTCCTGATGGATGATCCCGCCAGCCGGGATCGTGTAGATCAGCTTTCCAGCAAAGTAGCCAGTCTTGAGCAGCAACGGCAAAGCTTGCAGGTCAACCTGGACGCATTGCAGCAGGAACGCAATACGCTGAAATCTTCGCTGGACCAAACTGAGCAGCAACGTACCAGCTTGAGCAATAAACTGAGCAATCTGGACTCCGAGGTAAAAGCCGTCGATCAGTGGAAAAGCGAGAAGACGGTTCTTACCCAGCAGATCAGTACATTGCAAAGCGACCTCAGTAATACCAAAGAAGAAAATCAGCGCCTGCGAAAAAATGAGAATGTATCCTGGTTCGTGACCGGTGCCGGTGCCGTGCTTGCAGGAGTCATCCTTGGAGTGATGCTGAGTATGTTCAAGCGACGCAAGAAACAAAGTGAATGGGTATAATGCCCCGCTTAACAGGCTGTTGAAAAACGTTATCGAGGCCGCCGAGACAAGGAAATACCCCTAGGGCACAAGAAACAGGCGAAAAAGCGGAGTTTAGTGAACTAAATGAGCATTTGACTCGCTCCGCTCGCCCCTTCGGGGCCGTGCTAAAGCACGTTCAGCCTTTGGCTGTGAGCCTGTTTTTGACGCGGTATTCGGCAACACAGATAGATTTTCAACGACCTGTTAAGCCGACACGCAGGCGCTACACACGTCCCTCTCTCCCTGAGAGAGGGCAGCCACACGCTGCACATCTGTATCAGGTAAAA
>NZ_LAPT01000082.1 GCF_003194385.1 Pokkaliibacter plantistimulans
AGTTCAATTCATACAGTGCTTTAAGTGCACCAAACTTGGCTCAGAGATCCACATTACTCAACGAATTGAGCATCGTTCTCTGACTATTTTGTCGAGTCAGGAACAAGTGCCCACACGAATTATCCGATTGATTTTTAAAGAGCAGCTGGTGATCGCAACCACCAGTGAAGAAGAGGTGCGCATTCTATCGAATCACCGGAAGATGTCAAGCCGCGTTTTCGCTTGGCTTTTCTCCAGCATTCGCCGTTGCCGGCTAAGGTACTGAATTTGAACATCTTCTTTTTCTTCCAGAGCACTCAGCGTGTCGCTGCGTGTTCAGTGGGGGCGCATTATAGGCACTTCCGGGAGTCTGTCAACACTCTTCTCAACAAAATGCCCCCCCTAAAACTGACCACCACAAGCGCAAAAGGCCCCGTAGGGCCTTATGTGATAAGCAAAGCGATTTTGAGTCCGATGAACCTAGCTTAACGTAAACAAGTGATGCTTTTTCTTACCCAACTTAACCAAGAAGTACCTTCCAAACAGTGCACGCTCGGCAGCAAACACGTTGGCAGCATTCATATTCTCTTCCATACCGATATCAACGCCATTGATACTTACCGCTCTGCGCTGCAAAGCATCCTTCACCTGCTTTCCGTTCGCTGCGATATCGGCATCAACAAACAGAGAGGTTAACGGCAGCTCCAACAGGTCATCAGATAGCACAGATGAAGGCAACCCGTCCTGCGACAGCTGCGCATAGTCCTGATCACTCAACTTGGACATATCACCAGAGAATAGCGCGTGAGTAATACGCTCTGCAGCAGTAACGCCATCGACACCATGAACCAAGCGTGTCACCTCACGCGCCAGCACTGTCTGAGCCTCAGGCTTACCTTGCCGTTCTTTATCCGCATCTTCTAAAGCATCAATCTCCCTGACAGAAAGGAAAGTGAAGAACTTGAGGAATCGATACACATCGGCATCTGGCGTCTGTAACCAGAATTGATAGAAGGCATAGGGGGAGGTTTTCTTTGCATCCAGCCAAACTGCACCACCTTCGGTCTTACCAAATTTAGTTCCATCCGACTTAGTGATCAGAGGCAGTGTCAGCCCGTACGCCTGGGTACCATTCATTCTGCGTGTCAGATCAATACCACCAGTGATATTCCCCCACTGATCGGAACCACCGATCTGCAGGCTGCAGCCATACACTTTGTTCAACTGCTGAAAATCATAGGACTGCAGAATCTGATAGGTAAATTCTGTAAAAGAAATACCCGAGTCTTCTCGCTCAATGCGCTGACGCACTGACTCTTTGGCAATCATCTTATTTACAGTGAAGTGCTTACCTATATCTCGCAGAAAGGTAAGAACATCAACATTCGCAGTCCAATCATAATTATTGACCAGTATCGCACCGTCTTTGTCATTGAAGTCGATAAAACGACTAATCTGGGCCTTGAGGCTATTACTCCATTGCTGAACAATTTCTGTGGAGTTCAGTTGGCGCTCTTGAGCTTTAAAACTGGGGTCGCCGATCATTCCAGTAGCCCCCCCCACCAGAGCGACAGGACGATGACCGTACTGCTGGAATCGTTTAAGCATCAGCAAAGGCACAAGATGGCCAAGATGAAGACTGTCTGCGGTAGGATCAAAGCCGCAATATAGAACGCGCACGCCACTTGATAGATGCTCTTCTAGCTCAGTCTCTGCCGTCATCTGAGCGATCAGTCCTCTGGCCTTTAGTTCTTGAATCAGCGCGTTACTCATTGTCTCTCTATTCCTTAGTCACAGGGCTGCCTAGTTGTCAATTACAGCATTCTTGCTAGGCCGCGGATTCTAACCCTTTGCCCTGTCAAGGGGAAAGAAAACCATCATAAAAATGGTTCAACCTATATAACTTTGATGATATTTTTGTTCACAGTTTTTATACTGTCGCTTTTTTACATAGTCAGTTTTTTCAAGCATCACTTTACATGGGTATCTGAAGTATGTTGGGACGCCTTCCCAAGTTGCACGTTGCAGCTATCTTTCTACTTGGCACAGTTGTCGGCGCTTTAATTTTTATTCCTTCAGAAAAGGTTTCTGCCACCCGCTCACCAGAAAGTGAGCAACGCTCACTGGCGTTGCGCCTGGAACTAACACCACCGAAACCTCCCTTGGTTAACTCCGACTCTGCAACTAACCTGAGTTCACTTCCTTTAACCCCCATAGAAGGTGATGAATCAAACAAGCCAGTTATCAGCATGAGTCTGTTCAATCAACAGGATAGTAGCGACAGTCCCCCTGATGACAATAGTGATGGCGACAGCACTTCATCACTCGACACGCCGGAAGACTACTCTGATGATGCTAACGCCCTAGATGATGACACTCTGCAAAAGCAGATGCTCAGCAAAGAAGAGCAGGACGCCCTGGCATCCGAAGACACAGAAGAGCAGCAAGCAATAAAAGAGCACGATAAAGATGACTCTGTACCCAATGACGGCTGGGTAAAGGTAACAGTAGAGTCTGGGGATAACCTTACGTCCGTATTTCAAAAAGCAGGATATAGTGTCGGCCAAGCCATTGAGGTCGATAACGCCTTCAAGAAAGAACGTCCTTTCCGCCGTATGCATCCGGGTGATGCTTTTGCATTCAAAGGGAAAGATGGCGAGATAGAACAGATCAAATATAAAGATGGTGCGTACAGTACATTAACCGTCTCAAAAACCGACAAAGGCTATGAATTAAGCGAAGACGTGCTGCCAACAGAGGTCAGACACAAGATGGTGTCCATGACCGTCAAGGACACGCTGTTCAATGCATCGAAGGCTGCAGGCATTCCTTATCGCCTCATTGCCAATATGTCTACCCTTTTCACAAACGATGTAGACTTCCGTACGGACGTACGTAAGGGCGACACCTTCACCCTCATTTATGAAGAAAAGTACATCAATGGAAAGCGGGTAGGCCTGGGTGACATTATTGCTGCGCGTTATACCAACAAAGGCCAAGCTTATTATGCTATCCGCAACATGGACGATGATGACGGAGAAGCACAATATTTTGATCAGAATGGGGAGGGCAAACAGAAAGCCTTTGATCGTAGCCCAGTAGCCGGGGCACGTATATCTTCCCCCTTCAGCCCTCGCCGCTACCACCCCAAACTCCATATCTGGCGTTCACATGAAGGCGTAGATCTGGCAGCCCCTTACGGCACCCCTATTCACGCCACAGGTTATGGGAAGGTTATTTTTGTTGGTCGCAAGGGCGGCTACGGCAATGTTGTAGTGCTGGCACACAGCAACAAGATCAGCACCCTTTATGCTCATATGAAAGGCTTTGCCCCTAATCTGTCCTTAGGAGACAAAGTAAAACGCGGCCAGGTTATTGGCTATATTGGCACCAGCGGTCTGTCTACCGGCCCACATGTGCATTACGAGGTGCGCCTTGGTGGTACTCACATGAACCCCATGACAGTTGCACTTCCGAAATCTGATAGCCTTACCGGCAAGGAAAAGGCTCGCTTCGCCGCTCGTGCCAGGCAGATAATTGCAGCCATGAATGGGAAGACATCACTACAAGTTGCACTGAAGTAATGGGCGACAACAACACACCACTACTTTTCATTGGAGTCATGTCCGGGACCAGCATGGATGGCGTTGACGCCGTGCTGGTCGACTTTGCAACTACACCACTTCGCACTATTGCCTTTAACCACCTCCCTTATCCTGAAGAGTTGAGAGCTGACGTTCTATCACTCTGCCAACCTGATGACGATGAAATCAACCGCCTCGGTCAACTAGATGTGCAGCTTGCGCGTTTATATGCAGATTGTGTAAATGAACTTATCTCTTCGGCTGGTGTGGAAAGACATCAGATCCACGCCATTGGCTGCCACGGACAAACCATAAGGCATCAACCCAATCCTCCTCATGCGTTTACGCTGCAGATAGGTGATCCCAACACCCTGGCAGAGCTTACAGGAATATCTGTTGTAAGTGACTTTCGCCGCCGAGATATAGCTGCAGGCGGGCAAGGTGCACCGTTGGTACCAGCGTTTCATCACCACCTTTTCCATGTTGATGACAAAGTAAGATGTGTGGTCAATATTGGCGGTATCGCCAACATCACTCTCTTACAACAACGAGACATAGTCGGCTTTGATACAGGACCAGGTAACGTACTGATGGACTACTGGTGCAATAGGCACCAGCAACAACGCTATGACAAAGACGGTGATTGGGCAGCCAGTGCAGAGCCAGACGAGCAATTGTTAGCAACCATGCTACAGACGCCCTACTTTGCCATGGCCGCCCCCAAAAGCACGGGCAGAGAACTCTTCAATGCAGGCTGGTTGATGGAGCAACTCTCAGATTATGGGCATCTCGATACAGCAATAGTACAAAGTACACTCTGCAGTTTGACGGCCATTAGTATAAGCCAGGCAATCAATGCTTATGCAAACACCCATAATGGAGAACTGTACATTTGTGGTGGGGGCGCCTTTAACTCTGAGCTGTTGAAGCGCCTGGCACAGAGCTTGCCCGGATGGCACGTTGCTACAACAGATGAGATTGGCCTGGCACCTCAGTGGGTAGAAGCCACTGCCTTTGCCTGGCTGGCAAAGCAGCGCGTGAATGGAAAAACGGGAAACTTTCCAGCCGTTACAGGAGCACTTGCACCACGAGTTCTGGGTGCCATTTATCCGCCCTGACACCACGTCATGAGATTAAAAAATCCCATCCAACTCGAGCTGGATAGGATTTTTATCATGCATCTGGCGCGGTTGTTCACACACGAGCCAATTTCATTGGCCCAGAAACGTCAGATACTGAAGCTTGAACCACATCCACATGTAGTGGACGCATTCGGATTATTGACACTGAACTGCGAGCCCTGCAGCCCCTCTTTATAGTCAACCGTCGCACCCGATAGATACTGAAAGCTGAGTGGATCAACCACCATTGTCACCCCATCACGTTCCACGATGGTATCGTCTTCGGCTACAGCCTCATCGAACGTGAATCCGTAGGAAAAACCAGAACATCCGCCGCCTGTTACGAAAACACGAAGCTTCAGGTTAGGGTTTTCCTCTTCTTCAATGAGGCTTCTGACCTTGCGTGTCGCATTTTCAGTGATACTGATGGGCGCATCCAGAGCTTCTTCAAACATGCACCAGGCACTCCATATAAAACCAAGTAATTAAGTAGGGTATTACTTTACTATAATCCCTCTCCGACGCACAGCTCGGCTTTGGGATAAAGTTATTTCATAACAGAACAAATGCTGGCTCAAAACAAAACGGCACCGCAATAGCAATGCCAAGCTTCCGCACTGCCCATCTGCTCAATCAAGCTGAGTACAACCCCAGCCCACGTCGTTGAAGATTGTATGCTAGCCAATAACCTTGTTTTGCAGCGCAAGCACAAGAAAGTTCTACAACGATTCTGTCAGTTAAGCCTAAAATACCCGCCTCACCCGTAATGGTATTTCCAGCCCGCTCAACCATGAACCATGCCAATCATAAGGGTCTGATAATCAAGAAAAAAGACGTCTGCATGGATCAGGAGCGCTCTCCCATCAAAAAAATGGGCCTTACATGCTGAAGGATGTCTTTACCCTTAACCACTTCCGTGGCCGCCTGGCACACACAGGCGCCCTTCCACAGTTAGCACTGCTTGGCTTGCTCTCTGGTTTGGCTACCGGATTTGTGATGGTCATTTTCCGCTTTGCCATTGAACTTCCATTAGAGTGGTTACTGGGTGACCCTGAAGCGTTTGAGCAACTCCCCTGGTTATTAAGAGGCCTGTTCCCTCTACTGGGAGCTGGCGTTATTGCACTTATCCTTCTCCCCTTCCCCCCTTCTCGCCGACGGGTAGGCGTAGTTTACGTGCTCGAGCGTCTTAACTTCCATCAAGGTTATCTGCATGGCCGAAATGCCATCATCCAGTTCATCACCGGCTCCATTGCAATTATTTCAGGTATGCCCGGGGGCCGAGAGGGTCCCGCGGTCCATCTGGGTGCGGCCATCTGCAGCCAGTTGGGACAGCGCATAAAAGTGCCCAACAACACCATGCGACTGATGGTCGGTTGTGGTGTGGCTGCCGCCATATCTGCCTCGTTCAATACTCCTCTAGCGGGCGTACTATTCGCGATGGAAGTGGTGCTGATGGAATATACCGTCAACGGTTTTCTACCGGTGATGATTGCATCGGTCACTGCAGCAGTGATGAATTACTTACTCTTCAGCAGTGATGTCGCCTTTATAGTGCCTGAGCTCCAGTACCGGTCTTTGACTGAACTCCCCTTCATCATGCTGCTGGGCGTCGTACTGGGAGCACTGGCTGCCGCCTTTTGCAAGATCGTTACCCTATGCCAGCACTTACATCACTGGCCTCTCAGCGCACGCCTTTTCTGTGCGGGAGCAGTAGCAGGTATCGCGGGTATCGTTGCTCCTCAGGTGATGGGGATTGGTTACGATACGATCAGCGATATTCTGCAGCCCCATTTATTACTTTCCACCCTGCTGATCATCACCGTTGTCAAGCTGGTGGCTACAGCATTCTGTTTTGGCATGGGCATGCCGATGGGCTGTATTGGTCCCATTCTGTTTGTGGGGGCAGCAGCGGGTGGAGCCTTGGGCGTTATCGCCAACGTTGGTAGCCATCAACCAGTAGGTGCGATCGGTTTCTATGCGATGCTTGGTATGGGATCAATGATGGGTGCAACACTACAGGCACCGCTGGCTGCGCTAACTGCACTGCTGGAGCTGACTCACAACTCCAATATCATCTTTCCCGGTATGCTGGCTATCGTCGTAGCCAATCTGACCTGCACCTATGTCTTCAAACAGAAGTCGCTGTTCTGGTCACTGCTCCTGTCGTCCAATCAGGCCCAGCGCCAAACGCCGGTATCACAGGCACTCAGTCGAGAAAGCGTCGCTGCGATTATGCGCCGTGGCGTACCACTGTATCCTTACAAGGTGCCGCCAGAGCTGGCTCACAGCATGCTGGATCACAACGGTCCCTGGTATCTGATCAGTCGAGACGATGTACCCGTCTGCCTGCTCGCTACCAACGACCTACGCGCTTTTGTTCTGGCGGAACATGCCCCTACCCAGGAAGAAGATACGATTAACCTGCTTGCCATTCCCGCCATCCGTAAGGACGTCAAGGCCATCGCTATTCAGTCAACACTCAAAGAAGCCATGGACCTTTTCAATCAGAGCGGTGCGGAAGCTCTCTACGTTACGGGCTGGAACGGTAATATTGTTGGCGCTTTCACTCGTGACGATCTGACCAGCTATATGAACAATCAGCAGACTCTTTTATGACTTTCTCACTTACCCAAGGCGGCCTGTACGCCATCACCGATAGCCGCTGTCTGTCTGGCACAAGTCTGGAACAGGAAGTCGAGGATGCGCTGCAGGGCGGCTGCACACTTATCCAGTATCGAGACAAAAGCAGTGATCATGCAAAACGCAGCCAGCAGGCACAGGCCCTACTGAAACTCTGCCACAGTGTCGGTGCCTGTCTGCTGATCAATGACGACTGGCGTCTGGCTGCAGACATCGGCGCTCATGGAGTTCATTTGGGTCAGCAGGATGAGCAGCTGGAAATCGCTCGACGGGAATTGGGCAATCAAGCCATCATCGGTATCACCTGCCACGATCAGCTGTCACTTGCCGTTGAAGCACAACAGCAGGGGGCAGATTACGTCGCCTTTGGCGCATTCTACCCCTCCAGCAGCAAACCCAACGCCAGGCCTGCACCTCTGTCACTCCTAAACAAGGCTCAGCAGTCATTGCAGTTACCTGTGGTCGCTATCGGCGGCATTACACTTCAACGCGCCCCGGAACTGTGGCAGCAGGGAGCAGACTGGCTAGCCGTAATCAACGATATTTTTGCCAGACAGAATATCGCCGAGCATTGCCGCTCCTATCTGGCCTGCCGGCAACCATTGCGTGATCAGCGATGACGGGATTAACACCACTCAGGTTGAAATCAGTAAATCAAACAATACTAGTGGTGCAGCGATCTGCTAACCGGCATTGTCCAACCCTGTAGCCCAATGTCCGGAGCCACTACACAGCGTGCTCATTCTTCTACTATCTGACGAGAAACACTCCCAATGAACCGATCAGAAAGCCTGTTCAACGAAGCTCAACGTTATATCCCCGGCGGCGTAAACTCGCCCGTGCGTGCATTCAAGGCCGTCGGCGGCACACCGGTTTTCTTCAAAAAAGCCCAGGGCGCCTATCTGTACGATGTCGATGATAAGGCCTACGTGGATTATGTAGGTTCCTGGGGTCCGATGTTGCTGGGTCATAACCATCCGGACATCCTCGCAGCCGTCAAGGAAAGCATCGAACTGGGCCTGAGCTTCGGCGCCCCCACTGCTATTGAAGTGGAGATGGCACGTAAGGTATGTGAGCTCGTCCCTTCAATGGAGATGGTACGCATGGTCAACTCCGGTACCGAAGCAACCATGAGCGCGATCCGTCTCGCTCGCGGCTTTACGGGCCGGGACAAGATCGTCAAGTTTGAAGGCTGCTATCATGGCCACTCCGACTCGCTTCTGGTCAAAGCGGGCTCCGGCGCACTGACACTGGGAATTCCTAACTCGCCCGGCGTGCCCGCCGCCCTCGCGGAGCACACCATTACGCTCAATTACAACGATATGGATTCTGTACATCAGGCCTTCAGCGAGGTCGGTGAACAGATCGCCTGCATTATTGTCGAGCCCGTCGCTGGCAACATGAACTGCATCCCACCCGTTCCCGGCTTTCTGGAAGGCCTGCGTAGCGTCTGTGACCAATACGGCAGCCTCTTAATCTTCGACGAAGTCATGACAGGCTTCCGTGTCGCTCTGGGCGGTGCTCAGCAGCACTACAACATCCAACCCGACCTGACCACGTTAGGTAAAATTATTGGCGGCGGCATGCCTGTGGGTGCTTTTGGTGGTCGACGCGAAGTAATGCAGCATATTGCCCCCCTTGGCCCGGTATATCAGGCAGGCACACTGTCGGGTAATCCCATCGCCATGAGCGCTGGACTCGCCATGCTCAATGCATTAAGTGCTCCAGGCATACATGAGCAGATCACCGCGAAAACCGCCTATCTGACGGCAGGTCTGCGCGAACGGGCCAGTGCTGCTGGTGTAGCCTTTCTGACCAATGAAGTCGGTGGCATGTTCGGTCTGTTCTTTACTGAGCAGCAGCAGGTCAATCGCTACAGCGAGGTGATGGCCTGTGATAAAGAGCGCTTCAACCACTTCTTCCATGGCATGCTGAATGAAGGCGTGTATCTGGCCCCTGCGTTCTATGAAGCTTGCTTCATGTCGCTGGCTCATGATGACCAGGCTCTGCAACATACTCTGGATGCTGCTGAGCGAGTCATGGCTAAGCTATGACGGCGGTGATTGCTATCAATGTGCTGATTGCAGCGGTAGCCGTGACGATGCTGATCGGATTGAAGCATCGTCAGACTTCATCAGTACACCCCACTATCTCCGCCCTGATGCTGGGTTATCTGGCGGTTGTGGCGCAAGGACTGGTCGAATGGCTGTTACCTGATGCAAAGGATGCACTGCACCTCAGCCGCAATCTGGTGAATTTTGTCGCGGTAAGTTTTATAGGCTTTGGCGTACTCAGCCTCACCCTGACCAACCCATGGGCGAAAGCGATTTGGGGTAAAGGGCTGCTCGGGCTGATGGCCTGCTTTGAACTGTTCCGTCGTTTTGACTGGGCACTGCAGTGGCAGACCATACTATGGGTAATTACGGCGGGGGCGCTGTTACTGCTCGCCTGGAAAAGCAGAGGGATGGCCAAAGCTATCCCTCTGTGCAACTTACTCACTGGTCTGGAGTTACTCTCCACCCCGGAAGTGGGCTTACTCCACAACACCTGGGGGCTGACCAGCTTTCTGCTGTTAAGTAGCGTAGCGGCCGGCCGCCTGCTGCTGGTACGACAGCTACCAGCTACTGAGCCAGACGTGCTCTGAACGGTAACCGCTCGGCTTCGCTGCGGGCAACGCTGAGCCCGCGGCTGGCCATCTCTCTGGCCTGATCATGCTGACCGGCCTTGTCATACAACCCCATCAGGGTGCGATAGACGTTGGGATCGCGTGGGTCCAGACGCAACGCTCGCTCGGCACGACTGATCGCCTGCCCCAGATCACCACTGCTGGCCATAGTGGTAGATTGACTGAGCAATGCCAGTACCGCTGGTGATGAGCTGCTCAGTGAGCTGGTACTGGGCAAACTGCTCTGGCCAGCACTGCCGGACAGTGCAGCACCGCCAGCCCCCACACCACTTTGCTCGCTGTTGATATCACTATTGATCTCGCTGCTGAGATCCGAGCCTGAACTCAGATCAGCTCCTGAATTACTGTTCATGTCAGTACTGCCGGATACGCCCGTGCCCACCGTTACCGAACCGGAAACGCTACCGTACGAATCCAGCGGCATGGACTGCGCACTGCTTTCAACCTGCTGAACCTGCCTCTGCTGTGGCATGGCCGTCGCATCCACTACTGGCACCTGTCCGGTTTGTACGGAACTACAGCCTGCCATGATTGCTGTGAACGCCAGCAATGCCAGTCCCCGCACACGAACTACTCTGGGCGCTGATGCAAACATCGTTGTACTCACAATTAGCCTCCAAACAAGCGTTGAAACCAGCTGCGTTGTTGCCCGTCATCATCGGGCTGCGCAGCAGGTGCAGAATGACAACTATTAAACGTCTTGGGTTCTGAGCCAGGAATAAAAGGCAGCTGCCGTGCTCCGGGGCAATCCTGATCCGTCAGATTGCCACTGCTATCCACCCAGGCCTGACTCAGGCCCGGTGCCAGAGCGGGTTGCCAGGCGGCAGGCTGAAGCCCCTTCATCATATCGATCCAGACCTGCAGTGCACCCGTCGCACCCGTCAGCGGAGTCGGTTGCGGGTCGTCCTTACCCAGCCACACTACACCCAGATAGTTTTCGGTGAAGCCGGCAAACCAGCTGTCCTTCTGATCATTAGTCGTACCAGTCTTCCCGGCAGCAAAGATGTCAGGGGTCAGCACGGTACGAATCTGCCGCGATGTTCCCTCATTCACCACCTGTTCCATACCATAGGTGACCAGCCCCATGAAGCGGGGATCGACCACCTGTTTGGGCTGGAAGTGCAGCGAAGACTCCTGCAACGGCTTGCCTTTCTCATCCAGTACCGCGGTCACCGCGCGCAAGGGCATATAGAACCCCTGAGAGGCGATAGTCTGATACATCTGGGTTACTTCAAAAGGCGTCAGATCAATAGCCCCAAGTAATAAAGAAGGGACGGCATCAATCTGACTGGTGATCCCCAGTCGCTGTAACGTCTGGGCAATACGTGGCAGACCAACCGCCAGCCCGAGATGGGCCGTAGACTGGTTATAGGACTTTGCCAGTGCTTGCCACAGAGGCACCATGCCATGACTCTGGTGATCAAAGTTCTGCGGCTTCCAGCGTGTACCATCACCGGCCTTGATGTCTACCGGACCATCGTCCAGCGGCGTCGCCAGGTTATATTGCTGATACTCCTCCAGTGCCGACAGATAGACCGAAGGCTTGACCAGCGAGCCAATCTGACGGTGAGCATCCAGCGCCCGGTTGAACCCCTGGAAGCGTGGATCACGCCCGCCCACCATGGCGAGAATCTCTCCCGTGTTGGGGCTGGTCACAATCATGGCCCCTTCCAGTCCTTCCAGACGCTTGCCATAGCGTTTGTCCAGCTGTGCAGTGACGTCCTGCAAACTGCGCTCGGCGGTATGCTGTACATAGGGGTCAAGGGTAGTGAAGACTTTCAGTCCGGCACTGGTCAGGGTATCCGCATCGTAGTACTGCTGAAGCTGTTGTCTGACCAGTTGCATAAAAGCAGGGTAGCCTCCTTTCGAGCGCAGCGGCACATCACTGACACCCAACGGTTGCTTGGCCCAGCCCTCGGCATAGGACTGCGGCATGATGCCCTGATCGGCCAATACCTGCAGCACCACATTGCGCCGCTCGGTAGCGGTATTAGGATTACGTCGAGGATTGTATAGCGATGGCCCCTTCACCATCCCCACCAGCAAACTGATCTGCGCAGGATTCAGCTCGTTTACAGGCTGGCCGAAATAGAACAGGCTGGCCTGACCAAAGCCATGAATGGCACGAGAGCCATCCTGCCCCAGGTACACCTCATTCAGATATGTCTCAAGGATCTCCTGTTTGCTGTAATGCATCTCCAGCAGCAGGGCCATGGGCGCCTCACGCAGTTTACGAATCAGGCTGCGGCTGTTGTCATCCAGATAAAAGTTCTTGACCAGCTGCTGGGTCAGGGTGCTGCCACCCTGAACAAAACGCCCGGCGCGAATATTGGCCAGCATGGCGCGGGTAATTCCACGCAATGAAATGCCCCAGTGGGAATAGAAGTTACGATCCTCGACGGCGATCAAGGTAGAGACCAGCAGCGGCGGTACATCTTTCAGTGTGACCAGTTCACGATCTTCATTCTTACTGGGATAGAAACCACCAATCAGCTGAGGCTCCAGACGCATCAGGGGCAAGTCATGACCTTTGCCATCCCGCAGCGCCTGAACCCGGCCATTAGCCAGCTCGACCTCACCCAGCTGAGCAGGCTCGCGACCATCGGCAAAATTGAAGCTGCGGCCATAGATCACAAAGTCGCCCGCACCTTTACGCTGCACCTGTCCAACACTGTCGACCTTGTCTACCAGACGATAGCCCAGTGCCGCCAGCTCGGCACTCAGGCGCTTGTCAGTCAGGCTGAGGCCGGCATAGATTTCCAGAGGACGGGCATACACCTTGGCGGGAATAGCCCAGCGTTTGCCCTCAAACTTTTCGACTATCTGCGCATCGAGATAGGCCATCACTCCGGCAAGTACGACCACACCGACCAGCATCAGCTTTATTAACAGCCCTAACCATGATCTTCCCTTTGCTGACTTGCGAGCGGCTGGCTTCTTGTTCGGCTTCTTACTCATGAGTTCGCGATTTCACCCTTGGCTTCCGATATCCTTACCGCGCCCATCATACCGGTCACCTGGAGATACGTCATGTTCTTACTCTGCCCGCTGGAGCAGCTTGTCGAGGGAAAAAGCCGTGGTTTTCAGCGCAATGGAATAGCCATTGTTGCCGTACGCAAGAACCAGCAAGTCTACGCCTACGTGAACCGCTGCCCGCATCGAGGCATCCCGCTGGAATGGCAACCGGATGACTTCCTCGACTACAGTGCTGAATTTATTCAGTGTGCAACACACGGCGCCTTATTCAGCATCAGCAGTGGCGAATGCATTGCCGGCCCCTGTGTCGGGCAGGGATTAGAGCCACTGCAGGTCAGTATCGACGCGCAGCAGCAAGTATGGGTTAACGAGCTGGACGACTGATGGGCGCCATCAGCAAGACCGGCAGTTCCTTATGCAACTGCATACCTTCTTCACTGAAGGCTACCTGCCAGGCCAGCACCTCGACTCCCTGCTCAGCCACCTCCAGCAGTAAACGGGCATAGTCAGGGTCGATGTGCCAGGCCGGAGTGACGCTGTCGATGCCACTATGACAGACGCAAAAGAAGATCACTGCACGCTTGCCTTCCTCCACCATAGCTGCCAGCTCACGCAGGTGCTTGCTGGCCCTCACACTGACCGCATCGGGGAAATAACCCAGACCGCCTTCCTTCAAAGTCACACTCTTGACCTCGATAAAACAGTCTGCCTGCGCTCCGTCCTGTAACAACAAATCAATCCGGCTGTTTTCATGACCGTATTTCACCTCTCGCCGTACCTGCCGGTAGCCGGATAATGTCGGGATGTCACCCGCAATGACCGCCTCTTCCACCAGACGATTGGCACGCTGCGTGTTGATACAGGCAACCTCACCCGGGGCCGTTTCGACCAGCTCCCAGGTACAGGGAAGTTTGCGTCTCGGGTCTTCCGAGTCCCAGAACCAGACCTTACTCCCCTCCTCGCCGCAGTTACGCATGGAACCGGTATTCGCACAGTGTAGGGTCAGCAGCCGACCATCATCAGTAACAATATCGGCCAGAAAACGTTTGTAGCGTTTAATCAGTCGCCCCTGCTGCAACGGCTTCGGCCATTTCATGCCTGACAGCCCCCGATAAAGCGGCGAATGCGCTCTACTGCTCGCTGTAAATTAGTCATGGACGTGGTGTAGGCAAAGCGAATGTAGCGCTCTGCATGATGACTGCCGAAATCCAGCCCGGGGGTAATCGCTACGCCCTCTGCTTCCAGCAAGTCAAAGCAGAAGCGGAATGTATCATCAGTCAGTGCAGAGGCATCTGCGTAAATATAGAAGGCCCCCTGAGGCGCAAAGGGGATATGCATGCCCAACTCCCGCAACGCAGGCAGTAAATAATCGCGCCGTTCTGCAAAAGAGGCGCGGCGTTGCTCCAGAATCGCCAGCGTGTCAGCCTCAAAACAGGCCAGTGCGGCGTACTGGGCTACGCTCGGTGCAGATATATACAGATTCTGCGCCAGCTTCTCCAACTCCGGCACTGCCGCTTGCGGTGCCACCACCCAGCCCAGCCGCCAGCCAGTCATGCCAAAGTATTTGGAGAAGCTGTTGAGCACAAAGGCATCGTCATCCACCTGCAGCACAGAGGGAGCCTCCATTCCGTAGCTCAGGCCGTGGTAGATTTCATCCACCAGAAGATGCCCACCCAATTCGCGCACGGTATCACAGAGCGCGCGTAAATCCGCTTCAGCAATGACGACACCTGTTGGATTAGCCGGCGAGGCCAACAACAATCCGGCGCAAGACTTATCCCAGGCAGATCGCACCGCATTCGGAGTAAGACAAAAACCATTATCCGGCTCGGTGGGCACCAGTTTGGCCCGCGCCTCGACCAGACGCAGGAACTGGCGGTTACAGGGATAGGCAGGATCCGCCATCATCAGCGTCTTGCCAGGATCAACCAGTAACGCAGACAGTAGCAGCAAAGCCCCAGATCCACCCGGCGTGACCACGACACGGGCGGGATCAAGGTCAAGGTCGTATCGCTGCCTATAAAAAGAAGCAATAGCCTGACGCAATGGCTGAATCCCCAATGCCGGGGTGTACTGCGTCAATCCGTCCGCCAACGCCTGCTGACCAGCTCGCACTATGGGCTCAGCGGTAGAGAAATCGGGCTCGCCGATCTCCATATGGATCACATCCCGCCCCGACGCCTCCAACTCTTTGGCACGACGCAACAGGTCCATCACCTTGAAAGACTGAATATCTGCGACTCGCTGTGCCCAAGGGGTCGTCTGCTTCTCCACGCTACTCTCCGTCATTACTGCTTTGATACCTGCCATTGTTCAGCCTGGCAGCGGTGCTACTTACAGCCCTGCTAAGCTCACTCGCCGAATCTGCAACCTGCTTGCCAGACAACCGGAAGCTACCACTCTGCGCAGCATCTCCTGAACAATTTCATCAAACATGCGTTGGTTATACACTCTGTTATCTGGATCAGCCGCGGTGGGCATTGTGAGATATTCACCCGTCACATGCCAGCCAACCAAAGTTACACAGAGCAACACCGTGGCATTCAGCAGAGGCTCCAATAAGGAGGTTCACTTCCCTACAACTAAGCGCTAAATTGCCAAATTAGCTATGGAGTAACAGGATAATATCTGGTAGCTTGTTTCGCCTTTGCGATAGGCGCTCTTTATTCATGCAAATATTGAGCGGCCTGTAACAGCTAAGTGATCAGTGAGGCTGTCCTATGCCGAATACTAATTCCTCTTTTTTGAACAACTTTCAGCCCTATCAGGCCAAGGCTGACGAGGAATATATGAACGAGGCCCAAAAGGCCCACTTCACCAAAATCCTTATGGGCTGGAAGAAAGAGCTGATGGAGGAGGTCGACCGTACCGTTCACCATCTGCAGGAAGAAGCTAACAACTTCGCCGACCCCAATGATCGTGCCAGCCAGGAAGAAGAGTTCAGTCTTGAGCTACGTGCACGTGATCGTGAACGCAAGTTGACCAAAAAAATCAACGAAACGCTGGAGCGTATCGAGAAGGATGATTATGGTTACTGCGAATCTTGCGGCATCGAAATCGGCATCCGCCGACTGGAAGCCCGTCCGACTGCCACGCTTTGCATTGACTGCAAAACGCTGGCAGAGATGAAAGAGAAACAGATGGGGGGCTGAGCCTCTGCAGGAAAAAGGCGATCACTATGGTCGCCTTTCTTCTTTCTACCCCACCGCACCTGATACTCTCTTCCCACCTGCAGACAACCTTAAAAGAGGGTATGTATAACATGCTCGCTGTTTATTCCTGCTTTTCGCCATCTGTTAGCTAACCACCTATGTCTGGCTATATCGGACGCTTTGCCCCCTCCCCTACCGGCCTGTTGCATTTCGGTTCGTTGCTGGCAGCACTGGCCAGCTATCTTGATGCTCGTGCTCATCAAGGGTTATGGCTGGTACGCATCGAAGATCTGGACCCACCAAGAGAAATGCCCGGCGCAGCAGCGCATATTCTGCGCACCTTGGAACGCCTGCAGCTACATTGGGATGGCCCTGTCCGTTATCAGCACCAGCAACATGAACGCTATCAGGCAGCGATTGATATCTTATTGACCCAGCAACAGGCTTACCCTTGCAGTTGCTCACGCAAACAACTGGATCAACGGCATGTGAGTCGAGGCCCCCAGGGGCAGGTGTATGACCGCTACTGCCTGACGCACCCTCCTGCTGCCGGTAACGCCTGCGCCATCCGACTCAAGGTGGAGCAGACACGTTGCCGTTTCATCGACCGTGTACAGGGGCCCGTTGAGTATGATTTCGCTAGCCTGGGAGATGTCGTCATCAAACGCAAGGACGGCCCCTTCGCTTATCAGCTGGCGGTAGTACTGGATGATGCTGAGCAGGGCATTACCCATATCGTCCGGGGTAGTGACCTGCTCGACTCGACCCCCTGGCAGGTGTCTCTGCAGCAGGCTTTGGCCCTTCCTCACCCCAGCCATGCTCACATCCCGGTTATCGTCAACAACGACGGGCAGAAGCTCAGCAAACAGACGTTTGCCCAGCCACTGGATGCCAAAGACAGCAGCCAGCTGATCTGTGCCGCATTGGACTGCTTGCATCACCCACTTCCTGACGAACTTCGTAAGGCTCCCGTACCTGAGCAGCTGGCATGGGCCGTGCGACACTGGCGGATTGCACACCTGCCTGCCGAACTAACCTTCCACCATCCGTACTGGGGAAAGCGCTGATGTCACTCACAGCTGTGGTGCTGACCTGTATCACCTACATACTTGCCCTGTTTGGTCTGGCTTGGGCTACAGACAATGGGCGCATCCCCAGCCGCTGGCTGCATCATCCGTTTGTCTATGTGCTGTCGCTCGGCGTCTATGCCAGTGCCTGGACATTCTATGGTGCCGTCGGGCTGGCCAATACCTATGGCATTGGCTTTCTGGCAGCCTATCTCGGCGCCTCGCTGGCCTTTGTTCTGGCGCCCGTGATTTTTGTCCCCATCCTGCGCCTGTGTCGTAGCTATCAATTCAGTTCACTGGCAGATCTGCTGGCCTTTCGCTTCCGAAGTCGGGTGGCTGGCGTATTGACGACCCTGTTCATGCTGATGGCATCCATTCCTCTCCTGTCCGTGCAAATCCAGGCTGTGGCAGAGTCAGTCAACATCCTGAATCAACGCCTGCAGGGCCCCGTCGTCGCCCAGGTGTTTTGCGTTACGCTGACGCTGTTCACCATGCTCTTTGGTGCGCGCCACCCCTCGATTCGAGATAAGCACGAAGGTCTGGTGTTCACCCTTGCGATCAAGTCCCTGCTCAAGCTGGCTGCGATGGTGATCATGGCCTGTTATGTGCTTTGGGGTATTTTTGATGGCCCGAACGACCTGCTGGAATGGCTGCAACTGGCCACATTGACCCAGCCCCAACCCATTAACGATGATGCTTGGCGCACCCTACTACTGGCATTCTTCGCCAGTGTCATCGTGATGCCTCATATGTTCCATATTTCCTTTACCGAAAATCTGAACAATCGGGCATTCCGACAGGCAGCTTGGGTGATGCCCTGTTTCCTGATTCTGATGTGTCTGGTGATTCCACTGATTGTCTGGGCAGGTATACGACTGGCCATCAATGGCAACCCGGAGTACATGATTCTTTATCTGGGGCAGCAACAGCAGCAACTTCTGCTGACCATCCTGTCGTTCGTCGGCGGCCTGGCCGCGTCCAGTGGCATCATGATCGTCAGTGTACTGGCCCTCGCTGCGATGATCCTCAACCACCTGCTGCTACCCACCTTTCAGCCCAACCCCAGGACGGATTTCTACCGCTGGTTGCTATGGTCAAAACGGAGTCTGATCGTAACCGTGGTATGGCTGGCTCATTTTTACTACAGCACTGTTGGTCAGGCCTATCCGCTGTACCTGCAGGGTCTCATCGCTTTCGTTGCCTTTCTGCAGTTCATGCCTGGCCTGCTTGCCACGCTATTCTGGCCTCGCGGACACCGCCTGGGATTTATCTGGGGCCTGCTTACAGGCATGGGATACTGGCTAGTGAGCATGCTGTTACCTCTGGTAACAGGACACACCGACGCCCCCAGCCTCAGCCTGTACACCGATAACTGGCATCAGTCGGCGCTGTACTCTCTGACCCTCAACACGCTGATTTTCAGTGTCATTTCCATCTACTCCAAGGCCACAGCCAAAGAACAGCAGGTGGCACAGATTTGCGCTCTTAATGCCCTGCCCAGCCCAGTGGGTAAACAGGTGATGGTCACCAACTGTCAGGACTTTATTCTTTGCCTGACTCCCCATCTGGGCTACCGCACGGCCGAGAAGGAAGTATTGCAGGCCATGGATGATCTGGCTCTGGAGCCGGATGATCATCGCCCTTCGAGCCTCCGACGGTTGCGTGACCGACTGGAGACCAATCTGTCCGGCCTGCTGGGCCCGACCGAGGCGGAAGAGATACTCGACTCCTCCATTCCGTCACAGGGTGACGACACGCTGTACAAAGCCACTGATATTCACATCATTGAGAGTCAGTTGAGCCAGTACAAGTCACGTCTCACAGGCCTTGCGGGAGAGTTGGACAGCTTACGCCGCTTTCACCGCAACATTCTGCTGCACTTGCCCATTGGCGTCTGCGCACTGGGAGAGGATCAGGAAATCGCGCTATGGAACAACGCCATGGTGACCTATACCGGCCTCAGTGCAGAACAGGTACTTGGCAGTACCCTGAATGACCTACCTCATCCCTGGCAGGATCTGCTCAGTGGATTTATCTGCAGTGGCCAGGCGCGCCAGAGCACCCAGGAAGTCAACTGGGAAGCTCACACTCGCTGGTTCAGTTTGCAGCGTCTGGATATTCAGGCCGAAACCGATGAAGCGCCAGTAGGAGAGCACAGCGTCATCCTGCTCGAAGATGAGACCGAGACCAAACTGATTGATGATCGCCTCGCTCACAGTGAACGACTCATATCCGTCGGCCGACTGGCAGCAGGCGTGGCCCATGAGATCGGCAATCCGGTGACCGCGATTGCCTGTCTGGCACAAAATCTCAAGTACGAAACGGATGTCCCGGAGATTCTCGAAATTGCTGGCCAACAGGTGCAGCAGACCGAGCGCATCAGCCGTATTGTTCAGTCACTGCTGACCTTCTCCCATACCGGCCAGCACTCCGACCCTCGCCACTATGAGCCGTTGAACATCAACGACTGCATCAGCGAAGCCATCCACCTTGTGCGCCTTGACCATCGCGGTCGCCAGTTGCATTTCATCAATCACTGTCATACGCAGTTGCTGGTTGCGGGTGATGCGCAACGCCTGATCCAGGTATTCGTCAACCTGTTCAACAACGCCAGAGATGCTTCTGCAGACGGGGCCCCTATCGAAGTTCGGGGTTACACCGATGAGTTTTCAGTGATTGTTCAGGTTGAGGATCACGGTCGTGGCATCCCGGCCGATGCACTGGAGCACTTGTTTGAACCCTTTTTCACCACTAAAGAGCCGGGCAAGGGCACAGGGTTGGGCTTGTCCCTCGTCTACAGTATCATCGAGGAACATTATGGTAAGATCGAAGTCCAAAGCAGAACGGCTGCAGCCCCCAAGGACTCAGATGGAGCCGATGCCCAAGAACAATCAACCGGCACCTGTATCACCTTAACGCTTCCCCGCTACCTGTCGGTGGAAGCCTCGAGCGAAGGCTAATTATGCGCCGTATCCTGATAGTAGAAGATGAAATCATCATCCGTCAGGCGCTGAAGAAACTCCTTGAGCGCAACAGTTACACCGTAGACGACACTGGCAGTGTCGACGAAGCCCTAAGTAAAAATCTCGACGATTATCAACTTATTATCAGCGACCTGCGCCTGCCCGGGCGCCCCGGCACCGACCTTATAAAGGAAGCGGGCACAACGCCGGTACTGATAATGACGAGCTATGCCAGCCTGCGCTCTGCCGTAGATGCCATGCGCGAAGGGGCAGTCGATTACATCGCCAAACCCTTCGACCATGAGGAAATGCTGAACAGTGTTCAGCGTATTATCCGTCAACGTGAAGAACGTACGTCCCGCCCGGGACGTGCAGCTGCGAATAACAGCACGACGCCACAACGCAGCAGTGCCGAAATAAAGACGCGCATCATTGGCTCCTGCGAACCGATGCAGACACTCTTCAAGCGTATCGAAAAAGTAGCCGGGACCGACGCAACCGTTCTTATTCAGGGGGAGTCAGGCACAGGTAAAGAGCTTGCAGCACGTGCCATTCATGAGCTCAGCCGTCGTGCGGACAAAACCATGATATCGGTTAACTGTGCAGCCATTCCGGAAAGCCTGATCGAGTCAGAACTGTTCGGCCATGAGAAAGGGGCATTCACCGGCGCCGTGGCCGCCCGCAGCGGGCTGATTGAAGCCGCAGACAGTGGCACCTTGTTTCTGGATGAAGTGGGAGAACTGCCTCTGGAGGCGCAGGCCAGACTGCTGCGGGTACTACAGGAAAATGAAATACGCCGTGTCGGCTCCATCACCTCAAAGAAAGTCGACGTCCGCCTGATTACTGCAACGCATCGCAATTTGCGGGAAATGGTCAAGGAAGGAAAATTTCGGGAAGACCTCTATTACCGCCTGTATGTAATGGAAATCCGTATGCCTCCATTGCGTGAGCGCGGTCAGGACATTACCGAAATTGCTGAAGTATTCCTGCGTTTGACCAGCGATCGGATGGGTAAATCAGGCCTGCTGTTTGCGCCAGACACATTAGACACCATGCTCCACTATCCCTGGCCCGGGAATGTCAGAGAATTGGAAAACGCCATAGAGCGGGCGGTAATTCTGGTAGATGATCACCTGATTACCACCGAACTGCTGGGCATCGAGATAGAAGACGATGAACTGGAGCAGATCGAAGCGCGCCTTGCTTCCACAAGTCCAGCTCAGATGCGCCCACTCAGCTCACGTGCAGTCAAAGAAAATCTGTCGCTGGATGACTATTTCCTGCGTTTCGTGCTGGAACACCAGGACAAGATGAGCGAAACAGAGCTGGCACAAAAGCTCGGGGTCAGTCGCAAGTGTTTATGGGAAAAGCGCCAAAAGCTTGGCATTCCACGCAAGCGCTGATCGTTTCAGGCGGTAACATGGCAAGCAGGTAGCACCTGGCAAACTTTGTTACCGCGTTACCTTGATATGATCCCATAGGTAACACATTCCTTCTTTTCACTTCTTTAAAAAACATAAAATTCAATAAAATCAGCAACTTAAAAAGTTGGCACAGACTCTGCTCTATACATAGCAAAGAAAAATTCTGGCACCTCCAGATCGCCAATAAAAATAAAAATTGATCAGGAACGTGTAGAACGCCTCGGTAAAAATAAAAATAAATAGGGGCAGGAAAAAACTGATCGCTTTAGACATCCAGCTTTTTTAACAACCGTTGACGGCTGGAATGGGTTAGGCATAAGAACGAACCAAAAATAAAAATAAAACCGGTAGACGTACTTGCAACCCACTCCACAAAAGCCACTGGCTGTACTGGATATTTAAAGCGATCTGTTTGTTCTTCTTGTTACTCTCAACCACAAGAACAATGTCATGAGTCCGCGTGAATAAAAACAACAGCGGTAGATTCTGTTCACTGCATAAGTTTTCCTTCGAGTAACAGTTCCCGTTTTTACCTTTTCCCCGTCGGTGGTATCATCCGCTACTCTCGTAGTCGTCCAGCAGATGAGACGCTTACGGCACGATTACACTCCCTTTGCTAATCCAAGAGCGGTATGGAACATCAGGTTGATTTGTATTATCTGATTGGCTTTGCAGCCATCACAGGCATAGCGATACTGGTCGCCCGCCTTCTAAGCCGTCCTCGCAACTCAGACAGAGTAATGAATACAGGTCCGGCTCACCACGACACAGTTCCCGTTGCCCCTCAGGACTCGCGCATCATTCAACGCGATCACCATTCCATTTCCCGCAAAGACATTACCCCGAGCGCACTGAAGGTGTTATACCGCCTGCAGGAAGCTGGCTTTGACGCCTATATCGTTGGTGGCGGTGTGCGCGACCTATTGTTGAACCTGCATCCCAAAGATTTTGACGTCGCCACTAATGCCAGCCCAGAAGAGGTTCACCGGCTGTTTCGCAACTCACGTATGATCGGCCGTCGTTTCAAGATCGTGCACGTACAGTTCGGTCGCGAAATCATTGAAGTGGCGACGTTTCGCGCACACCACGCTGAACAGGAAGAGCAGGGCTCGGATCATAGCCGTCAGGCAGCCAACGGTATGCTGCTTCGGGATAATGTCTACGGTACGCTGGAAGAGGATGTTGAACGACGGGACTTCACAATCAATGCGCTCTACTACACCACAAAAGACTTCTGTATCTACGACTATCATGGCGGCATTAGCGACCTCAACAACCGCGTAGTACGAATTATCGGTGAGCCCGAAGCCCGTTACCGGGAAGACCCTGTTCGTATGTTGCGAGCGGTCCGCTTTGCCGGCAAGCTCGGGTTTGATATTGAGCCCGTTACCGCTGCCCCGATTCATCAGTTAGCGCCTCTTCTGGCTGCTGTTTCAAACGCCCGTCTGTTTGACGAAGTGCTCAAGCTGCTCAGTTCAGGTCACGGCCTGCCCACATGGAAACTGATGTGGCAGTACGGGCTGATCGCCCCCATGCTGCCTGACACTTGGCAGAGCCTGCAAGGCGACGATGAACAGACTGTGCAGAACCGGATGATGATTGAACTGGCCCTCGCCAATACCGATAAGCGTATTGCCGAAGGTCGTCCCGTTACCCCCGCCTTCCTCTATGCAGTACTGCTGTGGGCCCCTTTACTAGAAGAGCTCAGCTATTTGCAGGATGAAGAGCGCATGCCATTAATTCCTGCCATGCATGAAGCTGCGCAGCGCATCATGGATCGTCAGGTAAAGCATATCGCTATTCCCCGCCGCATCAGCAGCATCATGCGTGAGATTTGGGAACTGCAGTTCCGGCTTCCACGTCGTCAGGGAAAACGCCCGGACCAACTCATGGAACATCCTCGTTTTCGCGCCTCCTATGACTTCCTGCGCTTGCGAGAAGAGAGCGGTGAAGACCTCAACGGCCTGGGCATCTGGTGGGAGCGTTATCAGGAGCAGACTGACGACAGTCGCCGCTCGATGATTCAGGATCTCAAGGAAAACTACAGTGAGCCGCCACGCAGCAAGCGTCGACGCCGGCCACGTAAGCGGACCCCCTCTAATGAATGATGCCTGGCATGGTACGGAATTAGCCTGGATTGGTCTTGGTAGCAATCTGGAGTCACCTCACACTCAAGTGAGTACTGCACTGGAAGAGCTAGCAGGCATTCCAACTACTTGCGTACTGGCTCATTCAGGGTTATATCGTTCCGATCCGGTTGGCCCTCTTGGCCAACCTGACTACATCAACGCCGTTGCCTTACTCCGTACGCAGCTTGAACCTCATGATCTGCTGGATGCCTTACAGGTCATAGAACAACTGCATCAGCGTCGGCGCATTCAACACTGGGGGCCGAGAACACTAGACCTCGACCTGCTACTTTACGGACAACAGCAAATCAGCACTGATCGCCTCCAAGTTCCCCACCCTTACCTGAGCCAGCGTAGTTTCGTACTCTATCCGCTGGCCGAAATCAGCCCTGGACTCACCCTTCCCGGTCTAGGCGCTCTGTTCGATTTATTAGCCCAATGCCCGATGGGCACACTGAATCGTATTCCCGTATAATTTTGCTGCACTACAACAAAGAATAAGAGGACATGCGCTTGATCTTCGTTGTCATGACATGTCGCTCCAGTTGCATGCTCAACTAGTCTGGCTTCCATGCCTTGTTCAGGAACATTACTGAAATGAAAAAGGTAACCCTGCACACCCTGACGCAGATGAAAGCGTCTGGCGAAAAAATTACCTGTCTTACTGCCTACGATGCCTGCTTTGCCAAAGTGCAAGACGAGGCTGGTGTCGAGATCATCCTGGTGGGTGATTCCCTTGGCATGGTGCTGCAAGGCAATAACAGCACTCTGCCTGTTACCGTTGAAGAAATGGTGTATCACACACGAGCCGTGGCTCGCGGCACACAACGTGCTATGGTGATGGCTGATATGCCCTTCATGAGCTATGCCACTCCGGCACAGGCAATGCAGAACGCCGGTTTACTGATGCAGGCAGGCGCCCACATTCTAAAACTGGAAGGTGGCGCATGGCTGGCTGAAACAGTTCGCATGCTCAGTGACAGAGGCGTACCTGTGTGCGCCCACCTTGGCCTGACGCCGCAAGCGGTCAACAAGCTGGGCGGCTTTCGTGTTCAGGGTCGTACACCTGAAAGCGCCAGGGAGCTGCTTGACGATGCAGCGATTCTGGAGGAAGCCGGTGCAAGTATGCTACTTCTGGAGTGCGTCCCAAGTAGCCTCGCCGCCGCCATCACACAGCAAGCACAGGTGCCTGTCATCGGTATCGGTGCGGGTGCAGCAACCGACTCACAGGTACTGGTCATGCATGATCTGCTGGGCTTAAATACCGGTTACGTACCCCGCTTTGTTAAGAACTTCATGACAGAAGCAGAAGATATTCCTGGCGCTTTCCGCGCCTATGTCGCAGCCGTTAAGGAAGGTCGCTTTCCTTCTGACGAACATGGATTTGAATAATGCTAGTACTGCCCACCATTGCTGAGCTACGCCAGCAACTCCATGTCGAACGCATGCGTACTCACAAGATTGCCTTCGTGCCAACTATGGGTAACCTGCACGATGGCCATATTTCGCTGATTCACAAAGCCCGTGAAGAAGCAGATGTGGTCGTGGCGAGCATCTTTGTCAACCCGCTGCAGTTCGGCGCCAATGAGGATCTGGAACGCTACCCACGTACCTTTGCGGAAGACAGCGCCAAACTCGAAGAAAGCGGTTGTGATTATTTATTTGCCCCCAGTGTCGAGGAAATGTATCCGCAAGGTCTGACCAGTCAGACCATAGTTGATGTTCCAAGGCTGTCATCATTGCATTGCGGTGCCAGCAGACCAGGACACTTTCGTGGCGTAGCCACAGTCGTCGCCAAACTCTTTGGCATTGTTCAGCCTGATGTTGCCATCTTTGGCCTGAAAGATTTCCAGCAACTGGCGGTGATTCGCCAGATGGTCAACGACCTCTGCTTGCCCGTTACCATTCTTGGAGCAGAAATTGCGCGTGCAGAAAGCGGTCTTGCGTTAAGTTCACGTAATGGCTACCTGACCTCCGGCGAGTTGCAGACCGCGCCCCTGCTGTACCAGACTCTGCAGGGTATTGAGCAGCGCATTACCGCAGGAGAGGTAGACTTCAGACAGCTCGAAGCGGAAGCCAAGCAACAGTTGAATGAACTGGGGCTAGAACCTGATTACTTCAACATCTGTAACCAGGCGACACTGGAACTGGCAGAGTCCGATGACAAGCAGTTAGTTATTCTGGCAGCCAGCTACCTGGGCAAGGCACGACTGATCGACAATATTCGTATTCAACGCTGAGGCCGGTTATCCGGCCTTTTTATTATCTTGCGCCTTGTCATAGCCATTTAATCTAACCAGCAGCATAGTATCGGCTGGAATATTAACCCGGCCATCACCTATGATGGCCTAAGCAACCAAGTACAACTCATCAAGGGAGATCCTTATGCGTGATGTAGTGATCGTCGCAGCAGGCAGAACAGCAGTTGGAAGTTTTGGTGGTGGCCTTGCAGCTATGACTGCAGCGGAGCTGGGTGCAACAGTAATCAAAACCTTGCTGCAGCAAGTGGATCTTGATCCTGCACAGGTCAATGAAGTCATTCTGGGTCAGGTACTCACTGCCGGTTGCGGTCAGAATCCTGCCCGTCAAAGCGTCATCAAAGCGGGTCTACCTGATACCATCCCCGGTATGACCATCAACAAGGTTTGCGGCTCAGGACTTAAAGCCATCCACCTGGCCGCACAGGCCATTCGCTGTGGTGATGCAGACATCGTCATCGCAGGCGGCCAGGAAAGCATGAGTCAGGCCCCCCATGTGCTGCCGAAGTCGCGTGATGGACAGCGTATGGGTGACTGGAAAATGATTGACTCCATGATCACCGACGGCCTTTGGGATGCATTCAACAACTATCACATGGGCATTACGGCGGAAAATATCGTCAGCAAGTATGGTTTCAGCCGGGAAGAGCAAGATGCCTTTGCTGCTGAATCGCAGCGCAAAGCAGGTGAAGCCATGGCGGCAAATCGCTTTGCGGACGAGATCATTCCTGTCAGTATCCCACAGCGTAAAGGCGACCCTATCGTCATCGATAAAGACGAACAGCCCCGTCCAGGTACTACAGCTGAATCACTGGCGAAACTTCGCCCTGCCTTCAAACCTGACGGCAGCGTGACAGCAGGTAACGCCTCATCCCTGAATGACGGTGCGGCTGCGGTTATCCTGGCAAGTGCAGAGAAAGCCAAAGCACTGGGACTGCCCATTCTGGCTACCATCAAAGCGTACTCAAGCGCTGGTGTAGCACCTGAAATCATGGGTACCGGGCCAATTGACGCGACTCGCAAGTGCCTGGAGAAGGCAGGCTGGGATATCAACGAGCTGGATCTAATAGAAGCCAACGAAGCGTTCGCTGCCCAGGCAATGTCGGTTAACAAAGACTTGGGCTGGGACACCAGCAAGGTCAACGTCAACGGCGGTGCTATTGCGCTTGGCCATCCCATTGGGGCGTCAGGTTGCCGCATTCTGGTTAGCCTGCTGCACGAGATGATCAAGCGCGATGCCCACAAAGGCTTGGCGACCTTGTGTATCGGTGGCGGCATGGGAGTTGCTCTTGCCATCGAGCGTTAAGCTGTAATTTTCTCAACCAGTGTCATGAACAGAAAAAGCCACTTAGCGTGGCTTTTTCTTCATTAGATACTATAAAAGCAATATACGGCCCAAGCTGACGAATACATGCTAGGGCTGGCGGAAGCCGTCATGACAGCTTTTACATGCTCTACCCAGACCAGCGACATCCTTGGCTGCCAAATCCGGGTCATTCTTATCGACTGCCATTTTCACATTTGCCAGGGCCTCTTTGAAATTACCTTGCGCCTGCTTAAATAACTCGGGCTCTTCCCAGATTCTTGGTAAAGCCTCACTTTCACCTACGGCGGTTCCCGGCAGGAATGCGGCAAAAGCTCTGTCACTCGCCTGCTCCAGAGCCGAAACATAGCCTTGAGCAGCAGCTTGATCCCACTTGCTCTTGTCCTTCAGCATTGACCGGAGCATGCCGCTATTTTCTTTAAACTCATGAAAGGCATCCTGCCGGTAACTAACCACCTGCTCGGGTGACATGCCACTCAGATCATCTGCCGCCCAGACTGTCCCTGCCACCACACCTAATAACGTTGCAAACAACACGATTCGTTTCATCTTCGGCTCTTCCCGTCCATTATCCATGCCAATAACAGTCAAACCCCATCCTACTGTTACCCTGCAAAACAGCGCCAGCTTAAAACAGAAAAGGGACCTCAAGGTCCCTTTTTAGTGTTTCAGAATGTGATTCAGGATGCCAGCCGATTACTCAGCAGTCACATCTTTCATGGTCAGTTTGATACGACCGCGCTGATCGACATCCAGAACGCGCACAAGCACTTCGTCGCCTTCGTTAACAAAGTCGGAGACATTGTTAACGCGCTCCTGGCTGATCTGGGAAATGTGAACCAGACCGTCTTTGCCTGGAAGGATATTCACAAATGCACCGAAGTCCGCCAGACGCACAACTTTGCCTTTGTATACCTTACCTACCTCAGCCTCACAAACAATAGCTTCAATACGCTGCTTGGCCGCATCGGCAGCGACCTTGTTCTCTGCGTAAACACGTACAGAGCCATCATCTTCGATATCGATAGAGGCGCCAGTTTCTTCACAGATAGAGCGAATAGTAGCACCACCTTTACCGATAACATCACGGATCTTATCGGAATCGATTTTCATGGTCAGCATGCTAGGCGCATTTGGCGACACCTCAGGACGTGCATAACCGATAACCTTGGCCATTTCACGCAGAATGTGCAGACGTGCATCACGAGCCTGCTCCAGGGCAATTTCCATGATCTCTTCGGTGATACCCTGAATTTTGATGTCCATCTGCAGAGCAGTAATACCACTTTCAGAACCCGCCACCTTGAAGTCCATGTCACCTAGGTGATCTTCATCACCCAGAATATCGGTCAGAACAGCAAAGCCGCTTTCTTCCTTTACCAGACCCATAGCGATACCAGCGACCGGCTTCTTGACTGGTACGCCGGCATCCATCAGTGCCAGGCTGGCAGCGCAGACTGACGCCATTGAGCTGGAGCCGTTAGATTCAGTAATTTCCGAAACGATGCGAATGGAATAGGGGAATTCATCATCGCTGGGCAGCATCGCTTCCACACCACGACGGGCAAGACGACCGTGGCCAATTTCACGGCGTCCGGGTGGACCCATGCGACCACACTCACCTACAGAATAGGGTGGGAAGTTGTAATGCAGCATAAAGCGGTCTTTACGCTCACCTTCCAAAGCATCGATAACCTGTGCATCACGCATGGTACCCAAGGTACAGGTTGCCAGAGACTGTGTTTCGCCACGGGTGAAAAGAGCAGAACCGTGGGTGCGCTTAAGAACACCAACGTCCACATTTATAGGACGTACAGTCTTGTTGTCACGACCATCGATACGGGCTTCGCCACGGATGATGCGACCACGAACAATGTCTTTTTCCAGGCCATTGAACAATCCGGCGACTTCACTGGCATCTGCAGCATTCTCACCCACGGTCAGTTCAGTCAATGCTTTGCTACGCAGAGCATCAATAGCTTCACGGCGGGCAGTTTTGTCACTCACAATGTAGGCAGCAGCCAGCTCATCACCGACCAGTGACTGCAAACGTGACTTCAGCTCAGAGTTCACTGGCTCTGGTTGCCAATCCCAGGCAGACTTGCCTACTTCTGCGGCAAACTCGTTGATGGCCTTGATAGCCACCTGCATTTCCATATGGCCAAACAGAACTGCTCCCAACATTTCGTCTTCGGTCAGCTCTTTGGCTTCAGATTCAACCATCAGTACCGCTTCGTTGGTACCCGCAACCACCATGTCTAACAGTGAGGTTGCCAGCTGTGGGTAGCTGGGGTTGAGTACATAGCCGCTGTCTTCGCTAAAACCTACACGAGCAGCACCGATGGGACCATGGAAGGGAATCCCGGAGATAGTCAGGGCAGCAGATGCGCCCAGCATTGCAGCAATATCTGGATCCTGCTCCTTGCTTGCAGAAACAACAGTACAGATTACCTGCACTTCATTGTTGAAGCCTTTGGGGAACAGCGGACGAATCGGACGATCAATCAGGCGAGAGGTCAATGTTTCCTTTTCGGAGGCTTTCGCTTCACGCTTGAAGAAACCGCCAGGAATCTTACCTGCAGCGTAGGTTTTCTCCTGATAGTGTACAGTCAGAGGGAAGAAATCCTGACCGGGCTTGGCTTCGCGGGCACCGACTACGGTACAAAGTACCTGTGAGTCGCCCATAGTGACCATTACCGCACCAGAAGACTGGCGGGCAACACGACCGGTTTCCAGAACTACTTCCTGGCCACCATACTGAAAAGTCTTGGTAACGACGTTAAACATCGACATAGCTTCTTATCTTCCTTATTCGGACACCGATGAGGATGCTGCTATAGCCGTAAAGCCAGTACTGCGCTGGACTCAAGGGTGTAAACCCAGAGCAGTACAGGCTCAGAAAGTCAGCGTCCATTCAACTGTGTCTTGGATGTAGCACAGGAGCAAACCGCCCCCGCTAAATGACGAACGCCGCAGTAAACTGCGGCGTTCCATATCGCTTAGCGACGCAGGCCCAAGCGACCGATCAGCTGAGTGTAACGCTCAGCATCTTTGTTCTTCAGGTAGTCCAGCAGCTTACGGCGCTGGTTAACCATGCGGATCAGACCACGACGAGAGTGGTGATCCTTGGCGTTAGCCTTAAAGTGAGATTGCAGGCTGTCAATATTAGCAGATAGCAGAGCAACCTGAACTTCAGGTGAGCCGGTATCATTCTCAGCCTGAGCAAAATCTTTCAGAATCTGAGCCTTATGTTCAGCGGTCAAAGCCATTTCAATAACTCCAATAATCAATATGCAACCAACAGACGCCAACCGTGCATATTTACAGATGGCGCGCCCTCCCTTAGGAGGTTTTTAGCAAGCGCCGCGGATGCAGCATCCCCGAAGCTACAACTTCACCTAGACCTAAAAACTCACCCGTATTCGCGTAGATACGCAAGAGCGGATCAGCCTGCACATCAGTCAGCGCAATACGCTGCCCCTGACGTAGCCTCTCGGTCTGCAAAGGGTCTAATTCTACAGTATTCAGATGCATTACGGCAGTCTCTGCCAGCATTAAATGATGCAGCAAAGGATTGTCGATTTCTTCTGGCTGAGCAGTCTGTTGCAACTGCTCCAGAGTCATCGCGTTTGCCAGAGTAAACGGCCCTGCCAGGGTACGCCGTAATACCTCGACATGTGCACCACAGCCGAGCGCCTCGCCGATATCCGCTACCAGCGAGCGAATATAGGTCCCTTTACTGCACTTTACTTCAAGCTCCAGCGTAGACTCTGACCAGTTAAGCAAGCGCAGAGAAGAGATAGTAACCTGGCGACGTTTTGTCTCCATGTCGATACTTCTCCCCTCCCGAGCCAACTTATAGAGAGGCTGGCCATCTACTTTAAGAGCAGAATAAAGGGGTGGCAGTTGTTCAATCTCACCACGAAAACGGCACAAAACCGACTCAATCAGCTCAGCCGTCAACGCAGGGAGGGGACGCTGAAGCAATACCTGTCCTTCAGCATCAGCTGTGTCGGTGGTAGTACCAAGCCGAGCCACAGTCACATACCCCTTATCAGCATCGAGCAATAACTGGGAAAACTTGGTAGCCTCACCAAAACACAGAGGCAGCACCCCCGTTGCCAGAGGGTCAAGTGCACCGGTGTGACCCGCTTTCGCGGCTCGAAGCAAATGACGTACTTTTTGCAAGGCGGAATTGGAGGTCAGCCCCTGGGGCTTATCCAGCACCAGAATACCACTGACCTCCCGCCAGTAATTGGAAGACTTTTTCTGACTCATCAGCGAACACTTATTCGGTATCGTTATCCGCCTGACTGTCAGGCGTCGGATCCTGACGCGCCTTGTCTTCGCGCACAGCACGAGTTATCAAGGCACTGATCTGATTCCCCCGATTGAGGGTGTGATCATAGTGAAAACGCAGAGCAGGGATGACACGCATGGTTTTTAAACCGCGTGCCAGTTCGGTGCGAAGAAATCCAGCAGCCTGGTTGAGAATTTTCTCACCCTGACGATAAACCTCTTCGCCTTCTTCCATGCTCAATAATGTGAAATACACATCAGCATAGTTCAGGTCTTTGGAGACCCGGACATCGCTGATGGTGATGATCCCCAGACGGGGATCCTTCATTTCCAGCTGTACGATGCCAGCCAGATCCTTTTGGATCTGGTCGGCAACGCGCTGGGTCCGACTGAACTCTTTCGGCATCCAGTTCTCTCTTTAGAGACTACGCTCTACGGTAATCACATCGAAGACTTCGATCTGGTCACCAACGCGGACATCGTTGTAGTTCTTCACGCCGATACCACACTCCATGCCCTGGCGAACCTCGTTGACGTTGTCCTTGAAGCGACGCAGTGAATCAAGCTCACCACCTTCAAAGATAACCACGTTGTCGCGCAGTACACGCAGCTTCTTACCACGCTGAACCACACCATCGATGACCATACAACCAGCCACCAGACCAAACTTCGGTGAGCGGAACACATCACGAACCTCGGCAGTACCAAGGATCTGCTCATGGAACTCAGGAGCCAGCATACCGGACAACGCTTTCTTCACATCATCAATGATGTCGTAGATAACGCTGTAGTAACGCATGTCAATGCCTTCACGCTCAACGATGGTTTTGGCCCCCGCATCCGCACGGACATTGAAGCCAAACACCACGGCGCTGGACGCCAGTGCCAGGTTAGCATCAGATTCAGAGATACCACCTACACCGCTGGATACAATGGTGACCTTAACTTCATCGTTAGACAGGTCAGTCAGAGCCCCACTCAGCGCCTCAAGAGAACCACGAACATCGGTCTTCAGAACGATATTGAGGTTAGCAACCTTGTCGGAGCCCATGTTCTCAAACAGATTATCAAGCTTAGCAGCCTGCTGACGGGCCAGCTTCACATCACGGAACTTGCCTTGACGGAACAATGCAACTTCACGTGCTTTCTTCTCAGAAGCAACTACCGAGAACTCATCCCCAGCGTCAGGTGCACCATCCAGACCCAGAATTTCCACAGGAATCGAAGGACCCGCTTCATCAATCTGCTGACCGTTTTCGTCAAGCATAGCCCTGACACGACCGTAATACATACCAGCCAGAACGATATCACCTTTACGCAGGGTACCGTTTTGAACCAGCAGGGTTGCGACAGTACCGCGACCTTTGTCCAGACGTGACTCAACAACTGTGCCGCGGCCGGAAATCGCAGGAACCGCTTTCAGCTCCATAATCTCAGCAACCAGCAACACCGTATCCAGCAGGTCATCAATACCCTGACCCGACTTGGCTGAGACATGAACAAACTCGGTATCACCACCCCAGCTTGTGGGAATGACGCCACGCGAAGCCAGTTCACTGGTAACACGGTCCGGATCTGCCGCTTCCTTGTCGATCTTGTTGATGGCAACAACAATAGGCACTTCTGCAGCTTTGGCGTGCTGGATAGCCTCTTCTGTTTGCGGCATGACACCGTCATCAGCAGCCACAACCAGAATTACGATGTCAGTTACTTTCGCACCGCGAGCACGCATTGCAGTAAACGCCGCGTGACCGGGGGTATCCAGGAAAGTGACCATGCCTTTTTCGGTTTCTACATGGTAGGCACCGATATGCTGCGTAATACCACCTGACTCACCTGCAGCAACCCGCGTACGGCGAATATAGTCAAGCAGCGAGGTTTTACCGTGGTCAACGTGCCCCATAACGGTAACGACCGGCGCACGTGGCTCTTCAGTCCCCTCTTCAACGTCAGCACTGGCAGCACTTGCCAGATCATCTTCCAGAGCATTCTCATTGAGCAGTTTGACCTTGTGGCCCATTTCCTCAACAACAATGGCAGCAGTATCCTGATCAAGTACTTGGTTGATGGTAGCCATAGCTCCCATCTTGAACATGATCTTGATAACTTCTGCAGCCTTGACTGCCATACGCTCAGCCAGCTCTGCAACTGTAATAGCTTCAGGAATCAGAACGTCACGCACAATCGGTGCAGTCGGCTTCTCGAAGCCATGAGCATTCTGACCAAGCTTGCCTTTCTTGGGTTTGCGTGGTCCTGCTTTACGGCGAGCACCATCGAAGTCGTCGTCAGAAGCGCCAGCTGGGCGACGAACAGCCACTTTGCCTTTAGCTCGGCCACGCTCTTCTTCGTCACTGCGCTCTTTAGTCTTAACAACCTTGCCAGGCTTGTCTTTGCTCGCCTTACGCTTTTTCTCAGACTCACTCACTTCGGCAGCCTGAACATCAGCGATGGAAGCCACCTGAGGAGCTTTCACTCCATCATTGCTGCGCTTGGGTGCATCATTTCTGCGTGCCTGTTCTGCAGCAGCCTTGGGCACAGCCGTTTCAGTAGCTTTGCGAGCCACTTCATCGGCCTGCTTGCGCGCGGCAGCAGCCTCTTCTTCCTGACGTGCCTGCTCTTCAGCCTTGGCCTGAGCTTCCTGCTCGTCACGCTTCACATAGGTACGCTTACGGCGTACCTCGATATTAACTGTCTTCTTCTTGCCAGATGAATTGCTGACTTTAAGCTGACTCGTAGTCTTACGCTTCAGTGTGATTTTCTTGGGCGAAGCTTCACCTTCGTCCTCATCACCGCCGTGGCTGCGCTTCAGAAAGGTCAGCAACGTCATGCGTTCCTTCTCGGAAACGACGTCATTGGACCGGGTGTGTTCAAGCCCCGCTTCCTGCATTTGGTTCAACAAACGCTCAACAGGAACTCCAACCACTTCGGCCAGTTGCTGAACTGTAACTTCTGCCATCATGGGTCTCCTCTATCCGCTGCGTTCTTACTCTTGAGCAAACCAAGGAGCACGCGCGGTCATAATCAATTCGGCCGCCCGTTCTTCGGACATGCCGTCAACTTCCATCAGATCGTCGATGGACTGCTCGGCCAAGTCCTCCATGGTGACAACACCTTTGCTCGCCAGAACAAAAGCAAGATGTTTATCCATACCTTCCATATTCAACAAATCGTCAGCCGGAGTACTGTCCAGCTTCTCTTCGGAGGCTATGGCGAGATTCAGCAGCACATCCTTGGCTCGACTACGCAGCTCTTCAACCAGGTCTTCATCAAGATCTTCGATGTCCATGAGCTCTTCCTTAGGCACATAGGCAATCTCCTCCAGAGAGGTAAAGCCTTGTTCTACCAGCAAGGAAGCAAAATCCTCATCGATATCCAGGCGATCCATGAACAGGGTAACCAATTCACCGGTTTCCTCCTGCTGCTTGGTCGCCGCATCTTCTTCACTCATTACGTTCAATTCCCAACCAGTAAGCTCACTGGCCAGACGAACATTTTGTCCACTACGCCCAATTGCCTGGGCAAGATGGTCTGCGGCTACGGCCACATCCATCATGTGCGAGTCTTCATCCACAATGATCGATGCAACATCAGCTGGAGCCATAGCATTGATCACATATTGAGCAGAATTATCATCCCACAGTACGATATCGATACGTTCGCCTTTAAGCTCGTTTGATACCGCCTGAACACGCGCTCCACGCATACCAACACAGGCGCCGACAGGATCAATGCGACCATCATTGGTTTTAACTGCAATCTTCGCGCGTGAACCGGGATCTCGTGCAGCGCCCCGGATCTCAATCACCTCTTCGGCAATTTCCGGCACTTCAATGCGGAACAGCTCGATCAGCATTTCCGGGCAAGTCCGACTCAAAATCAACTGAGGACCACGGCCTTCAGCTCGCACTTCCTTCAGCAGGGCCCGCACGCGCTCACCAGTACGGTACGCTTCGCGAGGAATCAACTGATCACGGGGCAGTACCGCCTCAGCATTGTTTCCCAGATCAACAATAATATTGTCCCGGGTAACTTTCTTGACCGTAGCGGTGATCAACTCACCTAGGCGATCTCGATATGCATTGACAACCTTGGCGCGCTCAGCTTCTCGTACCTTCTGGATAATGACCTGACGAGCTGTTTGTGCAGCAATTCGGCCAAAAGCAATGGACTCGATCTGCTCTTCGTAGGTGTCGTCTGGTTGAAGCGCAGTATCAATCTCCATTGCTTCTTCCATGGTCAGTTCCGTACCCAACGCAGGAACAGCGTCATTGGATACTACCAACCAACGACGAAACGTGTCGTAATCACCGGTCTTCCGATTGATCGCGACACGAATATCCACTTCTTCTTCAAAACGCTTTTTGGTAGCAGTTGCCAAGGCGATCTCAATGGCTTCGAAGATCACTTCCTTGGAAACATCCTTCTCGTTGGATAGAGCTTCCACCACGTTCAGAATTTCTTTGTTCATGCCTATGCCTCGCCTTACAGCTCGTCGCTGACAATCCTCAAAATTCCGGTACAACATTAGCCTTGTCGATCAACTCGAAAGGCAAAAGATACTCGGCATCATCTACCTGCAATACAACTTCATCATTCTCGATTGCATTGAGGCGCCCAACAAACTTACGGCGCCCGTCAAAAGGCATACGCAAGCGTAATTTCACGATCGCACCGACATAGGCCTGAAATTGCTCAGGGGTATACAGCGGACGATCCATGCCTGGAGAGGAAACCTCCAGAACATATTCACCGGAAATGGGGTCTTCCACATCCAACAAAGCACTCGCTTGATGGCTGACTTTTGCACAGTCATCAACACCAATGCCAGACTCATGATCGATATAAATGCGCAACACACTACGACGACCTTGAGCCAGAAACTCTATCCCCCAGAGGGTAAAACCCAGGCCAGTCACAATAGGTGTTAGCATCTTATGCAGTGCAGCTTCTTTGCTTGTCACCGGGGCAACCTCTCTAGCGCACAAATAAAAAATGGGTCCATGACCCATTTCCTCCTCCCTTGACGGGATTATCTCCTTAGCTAACAAAAAACCCCTTCAGAGAGGGGTTTAAGGAGAAAATGCTTGGTTGCGGGGGCCGGATTCGAACCAACGACCTTCGGGTTATGAGCCCGACGAGCTACCAGACTGCTCCACCCCGCGTCAAAAACGAGAACGTATATTACATGCTAAAAAAACTCTACTCAAGAGCAAACACGTATTTTAAAATTGGTGCCGAAGGCGGGACTCGAACCCGCACGACCGTAGGTCACTACCCCCTCAAGATAGCGTGTCTACCAATTCCACCACTTCGGCAATTTATTAGTTAGAGGACTTATTCGAATTACCCACATCAGGCAAATCGCTATCCTTACTAACTTTATCTACAGCCTTGGACTGCTCAATCTGCTGCACAACATCAGCCGAAGGCACACCCATCTGACCAACCGTAGACACTTTCTCTTTTGCAAAATAAGCAAGAGCAAAACTTGTCACGAAGAAAAAGGCCGCAATACCTGCAGACAATCGAACCAAGAAAGAACCTGAACCTTGGCTACCAAAAACAGTCTGAGAAGCACCTGATCCAAATGCCGCCCCAGCATCAGCCCCCTTACCCTGCTGCAAAAGAACCAGAGCAATCAGAGAAATAGCCAGAGCAACATGAACAAAAATTACGAGCGTTTCCATCAGCACTTACACCTGCTGCCGCGCACGACAGATCGCTATGAATTCTTCAACCTTGAGTGACGCACCACCAACGAGAGCGCCATCTATATCATTCTTCGCAAACAACTCACAAGCATTGTCTGATTTCACACTTCCACCGTATAAAATCGAAACAACTTCAGCCCCCTCCGCATCAACATTCGCAATGCTGGCACGAATAAACTGGTGCATTTCCTGGGCTTGATCTGGCGTTGCAGTTAGACCAGTACCAATTGCCCAGACAGGCTCATAAGCAATCACAAGCCTTTTCAGCTGAGCTTTACTCAAGACAGATAAAACCGCATTCACTTGCCCAGAAACAACATCAAATGCAGCACCTGCCTCACGCTCTTGCATAGACTCACCTACGCAAAGCACCGGAATAAGATCAGCTTTCAATGCCGAGAGACACTTCTGAGCAACAAGCTCATCGCTCTCCCCATGCATCACCCGACGTTCGGAATGCCCTAACAACACATATCGCGCACCGACGTCTCGCAACATTTCCGTAGAAACATCACCAGTAAAAGCACCTGATGCATTTACTGAGCAGTCCTGACCGCCCATGGCCACATCGCTTAAGGCGACAATTCCCAGATACGGAAATGGAGGAAATAAAACAACATCGATGTCATCAACAGGAAGATGACTAGAAATTTCTAGACAGTATGCTCTAGCAAACTCAGAGCTACCGTTCATCTTCCAATTGCCTGCCACTACCTTGCGTCGCATTGGCAACCTCCTCACGGCTGAAGCGGCGCCAATACTACTCAAGTTATCAGTGACTTACAAGCCTTTAGCAATATTGTTGTAGAGTTTTTCCACCTCAGTTGCCAACCAGCCTCCAATGTCTGCCACCATCTGAGGATCAGAATGCTCCAACGTGACACGAATCTTTGGCTCAGTACCTGACGCACGCAACAATACCCTGCCAACTCCAGCCAGTCGCTTTTCAGCTTCCGCCAATAGCTCTGCCACTTCCGGAAGATCCTGAGGATCCTTTCGAACAGCCACACGAATGTTGATCGTTTCCTGAGGCACTCTATCAACCTCGGCACAGGCCTCAGCAAGTGACTGACTACTCCTAAGTAAGGCCGCCAACACCTGAAGAGCAGCTATAATCCCGTCCCCTGTGCTATGGAGATAGCGGCAGACGATGTGACCAGAAGCCTCTCCTCCCAACCACCACTCACGCGCCGTCAGCTGTTCCATCACATAACGATCCCCAACCTGCGCCCTAACAAAAGGAATATCGAGCCGTTCAAGTGCTCTCTGCAGACCAAGGTTGGACATCAAAGTACCTACAACCCCGCCATGTAACGAGCCACGCTGCTGCAAGTCACGAGCGATCAGATACAAAAGCTCATCACCATCGATAATGCGCCCTTGATGATCAACCATTACTACTCGGTCGCCATCACCGTCGAACGCAATGCCAAGGTCAGCATTTTCCAACAGAACTCGCTCGCTTAACTGAGCTGGATCAGTAGACCCCACGCCCGCATTGATGTTTGTTCCATTAGGAGCACAGCCTGTCGTGACAATTTGAGCCCCCAACTCCTGAAATACACTCGGAGCAACGTGATAAGTCGCCCCATGAGCACAATCCAGGACAATCTTCATGCCATTCAAACTGATGTGATTACCCAATGTACTTTTACAGAACTCAATGTAACGTCCAGCAGCATCATCAATTCGCTTGGCTTTCCCCAAGGCTGCAGAACTCACCATTTCCATGGGTTCATCCAACATATCTTCGATTGCAGCCTCGACAGCATCAGGCAATTTTTCACCATCTGCTGAAAAGAACTTAATTCCGTTGTCCTCAAAGGGATTGTGCGATGCACTTATGACGATACCTGCCACACACTTAAACGTACGCGCTAGGTAAGCAATAGCAGGTGTAGGCATAGGGCCAATTAACAGCACATCCACGCCCGCAGCTGACAAGCCCGCCTCCAGCGCAGACTCGAACATATATCCCGATAGCCGGGTATCTTTGCCAATGACAATGCGACTTCGGCCTTCTTTGGAAAATACCCGCCCTGCCGCCCATCCAAGCTTCATTACAAAGTCAGGCGTAATCGGTGCAACACCGACCTTCCCCCTTATACCATCAGTACCAAAGTAGCGTTTAGACATTACATTCCTTCTATACTTTCAGCACTTGGTGCGCGATTTTTAGCGCATCTACAGTCTCTGCGACGTCATGCACCCTGAATATCCACGCGCCCTTAATCAGCGCCATCACTGCCAGCCCCAAACTACCAGCCAAACGCTGGTCGACCGGCTTGTTTAGAATCTGCCCTATCATCGACTTGCGAGACACACCAATCAATAGCGGCATATCTAATACCGCCAGCGTATCAAGATGCCGAAACAGCTCGACATTATGCTCAAGCCCTTTACCAAAGCCAAAACCCGGATCAAGTATTAGCCTGGATCGATCTATACCCGCAGCGACACACTGACTCACACGCTCCTGCAAAAAAGCCAGTACCTCTACGGTAACGTTTGCGTAGTTCGGATGATGCTGCATGTTCTGCGGATCGCCCTGCATATGCATTAAACAAACAGCTGCATTACCTTGCAAAGTCGCATCAATTGCACCTGGACGGGTCAAAGCCCGGACGTCATTTATGATGCCAGCACCTGCTTTCACCGACTCACTTATAACCTGTGGCTCACTTGTATCTACCGAAACAACCACATCTAAGCGTGCAGCAATCGCCTCCACCACCGGCACAACACGCTCTAGCTCTTCCTGCTGGCTTACGATTGCAGCACCCGGGCGAGTTGACTCGCCACCAATATCAATAATTGACGCGCCGTCTTTCACCATTTGCTCCGCAATACGCAGCGCATGACCAACAGACTTATACGCTCGCCCACCATCCGAGAACGAGTCAGGGGTAACATTTAGAATACCCATTACCTGTGGAAAAGCAGGATCAAGATAGCGATTTCCGAATTGCATAGAAACTCCTACAAAGAAGGTAGACTCCCGCTTCAAGAACAACTCATGCCATATAAACCCAATAAAGACAAAAGGCCGAACGAGTCGACCTTTTGTCTTGCAACACCATATCACAATCAATGTGACGGCTGCCCTGCATCGGGATGACCACCACCTGCACGCTCATCATGAGCTGGGGTCTCTTTAAGATCTCCTCCTGAAGAAGCACCGGTAGTTGGTGGATCTTTCGGATGATCAGTCCAACCCTCAGGTGGGGTCACAGGCTTACGCGCCATCAACTCATCAATTTGTGATGCATCGATAGTCTCATACTTCATCAACGCCTCGGCCATGGCCTCAAGAATGTCACGATTCTCGACAAGAATCTGCTTGGAACGCTCGTAGCAGCTATCAATAATTCCACGAACTTCCTGATCAATCAGTTTGGCAGTCTCAGCAGAGTGAGCACTAGCGCCGCCACCAGCACCACGGCCAAAGGGATCGGAATCCTCTTCAGCATACAACAAGGGGCCAAGCTTTTCTGATAACCCCCAACGAGTCACCATGCTGTGCGCAAGCTTGGTTGCACGCTGAATGTCATTTGAAGCGCCAGTAGTGACGCCTTCTTTACCCAACGTCATCTCCTCAGCCAGACGACCACCATAAAGGCTACAGATCTGACTCATAATAGCTTGCCTGCTGTGACTGTACCGATCCTCTTCAGGCAGAAACATAGTCACCCCTAATGCACGACCACGAGGAATAATTGTCACTTTGTAGACAGGATCATGATCAGGAACCATACGCCCAATGATCGCGTGCCCAGCTTCATGATAAGCCGTATTCAAGCGCTCTTTGTAACTCATGACCATAGAGCGTCGCTCGGCCCCCATCATGATTTTATCTTTGGCTTTATCCAGAAGACTCATGCTAACCAATCGTTTGTTCTCACGAGCAGCAAATAATGCAGCTTCGTTAACCAGATTGGCCAAATCAGCACCGGAAAAACCAGGAGTTCCGCGAGCAATCAAGTCCGGACGCACATCATCGGCAATAGGAACTTTACGCAGATGAACTTTCATGATCGCTTCACGTCCACGGATGTCAGGCAAACCCACATGAACCTGACGATCAAATCGACCGGGACGTAGCAAGGCAGAATCCAACACATCAACACGGTTGGTAGCCGCGATTACAATGATGCCCTCATTTCCCTCAAAACCGTCCATTTCCACCAACAACTGATTGAGAGTCTGCTCACGCTCATCATGGCCGCCTCCCATGCCTGAGCCACGATGACGGCCTACAGCGTCAATTTCATCGATAAAAATGATACATGGTGCTTGCTTCTTGGCTTGCTCGAACATGTCACGTACACGAGATGCACCTACACCCACGAACATTTCTACAAAGTCAGAACCAGAAATACTGAAGAAAGGCACTTTGGCTTCGCCTGCGATGGCACGCGCCAACAGCGTCTTACCCGTACCCGGGGGGCCAGCCATTAAGACGCCGCGAGGAATTTTGCCTCCAAGACGCTGAAACTTACCAGGATCACGTAGAAAATCGACCAGCTCTTTGACTTCCTCTTTTGCCTCTTCGACCCCAGCAACATCGGCAAAGGTCGTTTTTATCTGATCTTCGCTAAGCAGCCTGGCTCGGCTTTTACCGAAAGCCATCGGACCACCCTTACCCCCACCGCCTTGCATCTGGCGCATAAAGAACATAAATACGGCAATGATGACCAAAATGGGAAAGCTTGCTACCAGCAACTGCGTCCATATGCTCTGCTGCTCGGGCATTTTTCCTTCAATAGTCACATTGTGCTGCAGTAGATCATCAATCAGCTTTTCATCGCGAACAGCAGGACGAACGGTTTCAAAACGGTCCCCATCGACACGAGTCCCCTGGATGGTATAGCTGTCAATGACTACACGAGTCACTCGACCAGCCTGCACTTCAGATACAAAGTCAGAGTAGCTCACACGCTGACCTTCAGACTCAACACTGAAGTTGTTAAATACAGTGAGAAGGACTGCAGCGATTATCAGCCACAGAACTAAATTTTTTGCCATGTCGTTCAAGAGCTTGTCCTCTTCAACCCAATCTGCTTTTCCTGAATGACATACTCAGGAGCGAAATCCCAGACCTACCAGATACACCTCGCGGGAGCGAGACCGGGAAGCATCTGGCTTCCGTGTTAACACACGCTCAAAGGAGCCCTTGAGCTCTTGCATATATTCAGGAAACCCTTCTCCTTGAAATACCTTGGCGACAAAGTTACCGCCAGGCTTAAGTACTGTGCGAGCCAAATCTAGCGCCAGCTCGACCAAATACATTGCAGCAGGTTGATCAATGTTGTGATTACCACTCATATTGGGGGCCATGTCCGAGATTACAAGATCCGCACAATCGCCCTGCATTTCAGCCACAATTGCTTCATATACTTCTTCAGAGGTGAAGTCTCCCTGAATAAAGCTCACCCCCGCAATGGGGTCCATGGTTAAAATATCAGAGGCAATTACTTTACCGTGATCACCCACCAGTTCCACGGCAACCTGCGACCATCCACCCGGAGCTGCGCCCAAATCTATCACACGCATACCCTGCCGAAACAGTCGATCCTTTTCATTTATTTCCATCAGTTTGTAACTTGCCCGACTACGGTAGCCATCTTGCTTAGACCGCTTCACGTATACATCTGAAAAGTGCTCTTGCAGCCAGCGCCCACTGCTTTTTGATCGTGCCACAGACTAAATATTCCTCGCAGACAAACCTTCTTAAATCAATAAGTTGTCAATTTAATAGCAAACGATCGCCCTACGAATAAAAATCCCTAGCCTACTCCGAACGCAGCACTCGATGCACCAAGTTTGTAATGCACATTTCCTTGCTACTCAAGCACCTGGCTTTTGAGTACAATTGCGCTTTCGGCTGAATGCCAATTCGTTTGACAAAGAATCCAACATTATGAGCTTATCGATTGAAGAAAAAAAGCGGCTGCGCGGCATTGGCCATCAGCTGAAACCTGTTGTCTATGTCTCTGACCGCGGTTTGTCTGAAGGAGTGGTACAGGAAATGGACCGCGCTTTGGAAGATCACGAACTGGTCAAAGTGAAGTTCAGCATCCCTGATCGGGAAGCCAAACGCGAGGTAATGGGTGATCTGGCGCAGGTGTGTGAAGCCGAACTCATTCATGTCATCGGCAATATGGGCTTATTCTTTCGCAAGGCACAGAAACCCAATCCCAAGTTATCCAACTTACATCGCCACCTCTGAGCCTCCCCAGCTCATCGCTATCACCTGCAGAGATATCTTTAACGCACAGCAGCAAAATCGCCGTCTTGATGGGCGCAAGAGTGTGAACTTTAGATCGATACCAATTAGGTCCACACCTATTGAGATAGGCCGCCCCTACAGCGCCCGATGCACCGCATCGGGCGTTTTGTTTTTTCAGGGCCATATGCGGCCGTTCCGTGTTGTGAATCTGCACAGCCTCGTCAACCATTCTCCTTATCTGTTCCAGATTATCAGGGCTGTGCAGCAAGAGTTCAGACTTGAGAATGCCGTTCACCCTCTCAGCCAGCGCATTCTGATAACAGTCGTAGCTATCTGTTATCGAACACTGTACGCCATACCGTTGATGGGGTGAATGATACAGGGAGGAGTACTATTGGGCGGATTCAACCGGTCGTCGCTACACCTTTAATCATGGGGGGTTTATGGGACGACCTGCGGGGTGGATGCAGCAGTTGACGGAGCGATGCGCTTACTAGGTGCCCGTCACTTCGCCGTGAGATCGAACGGCTATTTTGGGAGCAGATCGCACCGGGGTCACAAGCGAAATGGCAGCGTAAGCCGTTGACGTATCGTCTGCGGTAGGCAAACGCTGGTTCCGTCATCGCGGCAGGATGCCATTGTTCATGTCTAACCACATATCCGGAAGGCACTTGTCGTTCGGGGAGCGAGAAGAGATTGGACTACTCCGGGCGCAAAGTGTTGGCATACGTGAGATTGCTCGCCGTCTTGGACGAAGTCCGTCGGCTGTTTCACGAGAGCTGACTCGTAATGCTGCGACTCGTGGCGGCCGGTTCGAGTATCGAGCTTCAGTCTTGCAGCGGAAAGCGGAATGCCCCTTCGACCTGGGCCTGCGAGAGGACGCGCCGAGTCGCTTTTTGCCAGTGACACGCCGTAACCCTGTCCAGCACATGACGAGCTCGAAGAACTGAGCTTTCTGATGCGTCAGGTCAAGCTGCTGTTCCAGTTCCTTTGATACGCGGCTCTGGCGTAAGGGTTTGGGTATCTTACATCATGATACGTCTCTGCGCTCGCATGGACGGGACACCGCTAATTTAAAAGCCAGTGAGTAATCTCGTTGAGTACGCTTTACACCTTGTGCCATCGAATTCTCCGTCAACCCGGGATGAAAGGTGTAAACCTTATTCAGGACGGGACACACCTTGTGCCATCGTATTCTCCGTCAATCCGGGATGGAAGGTGTAAACCTTATTCAGGACGAGACAGGTAGACAAAAAAAGCCCGCATTAATGTCAATGCGGGCTTTTTTCGCGCTAGAGATATTTATTGAGCTTAGACGATATGTTCAACGCCACTCACTTCATACTCCACCGCACCATTTGGTGTTTGCACCACTACAACCTCCCCTTCCTCTTTGCCGATCAAGGCACGAGCAATGGGGGAGTTGACAGAAATTTTACCTACTTTCAGATCAGCTTCATCGTCACCGACGATACAGTATGTGACTGCAGCATCGTTGGCGATGTTAAACAGCTCAACAGTCGTACCAAAGATCACCTTGCCAGTATTAGGCAACTTACTGACATCAATAATCTGCGCATTGGACAACTTAGCTTCTATTTCTTTGATACGACCTTCACAGAACCCCTGCTGCTCACGAGCTGCATGGTATTCTGCATTCTCTTTAAGATCCCCATGCTCACGCGCCTCTGCAATCGCAGCAATGATGCGTGGACGATCAACGGTCTTGAGGCGCTGCAGCTCATCACGCAGCAGCTGTTCACCTCTTACTGTCATTGGGATTCTACTCATTCGCTAATTCCTGCATGCAAATCCTGTAGACGACGAACCTGGCTTAGCTCACCAAAACCAAGTGCCATGCAAACAGCATGCGCCCCGGCAACAGTGGTAGTGTAAGGAACCTTATAGCGCAGTGCTGAACGACGAATCAGGGATGAGTCTTCAATTGCCTGACGCCCTTCTGTGGTATTGATCACATACGCAACTTCTTCATTTTTGATCATGTCAACAATATTCGGACGACCTTCCGTCACCTTGCTCACATACTCGGCGCTAATTCCTGCCTCTACCAGAGCACGATGCGTGCCGCTGGTAGCAATCAAGCTAAAGCCTTGCTTCACCAGCTCATACGCCAATGCAATGGCAGCAGGCTTATCCGCATCGCGCACACTGATGAAGGCCTTGCCTGGACGTGGCAGCTTTTCACCCGCCCCCAGACTAGCCTTGGCAAATGCCTCAGAGAAGCTGTTACCGACTCCCATAACTTCACCGGTAGACTTCATCTCAGGACTGAGAATGGGGTCAACACCCTGGAACTTGGCAAACGGGAATACCGCTTCTTTTACTGCATAGTAAGGAGGTACGATTTCTTTGGTAAAAGCCTGCTGTACCAAGGAACTGCCCGCCATAGCTCGTGCAGCCACTTTCGCCAGAGACTGCCCAATGCACTTGGATACGAAAGGCACAGTACGCGAAGCACGAGGATTCACCTCGATGACGTAAATTTCCCCATCCTGCCAAGCCAACTGCACGTTCATCAAGCCAACAACACCTAGCTCAATGGCCATTCTCTTGACCTGTTCGCGCATCAGGTCCTGAACATCAGCAGGCAAACTGTAGGGCGGTAACGAGCAGGCAGAGTCACCTGAGTGAACACCACACTGCTCAATATGCTGCATGATGGCACCGATAACGACCTGCTGACCATCCGCTACTGCGTCGATATCCACCTCAATAGCATTGTGCAGGAAACGATCAAGCAACACGGGCGCATCGTTGGAAACCTTAACCGCAGAAGTCATGTAACGGCGCAGCTCATCTTCCTTGTGAACAATTTCCATTGCCCGGCCACCCAGCACATAAGATGGGCGAACGACAAGAGGATAGCCGATCTGCTCGGCACAACGCACCGCTTCTTCAATGCTGCGTACAGTAGCGTTTGCCGGCTGCTTCAACTGCAGCTTCTGCAGCATCTGCTGGAAACGCTCACGATCTTCAGCACGATCAATGGCATCCGGGGTTGTACCAATAATGGGCACACCCGCCTCTTCCAGTGCTACCGCGAGCTTCAAAGGGGTCTGTCCACCGAACTGAACGATTACCCCTTTGGGCTTTTCAACCTGAACAATTTCCAATACATCTTCAAGGGTAACCGGCTCGAAATACAGACGGTCCGAGGTGTCATAATCCGTAGAAACGGTTTCAGGGTTACAATTGACCATAATGGTCTCGTAACCATCTTCGCGCATGGCCAGCGCTGCGTGGACGCAGCAGTAGTCAAACTCGATACCCTGGCCGATACGGTTAGGACCACCTCCCAGCACCATGATCTTGTCACGTGCAGACGGGTTAGCTTCACACTCTTCCTCATAGGTCGAGTACATATAGGCAGTATCAGTAGAAAACTCGGCAGCGCAGGTGTCGACACGCTTATAGACAGGATGAATATCCAGAGCCCAACGACGTTTGCGGAATTCTTTCTCACTTACACCCAGCAGCTCCGCCAGGCGAGCATCCGAGAACCCTTTGCGCTTGATGCGGAACAGGCTGTCCTTATCCAGGTCAGCAATCGCCAGCTTGTGAATTCGATCTTCTTCATCAACCAGATCTTTAACCTGCACCAGGAACCAGGGATCGATACCGGACAGCTTGTAGCATTCTTCAATGCTCATGCCATAGCGGAATGCATCTGCCAGGAACCAGATACGGTCAGCCCCAGGCAGAGTCAGCTCACGCACCAGCGTGTCCTTGATCTCTGGATCATTCAGATCAGCTACAGGATTAAGACCGGTTTTGCCCACTTCCAGACCACGCAGCGCCTTCTGCAATGACTCCTGGAAGGTACGGCCAATAGCCATGACCTCACCCACAGACTTCATCTGCGTAGTCAGACGATCATTGGCCTGAGGGAATTTTTCAAAAGTAAAACGGGGCACCTTGGTGACAACATAGTCGATCGATGGCTCGAACGACGCCGGAGTACGGCCACCGGTGATGTCGTTCTGCAACTCATCCAGGGTATAACCCACAGCCAGTTTGGCTGCGACCTTAGCAATAGGGAAGCCCGTCGCTTTGGAAGCAAGTGCGGATGAGCGAGATACACGAGGATTCATCTCGATCACAACCATACGTCCAGTTTTCGGATCAATACCGAACTGCACGTTGGAGCCACCGGTTTCAACACCAATCTCACGCAACACTGCCAGCGAGGCATTACGCATGATCTGGTATTCTTTGTCAGTTAATGTCTGTGCAGGCGCAACGGTGATCGAGTCACCCGTATGCACGCCCATCGCATCAAAGTTTTCAATCGCACAGATAATGATGCAGTTGTCGTTTTTGTCACGAACAACTTCCATCTCATATTCTTTCCAGCCAATCAGAGACTCATCGATCAGCAGCTCACTGGTCGGAGAAAGATCCAGACCACGAGTACAGATCTCTTCAAACTCTTCACGGTTGTAGGCAATCCCACCGCCCGAGCCGCCCATAGTGAAGGATGGACGAATGATGCAGGGGAAGCCGATATCAGCCTGAACCTTCCAGGCTTCTTCCATACTGTGTGCAATGGAAGCACGCGGACACTCCAGCCCAATTTTCTTCATGGCCACATCAAAGCGATCGCGGTTTTCTGCCTTATCAATGGTATCGGCATTAGCACCGATCATTTCCACGCCAAACTTCGCCAGAACACCATGACGCTCGAGATCCAATGCGCAGTTCAGGGCAGTCTGCCCTCCCATGGTTGGCAGGATGGCGTCAGGACGCTCTTTCTCGATAATTTTGGCTACGGTATCCCACTGAATCGGCTCAATGTAAGTGGCATCAGCCATTGCCGGATCAGTCATGATGGTAGCAGGGTTGGAGTTAACCAGAATAACCCGGTAACCCTCCTCGCGCAGCGCCTTACAGGCCTGAGCACCGGAATAGTCAAACTCACAGGCCTGGCCGATTACGATCGGACCAGCACCAATGATCAGAATACTTTTAATGTCTGTACGTTTTGGCATTTCTCTCTACCGCAAGCAAGCAGGTTCAGTAAGGCTGCCTCACAGGCAACCACCTTGGCGCCTAACTCAGCGCTGCGCCCGATAGGCTTCGATTTCTTTGATAAAGCGATCAAAGAGCGGAGCCACATCATGGGGCCCCGGGCTTGCTTCCGGATGACCCTGAAAACTGAAGGCAACACAATCAGTACGCTCAATGCCCTGCAGAGAACCATCGAACAAGGATTTATGCGTTGCGCGAACATTGGATGGCAACGTTGCCTCATCCACCGCAAAACCGTGGTTCTGACTGGTAATCATGACCACTTTGCTATCCAGATCCTGCACTGGATGGTTACCACCGTGATGGCCAAACTTCATCTTCAACGTCTGTGCGCCGCTGGCTAGCGCCAGAAGCTGATGTCCAAGACAGATACCAAACACGGGAATTCTGGCAGCAAGGATGGTGCGAATAGCATCGATCGCATAGTCACAAGGCTCGGGATCACCGGGACCATTGGACAGGAAAACACCATCGGGATTCATCGCCAGCACATCAGCAGCGGGGGTTTTGGCTGGCACGACTGTCAAGCGGCAGCCGCGCTGGGCAAGCATGCGCAAAATATTGCGCTTGACGCCATAGTCATAAGCCACAACGTGGAAAGGTTGTGCGTCTGGCTGCTGATGGCCTTCGCCCAGCTTCCATACACCTTCGCTCCAGCTGTAGGCGTCAGAGACAGTGACTTCTTTGGCGAGATCCATTCCCTTCAGACCAGGGAATGCACGGGCAGCGGCAATTGCCGCCTCTTCATCAATACTGTCACCCGCCATCAGGCAACCATTCTGGGCGCCTTTCTCACGCAGAATACGTGTCAGTTTGCGCGTATCGATATCAGCGATACCCAGGATATTGCGCTCACGCAGATAGGCATCCAACGCTTCCTGATTTCGGAAGTTGCTGGCAACAAGAGGCAAGTCGCGGATTACCAGGCCAGCCGCATAAATCTGGCCAGACTCTTCGTCTTCTGAGTTGGTACCGGTGTTACCGATATGTGGATAAGTGAGGGTGACAATTTGGCGAGCGTAGGAAGGATCTGTCAGGATTTCTTGATAACCGGTCATAGAGGTGTTAAAAACGACTTCTCCGACCGACTGGCCATCCGCGCCAATCGCAACCCCCCGGAACACTGTGCCATCTTCAAGGGCAAGAATGGCTGGCTTAAACAATGTAACCTCCCGGCATGAGCGCAATGTGTAGTGGTGGTCGATATTATGCTGGCAGGTTGTCGCACGACAGTTGCAAAAAAGCGAGATGAAACCGTCGTCACATCTCGCTTTGCATCGAATCCGTCATCTTGCGGCAAACCTTCTGTCTAATCGCTGAGCCCGGCAAAACGGCATACTACCGGAGCGACAATTTGGACAAAGATCGGGATAACATCCCCACTGCAGCAGATTGCCCCAATCTGGGGCAGCTAAATCTTGCGTATGATAAACATCCACTTGTGAACTGTCCACCGCTTTAGGCTTCACTTTGCCTCAGACTTCAATATGCCGGGCTTTTTCCGCATAATGTGCGGCCTTGCAAGGAAGATAACCTGCCAACGCACTGTATTCGCTTCAGTCCATCCGCGATAACAGCCTTTGCAGCGGCGCCGAGAACGAGATCATGAGCAAGAAGAAAAAGTCGTCATCCGACAACACCATTGCGCAAAACAAACGTGCCCGCCACGACTACCATATTGAACAGCGCTACGAGGCAGGCATCGCCTTGATGGGCTGGGAAGTCAAAAGCCTGCGGGCCGGACGCGGCAGTCTCAATGACACCTATGTATTGGTCAAAGATGGCGAGGTATCACTGGTAGGCACGCATATATCACCGCTGCTGTCCGCCTCATCACACGTCGTGTGCAATCCCACTCGTGAGCGCAAGTTATTACTGCACAGCAATCAGATTCGTGAACTGGAAGAGGCTATTGCACAGAAAGGATACACCTGCGTTCCACTGGCCCTGTATTGGAAAGGCCACCTGGTGAAGTGCGATATCGCCCTGGTAAAAGGCAAAAAACTCTATGACAAGCGTGATGCTGAGAAGGATAGGGATTGGGCGCGCCAGAAAGAGCGCCTGATGAAACACGACAAGTAATTTATCCAGAGGAAAGGGGCGGCCTGCACTCGGCACAGGCCGTCTCTTCATAGCCACTGCGATCAGACAGCAGGTTCAACCTGCAGAATGTGCACCGTGAAGTGTATATCTTTGCCGGCCAGCGGATGATTGAAGTCCACTGTCACCTTATCACCTTCAACAGCCTGCACCACACCGGGCAACTCGCTATTAATGGCATCACTGAACGAGATCACCTCGCCCGGCTCAATCACCATCTCCTGAGGAAATTGTTCGCGCTTGAAATACTGCAAATTAGCAGGATTCCACTGGCCAAACGCATGCTCAGGGGACAACACGAAGGTTTCTCGCTGCCCTGCCTGCAGACCAAGCAACTTCCTCTCGAACCCTTCTAGCAGACTTCCATCTCCCACCACAAAGGCGGCAGGAGACCTGTCAAAGTTGGAATCAATAACCTGCCCATCAACCAGACTCAGCGAGAAATGCAACGTCACTCTCGCCCGGCTTTCCACTACTACATCACTCGTATGCATTCACCACATCTCATCAAGCCCTCTGCATCAGAACTGCAGAGTTATCAGACTTATCCACCCCTGTTCAATGTTGCTGGCGCTGTCCCGCACCTTTAAAACCCAGCATATCGGGAATTAGCATCAACGCACCCAGAGTGATTGCAGAATCAGCCAGATTGAATGCGGGGAAAAACCAGCCGTTGTAATGGAACGACAGGAAGTCAACCACGTAACCCAGCAGAATACGATCATGCAGATTCCCCAGCGCCCCACCCAGAATCAAAGCCAGGGCAACAGCATGCCAATACTGCTTTGACGACAGTTTCATCATCCACAGCAGAATAACAACACTCACCACGACAGCGATGGCTGCAAACAACCAGCGCTGCCAACCACCCGCCGCAGCCAGAAAGCTGAAGGCAGCTCCGGTATTGTGCAGTAGAGTCAGATCAAACACTGGCAGCACATAGACTGGCTGCGCATAGGTAAGCGATTCGCTTACCCACGCTTTGGTCACCAAATCCAGCACCACCACCAACACCATCAGCCACAGCCAGCGCAAGTTGCGCAGGTGATAGCCCTCGGGAAGACTCAACATATTGCGAGACTCATTCTACGATTAACAATCACCTGCACACGCTCACCCGACCATCAGGCAAAGAGGCGTCGCTCGCCTTCGCCAGCTACGTTCTCCACACAACGCCCACACAGGTCATCATGACCCTGATGTGAACCAACGTCCGGGCGATGATGCCAGCAGCGGCCACACTTCTTGTAGTCGGACGCCTTGACTGAAATCAGCAATCCTTCCATCTCACTGGGGTCAGCCCCTTCAGCCGCAGACACCGCATTTACAGCAGCAGCCGAGGTCAGAGTAACGAAACGCAGCTCTTCACCGAGAGCAGACAGCGCCGCAAACAGATCACCTTCACAGAACAATGCCACTTCGGCAGCCAGACCATTCTTGATCACGCCAGCATTACGCTTGTTCTCCAGCTCCTTGTTGACGGCCTGCTTGGCTTCCAGTACTAGTTCCCAATAAGCCGGAGTGATGACATCCCCCGCATTGAGACGGAACAGACCCTGATACCAGGTTTCAAGGTGCACAGACTCTGCACGCGTCCCTGGCATAGTCAGCCAGATTTCCTCTGCAGTAAAACTCAGGATAGGTGCAACCCAGCGCACAAGCGCCTCCACCAGATGGTACATCGCTGTTTGTGCCGAACGGCGTGCCAGACTGTCCTGCTGAGTGGTGTACTGACGATCCTTGATCACATCCAGATAGAAAGAACCAAGATCCAGCGAGCAGAAGTGATGCACTTTCTGATAGATAGTGAGGAACTGATACTGTTCATAGGCCTGATTAATCTCGTCCTGCAGCTGTGCAGCACGGTCAACCACCCAACGATCCAATGCCAGCATCGATTCAGGAGCCACCAGGTGCTGCTCAGGAACAAAGCCATTCAGGTTTGCCAGAAGAAAACGCGCGGTATTACGAATACGACGATAGGTGTCGGCAGTACGCTTCAGGATTTCATCCGAAACAGCCATGTCGCCGCTGTAATCCGTTGCAGACACCCACAGACGCAGAATATCCGCACCATAGGTACTCATTACCGTCTGAGGCACCACAACATTGCCCAGAGACTTGGACATTTTGCGACCTTCCTGATCCACCGTGAATCCGTGAGTCAGCAGCGCCTTGTAGGGGGCATGCCCATCAATTGCACACCCCGTCAGCAAGGAGGAATGGAACCAGCCACGATGCTGATCTGATCCCTCTAGATAGAGATCCGCACGGGGGCCATGATCATGTCCCAGACCATGCGAGCCACGCAGCACGTGCCAGTGCGTGGTACCTGAATCAAACCACACATCCAGCGTATCAGAGATCTTGTCGTATTGACCGGCTTCCTCGCCCAAAAGCTCAAACGCATCCAGTTTAAACCAGGCCTCGATACCTTCCTGCTCGACACGCTTTGCCACTTCCTCCATCAACTCCACGGTACGAGGATGAAGCTCTCCGCTCTCCTTGTGGAGAAACAAGGGAATGGGCACCCCCCAGTTCCGCTGACGGGAGATACACCAGTCAGGACGGTTGGCAATCATGCTCTGCAGGCGTGGCTTACCCCAGGCGGGAACAAACTGAGTTTGCTCGATCGCATCCAGTGCGCGAGTACGCAGGGTAGCTCCAGATTCAGGCTGAACGTCCATCCCCACGAACCACTGCGCCGTAGCACGGTAGATGACCGGAGTTTTGTGACGCCAGCAGTGCATATAACTGTGATTGATAGCACTGTGAGCCAGCAAGGCGCCGACTTCCTGCAACTTTTCAACGATGACGGGATTAGCCTTCCAAATCATCATGCCACCAAAGAAGGGCAGCGAATCTACATAAACACCATTCCCTTGTACCGGACTGAGAATCTGATCATTCTCCATGCCGTAACGCTTGCAGGAATGAAAGTCATCTTCACCATAGGCAGGTGCTGAGTGCACAATGCCAGTACCCGCATCAACAGCAACATAATCAGCCAGATACATCGGCGAGTAGCGCTCATAGAAGGGGTGGCTAAACTTGATCAGCTCCAGCGCCTCACCAGCACAACTGGCAACCACCTGACCTTCCAGGCCATAACGCTGCAGGCAGCTTTCCACCAGCTCAACAGCCAATAGCAGATACTTGTCACCCACGTCCACCAGCGCATACTGATGCTCAGGATGCGCATTCAGTGCCTGGTTGGCAGGAATAGTCCATGGCGTGGTCGTCCAGATAACTGCCTGCACTGGCTTGGTCAATTCTTTCAGACCAAAGGCAGTGATGAGTTTTGCAGGCTCAGCACACACAAAGCCAACATCGATAGCAGGAGACTTCTTGTCTGCATACTCCACTTCAGCTTCTGCTAGTGCGGATCCACAGTCAAAGCACCAGTTAACAGGCTTCAGCCCCTTGAAGACAAAGCCTTTTTCCACGATACGAGCCAGCGCCCGAATCTCGCCCGCCTCGTTGGCGAAGCTCATGGTCTTGTAGGGATTATTCCACTCACCCTGAACCCCAAGGCGAATAAAGTCCTGCATTTGACCTTCGATCTGCTCTGCAGCGTAGAGTCGGCATTGCTCACGCACAGCATCGGGTGATAACAGCTTGCCAGATACTTCAATAGTGCTGCCGTCTTCAGCCTTGACCTTGTGCTTGCTCGTCTCCACCTTGTGCTCAATGGGCAGACCATGACAGTCCCAGCCCGGCACATAAGGCGCATCAAAGCCCATCATGGTGCGAGACTTGATAATGATATCTTTCAGGATTTTATTGACCGCATGGCCGATATGGATGCTGCCATTCGCATAGGGCGGGCCATCGTGCAGAATAAAGCGCTTGCGACCTTGGCTCACTTCGCGAATCTTCTGGTAAAGATCAATTTCTTTCCAGCGCGCCAGCATCTCAGGCTCACGCTGTGGCAGCCCCGCTTTCATCGGGAATGCCGTTTCCGGCAGATTCAGTGTGCTTTTATAGTCGGTCATTGGGTTCTTCACTCAGGCTGAATAAGTCTCGTCAGCTGCCTCACGACGCTCAAACCAGTTGCGCGCATGAGCAATATCAAGATGGATCTGTGTCGTCAGTGCCTGCAGATCAGGAAAGCGCTGCTCGGCACGAATATAATGGCGAAACACAACATCGATGTGCTGACCATAGAGATTGCCGGAATAATCCAGCAGATGAACTTCAAGATTGGGCTTGATACCCTTCACGGTTGGGCGCATACCAATATTGGCAACTGCCGGCATCGGCAGGTCACCAAGCCCCAGAACTTCCACAGCAAATACGCCACGCAACGCAGGCTGCTTACCACGCAGGGAGATATTGGCCGTTGGCACGCCAATAGTGCGCCCCAGTTGCTGGCCATACTCCACCCTGCCACTGATCGCATAGGAGCGCCCGAGCATTTTCCCCGCCCGGGCCAGTTGTGCCTCTGCAAGCAACTCACGAATTCTAGAGCTACTCACCCTCGCACCATGCAGGCTGAAAGTGTGGGTGTTTTCCACCACGAAGCCACAAGCTGTACCAATTTGCTGCAATAGCGTGAAATCCCCCGCCCGATCACAGCCAAAACGGAAGTCATCACCCACCACAAAATGCCGCACTCGCAACCCTTCCAGCAGCACTGCGTTCACAAACGACAGCGCAGGCAAAGAGCGCAGCTTGTCATTGAAGGGCAGGCACAATACCGCATCGATACCCGCTTCCTGCAAATAGCGCACTTTGTCGCGCAGACGAGTAATGCGTGGTGGCGCAGAGGAAATATCAAAAAATTCCCTTGGCTGCGGCTCAAAGATAATAGCCAGCGCAGGGCAACCGAGGCGTTCGGCAGCGGCTCTCACCTGCGACAGCACTTTGACATGCCCAAGATGGACACCATCAAAATTACCGATTGTCGCGACACAGCCTTGGTGCCTCGGCTTCAGATTGTGCAGGCCTCGAATAAGCTCCATAACGACCAGGGAATACCAAGCAGCTCTCAAAGAAGCGGTGGATTATATATGAGCAAGACGCAACAGACCACGGCGCACTGCTTACCTGCACAGCTCGGTCACCAACTGACCACCCTGAACTGCCGTTACTGATGCAAACATAACGAATAACCAAGGCTATCACGCCTTACGCCGCAGCTCGCAGATGCCTCGGACGCAACCCCGTAGCCAGCAGCAACGCAGCATAAAGCACGACTCCGGCAACCACTAAAGCAGCCAGATGCCAGGCTCGCTCCATACCATGCCAGGCAAACCAAACCACCTTATCCGGCACGACTAGCCAAATCATCACAACCAAACCGCCGTTGGCCACCAGCAATTGCACAGTTCGCTTTGCCCAGCCCACCTGCGCATGCAACAACCCATCGCGATGGAGATACCACGCCAGGCAGCCTGCATTCATGAATGCCGAAAGCGAAGTTGCCAACGCCAGACCGGCATGAGCGAGAGGCCAGATCAGCAGCAGGTTCATAACCATATTGGCCACCATAGCCCAGATACCGATCTTGACAGGTGTACGGGTATCCTGCCGGGCATAAAACCCCGGCGCCAACACCTTGATCAGCATAAAAGCCAACAAACCCAGACCATAGGCGCGCAAACTCATGGCGCTCATGGCCACATCATGCTCAGTCAGCGCCCCATAATGAAACAATGAAATCAACAGAGGCTCTGCCAGCATCACCAGAGCCAACGAAGCCGGAATACCAATCAGCAGAATCATGAAGATGGCCCAATCCAGCGTTCGCGCAAAGTCCTCCTGTGAACGACTGGCATGCTGACGCGACAAACTGGGCAGTATCACTGTTGCTATCGCAATACCGAACACACCGAGTGGCAACTCAGATAACCGGTCAGAAAAATACAGCCAGGACACACTGCCAGTTTGCAGAAACGACGCCAGCACAGTGTCCAGCAACAGATTTATCTGACTGACCGACACACCAAACAAGGCGGGCAGCATCAACTTGAGAATCCGGCGCACACCCTCATGCTGAAAATCAGGCCGAGGCACTGGCAGCAATCCCAGACGATAGAGAAACGGCAACTGAAAGGTGAACTGTACCGCACCGGCGATCAACACTCCCCAGGCCAGCGCCATTACCGGGGTTTGCATCTGCGGAGCCAGCCATAATGCCGTACATATCATGCACACATTCAACCAGACCGGCGTAAATGCAGGCACAGCAAACTGCTTGTAAGCATTGAGAATACTGCCAGAAAACGCCGTCAGCGAGATCAGCAGCAGGTAAGGAAAGGTAATACGCAGCATCTCCACAGCCAAAGCAAACTTCTGTGGATCTGCATTAAACCCCGGAGCAAATATCCAGGTAATATAGTGCGCCCCCAGCATGGCAAGCAGCGTTACAAGCAACAGGCTCAGGCCCAGCGCTCCCGCTACACTGTCAACCAGTCGCTTAATGTCAGCTTTGGTGACTTTGGTTTGATACTCAGCCAGCACAGGCACAAAAGCCTGATTGAACGCCCCTTCAGCAAACAAGCGGCGCAGAAAATTGGGAATTTTAAACGCTACAAAAAATGCATCCGCCCCGGTACCAGCACCAAATGCAGCGGCGATGACCATGTCCCGGACCAAACCCAGCACACGTGACACCATGGTCATAATACCCACCACAGCACTGCTTCTCAGCAAACCCACCTGCCGTGGCTTATCGACTAACTCAGCCATACTATTGAAGACTCACTTGTAGCCAGCACATTACCGCCCTGCAAAGCCCACTTAACAGACGCCATCAGGGCCAAATCGGAGAGCGAGCATGATACGCCAATGCCCTCCCATTGTGAGCAGTTTCCCGCCAGATAAAATTGCAGCCGATATGTGGTTGACTTTCAACCAGCCTATGGGGATAATTTCGGGCCTTCAAATTGGCATAAACACACACCTTTTCTGGAATTCTCGAGGAGCCGGATTGTGGCAAATTCCGCAGGATCTAAAAAGCGTGCACGCCAGGCCGAGAAGCATCGCCAGCAGAATGCTAGCATGCGCTCCATGGTACGCACCTATCTGAAGAAAGTAGTCAACGCTGTTGAGGCGGGTAACGCAGAAGCAGCCAAAGCTGCCTACGAGGTTGCTGTACCCGTTCTGGATCGCGCTGCTGACAAAGGCCTGTTCCACAAGAACAAAGCTGCACGTCATAAGAGCCGTCTGAATGCTGCTATCAAGAATCTGGCTACTGCTGCCTAAGACTTGATCGTACATCAAGATCTCACAATGAAACCGGCCATGTGCCGGTTTTGTTGTTTTAACCCCAGACAAAACCCCACCAGACCCCAGATATAAAAAATGGTGACAGCTCACGCCACCACCATTCTTTTACAACATTCCAAGCGATACCAGCACTCAACTCAGAACCAGGTTATCCCTGTGCACCAATTCCGGCTCAGCGCTGTAACCCAGCACCTCAGCAATCTCTCGTGAGGAATGACCGAGAATCAACCGCGCCTCTTCAGCAGAATAACCCACCAGACCGCGTGCAATCACCTCACCCGCCGCATCAACACACAGCACCATTTCACCACGAGAAAACTCACCTTCCACCGCAGTAACACCGACAGGCAGCAAGCTCACACCCGACTCGCGCACCGCTCTCACCGCACCAGCATCCAGAATCAGCTTTCCTTTAGCTTTCAGATGACCAGCCAGCCATTGCTTACGCGCCGCCTGAGGTGATTGTTCAGATGTCAGCATGGTGCCCAGCACTTCACCCTGATGCAAGCGACGCAACACATCCGGCTCACGCCCACTGACTATAATGGTCGCCGCCCCAGAGCGCGCAGCAACCTTCGCCGCCCTGACCTTGGTCAGCATTCCACCCCGCCCCAGCAACCCGGCACCACCACCGGCCATCACCTCAAGAGAGGCATCACCCGCACTCGCTTCAGACACAAACTCAGCATCAACATGCTTACGCGGATCTTTGGTAAATAAACCCTGCTGATCCGTCAGAATCACCAACACGTCAGCCACTATCAGATTTGCAACCAGTGCCCCGAGTGTATCGTTGTCACCAAAACAGATTTCACTGGTAACCACGGTATCGTTCTCATTGATGACCGGCACCACTCCCCACTCAACCAGACCACGCAGGGTACTGCGTGCATTCAGATAGCGGGTGCGATTGGAAAGGTCATCGTGCGTCAGCAACACCTGCGCTGTGTGCAGCCCGTGGCGCGAAAAGCTGGACTCCCAGACCTGCACCAATCCCATCTGCCCTACGGCAGCGGTAGCCTGCAGCTGGAAAAGCTCGCGCGGTCGCTCCTTCAAACCCAGCCGGGACATACCTGCCGCCACCGCCCCCGAAGAGACCAGCACCAGCTCCACCCCTTCTTTGTGCAACGCTGCCAACTGATCAACCCAGCCAGCTATCGCCGCCTCGTCGAGACCGCGACCATCATTGGTCAACAAAGAACTGCCGATTTTGACCACCCAGCGCTTTGACTGAGCCAGCTTACCGCGCTTATTCACGCTTACTCCTTAACGCACGTATTCCACTTCGATGTCGTAATCATCATCGTCGAAGTCATCATCGTCGAAGTCACTATCGCCAGCCTCTTTGTGAGCACGGCGCAATGCCTCAATACGCTGACGCGCCTCACGCTCAACCTGCAGACGCTCCTGCTCTCTGGCTGCTACCAGTTCAGGATTCTGCTCCTCAGCCTCGGCCTGCTCTTCGATCCACTCCATGATGGCATGACACAACGCCTGCGTACCGTCAGCGTTGATCGCAGAAATCCGGAATACCGGCCCCTGCCAGTCAAGCGCATCAATGACCGCCTGGCAGCGCTCGTCACGCTCATCATCCGGCACCATATCCAGCTTATTCAGCACCAGCCAGCGCTCACGCCCAACCAGAGTCTGACTGAATTTACCCAGCTCACTGACAATGACTTCCGCAGCTTCTGGTGGCGTTAATTCATCCCAGGGCGCCATATCAACGATATGCAGCAACAAACGGGTACGCGCCAGGTGCTTGAGGAAGCGAATCCCCAATCCAGCCCCCTCAGCAGCCCCCTCAATCAATCCTGGTATGTCAGCCACCACAAAACTGCGATGCTGCTGCACACGCACCACACCTAGATTAGGCACCAGCGTGGTGAACGGATAATCCGCCACTTTAGGCTTAGCAGAAGAGATAGAGCGAATAAAAGTTGACTTGCCAGCATTAGGCAAACCTAACAAGCCGACATCAGCCAGCACTTTCAACTCCAGACGCAGGTTACGACTCTCTCCCGGCGTACCCTTGGTTGTCTGTCGAGGCGCCTGATTCACACTGGACTTGAAACGAGCATTACCCAAACCACGGAAACCGCCCTGCACCACCTTTATCCGCTGACCACCCACAGTCAGATCGCCGAGCACTTCCTCGGTATCTTCATCGATGATGGAAGTGCCAACGGGCACCTTGATGATCAGATCCTCGCCAGCCTTACCGGTACAATCCTTACCCTGCCCTGGCTGACCGCTTTCAGCGCGATACTGACGCACAAAGCGAAAATCAACCAGCGTGTTCAGGTTCTCATCAGCTTCCATCCAGACCGAACCACCATGACCGCCATCACCACCGTCAGGTCCGCCTTTTTCAATAAACTTCTCACGACGAAAACTCATACATCCGTTTCCGCCCTTACCAGCCTCAACAACAATGCTGGCCTCATCAACAAACTTCATAACTTACCTCTGTGCACTTCCGCCCCTGCCGCCCCGACGACACACCACGCCAACAGACAGAGTACAAATGCTTCACTAACCAATTAATTTCGCGTCGGAACAGGGTACAGAAACAAAAAAAGCCCCACCATAGGCAGAGCTTTTTCCGTCCGCTGAGCGGAGCTATCAAGCAGCTACGATAGAAACGTATTTACGCTTCTTCGGGCCCTTGACTTCAAACTTGACCACGCCGTCTGCCTTGGCAAACAGAGTGAAGTCTTTACCCAGACCAACATTAGTACCTGGATAGAACTGGGTACCACGCTGACGAACAATGATGTTACCAGCGTCTACCACCTGACCACCGAAACGCTTAACGCCAAGGCGTTTACTTTCGGAATCGCGACCGTTGCGAGAACTACCCGCGGCCTTCTTGTGAGCCATTTAACTTTCCTCCGTTATTCAACAAGCGCCATTAGGCATTGATGCCAGTGATTTTCACTTCAGTGAACCACTGACGATGACCAATGCGCTTCATGTGATGCTTACGGCGGCGGAACTTGATGGTAGTCACTTTCTCGCCACGACCGTGAGATACCACTTCAGCACTCACTTTCGCACCGTCAACTACAGGGGCGCCGATTTTAACGTCTTCGCCATTTGCAACCAGCAGCACCTTGTCGAACTCGACTGCTGCGCCAACATCGGCGGTCAGCTTTTCGAGCTTCAGGGTTTCACCGGCTTTAACCCGGTACTGTTTGCCGCCGCTTACGATAACTGCGTACATTGTCTTCTCCATGGTTTACCTACCCGGCTACTAAGGGAAACCTACTTCTAATGGAAGCACCATATAATAGGGAGCGATTTCGGGCAGGTTTAGGGTGCGAAAGTGTACGCAAAATCACCAGCCCACGCAAGCCGTAAATAGGCAAACCAGAAGTGGCGCAAACCTCGCAACCACCGTGCTTGACAGGGTACCCCCCCCTTCCTAGCATGGGTGCAGTTTTTCAGCTTCGAATACTCTCATGCAGCCACAGCAACTACACTCCGTCGTCGCCGACGAATTTGCCGCCGTCAACCAGTGCATTCTCCAGCATCTGCATTCAGAGGTAGCGCTGGTCGAGACCATTGGTCACTACATCATTAATAGTGGCGGCAAGCGCGTTCGCCCGCTGCTGACACTACTCACAGCCATGGCTTGCGAGTATCAGGGGAAAGATCACATCCCTCTGGCCGCCATTATCGAATTTATTCATACAGCCACGCTCTTACATGACGATGTGGTGGACACCTCCGATATGCGTCGCGGTCGCCCGACAGCTAACGCAGAATGGGGCAACGCCCCCAGTGTTCTGGTGGGGGACTTCCTCTACTCACGCTCGTTCCAGATGCTGGTAGCCATCGGCAATATGGACATCATGAAAACCATCTCCCACGCCACCAATGTTATTGCCGAAGGCGAGGTGTTGCAGCTGCTCAACTGCAACAATCCAGACACAACCGAAGCCGATTACATGCGTGTGATCCATGGCAAGACAGCCATGCTGTTTGAGGCCAGTGCGCTTGCAGCCGCCCAGTTAAGCGGCGCCTCTGCCAGCGCCTGCGATGCTCTGCAGCGCTACGGACGCCATCTGGGGGCTGCCTTCCAGCTGATGGACGACATTCTTGATTACACAGGCAATGCCGAAGAGATGGGCAAGAACGTCGGTGATGACCTGGCTGAAGGCAAGCCTACCCTGCCATTGATCTACGCCATGCGCACTCTGGCCGAAGATGAGGCGCAGCTTATTCGTAACGCTATTGAGCACGGTGGCCTTGAGCAGCTGGATCGCATTACTGCCTGTGTACGCGACTGTGGCGCTCTGGACTACACCGTGCGCAAGGCCGAAGAAGAGCGTGACCTTGCTCTGGAGTGTCTGGCTTTTCTGCCTGAGTCTACCTATAAGGCCGCAATGATCAATCTTGCCCACGCCGCTGTGCGGCGCAGCAAATAAGCATCCATTCACATTGCCTCTGCCATCACTAGCCGAGGATGTATATAATGGCGGTTTATTTGTCAGCCGATAGAAAAATATCACTGTTGCCGCTGACAAAGTTAAATAAGGAATGGAAAGTAAATATCGATGACCAGACCCTCCTCTTTTACCCGTGAAGAGCTACTTCAGTGTGGCCATGGTGAGATGTTCGGCCCAGGCAACGCTCAGCTGCCAATCGGTAACATGCTGATGCTGGACCGAGTCACTCATATCTCCGAAGTCGGTGGTGATTTCGGCAAAGGGGAAATCGTCGCAGAGCTGGACATCAACCCTGACCTTTGGTTCTTTGGCTGCCACTTCCCTGGCGATCCTGTGATGCCCGGCTGCCTGGGTCTCGACGCCATGTGGCAGATCGTTGGCTTCTTCCTTGCGTGGAAAGGCAACCCTGGTCGCGGCCGCGCTTTGGGTGCTGGCGAAGTACGCTTTTTTGGCCAGGTACTGCCAACTGCCAAAACCGTCAGCTATCGACTTAACCTGAAGCGTGTTATCGAGCGCAAACTGGTCATGGGTATTGCCGATGGCCATATGTATGTAGACGGACGCGAGATTTACAGTGCGAAGGATCTGCGTGTAGGTCTGTTTACCACTACCGACCAATTCTGATCCTGCCCTGGCACGTTCGAGTGCTGGGTCAAGTTACTTGACATGAGGGCGCTTTAATGCGACGCGTTGTTGTTACCGGAATGGGTATCGTGTCCTGCCTGGGCAACGATAAGGCTACTGTACTGGACTCTCTGCAGCAGGGCCGTTCCGGCATTTCCTTTCAACCTGAATATGCAGAAATGGGCTTTCGTAGCCATATTGCCGGCCGTCCGGACGTCAATCTGGATGAAGCCATTGACCGTAAACTGCGTCGCTTCATGGGTGACGCAGCAGGCTTTGCCTATCTGTCGATGGCACAGGCTATTGAAGATGCTGGCCTCAGCCCAGAAATGGTTTCCAGTGAACGGACCGGTCTGATTGCAGGCTCCGGTGGTGCCTCATCCGCCAATATCATCGAGTCTGGCGACTTGGCGCGCGAAAAAGGCGTGCGCAAAGTTGGCCCCTATCGTGTTACCCGCACCATGGGCAGCACTGTATCGGCATGTTTGGCGACCCCCTTCAAAATCAAGGGTGTGAACTACTCCATCACCTCAGCCTGTGCCACCAGCGCACACTGTATCGGCAATGGTATGGAGCTGATCCAACTGGGTAAGCAAGACATCGTGTTTGCGGGTGGCGGTGAAGAACTGCACTGGGCGCAAACGGTGCTGTTCGATGCAATGGGCGCCTTGTCTACCAAATACAACGAAACCCCAGAAAAAGCCTCCCGCGCGTACGATGTTGACCGTGACGGTTTCATCATTGCTGGCGGTGGAGGCATGCTGGTTCTTGAAGAACTGGAACACGCCAAAGCGCGCGGCGCCAAAATCTACGCTGAACTGGTAGGTTATGGCGCAACCTCTGATGGCTACGATATGGTTGCACCGTCTGGCGAAGGTGCCAAACGCTGCATGCATCAGGCGATGACAGGCCTGGATATACCTATCGACTATATCAATGCCCACGGCACCAGCACCCCAGTGGGTGATGTCGCCGAAATGAAGGCAGTGATGGCAGTCTTTGGCGACAACATGCCTCCTGTTACATCCACCAAGTCTCTGTCTGGCCATTCGCTAGGCGCAGCTGGCGTACAGGAAGCTATCTACAGCCTGTTAATGATGGAAAACAACTTTATTGCTGGCTCTGCCAACATCGACAACCTTGACCCTGCTCTGGCCGGTGCCAACATTCCTGTCTCCAACAGAGAGCAGGTGTTGAACTGCATCATGTCCAACAGCTTCGGCTTTGGTGGCACTAATGCTACGCTGATTTTCAGACGCTACCAGGGCTAACCCTGCACGCACTCCGACGCTCAGCAAACAACAACCCCGCAGATGCGGGGTTGTTGTTTTTCATAGCCACCAAAAACAGCCCATCCCTTACCATTGACGCCGCAGATGCCCCTGACCCGGCGGTGGTGGTAGCTGACGTGGAAAAGGTGGATGCTGCATGCGCAGGTGAGTCAGCGTCAATGGTGTACCGCGGAAACACCCCAGAGTATAGGGATATTCTTCCGTCATGACGTAGTGATACATAGTGACTTCCTGACCATTCCAGCGAACCTTACTTGTCCGCCCGTGACAGGCATCAAGATCCGCATTGGTCAGCTGCCGCCCTTGCTCATCCCACATACTGTAGATACCAAATCCGTCCAGCGCATAACCCAGTAACTGGGCAGGCTGCTGGCTGCCCGACAGGCAGTCACTCGGTCCATGGTAGTGATACGCTCCCTGTTCCTGCGGATGCCCCTGGCAACTGTCCTGCACCTCATGCGCTACCGCATCACGCCCAAGATCATCCAGGGCATTAAAGATCGCCACCCCATTGAGCGCGATACCAATCGGCCCCATCGGCAGGCAGGAAGCCTGAGCTGCCAGTATTGGCTGCCAGGGAAGGTCATACGTCACAGTCTGAGCGCGGATACGGTTTGGGTTGCGGTCATAACGAAAGGCAGGATCACTCTGTGCTATGGGAAACTGCCCCGTCGGCGCATTAACAGGCAGGCCATTGCCTTCGACATGACGCTGCTGCACCACACCAGCGATAACTTCGCTGATATTGATGTAAGCTTCATGCCAGTAGCGCCGCCCCTGCACCATCGGTTTCTGTATTGGATCCCAGTGATCGCCGACAATCCAGGGTGTTGGCCCCATGGCACCGCGCCCACGATGCTCCGACTGACAGGCCATCACATAGCCAGCCTGTGGTATTTGGCTGACCTTGCCATCCCCCAAGGGTAAGGTATGCGCCAGCGCAGTAGCAGCGGACCAGAAACACGCCCATCCCCACAACCAACGACACATCATGCATCCCTCCTCACTGGCCATGCGGTAACAACATGGCCGACTACCTCATGTTGTTACACCTTAGCCAGCAGCAAGCGTAAATGCCAAGCCGAATCACCACCACCATGCTCTTGCAAGAGTGCAGCTGATGACAGAGGAGAAGGACAAGTAGCGAGGTGGCAAGGAGAAAAGAGCGGGAAGGGGATTCCCTTCCCGGCCCGGAATGCGTTATCTCATCATCCCGGTAGATGCTGAGGCATAGCCTTCAGCTGAGCCTGCATCCAGTCGACAGCCTGAGAATGCACCTCATCGGTGGTTTTACCAACCGTATCGATAGGAGCTCCCAGCACGATCTGAATCGTGCCCGGAAACTTGATAAAGCGTTTGTTAGGCCAGCAGGTACCCGCATTATGAACTAACGGCAGCAACGGCACCCCTGAAGAGCACGCCAGTACCGTTCCGCTTTTCGAATAGGTACCTTCTACACCGGGATCAAGCCGAGTCCCCTGCGGGAAGATCAACAACCCCTCACCGGCTCCCAGCCGCTCTTTACCCTGCTTGAGAATCTGCTTCAGAGCATTGGCCTTCTGTGACCGATCAATAGCGATGGGGCGCAACAGCCGCAGAGCCCAGCCAAAGAATGGCACGGACAGCAGCTCTTTTTTCAGCACGGTCACCAGAGCACGTGGCAAAGTTTGTAAGTAGAACGTTTCCCACTGGCTCTGGTGATTACTGATGAGCACAAAGGCACCATCTCTGGGCAAATGCTCCATTCCGGTCACCTGATAACGTACACCACAAGAGATGCGCAGCCACCACAGGAAGAAACGGTTAAATAACACCACCAGAGGGTGACGCAGCCGATAGGGCACCCAGACAAAAAACACAACACAGATCAGTGAGTAGCTGATTACCGTGGGGAAATATCCCAGGTAAAAAATGCAGGTACGCAATCCAGCGATCAAGGCTGCCATACAACCGGTCTCCCTTACTGTTGTTCCAGCGCCAGCTTACGCCGCACCGGAGCGGCATACATTTCCAGAAAGAATGCCCGCTGCCCTTCCGACAATCCCTCCAGACGCTCATCAAAGGTCGTCTGCTGCTCTGCTGAAGCTGCTTGTTGAGTACTGACACCCAGACGTTTGGCTGCAGTCAGGTTGGAGCCGTGCATGAAGTAATTATCCAGAATCTGACGATCAATCAGTTCTGCCAATTCTTCCGGTGAGGCCGGCGGCTCAACAATTTCATCACCGAAGGCCACATGCACCTGACCTTTGAAGCCGACGATACCGCGAACAATGCTCTGGATATCCTCAAACTGAGACTTCTCATAACCTCCCTGCTCGGCCAGGGCGTAGAGTTCACGCGCCATGGACTGATCACAGGGATTGTACTCATAGGAGATACTGACAGGCACAATATGCAGACGCTGCATGGCCTCAGCAAAACTCAGACCTTCCTTCTTACGGAACATGTAGAACATCTTAATGATGGCCGGATCCGTCAGATCCTTGCCGTCTTTTGCCCGTCCTTCCCGCTGTGCAATCCAGATGGAGTGGCCATCGGCAATGGAGCTGTCGATGTAAGTAGACAGCTGCAAGTAGGTTGCCATCATCTCCCGCACGCCTTTGGCTGAACGCTTGACGATAAAACTCTTGTTCAGCCGCATCAGATCACTGACATACGGTTTACGCAGCAGGTTATCACCAATAGCGATGCGTACCGTATCGTGCTGGTTGTGCCACAGAGCATAGTTGACGAAGGCCGGGTCCATGGCGATATCGCGATGGTTGGAGATAAACAGATAAGCCTTGCCGGGCTGCAGCTTATCAATCCCGGTGACCGTCAGGCCGGTAGTGCTTTTATGGATCATCCGATCCATATAAAAGGAGACGATGCGCTGAAAATCGCGAATATTGCCAATCTTGCTCGCTTGCCGACGCAGAGCAAAGGCCACCGCCGGATTAAGCAACCAGCCGAGATAATTACGCAGTTTGGGATACTTGAAGCGTACTATGGCATCAATAAACTCTTGATCAGCCAGAATCCGGGCGATGACCTCCTTGACCTCGCCATCCTCGTAGGGACGGATATCCTGAAAGGCTTCACTCAGGGATGATGTCATCTTGCTCCTCTTTACCTACTAAACTGAAGACCGATATGGTTGTTGTCGTAACGGCCCTTGAATAAGGTGGGGCATTTTAAAGCAAAGCCGACCATATAACAGCACCGTCATATCGGCATCCAGCAATTTTCGCTATTATCGCCACAATCTTGGCGCCATAACCTGATATTGTGGCGTACTGTAATCATCATGAACTTCTCTCACATCAGGCAACTCAAGGAACCTGCATGTATATCGCCTTCAAACACAGCCATATGCTGTTCGCTTTTCTCAGCATCTTTCTTTTTACCCTGCGCGGAATGTGGATGCTGCGTCGCTCGCCGATGCTGGAAAAGAAGTGGGTCAGGATTCTGCCACACATTATTGACACCCTGTTGCTGGTCACCGCTATCGGCCTAGTTGTGCAACTGGGTATCTATCCCTTCCAGAGTGGCGCCGGTTGGCTAACTGCCAAGCTGCTGGGACTGATTGCTTACATCGTCCTGGGTACCGTCGCCCTTAAGCGTGGAAAAACCTATGCCAGCAGGGTGATAGCCCTTTTCGCCTGCTGGCTGATACTGGCTTACATCGTCTCCGTTGCACTGAGCAAGTCGCCGCTGCCATGGAGCTGAGCTGACAGACGCTACGACGAAGCAGCTGCTCACCTCCAGGGGCGGGTACACTGGACGAAGAAATGAAAAAGCCGCACTGTTGCGGCATTTTCATTTTCGATCCGGTATTGCTGCCACAAAGCGTGACAGCGGCTTAGCCTATCTAAATCATCGGGTCACACATTTCCGTCAGCATCGCCTGCAGATACTGGCGCCATGGACGCTGACCGATACCAAAGACATAGCGAATCTTGCGGCAATCCAGTCGCGTCTGATTGGGGCGCGCAGGGAGCACATCTGCCTGCTCGGCATTGAGGCTTTCCAGCTCATCACAAGCAATAGCAATAAACTGTCTGGCCTGAGCCAGAATGGCTTCGTAGAAGCCATAGCGGCTCGTGTATTCGGCGCTGCCGTAGTGATAGGTGCCCCACTCCGTCACACCGCACTCCAGCTGCTGCAGAATAGCCCCCACGACACGGGCCAGATCAGCGGCTGCCGTCGGCTGACCGATGTGATCAATCAGCGCCGGTAAACTCTTATGGGTACGGGCATCACGCAGCACCTGAGCAACTTCCCCTGCGTCAGTGGCACTGAACAACCAGTGACTGCGCAAAATGATGTGGCGCATACAATGGCGTCGGACACCTTCCTCACCCAGCCACTTGGTCTCCCCCAGCATGCCGACCGGACGAATCGGGTCATCTTCTTTGTAGGGCACTTTCAGCAGACCATCGAACACCAGTGCGCAGGACAGATGCAGCAGGCCGATACCCATATGCTCCGCCTCTCTTGCCAGTATCACCGGACCTTCCTGATTGACCTGCCGACACCGCTCTGGCTGTCTTTCGGCCAGATAGATATCGTTCATGCCCGCGGCATTGACGATAAAATCAGGGCGTGATTTCTGCAGGTAAGAAGCAACAGCATCCGGATTGGCAATGTCCAGCATGGCATGAGAGGCAGCATCAACCTTGAATCCCAGCTGATGTAATTGCAGAACGATAGCGCTGCCTGCCTGACCATGGGCACCTGTTACCAGAACCTTCACTTTCTCTCCTTACCTTGAGTGACAACGCCAGGCCGTACACAACCGATGAATACAACGTAATTTCGTCGGGCTCAGGAAGAACACACCGACAGGATGACCGCATCATCCTTGCTAACCGATACCACCGCATGGCCCATGCTGCTGTCAAAGTACAGGCTATCGCCTGTTTCCAGCTGAAGGGGCTCATAGAACTCGGTATAGAGCATCACCTGCCCGTCCAGCACCAGCAGGAACTCCTCACCGTCATGACGCACCCACTCACTGAAATCATCGAAACTGCGTGCATGCACTATGGTCTTGAAGGGAATCATGCGCTTGTTGGCAAAGTCCGTGCAAAGCAGCTCATGTTCGTAAGTAGGTGTGGGATGGGGGCGCCCCTCTCCCAGGCGGGTCAGATCACGCCTGCCCAGCGGCTTTTCCTTGCGCTTGGGCGTTGAGAACAGCTGAGGCAGATCGATACCCAAACCATGAGATAGTTTCTGTACTGCAGTAAAGGTCGGGGAAATCTGTTCGTTCTCAATCTTGGACAGGGTAGAACGCGCCAAGCCGGTACGCTGGCTGACATCCTCCAGCGTCCAGTTATTACTCAAGCGGATCTCCTTGAGCCGTTGCCCCAAACGCAGTGGTTCGACAAATGGCTTACGACCCGACGCAATACGTAACGCCGGATCCTGTTTCGCCGTGGTATCTGACATTGCTTTACCCTAACCCTGATCCGCGTTGGATCATAACATGAAAAAGCGCTGTGAAAAGGCAGCATAATCAGTCATATACCGCCTATCTCAGCGCTCTCAAGGCATCTCAGGATGGGACTGCCAGACTTTACCCCATACGCTCCGCCAGTGAGCCCTGCTCCTTGGCCTGAGCCGCTACACGCTCGACCGAGGCAACGGTTTCGGCTATCTCACTGGTCATACTATCCGCTGTCACTGATATTTCCGTGACATTGCCGTTGATCGTTTCAGCCACACTGCTCTGTTGCTCTGCGGCAGTGGCGATCTGCTCCGTGCGTTGATGGATGTCGCTCATGCCATGACTGATATCAATCAGCACGTCACCGGCATGACGCACCTGCGCCACACTGGCCTCAGTGCCAGCCCTGCTGGCATTGATGGACTCCACAGCCTGCTCGGACTCCTGCTGCAGCTTGCTGATGATTTCCTGAATCTGTTCTGTCGCTTCCTGAGTACGTGTTGCCAGACTGCGCACCTCATCTGCCACCACAGCAAATCCACGACCCTGTTCACCGGCACGTGCCGCTTCAATGGCGGCATTGAGCGCCAGCAGGTTGGTCTGATCAGCGATGCTATGAATCGCAGCAACAAAACTGCCAATCTCGTTGGACTGCGTTGCCAGCCTGGCCACGACCTCGGAGGTGTGCTGGACATTGTGATTGAGCTGCTCGATGGTGGCGATGGTGCGCTCCAGCACCTGACGGCTTTCCCCCGCCTGCTGATCAATATGTACTGTCACCTCAGCAGAATCACGGGCATGCCGAGCCACTTCGCCGATGGACGCAGCCATCTCGTTCATGGCTGCGGCCAGCTGATCAGCCTGCGACTGCTGCTTGCGTATCCCTGCCTGCACCTGACTGACCCGCTGCTGGGAATGCGTCGCTTCACGGGCCACATGGCGGGAACTACTGGACAGGCGATGTACCACCGTACGTGCCCGACTCCTCAGGGCATACATCGAGGTCGCTATATCAGTAAACGGATTGACCTTGCCCTGATACATATAGCTGGCCAGCGGATTGTGAAAGACAGCACGTGCGTCAGGCAGCAGCCGGGCCAGCTGCTGATTGATCAGATAATAGACACCGCCGGCAGCCAGTACCGCGATCAGAATACCCAGCCCCCATGCCAGCATGGGGTCATCAATCAGCTGGCGCACCACCACCCCCAGTAAACCCACAACGAGGGTAAAGAATACCGGCCACCAGACCGGAGAGAACTGCTCAGCCCGTGTCAGTGGCGCCTTACCCTGATTGATGCGGGCATACAGCACCTCTGCCCGGGCAATCTGCTCCGCCGAGGCGGGATGGCGCACAGACTCGTAACCGACGACCCGGCCCTGCTCCAGTACCGGTGTGATATAGGCATCTACCCAGTAATGGTCGCCTGACTTTGCCCGGTTTTTGACAATACCCATCCAGGAGCGGCCGGCCTTGAGGTTCTGCCACAGATCCGCGTATACCGCCGGAGGCACATCCGGATGGCGCACAATATTGTGATTGTGACCAATCAGCTCATCACGGGAAAAGCCACTCACCGCGATAAAGTCATCATTGCAATAGGTCACGGCCCCTTTCAGGTCTGTTCCGGAGATCAGCACCTGACCGGCTTTCAAAGGAATAGCTTTTTGTGTAACAGGGAAATTCTTTTTCATCGACTACTGCCCGACTACCGCTCTTTCGGGTGGATGGATGCGTGCCTTGCAAATCCTGCTGTAAATCAATCAACAGGCACGACGTCATTAGGGATACAGATTTAGTCGGAGTCGTGCGGCTTTGCAACTGCCGAAACGAAATGCCCTCAAAATTGAGGGCATTTCGTTGTTGAACTAATGAGCATCAGAATGTGCCTGATCAGTGCTCACGCGTCGCGCGGAAGACCACGTCAGGATAGCGTTCCTGAGCCAGGCTCAAATTGACGCGGGTTGGCGCCAGATAAGTCAACAGACCGCCGCCGTCCAGTGACAGGTTATCAGCGCATTTGCGCTTGAATTCTTCAAATTTTTTACTGTCCTTGCACTCGACCCAACGGGCGGTGGCAACGTTGACCGCTTCGTAGATGCACTCAACCTTGTATTCGTCCTTGAGACGGTAGGCGACCACTTCAAACTGCAGCACACCAACCGCACCGAGAATCAGGTCATTATTGTTGAGCGGCTGGAACACCTGAGTCGCGCCTTCCTCCGACAACTGCTGCAAGCCTTTCTGCAGCTGTTTCATCTTCAGCGGGTCGCGCAGGCGCACACGGCGGAACAGTTCAGGCGCAAAGTGCGGAATGCCGGTGAATTTCAGCTCTTCACCTTCGGTGAAGGTATCACCGATCTGGATAGTACCGTGGTTGTGCAAGCCGATAATGTCACCGGCCCAGGCCTCTTCCACCGCTTCACGCTCACCAGCGATAAAGGTCACTGCATCGGCGATACGGACATCCTTACCAAGACGGCAATGGCGCAATTTCATACCCTGGGTATAGCTGCCAGAACACACCCGCAGGAAGGCAATACGGTCGCGGTGTTTCGGGTCCATGTTGGCCTGAATCTTGAAAACGAAGCCAGAGAACTTCTCCTCGGCAGAAGCGACCTCGCGGCTTTCGGTCTTGCGGTTGGCCGGGGCGGGTGCCCACTCCACAAAACCGTCGAGCATTTCGCGCACACCGAAGTTCCCCAGCGCCGTACCGAAGAAGACGGGCGTCTGCTGACCTGCCAGGTAAGCTTCCAGATTGAAGGTGTGACTGGCACCACGCACCAGCTCAATTTCATCAACAAAGTTAGCCCACAGATCACCCAGCAACTGCTTGGCTTCATCACTTTCCAGACCCTGAATCTGGATATCGTCCTGCAGCGTGTGGCCCTTGCCAGGGGTGTAGACGTGCACCACATCGGTGTACAGGTTATAGACGCCCTTGAACTGCTTACCCATATCGATAGGCCAGTTGATCGGCGCCGCCTCAATCTTCAGCACTTCCTCGATTTCGTCGAGCAGGCTGATGGGCTCGCGAATGTCACGGTCCATTTTGTTGACGAAAGCCAGAATCGGCGTGTCACGCAGACGACAGACTTCCATCAGCTTAATGGTACGGTCTTCCACACCCTTGGCACCGTCTACCACCATCAGCGCGGAGTCCACAGCCGTCAGCGTGCGATAGGTGTCTTCAGAGAAGTCTTCGTGACCGGGGGTATCCAGCAGGTTGACGATTCGGTCCTTGTAGGGGAACTGCATCACCGAGGAGGTGATGGAGATACCACGCTCCTGCTCCATGCTCATCCAGTCGGAGGTGGCATGACGATCACTCTTGCGCCCTTTCACCGTGCCAGCCTGCTGGATGATCTGGCCGATCAGCAGCAACTTTTCGGTAATGGTGGTCTTACCGGCGTCAGGGTGAGAAATGATGGCGAAAGTGCGGCGCTTGGCAATTTCAGGCGGCATGACAAAGGTGGACATGGAATTCAATCTTCTGTGCTGAGGGCAAAGGGCCACGGCACGGCGGACCTCTGCGGATAGAAATAAAATTGGCCGGTATTTTCCCTGATCTGCGCTTTTCAAACAATGAAGAATGCAGAATTTAGCCAATTCATTGCCTCGTGGTTTTTAAGGACACAACCCCTAGCACTACGACTTTCGTCTAGGTCTGCACGATTAATCCCGATAAAATTGGTCAGGCTTTACATCTATCGTCAGACCATTGACAGCTACACTCAGGCCTTACGCCGTATCAGTGCCGCCCGTCAGGAGATGACCGCACGCACCAATGACGTTCTCAGCGTCATCAATGAGCTCTATCAATTGCAGATCAGCCGTCGCGACAGCGAATCACACAGTGCCGTCACTACCCTGCTCAGTACTGCAGCGCTGGCCATCCTGCTCGGCATTCTGGCGGCCTGGGCCCTCAATCGCCAGATCGTGCCCTCCCTGCGTCAGACCGTCACTCAGTTGCGCCGTATTGCCGAGGGCGACCTTAGCCAGCAGATCAGCGTGGAGCGCCGCGATGAAGTGGGCATGCTGCAACAGGGCTTGCAGCAAACCAATGACCGTCTGCGTGAGCTGATCGGCCATATTTCCAGCGGAGTTGGCCAGCTGGCCAGTGCCGCCGAAGAACTGTCGGCCGTCACGGAACAGACCCGCAACGGCGTGCTCAACCAGAAGGATGAAACTCATCTGGTGGCTACCGCCATGAATGAAATGACCGCCACGGTCAACGATGTGGCACTGAATGCCGAGCGCGCCGCCAACGCGGCCAATCAGGCAGCTCAACAGGCCCATAGCAGTGACGCCGTTGTCGCCCGGACAGTCAGCTCGATGGACCGGCTGGCAGCCGAAGTGGAGCGTTCGGTACAGTCGATGGCCAGCCTGAAGGCAGAAAGCAATCAGATTGGCAGTGTGCTGGATGTGATCAAAACCGTCGCCGAACAGACCAATCTGCTGGCATTGAATGCGGCCATTGAAGCGGCCCGCGCAGGGGAAGCCGGCCGTGGTTTTGCCGTCGTCGCTGATGAAGTACGCGGTCTGGCGCAGCGCACCCAGCAGTCAACAGCAGAAATAGAAGCGCTGATTGCCGCCTTGCAACGGCGCGCTAACGATACCGCGCTGATCATGCAGGACAGCAGGACACTGACCGAACAGACCGTCACCCTGGCCCGCGATACCGGCACCGCGCTGACGGCTATCTCTCGAGCTATCGGCGATATTCAGGACATGAACCAGCAGATCGCCACCGCTGCCGAGCAGCAAAGCACGGTGGTAGAAGAGATCAATCGCAGCGTGGAAAATGTACGGGAGGTCGCTGACCAGACGGCCACCGCCAGTGCCCAGACCGCACAGTCCAGCACGCAGCTGGCCAGTCTGGGCAGCAACTGGTGGGGCGCTTTGCCCTCTAGCCTAGCACTTGTCGGCATTAAGCAATCGCAACAGGAAGAATCTGTCATGCTGCAGATCTCCTCTCTTTCAGGGTAAATAGTGAAGCTATTTAACTTAATGAAAGAGAGGGGATAACTTAACGAAATCTACTCGGTCCGACTAACGACTGGCGTGTTATGCAGCATCACGCTGATGAACGCACTGCCCTGCGGCATAGGTGGCACGGATAGCACGGTCATCCCCCAGGATAGTCAGCACAAACAGCTGCTCTTCAATACTACGGGTCTGCGCCATGCGGTATTTCATCAGCGGAGTGGCATGCAGATCCAGCACGACAAAATCAGCTTCGTTACCCACTCTGAAGCTGCCAATGCGGTCATCCAGCTGCAGCGCCCGGGCACCGCCGAGCGTGGCCAGATACAGTGACTTGTAAGGGTGAACCTTGTGGCCGCGCAACTGCTGCACCTTGTAGCCTTCGTTGAGGGTCTGCAGCATGGAGAAACTGGTGCCGCCACCAACATCGGTGCCCATGCCTACCCGCACACCGTGGCGCTCGGCTTCTGACAGATTGAACAGGCCACTGCCGAGGAAGAGATTGGACGTCGGACAGAACGAAATCGCCGAATCCGTCTCCGCCAGCCGTTTAAACTCCGCTTCCTGTAAATGGATGCCATGGGCAAAGACCGCCCTTGGGCGCAGCAGGCCAAAGTGATCATAGACATCCAGATAGCCCGAACACTGTGGAAACAACTCCTGCACCCAGGCGCATTCGGCATGGTTTTCTGACAGATGGGTATGCAGGTAAACGTCAGGGTATTCGCGCAGCAAACGGCCAGCTTCGCTCAACTGTTCATCGCTGCTGGTAGGCGCAAAACGCGGGGTGACGGCATAGAGCAGGCGGCCACGCTGATGCCAGCGCTCGATCAGCTCCTTGCTGTCGGCATAGCTGGACTCAGGCGTGTCCGTCAGGAAATCAGGGGCATGGCGATCCATCATCACCTTACCGGCAATCATGCGCAGGTTATGTTTTTCAGCCTGCTCGAAGAAAGCCTCCACCGACACCTTGTGCACTGTGCCAAACACCAGCGCCGTGGTGGTGCCGTTACGCAGCAGCTCCTGCAGAAACAGTTCAGCCATGTCGCTGGCATGCTGCTTGTCGTGGAAATGGCCTTCAGCGGGGAAGGTGTAATTGTTCAGCCAGTCCAGCAGCTGTTCGCCGTAGGAGGCAATCACCCCGACTTGCGGGAAGTGAATATGGGTATCGATAAAACCCGGCGTCAGCAGGCTATTGGGCAGCTCCTGCACCTCGACACCGTCGGCCAGATCCACCAGCAATGCACTGGCTTCACCACAGGCAACCACATGACCGTCTTCCACCACCAACAGGCCATCGGCGAAATACTCCACCGCCGCGTCAACGCCCACTTCCGCCGGGTCGGCTATGCAGTGAAGAATGGCACTTCGATACGCCTGAATATGTGACATGGTAGCCCCGTTGTCTGCCTGCTGATGCGATAAGCAAAAATGCTGGCAGCCTGTTGAGTCAACGTAGCGAGGAAGAACCCGACAGACTGCCAACCACAAAAAAGGCGGTGACTATACCGCCTGTGACGTCAATGCGCATTTGCCCTGCAGGCAAACAACCGGCTATTTAAAAGCCATGTTTGCCCGAGGTCAACACAAACAAACCCAATGGTTTATTTCGTCTATTTTTTAACCCAATACATCCCAGCAATTAGCTGGTCAAACCTTGGCAGCAGGTAACGATTTGCCTGCTGCGTCAGCCAGTGCCATGGTTATGCCATCCGTTTGGGGAAAGCACGATGACTGAGCCACAACACCCTGATATCGCACTTTGGTGCCAGCAGTTCTGCCAGCAGCAATGGCAGCGTGCACTCAAGTTTGAGCCTGACGTCCTGCAGGGCAGTGACAGTGAAGCCCTGCATCAGTATCGGGTCAGTCTACGCAAAACCCGCGCCATTCTTGGTCTTTACCGTGCGCATTTACCCGCCAGCCTGCACCAGCTGCGCCGTCCGCTCAGCCAGATCATGGCGAAAACCAATCGGCTGCGTGATCTGGATGTGTTCCTCGCCAGCCACAGCCAGTGCATGGCGACGCTGGATACCACTCATCATGCCGGAATAAATGCCTTCTTTACCCTGATCGGTGCGGACCGCGACCACGCTCATCAGCGTCTGGTGCACTGGCTGACCGGTAAAAGTTACGCCCGACAGCGACAGCAACTGCAATACGTGCTGAGCAGCGCCGCCGCACCAACACCGTTCAACCCTGCGCTGTTCAACGTCGGCAAGGAGCTTATCTGGCAGCATTATCAGCAGGTCTGTATCCGGGCTTTGCAGGTCAGTGAGCACAGTGCTGATCACGCCATTCATCAGTTGCGTATCGACTGCAAGAAGCTGCGCTACGCTCTGGACATGTTGCCGGTCCAGACGGATACAGCCCTCCGCCAGCACAACGCAGCCATAGCCTGCGCGGGCCGTGGGCAAAAGCGCACGCTGCTTGCCGGGCTCAAGGGACTACAGGAGGATCTCGGTCAGTTCAACGATCTCAGCGTACAGCAGCTGTTTATCACCGAGCGCGTGCAGCACTATCAGCAACAAGGAGAGATGAGCAGTGAAATACAGGCGGCCGTTGATGGGTTACTGGCAGCGCTGGCCAGTCAGCTGCGGCAAAAACGCCAGCAGATCCTGACGCAGCTGGCAGGCATTGGCAGCGCAACGACGTACACTGCCTTTGCCGTTTTCTGTCAGCAACACACATCCGTCCACGCCGTGGATTAACCGATAAATCGCTTGATACCACCGCTGATGGCGACCGCCAGTTTGTTCTGGAAGGCATCGCTGGTCAGCAGTCGTTCTTCATCGAGGTTGGTAATAAAAGAGGTTTCCACCAGTACCGAAGGGACATCCGGTGACTTCAGCACGGCAAAACCGGCCTCTTCCACATGACGGCTGTGCATACGGTGCACCTTGCGCAGGGCCTGCTGCATGATCGAACCCAGCTGATCACTTTCCTTGCGGGTATTGGTGTGCACCAGATCCAGCAGGGTGCGGGCCAGTGCGTCGTTATCCTTGGAATATTTGATCCCTGCGATCTCGTCCACGGCGTTTTCCTTATCCGCCAGAAACTGCGCCATGGTACTGGTGGCGCCGCGCTCGGAGAGGGTGAAGACAGACGCACCACTGGCGCTGGGGTCAGTAAAGCCGTCCGCGTGCAGCGACATGAACATATAGGCATTGCGGTCACGGGCAAAATCACGACGGTCAAACAGCGGGATGAAAATATCGCGATCACGGGTGAAGACCACCTCCAGATCATTGCGTCCGCGCAGCTGCTCCCGTACCCGCTGGGCGATTTCCAGCACCACGTGTTTCTCTTTGGCGCCATTACGGCCAATGGCACCGGGGTCGACGCCGCCGTGCCCCGGATCAATCACGATCACCTTGCGCTGCTGGCGACGCACTTCACCACTGGACTTGACCGGTTCAGCGGGCTGACTGGCGGGTGCGGAAGCCGCCGCTGTCGCCACGACAGCACCACCACCGGGCGCCTGCACAGTGACCAGCTGCTGATTGCCTTCGGTCTGGGTGATCTTGTATTTCGGTGTGCCGGTCAGCTCCAGCACAATGCGGAACTTGTCCTGATGGCTGGGGTTAAAGCGCGTGGTCTTTACCCAGCTCAGCGCCTTCATGCGGCGCAACTGCAATTCCATGGCGCTGGCCGACATGCCTGCCGTGGGGCCGTCAATCACCAGCCGCGGCGGATTGGCCAGCGTAAAGACCGAAAACTGTGACTTGTTGCCATTCAGACGCAGCGACAGTTCATCGCCATTGACATCGACAGCGACGGGGTCGGCAAGCACGACACCACTGCTGACAGCCAGCGCTGTAGCTGCACTACCGAGCAAAAACTGACGACGACTGAGGGGAGCAAGAGAACGAAATGACTGCGGCTTTGACATGGCGGTACTTACTTGTAAATTCCTGCTTATGCGTAGGGATTCCAGCCTATGCGGACCCAGGAAGCAGCTCGGTGCCTATGATAAGCTGCGCGCGGCAACTGACCAGAGCTGATCGAAAATAAAACAGTAAAAAACGATACAACATAACAAAGAGCAACAACAAGGCTGCTCACAACTCGAAACAACTATTATCCTAACCCGCACCAAATCCCCCGCTGGTTTGCCAATTGGGGGCCAATGTGCAGCGCATCCCACCGGCAACGATCATGAATGACCTGTTACCCGCCACCTCGGTCACACCACTGTTACTGCGCGATCTGTCGCGCATGCGGCTGGCCTTCTTCTGCGGCCAGACTCTGGTGTTGCTGTTTGCCGAGTTTTACCTCTACCTGCAGCTGCCCTGGCCCAGTCTGCTGCTGACCCTGATCCTGCTTGCTACCCTGCACCTGCATACGGTCAAGCGCCTGCGTGACCATGCCAGTATCAGCGATCAGGAAATCTTCCTGCAGCTGCTGGCCGATGGCCTGCTCGCCAGCATGGTGTTCTATCAGAGTGGCGGGGCCAGCAATCCCTTCGTGTCCTACCTGCTGCTGCCCATCTGCTTTTCTGCACTGTTGCTGGACTGGCGCCAGACTGCCGTGCTGGTCGCCAGCTCTGCCCTGCTCTACACCTTTATTCTGTTGTTTCCCATGGAATTGCCGCCCGACAGCCATACCCCGATCAATCTGATCAACGTCCACATCTGGGGAATGTGGCTGAACTTTCTGCTGATCAGCCTGTTCCTGTTGCTGTTTATCAGTCGTCTGGCAGGCACCTTGCGACAGCAGCAGGCACTGCTGCACGGCGCACGGGAACAGGGCCTGCGCGATGCCCATCTGCTGGCGCTGGCCAGTGAGGCGGCAGGGCTGGCTCATGAACTGGGTACGCCGCTGGGTAGCCTGCAGCTGCTGGTGGATGAACTGGCCGCACGCCATGAGGATGACGATACCCAGGCCGACCTGCAGCTGATGACCCGCCAGCTGCAATTGTGTCGTCACAACCTGCAGGCCATGGTGCAACGCAGCCAGCAGGACAGCAGCGTGGCGCTGCCCTGTGATCAGTGGCTGCTGCAGACGCTGAACCGCTGGCAGCTGATGCGCCCCGATGCACGTTTCGCTCTGCACAATGACTCGGCGCCCGGCATCCCCCTGCCGGTCCTGTCGCCACCCAATACCCTGGCACTGGCGCTGCTGAATGTGCTCAACAATGCCGCCGATGCAGCGCCGGGTCAGGCCGTGCAGGTGTACTGGCAGGTTGATCAGGTGCAGCTCAGACTGCGCATCTGCGATCAGGGCCGCAGTGACGCTGCGATCAGGCTCGCACGGCCAGTCTTGCCGATGGTTGGCCGCAGTGACAAACCTCATGGCCTGGGTATCGGCTTGTTCCTGACCCTGACCATCCTTGAGCAGCTGGGCGGTGAGTTACAGCTAGAAGCGCTGCCCGCAGGCGGCAGCTGTTGTATGCTGCGCTGCCCGATTGCATCCCTGCACAAGGAGAGACCTGCATGAGCCGCTGGCTGGTGGTGGAAGATGATGAAGTGTTTGGCACGCTGCTAGTACGTGGCTTACAGCGCAAGGGTTACGCGGCCCGGCTGGCCACCACACCAGGGCAGGCGCTGCAACAGCTGGCGGAACAGGAGTTCGAGTTTGCCACCCTTGATCTGCATCTGGATAACGAGTCTGGTCTGGCGCTGTTACCGCAGCTACTGGCGCAGCAACCCGAGTTGCAGGTGCTGGTGCTGACCGGCTACGCCAGCATTGCCACCTGTGTTGATGCCATCAAGCTCGGTGCCGTGCAGTATCTGCCCAAACCGGCACGGGTGGACGATATCATCGCCGCACTGGATACGGTCGAACCTGACCCGGAGCAGCCGCTGACCCAGCAGCCCCTGTCGCCGTCGCGGCTGGAATGGGAGCACATTCAGCAGGTGCTCAAGCAGCACGAAGGTAATGTGTCAGCGACCGCGCGGGCGCTGAACATGCATCGCCGTACCCTGCAGCGCAAACTGCAGAAAAAGCCGGTGGCCAAGTAAGAAGGTGTTTGCGCTCAGCTGCACGTCGGCCATTCAGCGCGAAAAGCCATCCTCAGGCCAGTTCGGTTGAGAAAAACTTCAGCCCGACCACACCGGAAATAATCAGCATCAGGCACAGCACACGTGCCACATTGATCGCCTCACCCAGAAAGGCGATGCCGTAGATGGCCGTCCCCACCGCCCCGATACCCACCCATACGGCATAGGCGGTGCCTACCGGCAGCGTTTTCACCGCCAGTGACAGCAGATAGAGACTGAGCAGGATAAAGAAGCCGCAATAGACCGTCGGCCACAACCGGCTGAAGCCGTCGGTGCGCGGAATCACCGCGGCGTAGCAAATCTCACAGACACCCGCCAGCAGCAGATAGCCCCAGCCGGCCCCCAATGAACTGAACATCCTGTGCTCCTTGTCTTCCCGGTCAGCGGTTGTGGATAAACCAGCCGCCATAGCAAAACCGGGAGACATCCGCCGATGTCTCCCGGTCTGTGGATAACACTCAACAGCCGCCAAGCCGTTAGCCTTTCGCCGTCCGCTTGCTCTTCTCCGGGTCATCGAACGGCATGGTATGGGCAATGGCCATGACGTTGAGGCTGCCCTTCACTTCAAGCGGGCAACCTTGCTCGGCATAGGGTACGTCCATACGGGCAATGGCCATGGAGCGGTCGCTCAGGCGTGAATACATGGCGCAGGTGATCATCCCCACCTGTTTGCCATCGGCCCACAGGGTGTCGCCAGCCTGTGCCGCCTGCTGGCCTTCCAGCAGCACGCCGAAGATTTTGAAGCGCTCCTTGCCCTGCAAGCGGCGATGCTCTGTCGCCCCGCGGAATTCGGTCTTGCCGGGTGATACGGTGAAATCCAGCCCCAGCTCCCACAGGGTGTCGCCAGCAGGCTGATCGGCAAAGGGATACATCTCGGAGTTGTCATAGGGGAAGAACAGCAGATAGCTTTCCACCCGCAGCCAGTCCAGTGCGGTAAAGGCGCAGGGGATGATGCCCATGTCCTTGCCCTGCTCCAGAATGGTGTCCCAGATCAGCGGTGCGTCAGCAGCCTTGCAGAAGATCTCGTAGCCCCGCTCGCCGGTATAACCGGTCCGGGAAATCATCACCGGACGGCCAAACAGTTTGGTCTGCAGATGATGGAAATACGGCAGATCGCGGATGCCGGGCACATGCTCAGCGAGAAAATCGACAGCCAGTGGCCCCTGCAGTGACAGATCGTGCAGATCATCATCAAACAGCACCGCGACCTGACGGCCAGTGGCCAGCCGCACCAGCATCTCGTGGCCACTGCCGGAACCGTGTACCACCATAAAGGCATTGGGACCGGTGCGATAAACAATGCAGTCATCCACAAATTTGCCAGCTTCGTTGAGCAATGCCGCATAGACCGACTTGCCGGGATACAGCTTGGATATATCGCGCGTGGTGGCATAGTCCAGCAGGCTTTCGGCATGGGGGCCGACATAGTGCACCTTCTTCAGCCCGGAGACGTCCATCAGGCCCGCCCTGGTGCGGATCGCCTCATGCTCATCCGCCAGATCAGAGTCATAGGTCCAGGCGGTGCCCATACCACTCCAGTCTTCCAGTTTTGATCCCAGGGCACGGTGGCGGTCGGCCAGGGCAGATATACGCCAGGAATTTGCCATGCGGTTTCTCCTTTTATCGTTCTCGCGGTAATGCAGCATCGTTCTCTGCCCTGTCATGACGGGCAGAGCGGCTGGCCTCAGGCTTCGGGATCAAACTGGCTTAACCATTCAACAATGGTGCTGTGATAGCGGCTCAACCCCTTGTATTCGATCAGCTGCGGTGGCAGATCACGCAGCACCCGGTGCAGACGACAGGCCCAGCGCGGCTGGGTAGCCAGCTCATCAAAACTGATCAGATAGGTGCGGATGCCAAACAGCAGCGCATTGCTACGCGGCAGGCGTGGCATGAACTGCAGTTCGACCCGCAGATGGACCAGCTGACCGACGTTGTCCGCGGTCACCTGCCCCCGTTCATGGCCCCATTCGTGGAAGGTTTCCGGGGACGTATCCATGCGCGGGTTGATGGTCAGGGTCCAGTTCAGGCGGCGAACAGGTTTACCCACCTGAATGTTCATCAGGTATTTCAGTGCCCGGTCAAACACCCCCATCTGGTGAGCCATCGGCACCGGCGCATGCCATTGCTTGAAGCTCATACCGGCGTCAAAGGCCAGCGACCAGTCAGCCGGACAGGTCACAATGCCGGCATCCATGTACAGATCACCATCACGCTGGTCGAGCACGGCAAAGTCACCCTGCGCCTGCCGGGTGATGTACTCCAGCGGCTCACACGGCAGGGTGCTGGCATCACCGAAAGTAAAGTGCTGATCCAGCTCCAGTACCCGGTTCTGCCAGTGCCAGTGGTTGCCTTCACGGTGCAGGCTGAACAGCGCAGGATAATCCGTGGCCAGATGCTCCATCAGCATTTCCAGGGTATCCCAGGCCGCCTCCTGCATATGCGGCATCACCATACAGCGGCGCGGGTCTCTGGCCAGTACCAGTGCCCGCTCGGCCATCTCCGAACGATAATGTTCATCAACATCAAACCAGTGCTCGAATATGGACCCGGCAGGCCCTACCGTTGCCGGTTCGATATTGACCGAGTACATGTAATTGTCCTCGGGGAAAGGAAAGGGAAAACGGGCGATAGCCGCGGCACTGTTGCTGTAGGTGAAGTCATCCCGGTAGGTCTCGATGGGCTTGATGCTGTCGAGGCTCAGGGTACGGGGCTTGATCGCAGCCAGCGGCGGCAGATCGGCAGGCAAGGCCTGGGCAAGCATAGAACTCATGGTGCGCTGCTCCATGTTCTGAACAGGTTGATGGTGTTGTCAGAAAGAGGGCCATTTACAGTGCCAGTTTGACCGTGCAGCCACCCTTGCCACGGGAAACACAGGGCATCAGATGGTCAGCACGCTCGCTGTCGCTGAGATACAGATCACGGTGATCGACCTCACCGGCGGAATACGGCGTCATGCACTGCCCGCAGACACCGCCGCGGCAGAGGTTGGGCACCGGCACTCCGGCCTGCTCCAGTGCCTCCAGCAGGGAGTAATCACCCGGCACCGCCAGCGTCCGCCCGTCAGCCAGCTCGGCCACAAAAGGCTCGCCCGGCTCCGGTGCGGCAAAGGCCTCCCAGTGGATACGTTCAGCGGGCCAGCCCAGCGCATCGGCGGTCTGGCACACGTCACTGATCAGGCTGTCGGGGCCACAAATGTAGACATGGGTACCGAGCGGCTGGTCGCTCAGCACCTGACGGATATTCAGGCGCTGCCCGGCACGTCCGTCATAGGGATGCAGGGCAGCACCGAGGCGTGCCGCCAGCTCTTCCAGATAGGTATCGGTCAGACCGCTGCGGTAGGCGTAATGCAGCTCCATGCTGCCGCCGCGCTGCTCCAGTGCGGCGATGTAAGCCATAAAGGGGGTGATGCCGATCCCGCCTGCAATCATCAGGTGATGACCAGCACGGGAATGGGGAGCAAACAGATTGGCAGGCGGCGACAGCCTGAGCACATCGCCTTCCTTGACCTGCTCGTGCATGAAGCGCGAACCGCCACGGCTTTGTTCCTGCAGACGCACCGCGATGCGGTAATACTGACGCTGCAGCGGATCACTGAGCAGAGAATAGGCATTGCACAGCGGTCGGCCTGTGCCCGGCATATGCACCTGCACATGGCTGCCCGCCGAAAACCCCGGCAACTCTCCGCTGACGGCTTCAAAGGTGAACTCCCGCACCAGCGGGGTCAGCTGCCGCACACTGGCCACACGCACATCCAGCAGTTCACTCATGATGCCTGCTCCTCCAGCGATGTGGATGCCACGGTGGCCGGAGCCTCGCCGTAGGGTGCGAAGGGATCATTACACACCCCCATATAGGCCCCCAGCCGCTGGGAGAAATGCTCGCGGACCATCAGTTGCAGACCGCACTGGCGGCAATGCACCAGCGGCGCAGGCTCAATGGTCTGCAGGGTCGAACAATGCACGCAGTACAGTTCACGGCTGTCGGCAGTGCGGATCAGCTCAATCTCGCCGTTGAGCAGCCCGCACTGGCGCGCCTGCTGATGCACCTTCCACAGAAAACTTTCATCGCCACAGATATACAGACGTGTCCCCACCCGGGCCTGACTCAGGCGCTGTTGCAGGCTGCCGAACAGCTGCTCCATATCACCATTAAGGCTGATCAGACTGACCGGCACACCCTCTTCACCCAGCTGCTGTTGCCAGTACGCGGTCTCCGGCAGGGCCAGATGCTGAACCACCAGCAGGCGATGCTGTGCAGGGAGCGGAGGAAGCACCGGTCGGTAAACCGGCGTACTGAGCATGGCGGCGGCGGTGGTCATTGTGCTGTCCTTACCTGAGCAGAGCTGATAGTGAAAAGAAGCTGATCCGGATGCTGCTGAAGACCTTAAAAAATTACTAAAGGGAACATTTTCTTCTTTTCAGGAAAGCATGAAATATGCCACCAAAAGCTAACTATCTGATTTCAAATAAGTTCGTTTTTAAGCACAGGAAAATGCAGGACGTGCAGGCAGCACTCACCCGCTAACCTGCACAAACACAGGTCATCCTGAATGGCAAACGGGCAAATTGAAGGCAATCGGGCGTAACTACCCAGGACTCACAGGGGGAAATATTGACGGGTAAAGTGGGCTATTGACCGATCAGCAGATTCCGCCGAAACCGGCATGATCACAGCGGTTGTCGCACAACTTTATGCCTCAATTTTGATCAGTAACATGCTAGGGTGAGAGCCTGGCAAAATCTGGAGTCATCACCATGGATCAACAGGTCAAACTCGCCATCGAGAAATCCGTCCTCTGCTGGCTGGCCACCGTCGATAGCGACGGCATACCCAATGTGTCACCCAAGGAAATCTTTACCTATGGCGCAGACGATACCCTGCTGATTGCGCACATTGCCTCGCCCCAGAGTGTGGCCAATATCCGCGGCCATGCTCAGGTCTGTGTCAGCTTCGTCGACGTTTTTGAGCAGCGCGGCTACAAGCTCAAGGGCAGCGCCCGACTGCTGCAGCAAGGTGACAGCCATTACGCCGAATACCTGCAGCGTTTGCGCCTGCTGGCGGATGAGCGCTTTCCGATTCAGGCCATCATCGCCATCAGCGTGACCAGCATTCAGCCCATTGTCGCCCCCAGCTACTGGCTGTTCCCCGACACCACGGTCGAGCAGCAGATAGACAATGCTCTGAATACCTATAAGGTAAGCAGACCCTAGCCCCCTGCCGGACGCATAGAATCATGGACTACGCGCTGTTTCTGACCATCTGCCTGCTGACCACGTTTACCCCTGGGCCAGCCATATTGCTGGTGATCAGAAACGCCACCCGTTACGGCATAGGCAAGGCGCTGATCGGGGTGCTGGGCAACCTGACGGCCATGCTGACCATGGCCACCCTGTCCGCCATTGGTATGGGCGCGGTTATTCTGTCTTCGCTCTACCTGTTTACGGCTATGAAGCTGGCAGGCGGCGCCTATCTGATCTATCTCGGTATCAGGACCTGGCGCAGCAGAAACCAGTTCAGTCAGCACAGCAGCCATGTGGCGGTGATTCCTCCACGCTCGGCGCGCTCGTTGTATGCCGAAGCCTTTATGATCGGCTTCAGTAATCCCAAAGCCATCGCCTTCTACACCGCGCTGTTTCCGCAGTTTATTGACCCCCACCAGACCATTGCGCCGCAGCTGCTGGTTCTCGGCGCCACCTTTGCCTGCTGCTCCCTGACCGCGTTGAGCAGCTATGCACTGCTGGCGCACAGCGTGAAAGGCCATCTGGCCAAGGAGCATATCGGCCGCTACTTCAACCGTATTACCGGCGGAATATTTATGGGATTCGGGCTGTCGCTGATCGTGAGTGGCAGATTATAAGTATGGGATGGAACTATTACTGCAATAGCATCATACATCTGCATGCTCACATTTTATGTGCCAGCAAAGTATCAGCGGTGATAAGTCAAAGTGAGTCTTGATGAGCTCCGAAACAGGCACGTAGAAGAGTAAAAACTCAAATCGCAACAAAAAAAGCCAGCTTAATCTAAGGAGAACACAAAAATGGAAGATTTAACTAATACCAAAATAAAACGCCCTAGGCATATCACCGTAATAGGTTGGTTCTTAATTATAACCAGCTCTTACACTGCCATCAGGATGCCATATTTACTATTAAACCACCCTGAACTAGTTAAAGTATTGGAACAAAATTCACTCCCACTCTATGCACAGCTAATGCTGTCTTCAGCCTCAGTAATTTTCAGCATTATCGCAGGAGCCCTTATTCTCAATCGCAAAAAATCTGGACGAACACTGTATACCAGCTGGTCAATCCTGTCCCTCATAATATCCACATCAACAATGCCAACCCTCTTACCAATAATATTTGGCGCAATTATTCCAGCAATTATTATCGGCACCTTATTAACACCAAGCTCAAATAATTATTTTAACAACACAAAGAGTATTTAATATGCTGAGAAAAATATTCTCCATTGTATTTTTAATACTTGCAGGACTATGCATAGGCTCTATGCAGACTCTGGCACTCTCCAGCATAGCCATAAGCAGTAGTAACTTAGGGACTATATTGATAGCCATGGTGACCCCAACACTCCTTTTCCATTTATTTGGAATAGCATTATCCAGATGGCATAACTGGAAATTGATAACGGGTACTGTAATCTACCTTCCTACGTTGATGACCATAATAGAAGTGCTATTAGTAAAACTAAGTTCAGAAATTCAAAACCCAGCGCTCAACCAATTGAAACATGACATGAACTACGGGAGAGGGTTTGCAGTAATCGCAGCATTCTTGCTTATCGGGACTTTATTTTTCGTCTTGCAAAAACATGAAAAACAAAAGACCTCACCGACAAGAGAAAAAACCTGATTTCAGAGAAATAGAGAAAAACCAAGAAAACCCCTTTCACTCTTATTGTGTACACCATTAATATTATCAATTCTCCAGACTAGAAGATGGAACAAAAAATCGAGAATATAAATCTGAAAGCCACTGTGTTTTTTATGTAATACACCAGTCACAAACTCTGAGCAGTGCCCTTAAAATAGCAACATATTTAATTTAGTGAACTAAATGAGCATTTGACTCGCTTTGCTCGCCCCTTCGGGGCCGTGCTAAAGCACGTTCAGCCTTTGGCTGTGAGCCTGTTTTTGACGCGGTATTCGGCAACGCAGATAGATTTTCAACGACCTGTTAAGCAAACATGCCGCTGTAACAGCGGCATGTGTGTTTTCCAGCTCGGTCAGTGTCGGCTCAGAATCCCTGACCCGGTACCCAGTTGGTCCCTGCCAGCGGCACCCGTGCCATGGCAGCGGCTTCCACGGTCAGCGCCACCAGATCCTCAGGATCGAGGTTATGCAGGTGCGACTTGCCACAGGCACGGGCCATGGTTTGTGCTTCCAGCACCAGCACCCGCAGGTAGTTGGCCAGACGGCGACCGGCTTCTACCGGATCAAGGCGCCTGGACAGCTCAGGGTTCTGGGTGGTGATCCCCGCCGGGTCCTGACCGTTCTGCCAGTCATCGTAATACCCCGCAGCAGAGCCAATTTTCTTCAGCTCTTCATCCAGCCGTGGGTGGTTGTCACCCAGAGCAATCAGAGCGGCAGTACCAATGGCCACCGCATCCGCGCCCATCGCCATGGCTTTGGCCACATCGGCGCCGGTGCGAATCCCCCCGGATACGATCAGCTGCACCTTGCGGTGCATGTCCATTTCCTGCAGTGCCTGCACCGCAGGCGGAATAGCCGCGAGAATGGGGATGCCCACATGCTCGATAAAGACTTCCTGCGTTGCCGCGGTGCCGCCCTGCATACCGTCCAGCACGATCACGTCAGCACCGGCCTTGATCGCCAGTTTGACATCGTAGTAAGGCCGGCTGGCGCCGATCTTGACGTAGATGGGCTTTTCCCAGTCGGTGATTTCACGGATTTCGGCAATCTTGATGGCCAGATCGTCCGGGCCGGTCCAGTCAGGATGGCGGCAGGCGCTGCGCTGGTCCACGCCGATGGGCAGGGTGCGCATACCGGCCACACGCTCGGTCACTTTCATCCCCAGCAACATACCGCCACCGCCGGGCTTGGCACCCTGCCCCAGCACGATCTCGATGGCATCGGCCTTGCGCAGGTCATCGGGGTTCATGCCGTAACGCGACGGCAGATACTGGTACACCAGCGTCTGCGACTGGCCGCGCTCTTCCGGGGTCATACCACCGTCACCTGTCGTGGTGCTGGTCCCGGCGATGGAGGCGCCGCGCCCCAGTGCTTCTTTGGCCTGAGCGGACAGCGCACCAAAGCTCATACCGGCGATGGTCACGGGGATTTTCAGATGAATCGGTTTCTTGGCAAAGCGGGTGCCGAGCACCACATCGGTACCGCATTTTTCACGGTAACCTTCCAGCGGGTAGCGTGACATGGACGCCCCCAGCAGTAACAGATCATCAAAATGCGGCAGCTTGCGTTTGGTGCCACCACCACGAATATCGTAGATACCGGTTTCTGCCGCGCGCTGAATTTCCTGAATGGTCAGGCGATCAAAGGTGGCGGACTCGCGCAGCACGGGAGTTGGCTTATCAGACATGATGGGCTCCTACACCTTAGTACGCCGAAGCGTTATCGACTTTGAAGTTGTACAGCTGACGGGATGAACCGTAGCGCTTGAAGCTGGCCGGATCTTCATTGAAACCGGCACGATGGAGCAGCTCTTTCAGCTCATCCAGATGTTCGGCACGCATCTCTTTCTCGATGCAGTCCGAGCCCAGTGACTTGACCGTGCCTTTGACGTAGATGCGGGTTTCATACAGGGAGTCGCCCAGCGCATCACCGGCATCACCGCACACCACCAGCCGCCCGGCCTGCGCCATAAAGCAGCTCATGTGGCCGATGCTGCCACCGACGACGATGTCCACGCCCTTCATGGAAATACCGCAGCGCGCACCGGCATCGCCTTCGATCACCAGCAGGCCGCCGTGAGCAGTAGCACCGGCGGCCTGTGAGGCGCTGCCTTTCACCCGTACCACACCGGACATCATGTTTTCCGCCACGCCGACACCAACATTGCCATGCACGGTGACGGTGGCTTTCTGGTTCATACCGGCACAGTAGTAACCGGCATGACCATCAATATCGATACTCAGGGCTTCATTCACACCGACCACCAGATTGTGCTTGCCGCCGGGATTGCTGACATGCCATTCGCGCTCGGTCAGCTCTTTGGCCTGATCGTGCAGTGCCTGATTAAGCTCACGCACGCTGTCGGTCGCCAGATCAAACTTGTTCATGCTGTGGTCTCCTCAGGCTGCTGTGCGTTCCCAGATGTACATCGTTGCCGGTTCAGGCTCCCATACCCTGGCCTTGTCGATGCCGGGCAGGCTGGCCAGCGCCTGATACTCGGAGGCCATCGCCACGTAGTCATCCGTTTCCGCCAGAATGGCCGGTTTGCAGGCAATGGGGTCACGAATCACGGCAAAGCCGTTGCGGGTGCCGATGGCGAAGGTGAAAAAGCCGTCCAGATCTTCCAGCGAATGGTCCAGCGCCGCTTTCAGTGAATCCCCCTCGCGCAGGCGCCAGGTCAGATACCCTGCGGCCACTTCGGTGTCGTTCTCGGTTTCAAAGGTAATGCCCTGACGCTTGAGCAGCTGACGCAGGCGGCTGTGGTTGGAGAGGGAGCCGTTGTGCACCAGACACAGATCGGCACCGGTAGAGAACGGATGACTGCCTTCCATGGTGACCGCGCTTTCTGTCGCCATGCGGGTGTGGCCGATGATGTGGCTGCCTTTCATGTTGGCCAGCGAGAAGCGCTCGGCGATGTCGGCAGGCAAGCCCATGCCCTTGAGGATTTCGATGCTCTGCCCGGCACTCATGATGCGCACATCGGCAGCCAGCTCGGCCAGCGCTTCACGCACTTTGGCTTCTTCCGTCTGCACCTTGAGCACAGCGGCACTGGCATTGCGGAACCAGTCCAGCGAGCAGCCCAGACGGCCTTCCAGCGCGCCCATCAGTTGTTTCCAGTCGTATTCTTCCGCACTGCTTTGCAGGGTCAGCTTGACCCAGCCGTCCTGCACTTCATCACCATAAATGGCGAAGCCAGCGCTGTCGGGGCCACGGTCAGTCATGGCCAGCAGCATGGGTTCGAACAGTTTGCCCAGTTGGGGCTCAAGGGCCTGATTCTTCAGGTACAGGCCAACAATTCCGCACATGGTGTGTCCTCACGGCAATCAGAAGCAGCAGGCACAGGGCTGCTGACTTTGGCTATCGGGTAGTCCGCTCGGCAGACAGGCAAAGGTTGTCTGCGTTCTCAGAAAAACTCGGCGTAACGGTTAATTTCCCAGTCAGAAACATGGCGGCTGTACTCCACCCACTCCATGCGCTTGAGCTTGACGAACTCATCGACAATCTCCTTGCCGAGGGTGTCGCGGAACAGCGGATCAGCTTCCAGCGCGTCCACCGCTTCCTTCAGTGACTGCGGCAGGGTTTCGATGCCACGGGCGGCGATTTCATCCAGCCCCAGGGCATACAGGTTTTCGTTGCAGGGCTTGCCCGGATCCAGCTCACGCTCGATACCGTCGAGGCCAGCGGCAATGATGGCTGCCGACACCAGATAGGGGTTGCAGCCGGCATCAGGCAGACGGAACTCGATGCGGCCATAGGGAATGCGCACCATCGCTGAACGGTTGTTGTCGCCATAGGTGACAAAGGCAGGCGCCCAGGTAGCACCCGACAGGGAGCGCCCGACCACCAGACGCTTGTAGGAGTTCACCGTCGGTGCAGCAAAGGCGCACAGCGCCGGACCGTGGGCCAGCAGACCACCGAGGAAGTGATAAGCCAGTTTGGACAGCCCCATGCCGCTCGGATCATTGTCATCCTGGAACAGGTTCTTGTTGCTGGCACTGCCGATGGACAGATGGAAGTGCATACCGTTGCCCGCCCGCTTGGGGTCTGGCTTGGGCATGAATGAGCAGATCATGCCCATATCGTTGGCGATCTCACCGGCCGCCATACGGAAGAAGGTGAAGCGGTCTGCCGAGGTCATGGCATCGCTGTAGGTGTAATTGATCTCGAACTGGCCGTTGGCGTCTTCGTGATCAATCTGATAAACGTCGAAATCCACCTGCTGCAGAGATTCGACCAGACGCTCAAGGAAAGCACGGGAGCGTGACAGCCCCTTGTAGTCATAGCAGGGTTTGTCGAGGGTATCGCTGGGATCGACCGGGCCAAGCTGCCCCTGAGCATCACGTTTGAACAGGCTGAACTCAGGCTCAAGGCCGGTGTTCAGGGTCCAGCCCTTCTGCTTCAGGCGTTCCACCTGCAGCTTCAATACATAACGGGGATCGTAGGGCCAGGGTTTGCCATTGACATGACCGATGCACAGCACACGGCCATAGCCGGGCTGCCAGGGCACCGGAGTCAGCGAAGACAGATCACCACGTGCCATATAGTCAGGGCCATGGGGCTCCATACCCAGCCCCCACACCGCAAAGCCGGCGAAACCCGCACCGGTTTCGGCCACCGCCTCCAGACCGTTGATCGGTACGGATTTGGTCTTGGCTGCACCATGGATATCAACAAACTGCGCCAGCACATATCGGATGCCGTGTTTGTCGATAATCTGTTGCGTTTCCTCTGGCAGCATGACAATTCACTCCTCGAACGTTGAAATATTCAAATCAGGAATTTTATTTTCTCCAAAGGAAATGCAATCAGCTTGCCAACCTGCGGAACGCCCGGAGCGACACGGCGAATACCCGGCGACAATGACGCAAAGTGACAAAACAAAAGGAAAAAAGACTGGATAAACAGGGCTTTCCTTCTATCTTCATAGGAAAGATGTTTTCATAGCGGGAATGCCACCAGGGGTAGCCGCAGCCAGCCCGGCAGCAACACGAACATTCTTGGTGCGAATTATTTATTCCATGAACTAAAAGCGTGCAGGCGAATGAAAGACGACGTTGAAAAACAACCCCGGCTAAAACTCGAACAATACATCGGGATGCAGATTCGACGGCAACGCCAGGCTCAGGACCTGAAAATCACCGATGTGGCGCGTATCGCCAGGATCAGTCAGGGCATGCTGAGCAAGATTGAAAACGCCCAGGTCTCCACCAGTCTGGAAACCCTGAGCAGACTCTGCGATGTGCTGGGCATGCCGATGTCCAAACTGTTCAGCCAGTATGATCAGCAGGGTGGCGGCGCGTTGCTGGTGAAGGCCGACGAAGGCATGGAAGTGGTCCGTCGCGGCACCGAGAAAGGCCATACCTATCACCTGCTCAACCACACTCGCGGGCCGAAGAAAAACTTTGAGGCCTATATGGTGTCGATGGACGACGCCAGCGAAGAGTTTCCCACCTTCTCTCACCCCGGCACCGAGTTTATTCATCTGCTGCAGGGTGAACTGATCTACCGTCACGGCAATCAGCTTTACCCCATGCAGGCCGGCGACAGCCTGACCTTCGACGGCGAAGTCCCCCATGGCCCGGAAAAGCTGGTGCAGGTCCCTATCCGGCTGCTGTCGATCATGAACTACGGGCAGGATTAAACTGCCCTCCTCCACGACCTCTCCCACCACATTAAGCCGCAGTAAAAAGCCTCAAACAAAAAAGGCCGCTTTGCAGAGCGGCCAATTCACAGGTGTGAAAGCTATCGAAGTGGAACTAGTTCACGGCGTTGCTTTCCGCCTCACACGCTTTCCAGCGCACGCAGACGGGCACCACGTGCTTCTTTCTCTTTCGCTTCGGTAGCACGCAGCGTGAAGTCAAAGTCGATCTCGGCAAAAGGTGCATCCACACCACGATCACGGGCCGCAGCCTGATCACTGTTGTGAGAGATCTGAGCGATCAGCTCATCACGGGTAGCGTAGGCAAAGTCATCGTGCAGGTATTTGTCGCCATCCAGATTGATCTGGGTGGTCAGGTGCTGATAGCCATCGGCAGAGATAAAGAAGTGGATATGCGCCGGACGCTGACCATGACGGCCAAGCAGGTTCAGCAGTGCCTGAGTGGAACCCTGGGGCGGGCAGCCGTAACCGACAGGAATGGTGCTGCGGAAGCGGTAAACACCATTCTCATCGGTGCGGATACGGCGACGCAGGTTGAAGTCTGACTGTGACTTGTCGAAGTAGGAGTAGTTGCCCAGACCATTGGCGTGCCAGACATCAACGATGGCACCGGCGATGGGCTGGCCGTCCATATCCTTGACCTGTCCCTGCATGAACAGCACTTCACCTTCTTCGCTGCCATCATCCAGACGGGCTTCGCCATCGCTCAGCGGCGCACCGGCCACATACAGCGGGCCTTCGATGGTACGGGGAGTGCCACCGGTTTCACCGGCCAGCTCGTCTTCCTTGTCCAGACGCAGGTCAAGGTAGTGCTCCAGACCCAGACCGGCCGCTAGCAAGGCGGTTTCCTTGTTGGTGCCCAGTTCGTTGATATAGTTGACGGCCATCCAGAACTCCTCCGGACGGATGTCCAGATCATCGATGGCGCAGCACAGGTCGGTCAGCAGGCGGTTGATCACCTGCTTGGCACGGGGATTCCCCTGGTCGTTGTCAAAGCCACTGACTTGTTCCAGAAAGGCGGTGACAAAGGATTCTTTGGCGATACTGACGGTCATGGGTATTTCCTCATCTGCTTAATTGTTTTTGTCAGTGGGAATCATTGGCTCGGCCATGTGCTTGCTAGCAGCCTGCCGCAGATCGGTAGGCGCGTTATCTGTCATCCTCATGGATGGAAGACGGGTGTCTGCACAACGCCTGCACCTTGATGTCCATATACGGGAACAGCGGCAGACTGCTGAGAATCTCATGCAGCTGGGCGCCATCGCGGACATCGAAAACGCTCACGTTGGCATATTGCCCAACCACACGCCACAGGTGACGCCAGATGCCGTCGCGCTGCAGCTGCTGAGCCATTTCCTTTTCCTTCAACTTGATGGCTGCCGCTTTATCCGGATCCATATCCGGCGGCAGATTGACGGTCATTTCCACATGAAAAAGCATGGTTGACTCCTGCTTCGTTGAATTCAGTTGCCCGTCAGGGCGAATACTCCAAGGGCTGAGCCGATGCCTTCAGCGCAGGTCACGGGCGAAATAAGCCAGACGCTCTTCATCCAGGGTGATGCCAAGGCCCGGTGCCGTCGGCAGCTGTAACTGGAAGTCGGCATAGCGCAGCGGCTGCTGGAATATTTCCTCGGTCAGCAGCAGCGGGCCGAACAGTTCGGTCCCCCAGGTCAGCTGCGACAGGGTGGCAAAGGCATGGGCCGCGGCCAGCGTGCCCACGGCCCCTTCCAGCATGGTGCCGCCATACAGGGCAATCCCGGCGGCTTCAGCGATGGCGGCGGTTTTCAGCACGCGGCTTACGCCACCGTTTTTCGACAGTTTCAGGGCAAACACCGGTGCGGCACCGGCCTGCGCCAGCTGGAAGGCATCGGCCACGCACTCAATGGACTCATCGGCCATGATCGGCAGCGGGCTGCGCATCGCCAGACGTACCTGACCGGCAAAGTTGTGACGGGAAATGGGCTGTTCGACCAGATCAACGCCGGCATCAGCCAGCGCCGGAATGGCACGCAGGGCGGTGGACTCATCCCAGGCCTGATTGACGTCAACCCGCACACTGGCGCGATTGCCAACGGCACGCTTGATCGCTGCGACATGGGCAATGTCCGCGGCTGGGCTGTTGGCACCGATTTTCAGTTTGAAGATATTGTGGCGGCGCTCTGCCAGCATGCGCTCGCCTTCGTCGATATCACGGCCGGTATCGCCACTGGCCAGTGTCCAGGCCACGGGCACTGCGTCACGCAGACGGCCACCAAGCAGCTCGCTGAGGGGCAGGCCCAGTCGTTTGCCCTGAGCATCCAGCAGGGCGATTTCGATGGCGGACTTGGCGAAGGTATTGTTCTTCACCGCCTTATCGAGGCGGGCCATGGCGGCATTGATGTTGCGCGCATCCTGACCGACCAGCAGCGGCGCCAGATAGGTGTCGATGTTGGCCTTGATACTTTCGGGGCTTTCCGCGCCGTAGCTCAGACCACCGATGGTAGTGGCTTCACCCAACCCTTCGTGACCATCGGCACAGCGCAGACGTACCAGCACCAGCGTCTGTCCCTGCATGGTGGTCATCGACAGGCGGTGGGGGCGGATCGTGGGCAGATCAACCAGTAAGGTCTCTACCGCGGTGATGGCGAACTCGTGCATGGCATATCCACAAGGTTGTTTGTTGTTATGTGCCGATGTTGCCTCCCCTTTCGTATGGCGTCTAATATCGTTTTGGTTGCCTACAATACCCTGGAGGTATCATGGAGCTTCGACACCTGCGGTACTTTCATGCCGTAGCCGAAACCCTCAATTTCACCCGCGCCGCCGAGCGTCTGCACATTGCCCAGCCGCCGCTCAGCAGACAGATTCAGCAGCTGGAGGAAGAGCTGGGCGTCAGCCTGATCGAACGGGACTCCCGCCCGCTGAAGCTGACCAAGGCCGGGCGCTATTTCTACCAGCACACCACCCAATTGCTGTCGCAGCTCGGCGAGATCAGCGAAAGCACCCGTCGCATCGGTCTTGGTCAGCGGCACTGGTTCGGTATTGGTTTTGCCCCCTCGACCCTGTACGGCGCCCTGCCGGAGCTGATCCGGGCGTTGCGTCGTGATGCCGAGCTGGATGTGGGGCTGACAGAATCCACCACGCTGCAGCAGGTGGAGGCACTGAAGAATGGCCGTATCGATATCGGCTTTGGCCGCATCATCATCGATGACCCCAGCGTGATTCAGGAGGTGCTGACCGAAGACCCGCTGGTGGCCGCACTGCCGGTGGGCCATCGTCTTATCGGCGAACAGGTCAGCCTGCGGGAGCTGGCCCGCGAGCCGTTTGTGCTCTACCCCGGACGTCCGCGACCAAGCTATGCCGACCATGTGATCGAAGCCTTCCGCAGCCATGGCCACCCGATTCAGGTGGCGCAGTTTGCCAATGAATTGCAGACCGCCATCGGTCTGGTCACTGCAGGGATGGGGATTACGCTGGTGCCATCAGTGGTGCAGCGGATGCACCGCGATGATCTGGTGTACGTGCCGATTGCCGAATCAGGGCTGGTGTCGCCCATCATCATGAGCCGTCGGCGTGATGATCAGTCCGCCTTGCTGCAGAGCTTTGTTACGCTGGTACGCCAGCATTTTGCCCCGCCGCTCGCGGTGTGAGCGGCGGCACTGGTCGCCGTGCGCGCTTATTGCGGCCCCATGACACTGTCAATGGTCAGCTCACCGGGCACACCGCGCTGCGCCTGCAGAATCTGGTTGTCATCGAGATAAAGAATGGAGGGCGTAGCATTCAGCCCCAGTGATGACATCAGGGCCAGGTTGGCATCCAGCTGCTTACCGATGGCCGCAGGCACCTCCGCATCACTTTTGGCCCGCTGGCTGGACGGTGAGTCCTCATAGTCCTTCAGCGCAGTGACCGGGTCTTTGGCGGACAGCAGGGTAGCCGCCTTGTTCTTGCTGTCAGCGCGGATAATGCCCACCAGAATATGGCGAATCTGTACCTTGCCACTGGCGACCCACGGCCGTGACATTTCCCAGAACTGGTGGCAGTACGGGCAGTTGGCATCGGTGAACATATACAGCACACGCGGCGCATCGGTGCGGCCATCCTGAATCCAGCGGGTGTTCTGCAGATCCTGCCAGGTCTCGGCCGACATGGGCTTATACACCAGCTGCTCCAGCGGCGCGCGGGTCATGTCCTTGCCGTTGGCATCCAGCAGCTGCCCGGTCAGCACGTGCTGACCATCGGCGGTGAGATACAGTGCCAGCCCCTGCTTCTGGTATTCCGCGGCGTACCCCTTGAGCCCGGCAGGCGCATCGAAGCTGCCCATGATACGCAGGCCCTTGGCTTCCATCGCCTTGATCGGTGCGGGCAGCTCTTCTGCCTGTGCGGCCATGCTCAGGCCGAGCAGCATGGGGGTCAGCAGCGAACCCCGCATAACGGACTGCCAAAGGGCCGGGGTGGTTTTCATCAAAGACTCCTTGGTTGGGAATAGCACGCCAGTGCGACAGGCTGACTGACGTTGCCAGAAAACAAAAGGGTGGACAGCTGCCGGGAAAGTGCCAGCCGCATCGGCCCGCTACCGGGCCGTCTGCGTTCAGACTACCCGCCCGCCGTTATGTTCCTGCCCCGACCACTTTTGTTTTGTGCCGTGGCAGTCCCACCGACAGTATCGCCGCCAGCAACACGAACAGCGCGGATACCCACAGGCAGCAGGCCAGTCCCTGACTCTGATACAGCCAGCCCGACAGCAGAGTACCAAGCAGCCGGCCCATGGCATTGGACATGTAATAGAAGCCCACGTCCAGCGAGACGCCGTCTTCCTTGGCATAGGACACAATCAGATAACTGTGCAGCGAGGAGTTGATGGCAAACAGCACACCGAACACCAGCAAACCGCCGATCAGTACCCAGTGCGCGTCCTGCCCGCTACCGAGGCCCAGTGCAATCAGTACCGGAATAGCGGTCAGCAGCAATGCCCAGAGGCAGGCCGCACGGCCATCCGGCACCCGCCCCTGCTTCTTGCCGGTCAGCCAGGGCGCCACTGGCTGCACTACGCCATAGCCCATCACCCACAGCGCCATAAAGCCGCCGACCGACCAGAAATCCCAGCCAAAGACCTGACTGAGATAAACCGGCAGGGCCACCACAAACCACACATCACGGGCGCCAAACAGAAACAGCCGGGCCGCTGATAGTACGTTGATGGCCCGGCTCTTGGACCACATATCGCTGAACCTGGGCTTGGCCTTGGCCTTGCCCAGATCACTGCGCAGCATCACCAGACTGGCCAGCCAGATCACGCCAAGCACGGCGGCCATCGCGAGCACCGCGCCCTTGAAGCCAAGCAACACCAGCAAGGCACCACCGAGGAAGAAGCCGACGCCCTTGAGGGCATTCTTGGAGCCGGTCAGCAGCGCCACCCACTGATACAGACGGCCCTGCTGACCGGCGGGGATCAGTGTCTTGATGGCACTTTTGGCGCTCATCTTGTTGAGATCCTTGGCGATGCCTGACAGCGCCTGCGCCGTCATCACCCAGGGCACCGTGAGGCTGGCGGCGGGCACCGCCAGCATCGACAGTGCCACCACCTGCATCAGCAGGCCCAGGTTCATGGTGCGGTTCAGACCCAGCCGGGCGCCGAGATAGCCTCCGACCAGATTGGTGATCACCCCGAACAGCTCGTAGAACAGAAACAGCAGGGCAATCTGCAGCGGGCTGTAGCCCAGGCTGTCAAAATGCAGCACCACCAGCATGCGCAGGGCGCCATCGGTCAGGGTGAAAGCCCAGTAGTTGCCGGTGATCAGCAGGTACTGACGTACCTCGGGAGCCAGTCGGGACAACGCCGCAGCCATATCAACCGCCTGCCTGATCAGCGCGTCCGACCTTTGCCGCCAGCTCGACGGTACGGTTGGCATAGCCCCACTCGTTGTCGTACCAGGCATAGATCTTCACCTGAGTCTGGTTGATCACCATGGTCGACAGCGCATCAATGATCGAGGAACGGGGGTCGGTGCGGTAATCCATCGACACCAGCGGCCGGGTTTCAAAACCCAGAATGCCCTGCAGCTCGTTGGCCGCGGCGTTATGCAGCAGGCTGTTAACCTCTTCTGCCGAGGTGGCACGCTCGACTTCAAACACACAGTCGGTCAGTGAGGCGTTGGCCAATGGCACCCGCACCGCGTGACCGTTCAGCCGCCCGCGCAGCTCCGGGAAGATTTCGGCAATGGCCGTCGCTGAGCCGGTGGTGGTGGGGATCAGGCTCATGCCTGAGGCACGGGCACGGCGCAGATCCTTGTGCGGCTGATCCAGAATGCTCTGGGTATTGGTCAGATCATGAATGGTGGTAATGGAGCCGTGGCGGATACCCAGTTGTTCGTGGATCACCTTGACCACAGGCGCCAGACAGTTGGTGGTGCAGGACGCCGCGGTGACAATGCGGTGCAGGGCCGGATCATAGAGGTGATCATTGACGCCCATGACGACATTCAGTGCACCGGCTTCCTTCACCGGCGCGCTCACGACCACCCGTTTGACGCCCTGCTGCAGATAGGCCTGCAGCACCTCCACCGTCTTCATCTTGCCGCTGGCTTCAATCACCACATCACAGCCGGACCAGTCGGTATCGGCAATGGCCTTGTTGCTGCTGACCTGAATGCGCTTGCCGTCGATGATCATCTCCTCGCCTTCGCTGCTGGCCTCCCGTGACCAGCGCCCGTGTACCGAGTCGAAGTTCAGCAGGTGGGCGAAAGTGGCCGCATCGGCGGCCGGATCGTTAATCTGCACTACCTCGAACAGCTCACGGTCCCAGGCTGCACGCAGCGCCAGACGGCCGATGCGGCCAAAACCATTGATACCTACCTTGATTGTGTTGTTCATCATGTGCTCCACCGCCGGTTCAGCCCGGCCGGACAGTCATAAAAAGGGTCGCCCTGCGTGCTCAGCAGCAGCGCACGGGGCGGTCATGCATCACTTGCAGGCGCTGCACTTCCTGGCTCAGCCAGAAGCGGTTGGCGGCCAGCGTGGACTGCAGCATCTCGTGTACCCAGTCGGGCAGAGCCGGATGCAGCCGGTAGTACACCCACTGGCCCTGCCGGCGATCCGCCAGCAGCCCGGCACTGCGTAACTGCGCCAGATGGCGGGAAATCTTCGGCTGGCTCTCTTCCAGCGCGCACATTAGCTCACACACGCAGAGTTCCGTTTCCCGTGTGATCAGCAGCATCAGCCGCACGCGGGTGTCATCCGCCAGCGCCTTGAATACCAGAGTGGGAGTGAGTAGTTCAGTCATGCCTCAGGTCAGTTCCGTTCTGCCGTTACGTATAAATATGAATTTCCAGATATTCAGACCGGCACTGGCACACCATTGCTAATACTTGCAGCTATCTCTGGCCAGTGATTCGGGCTGATTTTATATATGAATTTTCATATATATGGCAATACAGCCTGACGCAGAATGATGACAAAGTGATGACGAGGCGGTGACAGACCCTGCTGACAACAGCGCAGAGGCGTGTCTTTACTGAGTGGAATGGGAAAGAGGAGAAAAGGAGAAAAGGAGAATGAGGAGAGGCAAGACACCTGGCAAAACGCCGGAGCAGCCATGCCCCGGCGCTGCCTGTCAATCAACGACGGGGGCAGGTGGCCGTTACACCACCATCACATCAATCTTGTCCATCATCTGTGTTCCATCTCAGAACCTGTACACGCTCTGCCTGCTCGCCAGATCATGCACAGGCTTTCAGCCGGTTGGGGTCAACGCGAAAAACAACTTGTATGACATAGCATGTTTTGAAATCAGGATGGACAAGCCCGGTATCAGGCCGCTGCTGCAACACCGGCAGGCAGTAATGGCAACAGCCACACAGGTGTAATAAGGAGAAGCAAGGCGGCAACCCGGAGCTACCGGGTTACCTTGTGAACGCGGGAAAGGTCTGAACAGACGGTGAAGGGGTTAGTGATTCTGAACGCAGTTAATGATTCAGGACGTCGTTAGTGATTCTGCACATAGTTGGTCAGCACCTCAGCGGATACCGGCCGGCTGAAGAAGTAGCCCTGCCCCAGTTCGACGCCCACCTTCAGCACATGGTCGGCCTGCTCCTGCGTCTCGATACCTTCCGCCACCTTTTTCAGGCCCGCGGTATCGGCGATTTCCACCATGATCGGCAGAATCTTGGCGCGCACCGATTCAGGATCTTCCGAGCCATCAACAAAGGAGCGGTCGATCTTGAGCAGATCGGCCTCGAAGTTAATCAGCATATTGAGGTTGGAATGGCCGGTACCGAAGTCATCGATAGCGATCCGCACACCCATCTTGCGCAGGAACTCCAGACTCTCATGCATGCCCGAGCCGTAGTCGATGGAGGTTTCGAGAATCTCGATCACCACATCAAAGGGCGAATTGAGGGCAGCGGCCAGCGGTTTGGAGGTACTGATGATCTCTGCCCGGTCCTTGCTCAGGTCTTCAGGAAAGACGTTGAAAGAGGCATAGAATGCCCGACCCTGAAAGTCACAGCGGTTCAGCTCTTCCACTGCGCGCGCCATGATCAGCTCGGTAAACTTCCAGGTCTGGCGCATCTGCTGCACCACCGGGATAAAGTCGATGGGTGACAGCCCGCCAATATCATCCTGAAAGCGCGCCAGCACCTCGCAGCCCATGGTCTTGCCGGTGCTCAGTTCGACAATCGGCTGGAACACGCAATAGAAGTTCTGCGGCTCTTTCTCCAGTGCCCGTCTGACCCGGCCCTGCAGCGAATAGCGCTTGGCCAGCATCTGATCGGCCAGGGATTTACCGAGCAATGCCAGCAGGAAGCTGAGCACCAGCCCCAGCGTCAGCAGCGGCAGTACCGAGGCCAGCATCTCGGCATCATGCATTTCCACCGCGACGCAGTAGGTTCTGGGGTCGTCATTGCAGGCCACCCCGCCGCCCAGCACAAAGGGGCGCTGCAGTACGCGGGTGATGTCTTTATCGCCGTAGGCGAAGTAGTAGCTGCTGTCAGGGAAGACCGCGACCACCGCGGAATCATAGGCACTGGACGCGATAGTGCTCTGGAAGTGACCGGGGTATTCAACGATGACATAGTTGCCCAGCTGCTGCGCGGTCACACTGACGCGCACCCCGGCCTGCATCAGCTGCATGTTGAACCAGAACTTTCTCTCCATGGCGCCTATCAGGTCTTCTTTGTCGAGCAGGCCGTCAGACTTGAGGAAGCCCGAGCCCGCCGAGCACAGCACCCGGTTGCCGTCGACGTAGGCGATATCGCGCACGCTGTCACTCTTGAACACCTCAACCCGCAGGCGCTCGATAAAACTGTCACTGCAGGGCGCATCGGCAATGGTGTTGAGCTTTTGCAGCACCATCATGGTCGACAGCAGGTATTCCCCGGTCTGATGCATCATCTGCTCAGCGGTTTTTTCCGCATCACGCTGTACATCGAACACAGCAATCAGGATGAAAACCACGAAGAAAATTACGAACAACAACGGTGCAATGACCCAGGTGGTGAGGATATTGGGTTTCACACAGACTCTCCGGCAACATGGCGACAACGCACGACCGTGCAACGGCAGTGCAGCATGGGGGTATCAGGATAGGAGAAGAATAGATCAGAATGGTGGCACTGCGCTCATCCGCCACAGAATTTCTCTGCCGCGCTTTTTCTGGCGCACTTTTCACTAGCGCTTTTTAACGAGTGCATTTTCACTGGTGCACGTTTACTGCTGCAAGCGCGCGGATGCCGCCGGAACCCGCCTGGCAGTATCGCAGGCAAATAACACCAGCAGATCAGTTGAGCATCTGCAGGCTGGCTTGCGGGCCACTGCCCCCCCCTTCACCGGCCTGATTACTATCTTTACTGCTGCGAATCGCCGCTTCGACATAGCGCGTCAGCAGCCCCTGCTCGCTGGAGTCAATATTCACCTGATGCAGGGTGATCTGCTTCAGCGGCGCCTCGGGCAAACCACTGAGGAAGCCGGCATTTTTCGCCGCCGTCGCGGTCATCGCGTCGTGCAGCAACACCATAAATAGGCTTTGTTTATGCCGTCCGCATCACGCTGATGAAAGGCAGAAACAGGGAACAGCATGCTATAAAACTGCACTTCTGATTTTTAACACTGATATACCAGACAAGAATCCGGCACAAAAAAAAAGCCAGACCCCGGGTATCGGAGGTCTGGCCAGAAAAGTCGACACCCGACAACGCCGCAGGTGGTCGACGGGGATCATGTTGTCAGTGTCAGCTGGACAGGCGCTCCAGCGATGCCGCCACACCGGCGCCGTAGGCAGGGTCGGCCTTGCTGCAGTTGTCGATATGCCGCTGCTTGATGGCCAGTGGTGCATCGCCCATGGCCCGCGCGGTGTTGTCGAACAGCCGTTGCTGCTGGGCTGGCGTCATCAGACGGAACAGCTGGCCCGGCTGTTCATAGTGGTCGTCATCCACCCGGTGATCCCAGGCCCGCGCATCACCGTGCAGCGGCAGTGGTGGCTCAGCATGCTGCGGATTGTCCTGCCATTCACCAAAGCTGTTGGGGTAATAGGCCAGGGTCGAGCCGTTGTTGCCGTCGGTACGCATGGCACCGTCACGGTGATAACTGTGGAACGGACATTTGGGAGCATTGACCGGAATGCTGTTGAAGTTGACTCCCAGCCGGTAACGCTGTGCATCGCCATAAGAGAACAAGCGTGCCTGCAGCATCTTGTCAGGGGAGAAACCAATGCCCGGCACCACGTTGGCAGGAGAAAACGCCGCCTGCTCCACTTCGGCAAAGTGATTATCGGGGTTACGGTTCAACTCCAGTACGCCGACTTCGATCAGCGGATAGTCGGCGTGTGACCAGACCTTGGTCAGATCAAAGGGATTGTGCGGATGACTGGCCGCCTGCTCCTCGCTCATCACCTGAATGCACAGTGTCCAGCGCGGGAAGTCCTGACGCTCGATACTGTCGTACAGGTCACGCAGATGGCTTTCGCGGTCCTTGCCGATCAGCGCTTCGGCTTCGGTATCGCTGAGACTGGCAATTCCCTGCTGGCAGACGAAATGAAACTTCACCCAGACCCGCTCATTGGCCGCGTTGATCATGCTGAAAGTGTGGCTGCCAAAACCATGCATATGACGATAGCTGGCGGGAATGCCGCGCTCGCTCATGACGATGGTGACCTGGTGCAGGGCTTCCGGCAGCAGCGTCCAGAAGTCCCAGTTGGATGTGGCACTGCGCACGCCGGTACGTGGATCACGCTTGACCGCATGGTTGAGGTCCGGGAAGCGCATCGGATCACGGAAGAAGAACACCGGGGTGTTGTTGCCAACGATGTCCCAGTTGCCTTCGTCGGTATAGAACTTGACGGCAAAGCCGCGAATGTCGCGCTCGGCATCTGCCGCACCGCGCTCACCGGCGACGGTAGAAAAGCGCAGGAACACCGGTGTTTGCTTGCCCACCTCAGCAAACAGACTGGCTCTGGTGTAGCGGCTGATATCAGCAGTGACGGTAAAACTGCCATAAGCGCCCGCGCCCTTGGCATGCATGCGACGCTCGGGAATCACCTCGCGGTCGAAATGCGCCAGTTTCTCCAGCAGCCAGATATCCTGCAGCAACGCCGGGCCACGCGGGCCAGCGGTCTGAATATTGAGATTGTCGGCTACCGGCGCACCATTGGCGTGGGTCATCTTGCTCATCTACAGCGTCTCCGTCGGTAAAAGAAAGGGGCAGAACGCACCGTCAGCACGGGTGCTGACGGTGCTCGACCACCCGGGCAGCCATCACCTCAGGTGGTATCAGGCAGGCGCTTACCTGGCGGTCAGGGCAGCGTAGCTGTTCATCAGATTGCGGTAGTTGGGAATCCGCTCTGACAGCAGATGGCCCAGCCCTTCAATGTCGTTGCGCCAGTCACGGTGCAGCTCGCAGGCCACGGCAAACCAGTTCATCATCTGCGCACCGGCAGCGCTCATGCGTGCCCAGGCAGCCTGCTGTACGGTCTTGTCAAAGGTGCCGGAAGCATCGGTTACGACAAACACATCAAAGCCTTCTGCCAGCGCCGACAGCGTGGGGAACGCCACGCAGACATCCGTCACGACACCGGCAATGATCAGCTGCTTGCGACCGGTAGCCTTGACCGCCGCGACGAAGTCAGCGTTGTCCCAGGCGTTGATCTGACCGGGGCGGGCGATGTAGGGCGCACTGGGGAACATCTCTTTCAGCTCAGGCACCAACGGACCATTGGGGCCCTGCTCGAAACTGGTGGTGAGAATGGTCGGCAGCTGGAAAAACCTGGCCAGATCGGCCAGCGCCAGCACGTTGTTCTTGAACTCGTTGGGAGTGAAATCCTGTACCAGCGAGATCAGACCGGTCTGGTGATCGACCAGCAGAACCACGGCATCGTCTTTGTTGAGGCGGTTGTAAGGTTGCATAGCATTGACTCCTGATCATGAAATGGCTGACGCAGATCCACGCGTCAGTACCACAGCGGCCAGGGTAACGCCCCGACCGCGGCATTACCCCCTCATCAGGCTGACGAGGGTGGATTCTTGCTGGCCATGGGCGCCAGCAGATGACGAATACGCACCGGTGTGCCGGCCATCTGCAGCCGCCGGGCACCTGCCTCGATCCGCTGCTCGGCCCGTGTCACCCGACCGTGATGGCGCAGATGCTCCAGCCAGGACTCGTCGAAGAAGAACTCCTGCCAGCACTGCGCGTCCTCACTGTCCTGCACCAGCCCCCAGGAGAAAGCACCATTGCGCTGCCGCATCCGGCGTACCTCAGCCATGGCCTGCTGGAAGGCGGGCCAGTCGGCCTCGGCAATACGGTATTCGACGCTGATCATCACCGGGCCGCGATCATGATGGCGGCTGTCCAGCGCGACCGGCGCAGGCCAGTGCAATGACGGCGCCAGGTCATCGGCTTCCTTCACTGGCAGGGAGAACAGCGGCGTCAGGCACAGGCCGAGCAACAGCACCGCCCCCGCCACGCAGAGGGCATAGGTGATGGAACTGTGGCTGGCGATGCTGCCCCATAACAGGCTGCCGCCCGCCAGACTGCCGAAGAACACCAGAATGTAGACTGCCAGTGCCCGCGCCTTGACCCAGCTGGGTACCGAGGTTTGTGCCGCCACCTGCAGGCTCGACAGCACCGCAATCCAGGCAGCGCCACTGACCAGCATGACCGGAATCAGCAGGGCGAAATGGCGAACAAAGGCCAGCGCAAAGATCACCAGTGCGTACAGCACCGAGGCCAGCACCACCAGCCGGTCGTTATGCAGATGCCGGCGAATCAGCGGCAGCAACATGGCGCCGGATACCGCGCCGACGCCGACGCAGCCAAGCAGGATGCCGAAGTCAGCCGCGCTGCCATGCAGCTCCTGCCGCACAATCAGGGGCAGCATCGACATTGCCCCACTGGCACCAAAGAAGAATGCCAGTGCCCGTACCAGCACCGCCTGCAGCGGTCGCGATGAACGGCTGTAGCGCCAGCCCGCACGGATCGCCCCCAGCAGGCGCTCGGCAGGCAGGACTGGCGGCGTCAGCTGACGACGCCACAGCCACAGCACACTGATGACCGCCAGAAACGACGCGCCGTTGAGGGCAAAGGTCAGCCAGGGTCCGCTGAGGCTGACCAGTACCCCGGCAATGGCCGGCCCCACGGCCCGCGCCAGATTGACGCCGACACTGGACAGCGCAATGGCGGCAGGCAGATCGGCCTTATCCACCAGTTCCGGGGTCAGCGCCGACCAGGCCGGCATCATCAGCGCCGTGCCGATACCCATGCCGAGTGTCAGCAGTAACAGCAGCGGCACATTGATCAGCCCCAGCAGCGTCAGCAGGGCCAGCGTCATGGCTACCAGCGCCATCCAGCACTGCACCAGCAGCAGATAGCGGCGCTTGTCGACGATGTCCGCCAGCGCACCGGCGGGCAGGGCCAGAAAAAACATCGGCAGGGAGCCCGCCACCTGCACCAGCGCTACGTGCAGCGGGCTGGCCGACAGCGAGGTCATCAGCCAGCCAGCGCCAACCTCATGCATCCAGGTGCCGATGTTGGAGGCGATACTGGCCAGCCACAGCCAGCGAAAGGGCGTGTGACGCAGCGGGCTCCAGGGAGAGTGAACAACCGTGGCCATGATCAAAGGCTTCCTCGTAACGGGTATTGCAGCAACAGATACAGACGTTCGATGTTGGCGCCGCCCTGGGCGGCGTTACCGCGATGGCCCACCTCCGCCAGTGACAGCGACAGATCCTTGAAGGGACCGGCAGGCACCTGATAGCGCACCTGCAGATCCCGCTCCCAGTGTTTGCCGCCCTGCCCCTGCTGAGGCTGATAGTCACCACTGGCACTGTCGAACGGGTTATAGGCACCGCCCGCCTCGGCATGGGTGCCATCGATGCCCCAGCCTTTGACGTAGCGTGCCATCAAACTCAGGCCGGGGACGCCCAGCGCAGCGAAGTCGAAGTCATAACGGGCCTGCACGGAACGCTCATGGGCGCCGTTGAAGTCGGCATATTTGATGGAATTGGCCAGCGCGATGGCGTCCCCGCCGACAAAGTCAAAAGGGGTATCACCGTTGATTTTCTGATACGCCAGCATGAAACCCTGCGACGCCCGCTGGTAACTGGCCGCCACACTGTAAGCCAGGGTATCGATGGCCCCGGCACGACGCTCCCCCTGATCACGGCTGTGATAGAGGTTGCCGCCGACACGCAGGTTCTGCTGCTGCCAGTTGAGATTGAGATAACTCTGCCGCCAGTTGTCATCCAGCTGCGACACAAACAGCGCGCTGTGCAGCTGATCGCTGACCGCCCATCGGGCCCCTGCCAGACTGATGGCACTGCCCGCCGTGGAAGCCCCGTAGCCACTGAACTCGCCGTGTGAGGTAGAGGAGTCCTGATTTTTGAAAGCGGTAAAGTGCCCGGCCTGCAGGCTGAGGCCAGTCAGCTCATCGCTTTGCAGCCAGAAGCCGGTCGCATATTCCGGCTGCAGGCGCTTGTCCGCAGTGGCGAACACCGGCGTTGCCACCGTCATCTCGCCGTATTTCACTACTGTCTGCCGCAGGCGCAGTTTCACTGCCCCGCCGCTGCTACCGTAACTGTCTACGCTGCCGCCATCACTGTCAGCGGCCAGCAAACCGGTACCGGCGTGGCCGTGCTGGCTGTCCAGCTTGTAACCGGCAAAACCGTGAACATCGGCCCCCAACCCCAGCAACCCGGGGGTAAAACCCGACTGCACTTCGGCCAGCAGGCCATGAGCCCATTCCCGGCGGTAAGGCCGGTTGCCATCCGCACCCCGATAGTCGTTATCGATCAGGTAGTTGCGATTAAGCAAAGACCATTCAAGCAGGGGCTGAGGGGACGTTGCCGCAGCCGCACTGGCGCAGTGCGCCGTGGCCAGCGCCAACGTGGTACTCAGCCCCAGGCAGACAGCCGGGAATCGGGGAACAGTGGCAACCATCGGGAGGCTCCTGAACAGCACTCAGAACCTGAACAGGTGCTGAGTGCTGTGTGGTTCGGTCAGTGCAGGGACAGGATCAGAAGGCGAAACAGGAGCAGCCGAAGGCACCCCAGAACCCCTGAAAATCACTGACCGGCACATTGGCCGTACGCACCCGATCATGACTGTGGGCGTGCACCGCACAGGGGCCTGAGCACTGGTGCACCTGCTTCAGCAGGGGCGATGCTGGCCGCCAGTGGCCGGGCACCTTGTGTACCGGTGACCAGTCAGGCATGACAGGTACACTGGGTGGGCAGAGGTCATCGAACTCTTCGGCGGCGTAGACCACCTTGCCGTCGACCACTGTCAGTACCGACTCCAGCCACTTGATGGCTTCTTCCTCAACGCTGAAAAAATCGCCGGACAGGGCAATCAGGTCTGCCAGTTGACCCACTTTGATTTGCCCTTTCTTGCCCTGCTCCGACGAAAACCAGGCACTGCCATGGGTGAACAGCTGCAGCGCGGTCTCACGGGACAGCCCTTCCGGATACAGTGCGGTGCCGCCTACCGTGCGACCGCTGACCAGCCAGTACAGCGACGTCCAGGGGTTATAGCTGGAGACACGGGTGGCATCGGTGCCGGCACCGACCGGCACACCTTCGGCCAGCATGCGCTTGATCGGCGGGGTCTGCTCTGCTGCCTGATGGCCATAACGGTCAACAAAGTACTCCCCCTGAAAGGCCATACGATCCTGAATGGCGATACCGCCGCCCAGTGCCCGCACCCGCTCGATGTTCTGCGGAGTGATGGTTTCGGCATGATCGAAGAACCACGGCAGACCGTTGAAGGGGATGTCACGGTTGACCTTCTCGAACACGTCCAGCATGCGCGAGATGGACTCGTTGTAAGTGGCATGCAGACGGAACGGCCAGCGCTGCTCGACCAGGTGACGCACCACCGGCTCCAGTTCGGCTTCCATGCTGGCTGGCAGATCGGGGCGGGGTTCGAGAAAGTCTTCAAAGTCCGCGGCAGAGAACACCAGCATTTCCCCGGCGCCGTTATGGCGGAGGAAGTCATCGCCCTGATGCAGGGTCACTGAACTGGTCCAGTTCCTGAAGTCGTTCAGCTCTTCCTTGGGTTTCTGGGTAAACAGGTTGTAGGCGATACGGATGGTCAGCTGCTGGTCTTTGGCCAATTGCTGAATCACCGCATAGTCATCGGGATAGTTCTGGAAACCACCACCGGCGTCGATGCAGCTGGTCACGCCCAGACGGTTCAGCTCACGCATGAACTGACGGGTGGAGTTGACCTGATACTCCAGAGGCAGCTTCGGCCCCTTGGCCAGAGTCGCGTAGAGGATCATGGCATTGGGCCGGGCTATCAGCATGCCGGTCGGCTCGCCGTTGGCATCACGCTGGATTTCGCCGCCGGGCGGGTTGGGCGTATCGCGGGTATAGCCGACCACCTTGAGGGCAGCGCGGTTAAGCAGGGCGCGATCATACAGATGCAGCACAAAGACCGGGGTGTCCGGCGCCGCCCGGTTCAGCTCTTCCAGCGTCGGCATGCGTTTTTCCGCAAACTGGAATTCGTTCCAGCCTCCCACTACCCGTACCCACTGCGGGGCAGGCGTCACATCTGCCTGTTGCTTGAGCAGACGCAGGGCATCGGCCAGCGAGGGCACGCCTTCCCAGCGCAGTTCCAAGTTGTAGTTCAGGCCACCGCGAATCAGGTGCAGGTGGGAGTCATTAAGACCGGGTATCACGGTACGCCCTTTAAGATCAATGACCTTGGTGTGATCACCGCGTACCGCCATGGCTTCGGCATCACTGCCCACCACGGTGAAACGGCCGTCCTTGATGGCGACGGCAGTGGCAGTGGGATTGTCGCGGTCAACCGTGTGCAGTCGACCATTGTGCAGAATCAGATCGGCATTCATAACCTTGCCCTTCCTGTGCAGATGGATGCAGCAGCCGGTTGCCTTGGTACAGCCCGGCTACGTCAAGTATTCGGAGATCAGGTGCGTGAGCGGCCTTCCAGCCAGGCTGAGAACAACGCCGTCACCCGAGGCATGAAGAAGTAGACCACCAGCAACACGATGCTGAGGGTGATCACCACGTTGCTGGGCACAAAGCCTCCCAGCCACGGCCACTGCTGAAAGGCCGGGCGCCACAGCAGCGGCACCAACATGCTCAGGGGCAGAATCACCAGAAAGGTGATGCAGGCCTGCTTCCAGCGCGGCGGCGGCAGAATCTGCCCGGGGGTGAACCAGAACTCCCGCGCGCCATCGACTTCAAACTGGTCCCCTTCCACCAGCAGCGGCATGACCTCGTCAATCAGTTGCTTGCGGTCACTGGAGTCCAGCCAGCTTTGCAGCTCGGTGGTGCCGCAAAAGCGCAGCACACAGACAAAGCGGTCCAGATCGCGGATCACATTGACCCCCAGATGGCCGGGGTAACTGGCAGCCACCTGCGTGGTACGACGCAGCCACTGCTCATACGCCAGATCAACGCCCGGCTTGATCCGGTGACGCACGATCAGCGTCACTACATCCTGTTCATTCATCATTCGGCCCTTCACAGTTCAGAACTCAGCTCACCCGCGCCAGCAGCGGAAACCTGCCGGCGACCCGTTGCCCCAGCGCCAGACGACCCGGACCACTGATCAGCAAGGTGCCGAACAGGATCAGCAACAGCCAGCCAAACTGCCCCTCTGCCAGACTCCACTGCGGATGCACCAGCAGCAGGGCCACCAGCAGCAGAAACAGCAACGGCAGGCAGGCAAGCCGGGTAAACACCCCCAGCATGATCAGCAGCGGACAGACCACCTCGGCAAAGATGGCCAGCCACAGCGTCAGGCTGGCGCCGAGGCCAAAGGGGTCTTCAATCTGGGTCAGCTGCTGCTGGAAATGCAGTAATTTGGGCAGGCCATGGACCTGCAGCACCAACAGGGACCCGGCCAGCCGCTGAAACAGCAGGCCCCAGTCCGTCAGGGTAGTCGCCATCGTCAGTTCTCCTTGGTCAGCTGGTCGGGGATAGCGGCCGCAGGGAGCAGGCCGCCGTACTCTCGCTCCGGGATCAGTGCCCTTCAGAAGCGTTGAACATGGTCTTGGCGTAAATCAGGCCCAGACCATAGGCACCGCCATGGGCGATGGAGGTCTTCACGGTCTGGTCATAGGTTTCACCACGCGCCCAGTCACGCTGCAGTTCCAGCAGGTACTGCAGTGACGTCATGGGCCGGGCACCCAGCTGCACCATGCGGGTGATGGCCATTTCGTGAGCTTCGGTCGAGACATCACCGCAGGCATCGGTGATGACATAAACTTCAAAGCCCTGATCCAGCGCCGACAGTGCCGGGCCGACGATGCAGACGGATGTCCACAGCCCCGCCAGCACAATCTTGCTTTTGCCGTACTCATTGACTTCAACGGCGATGCGCTCGTCTTCCCAGGTGTTCATAGTGGTACGGTCAATCACGTTGTAGTCAGGGAATACTGACTTGATCTCATCGAAGATCGGGCCGGAGAAGCTCTTCTCGGCCACGGTGGTCAGAATGGTGGATACACCGAATTCCTTGGCGGCCTTGGCCACCAGTGCCGCGTTGTTACGCAGGGTCACTGCATCAATGGACTTGGTGGCAAAGGACATCTGCGACTGGTGGTCGATCATGATCAGGGTATGATCGTCATGGTTGAGCAGGGTTTTTCCGGGTACCGCTTTGGCGATGGCCATGGTGTCTATCCTCTTGCAATGGACGTAGTGAAAGAACGCAGCTGTCCTCAGCCGCTGTGGAACAGGTAAAAAAACGGTGTCAAACGCTAGCAACGGCGGCGGTGTTGCACCGCTTTGGGGTGACCGCGCTCAGCTCTGGATAAAGGCCAGCAGGTCAGCGTTAAGCTGATCCTTGTGGGTATCCGTCAGGCCGTGCGGAGCACCGGCATAGACCTTGAGTACGGCGTCCTTGATCAGTCGGGCGGCAGCCAGTGCGGAGGTACCAATCGGCACCACCTGATCGGCATCGCCGTGGATAATCAGGGTGGGGATGTCGAACTTCAGCAGATCCTCGGTGAAGTCCGTGGCCGAGAAGGCCGCAATGCAGTCATAGGTATTCTTGTGCCCGGCCATCATGCCCTGCATCCAGAAGGTATCGATCAGCCCGGCTGAGGGCGTGGCCCCTTCCAGGTTGAAGCCGAAGAACGGGCCACTGGCCAGATCCTTGTAAAGCTGTGCCCGGTTGGCCAGCGACGCGGCACGGATGCCGTCAAATACCGCCATTGGCAGCCCGTCGGGATTGCTTTCCGTCTGCAGCATCTGTGGCGGCACCGAGGCAATCAGCCCAGCCTTGGCCACACGCTTGCTGCCGTGACGACCGATATAGCGAGCTACTTCGCCGCCACCGGTGGAGAAGCCGAACAGTACCGCCTCGTGCAGATCGAGCACTTCCATCAGCTCGGCCAGATCATCGGCATAGTGATCCATATCGTTGCCCTGCCAGGGCTGACTGGAACGACCATGGCCCCGGCGATCATGAGCAATCACCCGATAGCCCTGAGAGGCCAGGAACAGCATCTGCGCTTCCCAGCTGTCCGCATTGAGCGGCCAGCCGTGGCTGAACACGATGGGCTGACCACTGCCCCAGTCCTTGTAGTAAATGTCGACACCATCACGCGTTGTGAACGTAGCCATGGAAGTTCTCCTGTCTGCCGTTGTGTGGATCAGCCGGGGCTGAGGGTTATTGCAGATGCTTCTTCAGCTCAGTGCCGGCCTGCAGCATGGCTGACTGGGTGGAAGGCAACGTGGCCAGCGGATTAAGCAGGCCGAAGTCGTGAATCATGCCGTTGTAGCGGGTCGCAGTGACGGCCACCCCGGCCTGATCCAGCTTGTGCGCATAGGCCTCGCCTTCATCACGCAACACGTCGTCCGCGGCGGTAATCACCAGTGCCGGAGGCAGGCCTTTCAGCTCGGCCAGACTGGCGCGCAGCGGTGAGGCGGTGATCTGTGCCCGCTGTTTCTTGTCCGTGGTGTAGTTGTCCCAGAACCACTTCATCATCGGTTTGGTAAGGAAGTACCCCTGGGCAAACTCCTTGTAGGAAGGGGTGTCCATTCCAGCATCAGTGACCGGCCACAGCAGGGCCTGGAAGCGGATGGCCGGCGTGCCTTTGTCTTTCGCCATCAGGCTCACCACCGCCGCCATGTTGCCGCCGACACTGTTACCGGCGACCGCCAGCCGTGTGCCATCGACACCCAGCTCGGCACCGTGCGCAGCGACCCAGGCGGTAGCGGCATAAGCCTGATTGATGGCCGTGGGATACTGGGCTTCAGGTGAGGGGGTGTAGTTGACGTACACCGCCACCGCACCGGAGTTGACGACCAGATCACGGATCAGGCGGGCATGGGTGGGATAATCGCCCAGTACCCAGCCACCGCCGTGGAAGAACATGAATACCGGCAAGGTCCCCGTCACACCCTGCGGGCGAACGATGGTCAGCGCGATGGACTTGCCATTGACCTCGATGGACTTCTCCTCGGTGCTAATACCTGACATATCCACCTCGACAGACTTCTGCGCACCGGTCAGTACGGCACGCGCTTCCATCGGTGTCAGCTGCTCGAGGGGCTTGCCACCGCCCTTGGCCAGCACATCGAGAAAGGCCTGGGTCTGGTGTTCAACCGTTGGCTTGTCGGCCGCCAGCACGCAGGACGCAGCGCCCAGCCCGGTGGACAGTGCCAGCGCAGCGGCCAGCAGACGAGGAGTCAGGTTCATGCGAGGTACTCTCCTATCAGGTCAGCCCAGCCGGGATGACAGGTTGCTTTGATTCATGCTCATCTGTGCGGCCAGCCTGGCCACCCGCTCACCGAGATGCCGGGCAGTCAGACGGTCAGCTTCCGGCGGCGCCGTGTCGCTGCCTTCATCCAGATTGGACTGCGCCATCGCTCCCAACGAACCGCCAAGACGATTGAGATCCTGCGGCGACGCCATACGGGTGTTGTTACCGGGCAGCAGATCCAGCCCCACCCAGATCATCGAGTGCTGGGCGGCGAAGGTGACCATCTGCACCAGGGTGTTGAATTTGTCGCCACACGGGTTACCGGAGTTGGTAAAGCCGGCAGCCAGCTTGTTGCGCCAGGGTCTGGCCAGATAGAAGGCCGATGTGGCCTCCATAAAATGCTTGAACGGGGCAGACACGCTGCCCATGTAGGTAGGGGAGCCAAAGATGATGGCATCGGCACTGTGCAACTGCTGCCAGTGCTGCGGTACCTGATCCACCGGTAGCAGCAGCGCGGTACTGTCGGGCTGGCTGTCCACCCCCTGGGTCACGGCTTCTGCCAGCACCCGGGTATGGCCATAACCACTGTGATACACCACCACTACCTTGCTCATGCCGGCTCTCCTGAACCCTGGCCTGTGTCGTGGGGCTATTTTTGGCTGGCAGCGCTGGATGTGCGAGTTAATGGTTGTTAATCGTCGTTGGCGGTCTATTGTTAATCCTCATTAACAACCGCTTAACACCTGAGGAAATACGCATCAGACCTGTCTGTCGTGTTGCATTGACAGGCACTGCTGCGCAAGATGGTTGAACAATCTGAACGGACCGCCGTGGATGCTGGCTGATCGCTGGACGTATGACGCTGTATAGGCGCTACCTTCCGACATAGCAGTTCGTCTGAAGATGCCTTGCTGGGAGCCATTCCCCTGGCTAATCGAGGAGCCTGCCATGAATTCAAGCTATTTCCCCCCTCACCGATCGCAGACTGCCGTTGCTGTGCCGTATCCCCAGCAGGAGCAGGCGGTGTGTTTTGGCTCCTACCGTATTTATCCACAGCAACGTCTGGTCTTTGATGCCGAACGGCCACTCACGTTGGGCAAGCGGGCACTGGATATTCTGCTGGTGCTGCTGCAATACGCCGGGGAAGTGGTCAGTAAGGAACAATTGCTGGCAACGGTCTGGCCCGATAACAGCGTCGAGGAGATCAGCCTGCGCGTGCATATTGCCGCCCTGCGCAAAGCACTGGGTGATGGCCAGCACGGTCAGCGCTATATCGTCACCGTGCCGCAGCGCGGTTACTGTCTGGCGGTTAACATCATCAGCGACAAGCAGCCTATTACTGCTCTCCCCAGTGAACGTAAACACAACCTGCCGCCGCGCCTGACACGCATGCTGGGCCGGGATGATGTGCTGCACCGGCTGCTGACCCTGACACCCCAGCAGCGTCTGGTCAGTGTGGTCGGTACCGGGGGCATCGGCAAAACCACCGTCGCCCTGCGTACCGCCGAGCTGCTGCTCGACCAGTTTGAACAGGGTATCCGGCTGCTCGACCTTGCCCCACTGCGGGACGAGTCGGGAATCAGCATAGCATTGAGCAAGGTACTTGAGCTGCCCGCCACCCACGGCGACCCGTTGCCTCAGCTCTACAGACACCTGCAAAATCGCCACATGCTGCTGGTAGTGGATAACTGTGAGCACCTGATTGATGGCATTGCCTCGCTGGCCGACAGTCTGCTGCGCCATGCGCCGCATCTGCATATGCTCTGCACCAGCCGCGAGCCACTGAATATCGAGGGTGAACAGGTTATTCGCCTGAATGCACTGGCCTACCCCACCACCCTGATGACGGAACCGCAGACAGCCCTGACCTTTCCCGCCATCCAGTTGTTTATAGAACGCGCGCAGAGGTGTACCGACAACGTTGTCCCTGACGCACAGGAGCTGGCGGTGGTGGTACAGATTTGTCAGCGGCTGGACGGCATTCCACTGGCTATCGAGCTGGCTGCGGCCCACCTCAGCAGTCTGGGATTACGTGACCTGCTGTTTCAGCTGCAGAACAGCTTCCGTCTGCTGACTCAGGGCCGCCGTACCGCCCTGCCCCGTCATCAGACACTGCGGGCGACACTGGACTGGAGCTATGAGCTGCTGTGTGAACAGGCGCAACAGAGTCTGCGCCGGCTGAGCATTTTTGAGGGGCGCTTCACGCTGGAATCGGCCATGGCGGTGGTGCCGTGGGGATCGCTGGCCGCCAGTCAGCTGTTGCCTGCCATCGCCGAACTGGTCAACAAGTCATTACTGAACGTCGATAACAGCAACCTGACGCTCCGTTACTACCTGCTGGATACCACCCGCTGCTATGCGCGTAACCAGCTACAGCTGGCTGAGGAGAGTGAGCTGGCGGCCCAGCATCACGCCAACTACTGTCTGCGGCAAATAAAGCACGCCAGACGGCAATGGGAGCAGCAGTCCAACCCAGGCTGGCGTCAGCAGTGTGAGGCGCAGCTCAATGAACTACGCTCTGCCATGAACTGGGCTCTGTCCCGGCCTGCGCATCATGCGCTGGCCATCAGCCTGACGCTGGCGTCGTCGCCGTTGTGGCAGGAGTTGTCTCTGCTACAGGAGTACAGCCGCTACCTGCAACAGGCCCTGAGTTGCGAAACGGTGGCACGCTCCGCTGAACTCACCATGCAGCTGCAGCTATTGCTCGGCAGTGCCTGGTTCCATTGCCGTGGCGATACACCCGAAACCTGGGCCGCCTTCGTTGCCGCACACCATCTGGCTGAACAGTGCCAGCATCGGATGGGACAACTGCAGGCCATCTCCGGCCAGATGACCATCAACCTCAGTCGCGGCGACTATCTTGCCGGACTGCAACAGGGTCAGCTGTTCGGGAAGCTGAACTGGCAACGCGAACCGGTCCTGTGGATCACCAGCCACCGTCTGCAGGCGCTGGCACTGCACTATGCCGGGCAACAGCGGGAGGCACGACTGCTGCTGGACAGCATCGGCAGCCAGCTGCCAGACCAGCATGATCCCTGTTATGTCACACACAATCTGGGCGTTCAGTATGATCTGCACGTCGCTACCCTGACACTGCAGGCGCGTATCCTCTGGCTGCAGGGACTGGGTGAGCAGGCCTGCGCGGTCGCGACACGCGCGCTGGAGCGCGCTACTCGCATCGATCACGCCACGTCCATCTGCTACACCCTGTGCATGGCGGGTTTTGTCATCGCCTTCCACAATGGCAAGCACCCGCTGGCCATTCAGCGGCTTACCCTGCTGGCGCAGCTGACTCACCGGCACGCCGTGGTGTTTTTCCAGAACTGGGTACCGTATTACCAGCGCCTCTATCTGCCGCTGGTGGACAGCACTGGCCCCTATCCACAGCCGCCTCAACCACCGGCCACCATGATTGGCGAGTTTATCGCCACCATGAAAGCCAGCTTCGCCAGCCCGGCACTGCTGGAGCGCGCAGAGCGTGGGCTGACCGGCTGGGCCACGGCCGAGTTATTGAGGATAAAGGCCGATCAGCTGTTGTCGCAGCCAGCCTCTGATACCGACAGTGCCGAGCAGGTACTGCAAAAGGCACTGCAGATTGCACGGGAACAAGGAGCACTGATCTGGGAACTACGCAGTGCTACCAGTCTGGCGGAGCTCTGGCACAGCCAGGGCCGCCAGTCCGACGCCTATGGACTGCTGGCGCCGGTCTACGAGAAGTTCAGCGAGGGATTCTCCACCCCGGATGTGCAACGCGTCGGGGCGCTGTTGCAGCAATGGCAGCCGGTCAGCACCCACTAACGTGTCAAATTGGCAGAGAAGAGGGAGAAGCAGTTGATCGGCTGATCAGTCAGCCAACGTCAGCTCAGCTGGACACTACGCCAGTGTGAAACCTCCTGCGTCACCTCCTCCTTTCTGAAGGCCTGACAACACACCTCAGCATACCGCTGCTGCATGACGGCCAGCTCACCTTTCTGCTGTAGCTGCTGCAGCGCAAATGCCCGTGCTGCATGCAACAACCGATAGCGGGCAATCCCCCCCAACGCATCCACCTGTACCAGTGATTTGGCCACCAGCCCGGTCAGCGCTTCGATGATAGCGTCGTCTCTCAGTGGCCGACTGCTCAGCACCTTGAGGGCGACATTCAGGGTAAACACCGTGCGAAATACGCCCAACCGGTTGAAGCATACGCGCTCCAGCGCCGTCAGGTTGTCATAGCCAGATCGCAACACCGCCTGCAACGACTGATGACGGTGACTGGCGGCGCGACGCTCCAGCTGCAGGAAAGCAAAATGTTCATCCAGCTGCTGACACAGCCCCTGCAGCCCGTAGGCTTCGCTGTGAAATGCCGCCAGTTCCAGTGCCAGAGGCATGCCGTCCAGCCGACGGCATATCTCACACAGCAGCGGCGCATTGGCCGCATTGAGAGTGAAGTCCTGCTGACGCGCCTGAATGCGCTTCACCAGTAGGCGAACGGCGGGAAAAGACAGCAACTGCTCATGCTGCTCTGCCTGTTGCGGATAAGCCAGCGGTTGTAAAACCTGCACATATTCACCGTCGATGCGCAGGGCTTCGCAGCTGGTCACCAGAATGGACAGCAGGGGTACGCTATTCAGCAGCGATTCGGCCATATCGGCACAGAAATTCAGCTGGCCTTCACAATTATCAAAAATCAGTAACCGTGGCTGCTGGTGCTCAGCACGGGGATAACGGCTGATCTCCAGCCCCAGCTGACGGCTCAGCAAGGTCGCCACGGCGACCGGATCCTGCTGTTCGGAAAAATCGATCATGCAGATCTGTTGCTGATAGACTTCCCGCACCCGCTCAGCCACCTGCAATGCCGTGCAGCTCTTACCCACACCACCGGGGCCTGTCAGGGTCACCAGCCGATGGGACAGCAGCCGTTGCACCAGCTCTTCAACCACGACATCACGACCTTCGATACCAGTCGCGTTGACCGGGAGCTGATACACAGATTCGGTCGTTGGCGCCGCAATGAACACTCGTTCAGACTCACTGCCAGACGGCTGATCAGCATCTGTTGCCTGCATGATGCCTTCTGCGACAAAACTATAACCACGCTGAGGAACGGTAATGATATAGCGACGTCCATCCTCGCCATCACGCAGGGCACGACGCAGCGCAGCGATATGCACGCGCAGGTTGATCTCTTCGACAATGGAGTTGGGCCATACATAAGCCATCAGCTGTTCTTTGCTGACCACTTTGCCAGCGTTTTCCAGCAGCAGCTGAAGGATGTCCAGGGCACGACTTCCCAGTCGCAATGGCTGCCCCTGCTCCGTTACAAGACGGCGCTGAATATGGAAGGTGAAGGCATCAAAGCAAAACGTCTGTTCACTTTGATCGGCTCGCTGCATATACATCTGCATTCTTTGCGCTGACGCCCGACGAATTCATCTGTCCTGATGAATTACCCAGAAGCTGCGGCCACTACGTCTTGCGCTGGAGGTTGAACTCTCTTGATGTTCTTCGTAGCGAATCGCATACCCTGACAGCTCAGCACGCTCCCTGGCTATGAGTAGTCCTTTATCATCGCTGTCTGTGTTTTTCACGCAATGCAGGCATAGGGACAGAAACGGCCAAATCGAGGATAAATTCAGCCAGCCCGAAGGATGGGCTCACGACAGCAGTGCCAAATGCTAGATGTCATAACCGAACCGCTCACGATACTGTGACGGCGTTAGCCCCAGACGCTCCGTAAACAGCAGACGCATATGCCGGTCACTGCCAAATCCGCTGTGATAAGCCACTGTTTTCATTGGCAGCTCAGTCGTTTCCAGCATTTTCCGGGCGTGGTCGATCCGTGCTCCCAGCACAAACTCCATGGGAGTACAGTGGCTCTCCCTGACGAACTGCCGGGAAAAACTACGGGCACTCATGGACGCCAGAGAGGCCAGCCTTTCCACCGTGAATGCCTCGTCGATATGCTCCAGCACATAGGCCTGCACACGGGAAACGGCCGTATCTTCCTTGGCGACTTTCGACAGCATTGGTCCGAACTGACCTTGCCCGCCCTGACGCTTCATCGCTACCAGAATCACCTTGGCGACGGTCAGCGCCAGCTGGCGCCCGTGATCCGCCTCGACAATGGACAACGCCAGATCAATGCCGGCTGTCACACCGCCGGATGTGAGCAGATAGCGATCCTGCAGATAGATGTGATTGGTTTCGACCTGTGCCGCAGGAAACAGCCGGGACAGGCGCTCAGTGTAGTTCCAGTGGGTGGTGACGCGGTGACCATCCAGCAGGCCCGCATAGCCAAGTAAAAAGGCGCCGGTGCAGATCGAGCCGTAATGCTGTGACTGGCTGGCACTGTCCTGCAGCCACGGCAGCAGGCAGGTCGGGATATCGTTATAGGCGCCAGGCCCACCGGGCACCAGCAGCAGGTCGTATGCCAGGGGAGCGCTATCAATAGTCTCATCCGCAAGCAGGCGCAGACCATTGGAGGCCCGCACAGCAGTGCACTCTGCCCCTACGGTGGTAATGCGATAGGCCTGATCTGGTGTCAGATAGCGGTTGGCAATGGCGAAAACATCCATCGGGCCAGCCACATCAAGCAGCAAGACATCAGGGAAGACAACGATGGCAACAGATTTCATCTACGGCAGTCCTGCCCGGTGATATGTGAATCAAGGTACTTTCCAGTGGCGTAAGTCAGCGTCAGCAAAGTGTAAATAGCTTCAGCGTACCAAGCCATGTGTTGCAGAAATCAGGGGACAGTTTAGCTGCCCAGTGTGACTTGTGCCGACATACAGCCTTCAGCCAGCACACTGTCATGCCGCGCATGATAGTTTTATCACGCCCCCCTTACAGCAGCGACGATAATACATGATATGAAATGATAGCTGCCAATTGTCTGCGTTACAGAAACTCGTAAACTCAGCAAACACAATACAAATAACAGTCCCAACCGAATAGGTATTTCGGAAATCACGCCACTTTAAAATTGGGGCATCTCTGAATTAATTAACTTTCTCAAAAACATCACTGACAAATACAACTAACAGTTATTAGCTCAGGTTCAGCTAATAAAACAGGATGTAAATAATCATGAGTATAAAGATCGCCAGTGCTCCCTGCTGCTGGGGCGTCGACGACCCTGAGAATCCGTATCTGCCCCACTGGAAAACAGTGCTTAATGAAGCATCCACCGCGGGCTATAAAGGCATTGAGCTTGGCCCTTATGGTTATATACCGCTGGATATAGACAGCGTTTCCCGGGAACTGCAGAACCTCGATCTGAATATTATTGCAGGTACCATTTTCGATGATCTGGTTGCTCCCGCTAATCTGACAAACCTGCTGCAACAGGCCGAGAATATCTGCCAGTTCATCACCCGGCTACCGATGCCTGCTGCCGAACAGGACCAGAAGTTTCCTCTTCCCTATCTGGTGATCATCGACTGGGGGCACCCTGAACGTGACATCAAGGCTGGCCATGGTGATACCGCGCTACGCCTCTCTGAGCCAAACTGGCAGCGGATGATATCGCATATTCGCGCCATTGCAGCTATTGCCAGAAAATACGGCGTCAGAGCCGTTATTCATCCACACGCGGGTGGCTATATCGAATTTGCGGATGAAATAGAAAAGCTGGTCAGCGATATTGATTATGAATTAGCTGGCCTTTGTCTCGACACCGGCCATCTTTATTATTCCGGGATGGATCCTGAATTATGGTTACGTAAATACTCACATAAAGTCGACTATATCCATTTCAAAGATATCGATTTATCTGTCTACCAGCAGATCATGCAGAAAGAAATAACATTCTTTGCAGCCTGCGCCCGGGGCGTAATGTGCCCCATCGGCAAAGGAGTCATAGACTACACCGCCCTCAAGACCTGTCTGGAAGATATCAACTATCACGGCTTTATCACCATTGAGCAGGAGCGGGATCCACGCAACAGCGATACCAGCCTGCGTGACGTCACTGAAAGCCGCCTCTTTTTACACCAGGTGGGCTTTGACCACTGAGCGTTCTCTCTTGCTCACGCCCGTTACCCGATGTCATGCGGCAGAGCATAGCTGATCGCACTCCATCACTCGCCCCTATCAACGCGCAACTACGTCGCCTACTGATGGCCAAGGACAACAACATGATCAACGGTGAAAAACGCACTGCACATCCCATTCGGTGGGCCATGGTAGGAGGCGGTCAGGGTAGTCAGATTGGTTATATTCACCGCTCTGCTGCCCTGCGCGACAACACTTTTCAACTGGTTGCGGGAGCATTTGATATTGATCCTGCCAGAGGGAAAGCATTCGGAACCAGCCTGGGGCTTGAGCCACAGCGCTGCTATGACAGCTATCAGGAGATGTTTGCTGCGGAAGCCCTGCGCGTTGACGGTATACAAGCAGTATCCATCGCAACCCCCAATGGTACTCACTATGCCATTTGCAAAGCGGCGCTGCTGGCAGGGCTGCATGTCGTTTGCGAAAAGCCTCTGTGCTTCACCGTTGAAGAAGCGGTAGAGCTGAGAGAGCTGGCTGTAAGCCGCAAAAAAATTGTCGGGGTCACCTATGGCTATGCTGGTCATCAGCTTATCGAACAGGCACGAGCCATGATTGCCAATGGTGAGCTGGGCGACATTCGCATCGTCAATATGCAGTTTGCTCATGGATTCCATAGCGAGGCGGTGGAAGAGGCCAACCCTGCGACCCGATGGCGGGTCGATCCCAGGTTTGCAGGTCCCAGCTATGTGCTGGGCGATGTAGGCACCCATCCTCTGTATCTGTCCGAGGTAATGCTGCCCGAAATGAAGATCGAGAGTCTGATGTGCACCCGGCAGAGTTTCGTCAAAAGCCGCGCACCACTGGAAGATAATGCCTACACCCTGATGCGCTACACCAATGGCGCCATGGGTTTTGTCTGGTCATCAGCCGTCAATGCTGGGTCCATGCACGGGCAAAAAATTCGCGTCATAGGCTCCAGAGCCAGTCTGGAATGGTGGGACGAGCACCCCAACCAGCTGTCGTTTGAGATACAAGGCAAGCCGGCACAGATTCTGGAGCGCGGCATGTCCTATCTGCACCCCAGTGCCCTGTTGGATGATCGCATCGGTGGCGGCCACTCTGAAGGTCTCTTTGAAGCCTGGTCCAATCTTTACTATCGCTTCGCCATCGCCATGGATGCCACAGACAGAGATGACCAGGAGCAACTGTCAGCACTGCGCTACCCCGATATTCATGCAGGTGTAGAGGGCGTGCGTTGGGTCGAAAATTGTGTCCGCTCAGCCGATGCCGGGGGCGTGTGGGTCGATTATCAGTAACGACTCAGCTCAGGGGAGGCTGGTTGGTTTTTCTGTGATAAAACCATCAAGCGATATCAGTCATTACGGATGACAGGATGCGCAGTCCCTCCCCATTGCCGGAGTAACGAAGATGCTGAAGCCACCCACTATGACAGATCTTGCCAAAGCGGCAGGAGTGGGCATTGCAACCGTGGATCGTGTGATCAACAAGCGCGCCCCTGTGAATGAGGAAACGGTGCAGCGCGTGCTGGAAGCTGCCGAGCGGATTGGCTTTCCCCGCGCAGGGCTGATTCGTAAACGAGCCAAGGATCATGCAGCAGGCTGCCGTCTGGCGGTCATTCTGCAAAAACGCAGTACCCGTTTCTATGTCGACTGTGCGCATGCCCTCAACGAGGCAATGAAAGCCAGTGGTCATGAATATGACAGCCTGGAAATTGTCTTCCTCGAAGAGCTGGTACCGCAGATGATCATCGAACAGATGCGCCGTCTTGCAGAGCGCTGTGATGCTCTTGCGGTGGTTGCCGCCGATCATCCGCTGATCAATCAGGCTATCGATCAGTTGTCACTGCAAGGTACTCCCGTCATTGCCCTGATCTCTGATCTGTCTGCCGCCAATAGAGCAGGATACATCGGACTGGATAATCGCCAGGTGGGACGCACTGCGGCCTGGATGATTTCGAGGCTGAGCCGGCAGCCCGGCAAGATCGGCCTGATGATTGGCAGCCACCGCTATCAGAATCAGGAAGAGAACGAGATCAGCTTTCGCGCCTACATGCGTGAGTCAGCACCGGAGTTTCAGATTCTGGAAACCATGATCAGTCTGGAAGATATTCCTTTGGCTTGTGCAACCACTGAAGAGCTGCTGGTACAGCATCCCGATCTGGTTGGCCTCTATCTGGCAGGCGGCGGGATCGAAGGAGTGCTTCAGGCACTTTGCGACCACCCTGCACGTAAGCTGGTGACAATATGTCACGACCTCACCGATCTGACCCGGGAAGCACTGATCCGCGGTGAGGTTGATGTGGTGTTAGCTCATCCGTTAGAACAGATGGCCATACGTCTGCTTAGCACCATGAAGGACACCGTTGTGCACAAACGCCGCGGCCTTCTGCAATACACCTTGCCTTTCCTCACCTATACAGCGACCAACGCCTGAAGCATTCATGGCAGCTGGTGGTATAGGACATTCCCCTTAACCAAGATGGCATAAAGATGAAAATAGCCCTTGATCCATACATGCACCGTCATTTGTCACTGCCTGAAATGTGTCGACTAACCAAAGAACTGGGATACGACTATATCGAACTATCGCCACGAGCTGATTTCCTGCAGTGGTGGACCCGCCCACGGGTTTATCCCGAGCGAATCCAGTCGTTCAAGCAGGCACTGAAGCAGCATGACGTGGGGTTGGCCTCGTTACAGCCCATGTATCGCTGGTCGAGCCCGTACCGGGACGAGTGGGAGGTGGCTATCGACAACTGGAAGCGTACCATCGAGATTGCCGTCGACATGGATGCGCCGTTGCTGGTGTCCGAGTTTGGCCGTGGAGGTTCTCCCGAGCGATCAGCGGCAGATCGCTCGGGTAGCCACACTGCTGAAGCCTGTGAAAATGCGTTCTGGCGGAGTATGGATATTCTGGTCCCCCTGCTGGAGCGCGAAGGGCTGACTCTCAGCATTGAGCCTCATCCGGAGGACTGGCTGGAACGAATCGACCCTGCGGTTGAGATTATCAAGGCCATCAACTCTCCCGCGGTGAAGTGCTCCTATATCGCACCCCATAGCTTTTACTATGGTGATGACCTCGCTGAGAGTATTCGTGCCACACAAGGGCTACTTGCTCACGCCCGTATCGCCGATACCTTCAACCACAAGGCCTCTTCTCAGCTACGCTATATTGTGAATCCTCCGGGATCCACCGCACGGGTGCATCAGCACCTCAATATCGGCGAAGGCGAAATTGACTGGGACGTGTTTTTCAGGACATTGCATGAGTGCGGCTTTGACGGGGTGCTGTCCAGCTGTGTCTTTGCCTGGGAGGAACAGGCAGAAGCCTCCAGCCGTTTCATGCGGCAAGCGATCCAGCGCCATGTGGATCGGTACTGGGGATAGCGTTCATAGCTTAGGAGGAAGGTGGACACCTGCTCTGTGGTGGCGGACGGTGCCTCGCCGCTGGCATTCGGGAGCGGGCATGCTCTGGAAGGTAAGATCGTTTAGTTGATTCAAAACCCCCAAAAGCAAAACCCCTGACCGTTACCGATCAGGGGGTGCTGTAGTTGATGCCTGGCGATGACCTACTCTCACATGGGGAAACCCCACACTACCATCGGCGCTGACGCGTTTCACTTCTGAGTTCGGGATGGAATCAGGTGGTTCCACGTCGCTATGGTCGCCAGGCAATTCTGGCTGAGTCTCTCGGGCTTACGTCCTCTGTCCGCTTCCGCTGACAGCCGCCGGTTTACTCAAATAAGGGTGGCTCTAATTTGATTATTCGCATCTTCATGCGCTTGCGACGATCACAAAATCTCTTCGTCTA